>CALRWS020000043.1:0-40051 GCA_943371935.1 Chitinophaga pinensis | reverse complement strand
GGTTCACTTCGAGAGAAGTGAACCTGGCCCCGATCTCTCTCTCACCGATTGTCATGCCGCCCCGTTTGCGGGATGCTGCCACCACCGCAAGACGAGGCAAGACCCATGCGCGTTCTCTTCCACGGCGCCGCCGGTGAAGTCACCGGTTCGCTGCACGAAGTCCAGGTCGGCGGCAAACGCCTCTTGATCGACTGCGGCATGATCCAGGGCAGTCCCGAGGCCGAAGCGCGCAACGCCGAGGCCTTCCCGTTCGAGCCCAGTGAACTCGACGCCCTGATCGTCAGTCACGCGCATATCGATCATATCGGCCGGATTCCGCTGCTGGTCCAGCGCGGTTTCAGCGGCCCGATCTACGCCCAGAACGCCACCGCCGACCTGATGCCGATCATGCTGCAGGACGCCGCCGGCATCGCGGAAGGCGAGGCGAGGCGCGCCAATCGCGACCGCCGTCGCGGGCAGCCGGAAGCCGTGCCGTTGTATACCAAAGACGATGCGCATGACGCGATGCGCCAAGTCGAAACGATTCCCTACGACGTCCGTACCGAACTGTTTCCGGGCGTGGAGATGTGCTTCCGCGATGCCGGCCATATCCTCGGTTCCTGCAGCGTCGAGCTGTGGGGCGACGGGAAGAAGCTGGTGTTCTCCGGCGACCTCGGCCCGAAAGGCACGCCCATCCTGCGCGATCCGGCGGAGATCACCGAAGCCGATCTGGTGCTGATGGAATCGACCTACGGCGACCGTCTGCATCGCGATCGGGCCGAAACCATCCATGAGCTGGAGGAAATTCTCGACGACGCCTGGCGCTCGGGGGGCTGCGTGCTGATTCCGGCGTTCGCGGTCGGCCGCACCCAGGAGTTGCTGTACTGGTTCGCCAAACACTGGGACGACTGGAAGATGTCGCGCTGGCAGATCTTCCTCGACAGTCCGATGGCGTCGAAGGTGGTGGATGTCTACGGCCGCCACCAGGAACTGTTCGACGACGATGCGAAAGCGGTCTGGCGCGGGCGTCCCAACCCGTTCAAGTTGCCCAACCTGCACATCGCGGAGACATCGGACGAATCGATGGCGATCAACCGGATCGAGCGGGGGATCATCGTCATCGCCGGCTCGGGCATGGCCAATGCCGGGCGCATCCTGCATCACTTCAAGCACCGGCTGCACCGCCGTCAGACCCACGTCGTATTCGTCGGCTATCAGGCCCAGGGCACGACCGGGCGGCGGCTGGTCGATGGCGCCCAGTGGGTGCGCATCCACGGGCACGACGTGCGCGTCAATGCCCAGCGCCACACCGTCGGCGGGCTGTCGGCGCATACCGATCAGCGCGGTCTGATGGACTGGTACGGCCGCTTCGCCGGTCATCCGCCGCTGGCCCTGGTGCACGGCGAGGACAAGGCCCGGGAAGCCTTGGCCGGTGAGCTGGGCGAGGCCTACGGGATCACCGCAACCCTGGCGCGGCCGGGTCTGGAGATCGAGCTCTGATGCCGTAACTGAATGGTTCGCGGCGCCCGTCCGGGAATTTTCTCTGGCGTATCAGACACTTTTGGCGTACAGTTCGCCTCGTTTCGCGCACGGCTGGCCCGTTTTCCTTAGGCAGCCCGCTGCAGCTCCAGCGCCGATACATCCGTACGGCACCCGACCTCGCAGCACTCTCCCGCACGTCTTTCGTCGCGCCGAACACGACCCGCCATGTGGCTGGCCGTTTCATTTTGCTCGCAGCGCGGTTTTGGAAAGCTCCGAGTGACGCCCCGCATTCGCTTGCGGTGCGAAAACCACCTTGGAGTTCCAACATGACTTTCGAATCGCTCGGGCTTGCGCCTGCGCTTCTGCGCGCACTCGCGGAAAACAACTACACCACGCCCACCCCGATCCAGGTCCAGGCGATCCCGCTGGCGCTGGCCGGCCACGACCTGCTGGGCGGCGCCCAGACCGGCACCGGCAAGACCGCCGCGTTCGGCCTGCCGCTGCTGCAGCGTCTGGCCGAAGGCAACAAGCCCGCGACCGGCCCGCGCAAGCCGCGCGCGCTGATCCTGGTGCCGACCCGCGAACTCGCGGTGCAGGTCGCCGACAGTATCCGCAGCTACGGCAAGCACATGCGTCTGAACGTCACCACCGTCTTCGGTGGCGCCGGCATGCAGCCGCAGATCGACAACTTCCGTCGCGGCGTCGACATCCTCGTCGCGACGCCCGGCCGTCTGATCGATCACATGGAGCGCGGTTCGGCCAAGCTCGATGCGGTCGAAATCCTGATCCTCGACGAAGCCGACCGCATGCTCGACATGGGCTTCCTGCCGGCGATCAAGCGCATCCTCGGCCGTGTGCCGTCGCAGCGCCAGACCCTGCTGTTCTCGGCCACGTTCGAAAGCCAGCTCAAGCAACTGGCGATGGAATTCATGCACAACCCGCAGCAGGTGCAGGTGGCGGCGCAGAACGCGATCGCAGCGACCATCACCCATCGCGCGCATCCGGTCGACGGCTCGCGCAAGCGCGATCTGCTGATCGACATCCTGACCCGTCGCCATACCGATCAGGTGCTGATCTTCGGCAAGACCAAGCACGGCTGCAATCGTCTGGCCGAACAGCTTGAAGCCGCCGGTCTGCCCGCGGTCGCGATCCACGGCAACAAGAGCCAGGCCGCGCGCCAGAAAGCGCTCAACCAGTTCAAGTCCGGCAAGGCCCGCATCCTGGTCGCGACCGATGTCGCCGCCCGCGGACTCGATATCCCGAACCTGCCGCTCGTCATCAACCATGATCTGCCGATGGTCGCCGAGGACTACGTGCACCGCATCGGTCGTACCGGCCGCAACGGCGCGCAGGGCGAAGCCCTCTCGCTGGTGTCGCCGGACGAAGCCGGTCTGCTGCGTCAGATCCAGCGTCTGCTCAAGGCCGATGTGGTGATGGACGTGGTCGAAGGCTTCGCGCCGAGCCGTCCGATCCGCATGGACGGCCCGATGCAGCCGATCAACCGCGGCGGCAACCAGCGTCCGGGCGGCGCTCAGGCGCCGCGCAAGCCGGCGCACCGTCCGCACGGCAAGCCGGCCGACCGCAGCGCGCACGCGCACGCGGGCCAGAAGCCGCACCGCAGCGGCGCCGCCAGGCCGGGCGCGGCGAGGCGCGATTCGCGGGCGTGATCGCCGCCATCGATCGTTTCCGACGAATCGATCGATAGGAAAAAAGCCGGCATTCGCCGGCTTTTTTTTTGAGTGCGCACTTCCGGGCTTCCGTCATGGAAACCTCCGCAAGTCGGCTGTAAGAAGCGACAGGTCGGCCTCCCCGGGCGAAAAACGGGCGTATAAGGCATCCAAGGACCATCGAAGCGTATATGCCGCCGTGCGTATTCCGGTCGGATCGGCTTCTTTGAGGATTTCCACCGTGCTCACAGGAGTGACACACCATGCCGTACGATTTTCCCTGGAATTTTCGCCGCTTTGTCCGGACATCGGGCGTCCTGCTATTGGCGGGCACGCTCAGCGCATGCGATGTCCCGTGGCAGCAAACGCAGAAGAGCGAGCGCGACCAGCAGGTTGCGTCCGCCGACGCGCCGCCGCAGGATTCCGATGTCGCCGCAACCTTCGCCGCACTCGGCGACGTCCGTATCTCTGCCCGCAGCAAGGCGAAAGAACCTCCGCCGGTCGACGAGGATCCACCGGTCCCCGTCGATGTCGAACTGACGCCGATGGAAGACAAGGGCGATCCCGCGGGCAACGCACTGCTTGCGGTGCGCTACGAGAACGCCGAGAGGCTCGAAGACACGCTGGAGTTCGTGATCGACGAGCACAAATACGTCCTCAAACGCGACGGGAAGGATCCGAGACAGTTCGCTGCGATGATCCATTTCGATTTCGATCAGTTCGTCGAAGAGCAGGCGAAGCGGCGCGAACTGATCGTCAGCACGGGCGCAAAGGAATTTCCGGTGTTCCGTGGGCGCGAACTGGTCGGCACACGGAAGTTCGAGTTCATCGATCCGGAAGTAGTGAAGCGTGCCCGCGATCTGTCGCTGGCGATTCCGATCAGCGATCCGGTGATTACCACTCCGCCGCCCGGACTCGATCCGGCGGCCACGCTGGCGGTGACCGATCTGTCGGTGGTCGAGGATCCGGAACGCACCTACGACGTGTGCGGCAACACCGGCAATCCCGACGGCGCATGGACCTTCAAGACGCTGATGACCAACATGGCCAACCAGTCGGGGACAGGCGTGAATCCCGCGGATTTTGTCGAGAACTGGCTGCAGTCCTGGAACACGACGCATACCATCAACGGCTTCCCGGTGCCGGCGCGCAACCGGATCAACACCCGCGTCCTGAACGCATGGCCGCGCACCATCGACGGCAAACTCGATCTGTCGCAGTCGCCGATGCGCTTGCTGGCGATCGTCAACCGCGTGGATCTGCGCAGTACCGCGATCGGCCAGCCGAGGTACGGCGGCGGTAACGGCGGCATTCCGATCAATGCGGGCGAGGGACGCTTTGTCTTCGGCGTGGTCGATCGCAGCGTCGGTGGCGGCTGCAGAAAGATGGATTTCACGGTGATCCTCGAGTACGGCGTACCGATCAATCAGTGCACGGCGATCCGCAGCTATGCGCAGCAGTGGCACGCGCTGGGTAACATCGGCCTCGGCAGCGCGGCCTACAACCCGGCGCTGCAGGCGATCACCGATCAGTTCACCGCGGCCGGCGTCGCGCCGGACAAACCCAATGGAAGCGCGATCAACCAGATCCGCACCAACGAGGTCGCGTTGGTCGGTTATGGCGGTATCGACATCGATCCGTCGCCGCTCTCCACCCGTAGTGCGATCGAAGCAATTCCGCTACGTGGCTCCTGGGAACTGCGGGAATTCCATCTGCAGTGGGACGGTATGCTGCATATCGTCTCCACCAAGGACACGCCGCACCACACGCTGAACAACACAACGCTGCTGGCCAACTACATCAACACAGCTCCCGGGGTGGCGAACGGAACCCACACCGTGCCGCTGATCTGGGCAGGCGCGAATTTCCTGACCGGTTCGACGATCTACTCCTCGGTCGCCGACAGCGCAGTGTGGAAAGCGCCGGGCGCCATTGTCGAGAGGAGGCATCAGTTCTCGTTGAAGACCTGCAGTGGATGCCATGCTGGCGAAGCGCGCTACAACAACAATCCTCTGCAGATGGACAGCATCAATCCAGCGCTGCCGATGGGAGCGGACACCAGTTTCGTCCACATCACGCCGCGCGATTTCAACGTGCAGAGCGATGTTTCGAAGTTCATGATCGGTGCGGGGAGCTTGTCTTCGCCTTCGTCGTTCCAGAAGAACGATCCGATCAATCCGACATTCGTCACGCGCAATTTCGGCGACCTCCAAAGACGCCGGTCGGATCTGGCCTCGCTCTCGGGACAGAGCTGCCGGTCCACGGCGATCCTGCAGGAAGCGCTGTTCCGCCGGATCGACGCTGCGCACTGAACTCAGATCGCAATCGATGCACACAAAAAGGGCCGGCATTGCCGGCCCTTTTTCATCGGTCGGAAATCGAGTGCCTCATCGCTTGCCCGCAGGCGCGCATTCGGGTTCCTTGCCCAACAGCCCACCGAAAAAGCCAGGTTCCTCGCATTTCACGTGCGGCGGCGCTGCTGCGGCGCGCTGCGCGGCCTGCGCTGCGACGCGGGCCTGCTGCATCTGCGCCAGTTTTGCGCGGATCTGCGGCATCGCGGCCAACGCGGCCTTTTCGCCTTCGAGGATGGCGCGGGCGCGCTGCTCGAAATCCGCCGGGCCGATGTCGTTGACCTTCGGGCGGATCACCACGTCGGCGCGCGCGATTTCCTGCTCGCCGAGTTTCTGGCCCATGATCGTGATCGATTGATTGACAACGCCCAGCAGGTTTTCGGGGGTCTTGCCGGTGATCCGGGTGGATATGTCCACGGCGATGACGAAATCCGCGCCCAGTTGGCGCGCGGCGTCCACCGGCACCGGGCTGACCACGCCGCCGTCGACGTAATAGAACTTGCCGATCTTCACCGGCTCGAACACGCCGGGGATGCTGCACGAGGCGCGCACCGCCTGCCCGATATTGCCGTTGACGAACACCGTGCGCTGGCCGGTTTCGAGCTGGGTGGACACCGCTGCGAACGGCTTCTTCATCTTGTCGAAGGCGCGGTTACCGACCATCCGGTTGACGTAGTCCTGCAGCTTCTGGCCGCGGACCATGCCGCCGTTGAACAGGGTGACGTCGCGAATGCTGGCTTCGTCCAGCGCCACCGCGTGCTGCTGCATCTGGAAGGCGTCCATGCCGCTGGCGTAGAACGCCCCGACCACGCTGCCGGCGCTGGTGCCGGACACCACCTCGGGCTTGAAACCGTTGGCTTCCAGCATCTTGATCACGCCGATGTGGGCGAAGCCCTTGGCTGCGCCGCCGCCGAGGGCGATGCCGATGCGGATCTTGGCCGGTGGCGCGGGCGGGACGACCTTGACGGCCGGTGCGGGGGGCGTGGGTTTGACGGATTCGCCGCCGCAGCCGGCGAGCAGGGTGAAGGCGAAGGCAAGCGACAGGCAACGCAGGGTGGTCATGGGCTGGATCGGAATGAATGCGCGCACATGATCGCAGCAAAGCCCCCGGCGCTGGAACGGAGTACGGCGCAACCGGTGTCCCCCGCGGCACCCGCCCGGTCACCGATTCATCCACAGAGAGGGCCGAAGACCCGGCCGGGGCCGCTCCGTACCCGGGGTCGGAGCGGACGCGCGGGGTCACCGATACCGCCCCATAGGTACCGGAACGCGCCCGGGGCAGGTATGCTCGCCTGGCTGCGGCGGCGAAGTTCTGCCCCTGCGGCGACAATCTGGGATGTCGCGAGGGCCGAAAGGCGCAGTGCGGCATCTGTTGAATATCCATTGGGAGTCAGCGATTGGCTGATATTCGACAACAGGCAGTGGCCACTGCCGATGCGTATACACAAGGGAATATCGCGACACTGGACGACGCGATGACCCGCAGGCTGATCGCCTCCACCGTGCTGACTGTCAGTCGCGGCGGCGATCCGGCCGCTTCTGATCGCCTCGGATTCGTGGGGCGCTACCGGGCCGGGGCGGATTTCCTCGCCGAAGCCGGCTATGTCGACAAAGACAAATTCCAAGAGGCCATGGGCGGTCATCGTTCGGAATCGGCGTGGGCGAAAAGCGGCGGGATGGCGACTTTTCTGGAAGATGCCTCCAACTGGAAAGGCGGATTGGCGCTCGAAGCCTACAAACTGTCTCCCGAACGCCAGGACCTGGCTTTCAAACTGAATGCCGAAAGCGACTACGGCCGCGCCCGCAAGCAGGGCTTCATCGGTGAGGACGAAAAGCCCGGCCGGGTCGCCGGTTTCCTCAAGGCCGCGCACATCGTCGGCTTCAACAGCGCCCGCGAGGCGATGATCGGCGGCCGCGCGTACCGCGACTTCAACGGCGTCAGCAATTACGACCATATCCACGACATCAGCCGCAACGGCGACGGTCTGGATGCGCTGATGGCCTCCCGTAAGCTGGCGACCGGCGCGGCGCCGCTGTCGGTGGCGCAGGCCGATCACCCCGAACACGGCCGTTGGCGCGACATGTATACCGCCCTGGGCCATGTGCCGGGCTTGAACAGCGACCAGGAACGCCAGCAGGCGGCCGCCTCGATCCTGGTGGCGACCAGAGCCGCGGACATGCAGCGCGTCGATCATCTGGTGCCCGGACCGTCGGGCACGGTGTTCGCGGTCCAGGGCGATCTGAGCGATCCCTCGCACCGGCTGGTCCCGCTCAAGCTCGCCGAACTCGCCGCGCAGCCCCTCGAGAGATCCACCGCACAGCTCGCCGCCCTCGGCGCGCAGCCCGATCAGGCCGGCGACGGCCAGCGCCAGGAGCGGACGCGCGGTGTCTGAACGTTCCCGAATCTCCCTATTCCCGGGCCTCGCGCCCGCACATTCCTCATCAGAAGAGACCGCACATGCGTGATCGAAACCCTTGGATCCTGACACTCGTCCTGCTGGCCGCGGCCGCATGCAAGCCGACTGCGCCCGCCGCGGACGCCGCTGCTGCTGCGCCACCGGCCGCCGCGCAACCCGCGACACAGCCTGCGCAACCCGCGGCAGCCCCTGCGGTCGAGTCCGGGTTCAGCAAGGAAATGCCCTACGCGGACCTGCGCAAGCGATTGACCGACGCCGGCTGGCTGCCGTTGCGCGACCCGATGTGCTGGGAGAACGTCGGCGGCGAAGCCCGCGTCTGCGGCGAGCTGCCTGAGGTCGAAAGCTGCAGCGGCGACGGCCATTGCGTCATGCATTTCGCCAACGCCGATCAGGGCAAGCGGATGCGCGTGACCACATACGGACCTGCCGAGCGCTGGAACGTGCCCGGCGAGGAGGCCGCGTTCGCGGTGAAATCATGGGACGTCTCGGCGCTGGAGCCGGTCGCGAAGTCGATCGAAGGCGCGCCGCCGGCCTGCCCCTCACGCGATTTCGATGCGTTCCTCAAAGCCTTCGCCTCCGATCCCCGCATCGAGCGCGCCTTCACCGCGCCGGCGGTGAAGGTGGCGGAACTGTATTCGGGCGACGCGGGCGACCAGACACGCATGGTGTACATCGCGGGCGGCGCCTATGACGACTTCAACGTCGACTACGTCGACAACGCATACCGATTCGTGGACGGCGAAGGCAAGGTCGATACCACGCCTCTGAAACTCGATATCGCCAGCGAAGGCGACCGCGTTCGCGCGGTCAGCTATCGCTACGGCATGTCCGAGGGCAATTCCTATCGTTTCGAAGACAAGGGCGACTGCTGGTATCTCGCCCAGGACCCCGACGCGCCCGCGCCCTGAGCCCAAATCCAACCTCTTTCCAACCGCATTCCGCATCATCGACACAAGGAGATACCGTCATGCCGAATTACGTCATCACCGAAAGCGTTGGCAACCGGGTCGAACGCGTCAACAACTATCGCGATCTGGAAAAACACCACCCCAGCAGCGGCCGCGAAGCGGGGCGCGACTACCGGACCATCGACGGCGAACTCGAAGAAGTCCGCGTCAACAACCGTCCCGAACCGCACGTCAAGAAAGACTTCATCATCGATCCGCCGACCATTCCGGCGCCGGCATCCGGCACCATCCGCGCGCTCAACGATCAATGGAACACCGTGCAGATCATCGGCGACGACGGCAAGGTGCTCGCGCAGTCCCTGCACATGGCGCGCGGAAGCCAGCCCGCGGACGGCAGCCGCATCGAATACGGCCAGACCATGGGCCGGATGGGCGATGTCGGCAGCCCCGGTTCGATCCACGCGCACGTCGAGGCGCCGGCCGGCGTGTTCGAGCGCTACATCAACGACATCACCAGCGGCCGCATCCAGTCCAACGGCGCGGCGGTGTCCAACAACGTCGACCCGATGGCCGACGGCGTGCTGAAACACGGCGAACGCGGCGATGCGGTCAAGGCCCTGCAGGTCGCCTTGAACAGCGCCGGGATCCGCGATGCGCAGGGCCAGCCGTTGCCGACCACCGGCTATTACGGCGACATGACCGAAGCGGCGGTGCGCCAGTACCAGACGCAGAAAGGCCTCGAAGTCGACGGCAAGGCAGGCAACGACACTCTGACCTCGCTCGGCCTGAAACAGGGCCAGCAGCCGCAGACGCCTACGGCACCGCAGACGCCTGCGCCCACGGAACAGACCCCCACGCCCACGCAGCCGACCACCGGCGGCCGTATTTCCGGCGGCCCGAACGACTTCGGCCCCAACAACGTCCTGGGCACGCTGATTTCGAGCGGCGAGGGCGGCTACGGCTCCTACAACCGCGGCCGCGCCGGCGATGCCAACGGCGCGCAGATCGACTTTTCGCAGATGACCGTCGGCGAGGTGATGCGTCGCCAGGATCTGCCGCGTAACGATCCCGAGCGTCTGTTCGCGGTCGGCAAATACCAGATGATCCCGGGCACGTTCGAGGAAGCGGTCAATACCCTGGGCATCGACCGTAACGCCAGACTCACGCCGCAGTTGCAGGAGCGCATGTTCGCCGACTATCTGGTCGACGAGAAACGGCCGCAGGTCCGTGCCTACATCACCGGCGAAACCAGCGGCGCGCAGGGTCTGCAGGGCGCGCAGCTCGCGCTGGCCCGCGAATTCGCCAGCGTCGCCGATCCCCGCACCGGACGCAGCGTGTACGACGGCGATTCCGCCGGCAACAGCGCATCGATCTCTGCGGCAGAAGTCGCGACCGCGCTCAACCAGATGCGCGGCCAGTACCAGCAGAACATCGGCAGCGGCATGAGTCCGTCCGAAGCCTATCGCGCGCTCAGCGGCGATCCCAACACGCCGGCGCAGGCGCCCGGCCAGACGCAGGGTCAGCCGCAAGCGCAGAGCGGTGGCGTCAACGACACGTTGCTGCTCAAAGAGGAGCGTGGCGATGGCGTGCGGCGCCTGCAGGAAGCCCTGAACGGAGCCGGGATCCGCGATGCGCAGGGCCAGCCCTTGCCGACCACGGGTTACTACGGCGACATGACCGAAGCGGCCGTGCGCCAGTACCAGACGCAGAAAGGGCTCGAAGTCGACGGCAAGGCCGGCAAGGACACGCTGACCGCGCTCGGTATCTACCCGGGCCAGCAGCAGGCGCCGGCCAACGCGACCGACAGGCCGCAGACACCGGTCAATACGCCGGCAAATCCGCAGACGCCGGCCAACAACACCGACAGGCCGCAGGTGCCTGCCAACAATGCCGAATCCCTGCCGCAGCAGACGCAGAACGACAAGCCGCTCATCTCCAATCCCAATCACCCCGACAACCGGCTGTATCAGCAAGCAGTCTCGAATCTGGAACAGTTGGGCCCGAGCGGCCAATTCAAATCGCGCGAGGAACTGGAGAAAGCCGCCGCCGCGGTCGCGGTGGACGCGAAGGCCAGCGGGCTTGGCGAGATCAACCACATCAGCCGCACCACAGCGCCGAGCGGCCAGAATTTCCTGGTCGCGGTGCAGGGCGACCCGACCAGCGCGTCCGCGAAGAACTCTTACATCGATCAAGGCCAGGCGGTGAACCAGACCGTCGAACAGAGTACGAAGATGGCCGAAACCCTCAAGCCCGCGACCCAGCAGGCGCAACAGCCGTCGCAGGATCAGCAGGAACAGCCCAGGGCAGCGATGGGCGCGCGCTGAGCGAACCGATCAACGCAATGATGTGAAGACCGGATGCTGCCATAAGCAGCATCCGGTCGAACCGTTCCGGCCCGCAGTGATCGGTTACGACATCTCGTCGCGACCGCTACATTCCCGTTGAATACGGTGTCGGGGCCTGGCTTGCCGGCAGTCAGTGCTCACCGCGCGAAGTGAACATGTCCTCGCGCATGGCAAAACGGCGCAACGCATGCATGGCCATGCAGGCCGAAGCACGATCACGCCACGACCCTGTCGGACATCTGTATTGGGCATCCGTATCGGGCATCCGTATCGGACATCCGTATCAAAACAGTCGATGCGATTTCGTCCAGTCGATCGATCCACCGGATAAATACGGCAAGCGCTTCCCGCACGTCCGGGCTGTGGGATGGCGCTTGCATCGCATATCGGGTGTGCAAAAAGCCCGAAACATTGGGCAACGTGCACGGCAAACGGGTTGCGGATATTGGCCATTGCTGAAGATGGACAAGCACAAGGGCCGCATTCGCGATGACGTCCCGCTTTTCTTCATCGACACACACGCGACGAAGAAAAACCCGGTAAAGCAGGGGATTCTCCTCCAGCTTCAGTTTCCGCGAGCATCGCCGTCACGCATGGTTTGCAGGATGTCTGGCCAGGTGGTGCCAACCCTTTTGGAGTTTTGAGAAATGTGATGCCGGTACTGGCATGGACTTTGCTGCGTCAAGTTCGCGAACACGATATTCCGAACACCGTGCCATCGCGCCTGCTGTCGGCGCGTGGCCTGATGCAACCTCCATAGAGACAGGGCTACATTCCATGAACAGATCCGGCTCTGCCGCTGTCGCTCTTCTGTTGGCTTTCACGCTCGGCGCTTGCGATCGTCGTGAAACCGAAGAAGGCCAGAACCCAACCGCCTCCGATTCCGGTGTTCCGGAACCTGCTGCATCGACGACCGCAGCCGATGTCCCGATGCCGCCCGACACGACAACCGTGTCGCCGAACGCCGCAGCCGATAAGCCCACGCCTGCCGGTACGGCAGACGCCGATTTCTATCGTCAGGCGTTGATCAGTGGCGCGGCTGAGGTCGCACTTTCCGAACATGCGGCAAGTACGTCGTCGTCTGAAGAAGTCGCGGCCATCGCCGAGATGCTGGTCAAGGATCATGGCGAACTCAACAGCAAGCTGCGCATCGCCTCCGGCATGAGCGATGGCGTCCCTCCGCCAGCCGAAGCGAAAGCCGCCGAAGAGATCAAGGCGAAAACCGGCGCCGCGTTCGATACCGCTTATCTGCAGAAGATGAGCGAAGGCCACAGGAAGTCGATCTCGCTGTACGAAACCGCATCCACAGCCGCATCGGATGCCGAAACGCGCGGGCTGGCGTCGGCTGCCCTGCCGAAACTGCGCGAGCACGCCGGTCTTGTCGACAAAGCGCTGGCCGGGCAGCCGAAGACACCCTGACGGTTGCCGCGCACCTCATGCCCTCGCGCGTTTCATCGCCAGTCGATCCGACGAACAAACCTGCATTCGCTGACTTCCACCCTCCAACCCGTAGCTCAACTCAAGGAAATGCCATGAAAAGCGTATTCAACAACAAGTGGCCTCTCGCCATCCTGCTCATGATCGCCGTCGGCGGCCTGTCCGCCTGCAACACGATGGCGGGCGTCGGCAAGGATGTCGAAAAGGTCGGCGGCAAGATCGAAGACAAGGCCGAAGACTGCAAAGAAGGCAAGTGCTGATCATGCGGATCTGACGTCGTCAATCCGACGTCTTTCGATCGAAACGGGCGCCGCGCTTTTGCGTGGCGCTTTTTTTTTGCGAATCGCCTGCCGCGATGCATGGCGCCGATAATCGACGCACCTTTCGAGTCCATGGGGATTCTGAAGGCTCGTACGCTTCCTGTGTTAAGCCCAAGCGGCTGTGGCGTGAAGTTCTTTTGTCGTTTGCAAGGTTTGGCGAGTCGTCTTGCTGGCAATGGCGAAGCCTATGGATCAGCACCTCGTGTGCTTTCCTGAGCCCATTTCGAATGGCGTCAGATCACCGGCCAAAACCATAAAGAAAACCATATATTCCAATAAAAACAATAATTTGAATGCATTTCCATGATGTGGCGGGGCTTTCTGCGCTTGCCTGCTCTTGTAGGCTGGGGCGGTATCATGGGTGAGGCACACATAGATGCAAGGACAATCCAGAAATGACGGTTCTGCCCCCGCCCCCCGTCCCGCAAGGACTGCGCGAGATGCTCAAGGACTATCCAGGGCACATTGATCGACTACAGGAAGTACTGAACCGCATCTTGGAAAAGAAGATGTCTGGAGCCGACCCCTTTGAGCGCGCAATTTGGCTGCTTGAAGGCAGATTGGAAACTTTTGTTTCCGAGGCTAGACAGGAACTCAGGGCAGCTGAAGAGAGCGGCAATCTTGACGCGATCATGCGGGCCAGGTCCAAGAAATTCACGTTCGGCGCGGCAAGAGCGAATATGGGGCTGCTGTCCGATCTTCAAGCCTATTTCAATGATTGGGGCCGGCAATGACCGACAAGGACGTTCTGAGCCAGGAAGATCATTTGCGTGTATTCAAAGAAGAGATTCTTTCGGAATACCGGCTGTCCGAGAAAACAAGCCTGGAAACACCAAAGGCGATCATTCTTGCCGGCCAACCTGGGTCAGGTAAGGGTGGGTTGGCTAGTACAGCTAGAGCCGAGCTGCATGGCGACGTGGTTACGGTCGATCCGGATGCCTTGCGCGACTACCACCCGGGAGTTGATGGTTTCCGTCATGAAACGCCCTACACGTGGTCCGGTCGCACCCATACCGATGCTAGCCAGTGGGCAGATGAGCTGCTGGACGCGACGGTATCGTCCAAGAAGAATCTGATCTTCGATACGACACTGAGTAATGGCCAATGGGCATCGGAATTGATCAAGGATCTACAAACGAAGGGCTATGACGTCGAAGTACGAGCAGTCGCATCTTCCAAGCTGGAGAGCGAGCTCGGCGTAGACCAGAGATTTTCCGACAAGCTCGAAGCGGAGGCCTACGGCCGTCACGTCCCTGAAGGCGCCCGCGATGCGATCTACGGCAAGCTGCCTGCCAGTCTCGACACGATCCATGCCCAGACGGATGCGCCGATCCGCATCTTCAATCGCGAAGGCATTGAGTTGTACGACAGCCGGATTGACCAGCGCGCCCCCGGCCGTGTGCTGGAAGAAGCCCGTGAAGCGCGTCTGAAAGACCCCGAGATCACCCGAGGCCTTCGCGACGGCTGGAAAGAGCAACAGGCATGGCACCGCGATCTGCCGGAGACCCTGCCGAACAATCCGAAGCTCGATCCCATGACACGCGAGAATCTGTTGGCGGAGCGTAGCGCCAACCACGTGGCGGAAAGCGTCGAGCGGACAGCTCGGGAAGCCATAGAGGTCGACCACGTCACCCGGGTGCACCCTGCACGTATCCGCGCCGGCAGCGCCCTCGGCATCGCAGGCCTTGCGCTGGATGCCTACGATGCGGCCGAGAGCGTGAGCACCGCTCGTCGATTGAGTGCCGAAGGCAATGCCACGGCCGCGGAGTCCGAACTGATCCATTTCGGCAGTCGCACTGTCGGCGGCATGGCGGGTGCCGGGTTGGGATTCGTGGGCGGAGCGGCGCTTGGCGTCGAAACAGGGCCGGGCCTCTTCGTGACAGGCGCGATCGGTGGCGTTGCCGGAGTCTTCGCCGGCGACAAGATCGCCGAATGGACCGACAACCGCCGCATCTACAATCAGGATGACCGTCAGGGCAACACCTGGACTCACGACCCGGAGAATCCCGCGCTCGGCTGGCAGCGCAAGGCGCCGATCGACGCCAGCAATGACGACACCGACAATCCGATGCGAGGCACGCTGCGCGCATCGCCCGCGCTCGCCAACGAGCTGAACTACAAGTCCAGCAGTACCTCCGTCGAACTCGTCCTTGGCGGCCCACCCGCACAGCGCGATCCCTTCGCGCAGCCTGCGAACGTCAGTGACTCGCCCAGCATTTCGCCAGCGAACTGGAACCGGGATGCCGAGAGCGGCGAATGGCGACGCGAAGTCGTGCTTGCGTTCGCGGAGCGTGGCCTGAGCCCGAAGCGGATGGAAGTGGCCGAGCCGGAGCGTGCTGCCGAGCTGGATCGTGCTGCTGCACAGACGGTCTTGCAGAACGTCGCGAACAGCCCGGCTGCCATCGCCACGCGCTATGAAGACACCTACATCCGTAATGGTTGGGCAGCGCACGGCGAAATGCCACAAGCGGTGCGCAACGCCAGAACGGATGTCGATACGCTGGTCGCATCGGACGAGAATCGTTACCAGCGCCGTGCGGACGGTGAGTGGATCAGCACGGGACTGATCTACAACTCGACCGCAACCGGCAATCTTCGCGAAGAACTGGATGCGACTCGTGAAGTGTTGCAGGCGAAGTTGCCGCCGCCACAGGCGGTACAGGCGCCAGTGCCGATGACCGAAGATGCGCGCTTGCGCGACACCGTGGCGGGCGCCTATGCGAATGCAGGTGTCACGCCGAGCGCGGAACGGATCGAGGCAAGCGCTGCTGCCGTACGCGCGACATGGACAGCGAACGGGCTCGATCCGAATAGCACCGCGCTGCAGTTGCAACGCGGCCCGGAGGGCCGCTACGACCAGGACAGTCCCATCGCGAGTCTGCGTCTGGAAGCCGATGGCAAGACCTACGCCATCGCCGCCGTGACGACAACGGGAGAGATTCAGCGTGTCCAGGCAGTGACGCACGCGACTCCACATGCCATCGACAAGCCTTTCGAGCAAACAGGAAACGATCAAAGCCAGGCCATGCCGGAAGCCGATCGCTCCGGGATGTCGCAGGATCGTACACAACCGGGCGCCTATCGTTCCATGGCCGCACCCCCCATGGCGATCGCTGGTCGTCGGGACGATACCGAGAATCGGGATCAGCATGCAGTCCACGAGGGCATGCAACCAGCGCGTATGCGCGATGGCACTCGCGATCATGCCGCCTTGGCGGATGCGCCCGCCATGCTGTCGTTGCGCGTTCCGGATCCCCGCGACCCCAGTCACCCGGACCATCGCCTCTACAAGCAGCTAGAGCAGGGCGTTCATCGCATCGACGGCGAACTGGGGCGCGCACCGGATGCCACTAGCGAGCGATTGACGATGGGCACTTACGCTGCCGTCAAAGGGCAGGGAATCGAATCGGCAGATCACATCGCGATCAGCAAGCAGGGAACACAGAACAGCGCGGGTGCTTTCCTCTTCGTAATCCAGGGACAAGACCCCTATGACGAACGCAACAAGGTGGCGCGGGTGTCCACCCAGGAGGCATTGATGCAGCCGGTCGAAAAGTCCTTGCAACAGGTCGAGACACAGCGCCAGGAACAAGTGCAGTCCCAGGCTTTGGCTCAGGAAACACACGCGCAGGCAGCGCCGGGACGCAGCATCAGGATGGCAGGGTAAAGCGATCCGCGAACGGAGCATGCTCCATTCCCGAGCCGGTCGAATGAGAGCATTGCGTCGGATCGATGGTGGACTGTCCGCCGTAGCGGCTGCGTTGATTGTCCCTCATCCGCCGCTGGGTACCTTCTCCCCAGACAAAGGAAGGCGTCGAGCGTTGTATCCGCTGCATTGCGTGCCCCGGCAGTCGCTGCTTTCGCTTCCGGAACCCGCTGCTGCCCTTCTCCCCGCATCGCGGGGAGAAGGTGGCCGAAGGCCGGATGAGGGGCGCTCTTCGCGCGATACATCCAACCCCGTCACCCGTCGTCGCGAATCTCCAGCCTCGGCAGCGCGCGGACGATCTTCATCGTTTCCAGACTGACGGTGATGACGCGAAGGAACAGCTCCAGCGGGTAACGCGGGTTGCCCATGGTCTCGATGGCCCAGTCGTTGGCGTCGTTGACGATGCCGCTGTCCTTGTCGGTCTTCACGCACTGGCGTTCCACCACCCAGTCGAGGGCGGGTTTGCCGTTGACCACGTAGTCGTAGGCCTCCGGCGGGATGCCGGTGACGGTGATCTTCGCGTTGTAGTGCAGGGTGGTGAGGTCTTTGACCTTGCCCTGTTTGCCGTACTTCATCTTTTCGACGCGGTAGTCGGCGTCGGTCAGGGTTTTGCCGCCGGTGTCGACCGTGGCGCCGGGGTACATCGCGACGGTTTCGTAGTGCAGATGCAGCGCGGCGAGGTCGCGGCCGGCCTGGCTGAAATGGCGGAAATCGGCGGCGGACTTCACGCGCGGAATGCGCGGCAGCTCCTTGCCCAGATTGTCGGCGTAGCGCTCGCGGTAGTCCTCGGAATGCAGCAGGCCGTAGACGTAATAGAACAGGTCTTCCTTGCTGATGGTTTCGTCGGGATAGGCGGATTGGAAGTGGGCGAGGCCTTCGTTGGTGATGGCGTCGCGACAAACGGGGCCGGGGACATCAGCGCGAAAAAAATCGTCACGAAGATCGCCGGCACTCTTTTCGTCTTCATACACATACAGAGGGAAGCACTGCGAGTCTCCATTGCAATGCAAGTCAGGCGACGCATTGGAGATCAGAGCAATTTGTCCATCCCCAGAATATTTCGTATTTATTTGGATAACAGTATTTTGCAACCGTGCGTTTGGAAAAAGCCGTGGCATTTGAAAGACGTACTCATTCATTTTCCGATTTGCATATAGCCACTGCTTTGTGAATGGCCGATACTGGCTCTGCATCAAGCAATCCATTTCGAAATCTAAAGTCCTGCCAAACGCCAACTCCTGCTTCAGTGATCTTGTCCAGCTGATTCGTCTTTGATCGACATTCACGAAGTCGGTCACAAGTTCATCACGAGACTTTTTCGTCATGTTCGGATATCTGGCATCGAATCGCACTACCTCGGTATTGTAGAACTCGATCATTAGCTGAATATTTCTCGCCAACATCTGCTTGCTTGAACTGTATGCCCAAGCATCACGATTGGTTCCGACACCCAATGAGAAATTGCTGAACAGCTTGATGGAGTCGCCCTTCTTGTTGCCTAGGGCTATAAGTTGACTAAAACTGTCATCACGCTGCTTCAGCCAGTCCCCGTGACTGTCCGGAATAATTTCTTGCCACTCCACAATTCCGTCGATATTTGAGTAGCCAGAAATTTTCGCCAATTTTTCCTCTCGGCTCAGGTAGTCGCCGACATCATGATAAAAAATCTGGCCGCGCATATTGGAGTGAGGGTTTTTGATCAATAATGAGATGGCGATTGGCGCACGACTTCCGCTGCCAAATACCTTTCCCCCTTCTCTGCGCGACGTCTCTCCAGCGGTCCGTTGGTTGCCGCGAAGGTTAAAAATGAAAAGGCTGGAAAACTCATCAACTAAGCACTTGCGAAGCCCATCAGCGGTGTTGGACTCAATGAATCCGGCATTCGTCACAAAGCCGATCACCCCCGCATCGCCAATACGGTCGCTGGCCCACCGAATAGCACGGATGTAGCTGTCATAGACATTTCTAAGATTGATTCCACTTGATTGCACAGCATAGGTTTCAGCAATTCGTTTATCGAGTTGGCGATAAGCCACATTTTGATTGGTGTCGTTTGCATCGCCCTGTCCCACCGAATAAGGCGGATTCCCCACAATCACCCGAATATCCAGCGCCTTCTGCCGCTTCCGTCGCCCACTGTTCGCCTCCAGCAGCTGATCAACCAGATCCTCCTTCTCGTACATCTGGAAGGTATCGGTGAGGCAGATACCCTCGAACGGCACGTAGTCGCCGCCGACGATGTCGTGATAGGTCGCTTCGATGTTGATCGCTGCGATGTAGTAAGCCAGCAGCACGATTTCGTTGGCGTGGATCTCGTGTTTGTACTTGTGCTTGAGCTGTTCCGGCGTGATCAGCCCGCTCTGCATCAGTCGGGTGATGAAGGTGCCGGTGCCGGTGAACGGGTCGATGATATGCACGCCCTTGCTGCCGAGGGTTTCGCCGAACTCGGTCTTGAGGATGTGGTTGACGCTGTGGATGATGAAGTCCACCACTTCCACCGGGGTGTAGACGATGCCCAGGCGCTCGGTCATCTTCGGGAAGGCGTTGCGGAAGAACTTGTCGTACAGCTCGACCACGATCTTCTGTTTGCCAGCGGCGCTGTCGATGCCTTCGGCGCGCAGCTTCACGCTGTCGTAGAAGCGCTGCAGGGTGTCGGCTTCCTTGTCCAAGCGATGTTCCTGCAACACGTCCAGCACCGCCTGCATGGCCTGCGACATCGGGTTGTGCTGGGCGAAGCTGTAATCCTGGAACAGCGCATCGAAGACCGGCTTGGTGATGAGGTGCTGGGCAAGCATTTCGACGATCTCGCCGTCGCCCAGGCTGTCGTTGAGGTCGTCGCGCAGTTCGGAGGCGAAACTCTTGAACGCCGCGATTTCGCGCACGTGCGCGGGGTCTTCCAGAATGGCGTTGATGCGGTCGATGTGGGTGCGGGCGATCTTGGCGATGTCATTGGCCCAGTCTTCCCAGTGGTGACGGTTGCCGACTTTCTGCACCAGCTTGGCGTAGATGGCGCGCTCGATCTCGCCGATCTCGAATTCGATCTGTACCTGCTCCGGGGTTTTCTCGGCCACGCGGTTGCCGATGCTGGTGCCGCCTTTGGCTTTGCGTTTGGCTTTTTCGACGGCGGTCAATGGCTTGGCTTTGCGCTGCACCTTGTCGGTGACGGCGATGACTTCCATCTTGCTGGTGTCTTTGCCGATGAGGTCCAGCTTGTTGACCATCGCATCGAAGCGGTCATCGTGCGAACGCAGCGCCTGCAGCACCTGCCACACCACCTTGTAGGTCTTGTTGTCGCTCAGCGCTTCGTGCGGCTCCACGCCCGCAGGAATGACCACCGGCAGCACGATGTAACCGCGCGCCTTGCCCGGCGCGTTGCGCATCACCCGGCCGACCGACTGCACCACGTCGACCTGCGAATTGCGCGGGGTGAGGAACAGCACCGCGTCCAGCGCGGGCACGTCCACGCCTTCGGACAGACAGCGCACGTTGCTGAGCACGCGGCAGGTGTCGTCGGGCGTCTCGGCCTTCAGCCAGTTGAGCTTGGCCTCTTTCTGGCTGGCGTTCATGCTGCCGTCGACGTGCTCGGCTTCGCAGACCAGATGCGAGAGCGCGTCGTCATCGTCGCCGTTGTCTTCGCTGGTGGCCTGATAGGCCTCGACGACGGCCTGGAACATGTTGGCGATGTTCTTGGAGCTGACCTTGTGGGTCTTCGCGCCCTTCTGCACTTCGATGACCTGGCAGAACGCGACTGCGCGGCGCATCGCCTGCACGGTATCGGCCGGCTCGCTCTCCAGGCCCTGCTTGGACAGCGCTTTCCAGCAGCCGATGATCTTGGCGGCGTCGTCGACGCGCAGCTGGTTGTCCTCGTCGCGCAGCAGCGACTGGATGCGGCGGTTGACGTGGGACTCTTCGATCGACAGCACGATGACTTTGTAGTCCACCAGCAGGCCGCGTTTGACCGCTTCGGAAAAACTGATGAGGTAGAGCTGCTTGCCGTACAGCGCTTCGTCGTCCATCGAGCACAGGGCGACGTTGTCGCGATCGGCCAGCGCCTTGGCGTTCTCGCCATAGATGCGCGGCGTAGCGGTCATGTACAGGCGCTTGGCAGCGCGCAGGAATGCGCCATCGTGGACTTTGACGAAATTGCTTTCGTCGTCGTCGCCGAACGTGGCGCCGGTGGTGCGGTGGGCTTCGTCGCAGACGATGAGGTCGAAGTCGGCAAGGCCGAAGTCGCGCTGCGCTTCGCTGATGACATCGATGGAGTGGTAAGTGCTGTAGACCACGCTCATGTGCTCGCCGTCGTGGCGCTTGGCGACTTCCTCGGCCAGCCGCGCGGCGTTGGTGGTGGCGGGGTAGCGCAGTTCGTGGGCGAAGGTCTGGACGCTGTCGTCGTCCTGTTTGCGCTTCTTGCCCACTTCGCTGTCGGAGCACACGGCGAAATTGTGCAGCGGCGTGTCGCTTTCCTGCGTCCACTCGGTGAGCGTTTGCGACAGCAGCGCAAGACTGGGGACGAGGAACAGCACGCGCTTGCCCTTGCCGGCGATGGTCTCGGCAATTTTCAGGCTGGTGAAGGTCTTGCCGGTGCCGCAGGCCATGATGAGTTTGCCGCGGTCGGCATCCTTCAGACCGGCGCTGACTGCCGACAACGCGGTCTGCTGGTGCGGGAGCAGGGTTTTCTTCGGCTTGAGGACCGCTTTGGTCTGCGGCTGATATTTCGACCAGTCGATCTGACTGGATTCCAGATCATTGAGGTCGATCTTGCTGACCGGCGGCTGCTGATCGCGCAAGGCGTCTTCGGCGTGATCGCTCCAGTGATCGGTGGTGGCGATGATGATGCGGCGGGTGAAGGGCTTCTTGCCGGAGGCGGTGAAGAAGCTGTCGATGTCCTTCTTCTGCAGTTTGTACTCTTCGGCGTAGAGCTTGCACTGGATGGCGTGGAACTCATTGGTGCCGTGGGTCTTGGCGACCAGGTCGATGCCGGCGTCGCGGGCGTCGAGGCCCTGCGCCTTGGCCCAATCGGCATACGTCCAGACATCGGAATACAGGTCGCGATAGGTGGCTTCGTTGCGCAGGTAGACGCGAATGAGGTCTTCGAAATAGGTGCCTTTTTCGCGCTCGGACGCGGAGGCGTGGCGATAGGTGTTCAGCAGGTCCTGCAGTGCGCTCATGCGTCCGGGTTCCATCGAAAGAAGCGGCAAAGAGCCGTGCCGCATTTTGGCATGGGGGGCGAGGGGTGTGACCCGGCGGTTGTTGCAGGGGCAGGGCGAAGAGCGCCCCTCATCCGGCCTTCGGCCACCTTCTCCCCGTGCGGGGCACGGGGAGAAGGAAAGCGGAGAGCCAGAGATTACGTTGTGGCATGGTGAGAAGGAGAACGGAGAGCCGATCGATCCTTCCTTCTCCCCGCATGCGGGGAGAAGGTGGCGCGAAGCGACGGATGAGGGGCAGGAGTCGCCGCGCTGTTCGATCAGTAACGTGCTCAGCTTTGCTTCCCGCAGCGATCCCGGCTCTCGCCGATGGCGAGAACCGGGCTACGAAAGCGGTTGGTTCGTTGGGGGCTGATGCTGGAAGCGCCGTGGCTGAGGCTTTGCGCATCATCGTTGAGCCTCGATGCGTCATCGATGGTGCTTTGATCTTCAGCGTCGAAGCTCCGATGCTTCAACCTCGAAGCTCCGGGCCTCAACGTCGAAGCGGCTTGCCCCGTCATCGCAGCAATCAGCTTCGACGCTGAAGAAAAAAGCATCGCCGCCTTGGCTTGGGAACTCCGCGCGCGGGGCTGCGAGCTTCGGCGATGGTGAAAACTTCATCATCGCTGGGGCTTCAGAGCTCCGGCGGCGGTGAAATGCACATCAGCACCGGTGTTCTCGATGGCATGTCCTGGGCGCGGAACAGCAAATCGCCGGGAGGGGCAGGGCATGCCCACGGCAAACAAAAAAACCGACCTGCTTGCGCAGATCGGTTTTCCGTATGTCTTCCGTATTGCCTGGCAGATGAAGCGGGCAGGCTCGGATCAGTACTGACTATATATGGTGGGCGGTGCAGGGTTCGAACCTGCGACCCTTGCCGTGTGAAGGCAATGCTCTACCGCTGAGCTAACCGCCCGATGTTCCGGCCGGCCATTTTACGGAGCCGGGCGGGTGGAGGCAAGCCGTCATTTCGGATGGCTTGCCGGCGACCGGGGCGGTCACTCCAGTTGCGATTTGGCGTAGGCCGCGTCCAGGGCCTCCATGGCGTCCACGGGTTTGCACTTGGCGGCCTTCTCGTAGGCGGCTGCGGCGTCGTCTTCCTTCTTGTCGCCGTGCAGCAGCATCAGCAGGTTGCCGTGTTCGATGTGGGCGATGGGCGAGGCCGGGGTGAGTTTGAGGACTTCCTTGATGTGCTTTTCGGCTTCGGAGGCCTTCGCGCCGTAGGTCAGGCCGCCGATCATGGCGCCGATCTTGGAAATGATCTCGGCGTGGTACAGCGCCATCGCGGTATGGGCTTCGGCGTGCTTGGGGGCCAGCTTCAGCGCGGTCTCCAGCGATGCGCGGACCTTGCCGGCGATGCCGTCCTTCAGCGCCTTGGCGATCGACAGCCCCTGGCTGTAGCGGCCCAGCGCGTAAGCGTGGCGATAGTGGCTGTTGGCGTCGTCGGGCAGGGCCTTGATGGCGGCTTCCGCGAGCTTGGCCGCCTGTTCGAAGCGTTTGAGCTTTTCGGCGTCGGCGTCGACCAGATAGGTCGCATGCACGCCGATGGCCTTGACCGCCACCGAGGCGCCGACCGGGCCGAGGGCTTCGCCTGCGTCGAAGGCGGCCTTGAAATCGCCGTGGTGGAAGCTGCGCCAGGCATCCTGCAGCGCCTTCGCCAGTGCGGCGGCGTCCAGGCCCTTCGGCGCGGCCTTGCCGGCGGCTTTGATCAGTGCGGCGGCGCGTTTGTCGTCCGGGAAGGGCTCGCAGTCGCCTGCGTGCAGCTTGGACCAGTCTTTCTTCAGCGCATCGCCGGCATAGGCGAAGGCTTTGGCGTCGTGCGGGAAAGCGGCCCAGTCGTTTTTGGCCATGTCTCGAGTCCTCTCGATGGAAGCGGGCAGCATCCCGCGAGTCGCGATGCGAGGCAAGCCCCGACCATACGGGCTAGTGTGTTTGCTCGGCGCGGGCCGCGCATGCTGATGTCATCCAAAGCCGGTTTGCCGGCGCCCCGCAACGGAGACTCCCCATGGCACGCAAGAAAATCACCCGCACCGCTCCCGACGCGACGCCGCGTCATTTCTGGCTCGCCGGCCTCGGCCTGGCGGTCATCGCCCAGCGCCAGACCGCCGCTGCCGCGACGCAGGCCGTCGATCGGGTCGTCCGGACCCGCCGCCAGGCAGTCGCCGCCGTCGGGCAGGCGCAGTCGAAGCTGATCGAAACCGCTGGCGAAGTGCGCGGCCGTATCGAAGCGGGCGCGGCCCAACTGGGCAGCACGTTCGAAACCACGCTGGCGCCGCTGGTGGCCCGTTTCAGGCCGGCGCAGGCCAAGCGCGTCGTGCGTCGCGGCCGCAAGCCGGGTTCGAAGAACGTGCGCCGCACCGTCAAGAAAGTCACGGCCAAGCGCGCACGCAAGGCCTGATCGATCCACGGTGTACAGAAACAAGAAAGGGCGCCAATCGGCGCCCTTTCTTCGTTCCACTTCCAGGTAAGACCGCTGCCATGAGTGACGGCCGATTGCAGCGGTTGTCGAATGACTCAGGGAATCTGACAGCCGTTGCGGATCAGGCAATCTTCGTAGGCCCCATAGCATGTCGCAAATGGGATACCCGAAGCTCGGCATTGGGTGAGCTTCTGGTAGCAGGTGTTGGGACGGCACGCGGCATCGGCGAGCGCCGAGGCGGTCAGCAGGACGAGTGCGGTAGCGGCGAGGGTGGTTCTGAGCAATTTGCGCTTCATTGGGTGATTCCTTCCGATGGATGCCCCTGCGCACTCACCATAGCGCGGGTGGCGAACCGCATTTCTTGTCGGGCAGCACGTTTTCGCACGGTCGGACAGCGGGGGGGACGTGGTCCGGCCGCTGCGGGTCAATCCTGATAGGCGCGGATCAGCGTGTTCAGATGCATGCGCTCGGCGTCGCGCAGGAACGGCGCCAGCAGCATCATCACCTGGATGATGCCCTGGCGGATGGCGACCTGTTCGTCGCGGTCGCCGCGGGCGGCGGAGTAATTCAGCCAGAACGTGGACAGCACCAGCACGTTGGTGGCGGCGGCGTTCAATTCGTCGGCGGACGCGCGCATGATGCCGGCCTGCGACAGGCCGCGCATGACCAGATGCGCGCGCTCGTCGGCGCGCTTGAGGATCCGCGCGAAGCGCATGCGCATGCGCCGGTTTCGGCTGAGGATCTCGACCAGATCCCGATACAGGAAGCGATAGTCCCAGATGCACTCGAACACGAGATGCAACTGCAGCCAGATGTCCTCCAGCCCGGGCAGTCGGCCGCTGGGCGCGGCCAGCGCGTTGTCCATGCGCTCCTCGTAGCGCGCGAACAACTGCTCGATGATGTCGTCCTTGTTGCGGAAGTGGTAGTAGAGATTGCCGGGGCTGATCTCCAGTTCGTCCGCGATGTGATTGGTCGTGACGTTGCGCTCGCCCTGCGTGTTGAACATCGCAAGCGAGGTGTCGAGGATCCGCTGTCGCGTCTGGCGCGCCATCGAGGAGGTGTCGTCGCAGCCCGTTCGGGCCGACGTCAGCCGGCCAGTTTCTTCACCAGGTCGACGTATTTCTTCTTGGCGTCGTCCTGATCGGTGCCCTTGAGCTTGGCCCAGGCTTCGTACTTGGCGGTACCCACGAAATCGAAGAAGCCGGGCTTGGCGCCGCTGACATCGCCTTCGGAGCCCTGCTTGAACAACGCATACAGCCGCAACAGCGTGTCGTTGTCGGGGCGTTCCGCCAGGCTCTGGATATCCTTCGCGGCTTGTTCGAAACGGTTCTGCAGATCGGACATGTTCAATCCCTCTCCCGTGAGGCGGGCATGACAGCATGGCCGGTCTGGCCGGTCAATACGAGCCCGCATGCATGGCGCCGGCATCGGCCTCCGCCGGGAAGGGTTTCCGGCTGCGGAATGGATGCCGTTCCGGCGCGACACCCTACGGCCGCGGATTGTTCTTGGTCGCCGGCTCTGGCAACTTAGCCGCTACGGACCGCGCCGCGGTCCCGGAGCCACGCATGGCGAACCATGCGGGCTCGACTCTCATGAGGGCGAGGACATGAGTTATTTCGTTACCGGCGCGACCGGTTTCCTGGGCCGCTTCCTGGTCGACAACCTGCTGAAACGGAAGGGCACGGTCTACGTGCTGGTGCGCAAGGATTCGCAGAAGAAATACGATGCGTTGGCCAAGAAGATGGCCTGGGACCCGAAGCGGGTGGTCCCGGTACACGGCGACATGACCGCGGCGAACTGCGGGTTGACGCCTGCGCAACTCAAGACCCTGACGGGCAAGATCAAGCATTTCTTTCACCTCGCGGCGATCTACGATTTCACCGCCAGCGCCGAGAGCCTGCGCAAGGCCAATATCGACGGCACCCAGAATGCGCTGGATCTGGCCGCCGCCATCGGTGCCGGATGCTTCCATCACACCAGTTCGATCGCCGCCGCGGGCATCTACCCGGGCGTCTTCCGCGAAGACATGTTCGACGAAGCGGAGGGTCTGGACGATCCCTATCTGCGCACCAAGCACGATTCCGAGGGGCTTGTGCGCAAGGAAAAGCGCATCAAGTGGCGGATCTACCGCCCGGGCATGGTGGTCGGTCACTCGCAGACCGGCGAAATGGACAAGATCGACGGCCCGTACTATTTCTTCACCTTCCTCAAGAAACTGCGCGAAATGTTGCCGCCGTGGATGCCCACGCTGGGCATCGAGGGCGGCCGGATCAACGTGGTGCCGGTGGATTTCGTGGTCGACGCCATGGACCACATCGCGCACAAGCCCAAGCTCGACGGTCATTGCTTCCATCTGGTCGATCCGGAGCCGATGCGCGTCGGCGAGGTGTTGAACACCTTCGCCCGCGCCGGCCACGCGCCGGAAATGACCATGCGCCTGGACGCGCGGATGTTCGCGTTCGTGCCCAGCAGCGTCCGCGGCGCGGTCGGCAACCTGCCGCCCATCAAGCGTTTCATCGGCATGCTGCTGCGCGACTTCAAGATTCCGAAGGAAGTGCTGAAGTTCATCACTTATCCCACGCGCTTCGACAATCGCGAAACCGAGCGCGCGCTCAAGGGCAGCGGCATTTCTGTGCCGAAACTCGAAGGCTACGCCTGGCGGCTGTGGGACTACTGGGAGCGTCACCTCGACCCGGATCTGTTCATCGATCGCACGCTGAAAGGCAAGGTCAAGGGCAAGGTGGTGGTGATCACCGGCGGATCGTCGGGTATCGGTCTGTCCACCGCGGAACGCGTGGCCGAAGCCGGTGCGACCACGATCATCGTCGCCCGCGGCGAGGAAGAGCTGTTCAAGGCCCGCGATGCGATGAAGAAGGCGGGCGGCAAGGTCTTCGCCTACACCGCCGACCTCGCGGACATGGCCGACTGCGATCGCCTGATCGCCGCCATCCTCAAGGAGCACGGCCACGTCGATATCCTGGTGAACAACGCCGGCCGATCGATCCGCCGTTCGATCGAACTGAGCTACGACCGGTTCCACGATTTCGAGCGCACCATGCAGCTGAACTATTTCGGCTCACTGCGCCTGATCATGGGCGTGATGCCGACGATGATCCAGCGCCGCAAGGGCCACATCATCAATATCAGCTCGATCGGCGTGCTCGCCAGTTCGCCGCGGTTCTCGGCCTACGTCGCTTCGAAGGCGGCACTGGACGCGTTCAGCCGCTGCGCGCAGGGCGAGCTGTCGGGCAAGGGCATCAGTTTCACGACCATCAACATGCCGCTGGTCCGCACGCCGATGATCGCGCCGACCAAGATGTACGAAAGCGTGCCGACGCTGAGCACCGACGAGGCCGCGGACATGGTGGTGAAGGGCATCATCGAGAAACCCAGCCGCATCGCGACGCGTCTGGGCATCTTCTCCGCGCTGCTCAATGCGGTAGCGCCCAAGGCCTATGAGGTGATCATGAGCACCGCGTTCGAGCTGTTCCCGGATTCGGCCGCGGCCAAGGGCGACCGCAAGGCGCTGAAGGAAGGTCAGCCCAGTCAGGAGCAGATCGCGTTCGCATCGTTGATGCGCGGCGTGCACTGGTAAGGCGAGTCGAACCGCGAAGCGGATCGCCGCGCGGATCGCGAAAACACGAAAGGCAGCCGCGAGGCTGCCTTTCGTTTGGGAGACGCGATGTGACGATCGACGACGAACGCTTTTGCGTCGGGCAAAAGAAACCCGCCAACCTGAAGCCGTGAGGGGAGGGGAGCTACGGCATTCGTTGCGGGCTGGCGGGTCAAAAAGCGGCCGGTGGCCGCCAAGCGGAGTATCGCTTTCGCGACACGAGAGAGAGCGTTGGAGCGGTTGCGGTCAATCCAATCCGGATCAGGGGAGCGGGGCAACGGACGTTACCCGGCTTCCTTCATCCTCTTTGGATCGGAAGGTTATTCCTTCGGCTCGGCATTCTTGCGGGCGCGCTTGGCGGGGGCCTTCGCGACCTTCGCGACCTTCGCGACCTTCGCGGCTTTCGGCGCTTTAGCGGCCTTGGGAGCCTTTGCGGCTTTGGCAGCCTTGCGCGGCGCGGCGGCGGGCTTGCCGCCCTGACGACGCAGTTCGGCGGTCAGGCCTTCGACGCGGCTGCTGAGATCGTTGAGATCTTCGCGGCTCGGGACGCCCAGCTTGACGAGGGCGCGCTGCACGCGGTCTTCGAAGACCTTTTCCAGCTTGTCCCAGGTATCGGTGGCGCGCTCGCGGGCCTGACCGACGCGGTTCTCGACCACATCGCGGACCACTTCGGCGCGGCCGCCGGCGAACTTGCGCATGGTCTGCTCCAGACCCATGCCTTCCTTCACCAGGCCTTCGAACAGCTTGGTGCCTTCGGCCTGCGCGCGGGAGAAGGCGCCGACGCCGGCGAGCCAGATCTGCTGTGCGGATTCGCTCAGCGACTTGGACATGCGCTCGGCATGCGCCTGCGCATCCTCGGATTTCGCGGTGGTCTTCTTTGCGGTGGTTTTCTTGAACTTGGCCATATGCCCTCCGAGCGGGCGCGTAATCGATTGCGCAGCAGAATGGAGGAGTTGTCTAGAGTATTCACACGAGGACCGCGACCGCGCACCGGGCTGAAGTCGAAGCTTCCGGCAGCGGTCGATCAACTGCGTTTGCGGCGCTCGATAAGATGCTCGGTCTCGTCCAGCGCGCGGCGCAGGCGGGCGGTGGTCTCGGTGCTGCGCGGCGGTGCCTTGCCGAGGTTGCTGAGCACGGTGCGGTGTTTGTCGTTCAGCACTTCGTCGCGCAGGCGGATGCCGTGCGCTTCCAGCACCGGGCGCAGCGATTCGGCGCGGTTTCGCAGATCCTGCAGGGTGTTGCGGTAACCGAGCTGGCAGACCCGGCGGCGGTTGTAGAAACTGAAGGCGTTGGTGAAGAACATCTCGCCGTCGTTGGAGTTCGGCTCGAAGATCAACTGGTCGATGCCCGGATACTGCTGTGCGTATTTCGCCAGACCGACCTGCATGCGCGACTGCAGCAGGGTGCGGAAGGTCTGCGACATCACCGCCGGCAGGCCGCCCTGCCAGATCCGGTGCGGATCGAATTCGCCGCGACGCCCGGCGTCGCTGTCGACCTGGGTCGAGTCGAACGGCACCAGCGGGTTGATGCCGATCAGCAGATCGATGCCGCGTTCCAGCAGCACCGATGCGTGCATGGTCCGGCGCAGCGCGCCGTCGACGTAGTGACGGCCGCGCACTTCCACCGGCGGATACAGGCCCGGCAGCGCGGCGCTGGCCTGCACGGCCTTGGAAATCGGGATGTCTTTCCACTCGCCAGCGCCGAAACGCACGGCTTCGCCGCTGTCGAGATCCACCGCGACCACGTACAGCTCGCGGTCGAGCTCGCGGAAATCGTTGCTGCGGCCGCGGCGCGAGAAGATTTCGCGCAGGAAGCGCTCGATTTCGGAGTTGTCGAAAAGCCCGGCCGGCACCAGCCCGCCGAAACGCTGCATCAGGTCCGAGAGCCGCGAATCGCGCGGGTTGAGCAGGCTGCTCCACCAATCCATCGTCAGCCGGGGCAGCGCCGATGCGCGGCGCGCGTATTCCAGGATGGCCGGTCGCAGGAATGTTTCCGGCCGGAAATGCACATCGTCGCTTTCGCCGGTGATGAAGATCCGGCACATCTCTGCGGTCGACATGCGATTGACCAGACCGGCGGCGAGGAATGCTCCGCTGCTGACGCCGACGTAGCAGTCCATGCGGGTGAGGTCGATGCCTTCCAGCGCATCATCGAGCGCGCGCAGGGCGCCCAGTTCGTACATCGCGCCGATCGGGCCGCCGCCGGCAATGGCGAGGCCCACCCGTGCGGTGGTCGGGGCGGGTGTCTTGGCAGGGGATTTGCGCTTGCCGGATTTGGCCTGGACCGGACGCCGGGCGGCGTGGAGTGAGAGCATGCATGACGATACGGTGGGGAACGGTCCGAGTGTAGCCGAAAGCCGAAGTCGCGGCGCCTGCACTTTGGTCGGATTGCCCGGTGGCATCGACGGGTCGATTCAAGCGCTTGATCGACAACAAGAAAAGCGCCCCGGAGCGGCATGCGGCATGCACGACGCTTGCCGTGCGGCGACGCGCGAACGATGATCGTCGTCGATGAAGATCGTCACTCCAGATTTGGCGCACGGCCGGCGACGGCTCGACAAACGTACATTGAGCGTGCTGCTGGCACGCAGGTTGGCCTGGCACGACGCGGTCCACGACCCCGTGCGCGAGCCGCGCAACAACCTGCGCTGGCTGCACGAACTTCGGCGCTGGCAGGCCGAGCGCCTCGCCAACAGCTTCGAGGGTTTCATGCACGACCCGAAGCGCAAACCGGCCGCGGAATTCTTCCTGACCGATCTGTACGGCGACCGCGATTTCAGTCGTCGCGACGCCGACATCGCCCGGGTGGTGCCGAGAATGCAGCGGCTGCTGCCGCAGACGTTGCTGGAAACGCTGGCCGATGCGATCGAACTGGGCGTGCTGAGCCATGCCTTCGACCTGCGGATGGCCGAAGCGCTGCAGCGGCTGGCGCCCAGGCGGACCACGCTGGACGATGCGCTCTACGGCCGCGCTTACCGCGAGGTGGGTCTGAAACGGCTGCGGTCGCATCAGATCGATCTGATCGTGGTCGCCGGCTATGGGCTGGGCCATGCGCTGCGTGGGCGCGGTGTCGCGACCCTGCTCAGCGTGCTGCGCGGGCCGGCGCGCGCAGCCGGCTTCGGCGAGCTGCAGTCGTTCCTGGAGCGCGGCTTCGGTGCTTACGCCAAGCTGGACGATGTGGCGGCCTTCATCGCCGATATCGAACGCAGTGAGCGCGAAATCGCGCGTCGGCTGTTCGCCGGGCATCCGCAACCGTTCGCGCCGCTGGAAGAGGTGCGCGAACCGGGCGGCAAGCGGGCGCGCATGCGCAACAGGTGATGCCGCGCCGGACCGCATGGGAAATGGACAATCCTTACAACGCTCCCGAGGCGAACATCGCAACCGCTTCGTCGCAAGGCTTCAGCCTTCGCAACGCGGTTGCGGCGTTCCTCGCCGGAGGCATCCTGGTGCCGGCATCGATCTTCGCCGGACTTAAGGTGCTACTCGGCGTTCGCGCCGATGGTCCCGCCAGCAGTCCAGGCTTCTGGACATTCATTTTCGTCGCATCTCTGATCGGCGCCATAACGGCCGGGCGTTTCCCGCGCTTTCCGGTCTTTACTGCCGTCGTTGTCGGCGCAGCGATCGTGCTCGCGATGTGCATCCTCGCCGTCATCGCCATCATGGCTTGGGCATTCGCCACGGGTATCGTCTAGATGATCGGCTCGCGCCGCACCGACTGGTGGGGTCGCCTGCGGGCTTATCGCCATGCCAGCACGCCGCCCATGTGCCGTTCCGGGACGGCTTGTCGAAGGTGACTGCCGGTTCCAGCAGGCGTCGCATCCAGTCGGAATCGTCGTTACCCTCGGCTTGCGATGGATCAGTCCGGTCCGGGGGAGCGCCTCGCACGAAGGCGCCGCGCCGCCCCCCGGCTTGCATGCATGCGCGTCCTCGCCCGGATCAGGTGAAGCGTTCGTCCAGCACCCGGCGGATTTCCTTTTCGATCGGGCCCTTGAACGCGGAGGCCAGGAAGCCGAGTTTCGCGGTGACCTGCAGTTCCTTGGGCAGCAGCGCGATCGTGCCGTCCACGCCGGAACGGCTGAAGTGCATGTCGTCGCCGTCCCACGCGTAGTCGAACTCGAAGCGCTCGGCGAGTTTCTTGGCCACTTCTTCCACGGCCTTGCGCGCCTTGGCGTGCGGCAGCGAGTGCGAATGGCGGATATCGATCGACATGGAGTTCTCCTGAGCCGGTTGCCGGCGGTGTTGTCCGGTATTGTGCTGACAGACGGCCGCCGTTCCAAGGCCGAATCCCGGCACCCATGGTAGATTGCGGCCGCATGGAAGGTCTGAAGCTCCGTTTCCCCGAACACCACCACCCCGAAATGCCGCTCGGCATCGGTGTGCATGCCATCGGCCGCATCGGCGACACCGTCGGGCTGGTGGGCGATGATGAAGCCCCGTCGATCCGGCTGTTCGTCGACCGCCGCGGCGTTTGGATGACCGTCGCCGATGGCGCGCGCGGTATCCACGTCAACGGCCGTCCGGTCCAGCGCATGGCGATGCTGCGGCTGGGCGATGCGATCTATCTGGACGGCGTCGAGATGCTGCTGGTCTCGACCCGTGGGGTGCAGGCGCTGCCCGATGCGCTGCGCCATGTCCCCGGCGAATTCCGCGGCGACTGCCGGGTGCTGGTGCGCGGTGTGGGCGGTCGCTACCACGGTCGCAGTTTCACCCTGGAGGCGCCGCGGCTGGTCGGCCGCAGCGACGAGGCCGATATCCGCATCGACGATCCGGCCTTCGCCGAGCGTCATGCGCGGATCGAGATGATCGGTAATCAGGTCGTGCTGCGCGATTTCGGCAGCGGCGACGGCAGCGTGGTCAACGGCGAACCGATCCGCGATGCGCTGCTGTCGCCGGGCGACCAGATCGTGTTCGACGTGCACCACCGGTTCGTGATCGAAGCGCCGGCCAACAACACGTCGCTGCTGACCCGGGTCGCGGCGGCCGACGATGTCGCCGATGCCCTCCCGACGCCCCCCCGCCGTCGCGGTCGGCGCCTGCCGTGGCTGCTGCTGGCGGCGGCGCTGCTGGCGTCGGTGATCGCCGCGCTATTGCTGTTGGGCGGCGACTGAGCGCAGCGCGACCGACGGCCGTTTCCGCCACCATTTCCACAGCCGCCAACCCAGCAACACGGCGAGGATGCCGGCATACAGCGCCGGCTCGCGGATGTCGGATTTCACCAGCCACCAGAAATGCAGCACGGCCAGCACGCCGATGGCGTAGACCAGCTTGTGCAACTGCCCCCAGCGCCGGCCCAGACGCCGGATCCAGCCCTGGGTCGAGGTGATGGCCAGCGGCACCAGCAGCAGCCAGGCGGCGAAGCCGACGGTGATGTAGGGCCGCTTGGCGATTTCCTCGAAGATCTGCAGCCAGTAGCCGCGCAGGTCCAGGCCCAGATAGGCCGCGAAATGCAGGGTGGCGTAGGCGAAGGCGTACAGCCCGAGCATGCGCCGGAAGCGCAGCACCACGGTCTGGCCCGTCAGCTGCCGCAGCGGCGTGACCGCGAGCGCGATCATCAGGAAGCGCAGCGCCCAGATCCCGAGCCGATGCTCGACTTCGGCCACGGGATCGGCGCCCAGCGCATCGCTGCCGGTCCTGAATACATCCCAGAACTGCCAGGCCAGGATCGCCAGGGGCGTCAGGCACAAGGCGTGGACGAGGGTTTTGGCGGCGATGAGGCGGGGGGAGCTTTTCGGCATGGGGTGCAGCGTCTCTATCTGTAGAGCGGCCTTCAGGCCGCTGCTTTGAGGTGTGTGGCAACCGGCCAGCAGGCTGGAGCCCGCTGGCTTTTTTCATCCGGGACTCGAGGGATGTGCCGCTGTTCCAGCGGCCTGAAGGCCGCTCTACGGAAACAGGTCCGTCAGAACCACTTCTTCAGATCGAGCCCCTTGTACATCCCCGCCACCTGCTCGGCATACCCGTTGAACATCCGGGTCGGAATGCGTTCGGCGAACAGCTTGCTGGCGGTGCCGCTGATCCGGCGTTCGGTTTTCTGGCTCCAGCGCGGGTGGTCCACGTTCGGATTGACGTTGCTGAAGAACCCGTATTCCGACGGCTGCAGGTCGTTCCAGGCGGTCGGCGGCATCTTCTCGACGAAGCTGATCCCGATGATCGATTTGATGCTCTTGAAGCCGTACTTCCACGGCACGATCAGCCGCACCGGGGCGCCGTTCTGCTGCGGCATCGGCTTGCCGTACAGGCCGGTGGCCAGCAGGGCCAGTGGATGCATGGCTTCGTCGATGCGCAGGCCTTCGCGGTACGGCCAGTCGATCGAGTCGTAGCGCACGCCGGGCATCTGCTTCGGGTCGGCCAGGCTGGTGAAGGCCACGTATTTGGCCTTCGAGGTCGGCTGGAACTGCTTCAGCACGTCGCCCAAGGGAACGCCCAGCCACGGGATGACCATCGACCAGCCCTCGACGCAGCGCAGGCGGTAGATGCGTTCCTCCGGTTTCAGGCCCTTGAGCAGATCGGTCAGATCCAGTTTGCCGGGCTTGGCGCATTCGCCGGAGACCGAAATGGTCCACGGCTTTGTCCGCAGCGTCTTGGCCGCCTGCGAGGGGTCGGCCTTGCCGGTGCCGAACTCGTAGAAGTTGTTGTAGGTGGTCACGTCCTCCAGCCGGGTCAGCTCCTCGGCGGTCCGGAAGCCCGATTTCAGCTGCGCCGGGCTGACCCTGGTCTTTGGGGGCGGCGGGGGCTCGGCCTCGGCGCAGCCCGACAGGGCCAGCGCCGGGGCGGCGGCCAGCAGGCCGATCAGACGGCGGCGGTCGCGATAGATCGCTTCGTCGGTGATCTCGGAGGCCGGGATGCGCAGGGCGTCGCGCAGGGACGAGGGGAGGGGCATGGGCGTGTCCGTCGAGCAGAGGGGTCCGACTATAAGACGGTCGAAGTAAGCATTCGGTTGCGCGGCATCTGTAAATTTCTTTTCGGCATCCGCGCGCCCTCCCAAAACGATGCTGCGCTGCGGCATACTCGGCGCCCACCCCCTACCCACGGAATCTCCGATGTCGCGCGCCTTCAACTTCAGTGCCGGTCCCGCCACCCTGCCCGAGAGCGTCCTCCGCCAGGCCCAGGACGAGATGCTGGAATGGCGCGATTCCGGCGCTTCCATCGTCGAACACAGTCACCGTGGGCCGGAGTTCATCCAGGTCGCGGCCGAGGCCGAGGCCGACCTGCGCACGCTGATGTCGATTCCGGCCGACTACGCGGTGCTGTTCCTCGGCGGCGGCGCCACCACCCAGCAGGCGCTGATCCCGCTGAATTTCGCAGCGCCGGGCCAGGCCGTCGACTACGTGGTCAGCGGCCACTGGGGCAAGACCGCGATCAAGCAGGCCAAGCCGTATGTCGACCTGCGCGTGGCCGCGACCAGCGAAGCCGGCGGTTTCCGCGACGTTCCGGCGCGCGATACCTGGCAACTGTCGGCCGATGCCGCCTACGTGCACATCACCGCCAACGAAACCATCCACGGCGTCGAGTTCCGTGACACTCCCGAAGTCGGCGACGTGCCGCTGGTCGCCGATTTCAGCTCCAGCATCGCCTCGGAGCCGGTCGACATCTCCAAGTACGGCGTGATCTACGCCGGTGCGCAGAAGAACCTCGGCCCGGTCGGTATTACCGTGGTGATCGTGCGTCGCGATCTGCTGGAGCGCGCCGGTCAGCCGCGCGCCGACATCTTCAACTACGCCTCGCACCTCAAGGGCGAGTCGATGCTCAATACCCCGCCGACCTGGAACTGGTACATGCTCGGCCTCAACGTGAAGTGGATGCTGGCCGAAGGCGGCGTCGCCGAGTTCGCCCGCCGCAGCGCCGAGAAATCCTCGCTGCTGTATTCGGTGATCGACGGCTCCGGCGGCTATTACCGCAACGAAGTCGCCGCAGCTGCGCGTTCGCGGATGAACGTGCCGTTCTTCCTGCACGACGAAGCCCTGGACAAGCCGTTCCTGTCCGAAGCCAAGGCCGCCGGCCTGATGGCGCTGAAGGGTCACCGCGCGCTCGGCGGCATGCGCGCTTCCATCTACAACGCGATGCCGGTCGAGGGCGTGAAGGCATTGGCGGATTTCATGCGGGAGTTCCAGCAACGCCATGGCTGAACAACGCAAGCGCGGCGCCACCGTGAAGCCGGCCGCGAAAGGCGCGGCCAAGCCGACGGTGAAGGCTGCCAAGCCTAAAGCCACGAAAGCGCAGGCCGTGGCCAAGGGTTCGGTGGAGATTCCTCTCGACGCCCAGGGCAAGCCCGATCTGCTGTCGGTGCGCGCGCAGATCGACGGCATCGATCACGAGATCCAGAGCCTGATCGCCGAACGCGCGCTGTGGGCGCACCAGGTCGGCAAGGCCAAGGGCAAGCTCGCGGCCGCGGTCGACTACTACCGCCCCGAGCGCGAGGCGCAGGTCCTGCGCCGCGTGGTCGACCGCAACGAAGGCCCGCTGTCGGACGAAGTGCTGGTGCGGCTGTTCCGCGAAATCATGTCCGCCTGTCTGGCCCAGCAGGAGCCGCTGAAAGTCGGCTTCCTCGGCCCCGAGGGCACGTTTTCGCAGCAGGCGGTCTACAAGCACTTCGGCCACTCGGCCAAGGCGCTGCCGCTGGCGACGGTGGAGGAAGTGTTCGACGAAGTCGCTGCGGGCCACGCCGATTTCGGCGTGGTGCCGGTGGAGAACTCCGGCACCGGCACCATCCAGTCCACGCTCGATCTGTTCCTGACCTCGCCGCTGATGATCTGCGGCGAAGTCGAGCTGCGCGTCCACCAGTACCTGCTCTCGCGCACCGGCCATATCGAAGACATCGAGCGCGTGTATTCGCACGCGTTGTCGCTGGCACAGTGCAAGGCTTGGCTGCGCCAGAACCTACCGAAGGTCGAGAAGCACGCCGTCGTCAGTAACGCTGAAGCCGCCCGCCGCGCGCGCAACGCCGATGACGCCGCGGCCATCGCCGGCGAGAACGCGGCCCACGCCTATGGCCTGAAAGTAGTGGCCGGCCCGATCGAAGACCGCGCCGACAACACCACTCGCTTCCTGGTGATCGGCCGCGCCTCGTTCCCGACTTCGGGCAACGACCGCACCTCGCTGCTGGTGTTCATCCGCGACCAGCCCGGCGCGCTCTACAAGATCCTCGAACCGCTGGCGCGGCGTTCGATCAGCATGAACCGCATCGAATCGCGGCCCGCCCACGGCAAGCTGTGGCAGTACGCCTTCTTCATCGACGTCAGCGGCCACGCCGACGAGTCGCCGCTGAAGGACGCGCTGGCCGAGATCGACAAGTACGCCGGCGACGTGCGCGTGCTGGGGTCTTATCCGGTGGCGGTGCCGTAAGGCCGCGCATCGGAAACCAGAATCAGGGACGGCAAACGATCTTCTGTCATCCCGAATCCCCGGCTTCATCGGGGTGAGGGATCTGCTTCTGTTACGCAACATCTGCACAGCAGATCCCTCGCTTCGCTCGGGATGACAACGGGCGCCGCCACGGCTTTGCGACATTGGGTCCTTGAATATGATTGTCGGCAATCTTCGATGAAACGTACCGATCCCGCGTCCGAAACCTTCTTCTCCGCGCTCGCCCAACCCGGCATCCAGCGCCTGCGCGCCTACGATCCCGGCCACGATCTGGTCGCGTTCCGGCGCCGGTTCAAGGACTCGCATCTCATCGAGTTGGGATCGAACGAAAACCCCTACGGCCCCAGCGCGAAGGCGAAGGAAGCCGTGCTCGGCGTGATCCACGACAGCTTCCGCTATCCCGATCCGCTCGGCGCCGATCTCAAGCGTGCGCTCGCAGCGAAGCACGGCGTCGACCCCGCCTCGATCCTGCTCGGCAACGGCTCGCACGAACTGCTGATGCAGTTCGCGCAGGTGTTCGCAGGGCGGGGCGTCGATGTGGTTGCGTCGCAGTTCGGGTTCGCGGTCTACGCCATCGCCGCGCAGGCCGCGGGCGCCACGCTGCGGGCTGCGCCGTGCAACGCCGACGATCACGCGATGCCGCGCGGCCACGATCTCGAGGCGATCGCCGCCGCGGTCACCGACGCGACGCGTCTGGTCTATCTGGCCAATCCCAACAATCCCACTGGCACCTGGTACGCGGCCGATGTGTTCGCCGCATTCATGACGCGCATTCCCGCGAACGTCGTGGTGGTCGTCGACGAGGCCTACGCCGAATTCGTCGACGCGCCGGAATGGGCGTCGGCGCTGACCTTGCAGGCGAAACATCCGAACCTGATCGTCGCGCGCACCTTCAGCAAGGCCTATGCGCTGGCGGGGCTGCGCGTCGGCTACGCCATCGCCCATCCCGGCCTGATCGCGGTGATCGAGCGCGTGCGCGAGAGTTTCAACGTCAACAGCGCCGGCTTGGCCGCTGGCGAAGCTGCTCTGGGTGACGACGAACACCTCGCCTGGGTAATCGCGCGCAACGCCGAGCAGCGCGCAGCGCTCGCGTCCGCGCTGCGCGCGCGCGGTCTGACGGTATTCCCGTCGCAGACCAATTTCCTGCTTACGCAGTTCGCCGAGCCGGGCGACAACGCGCGCGTCGCGAAGATCGAAGCGGCGCTGTGCGAGCTCGGCATCGTGCTGCGGCCGATGATCGGCTACGGCCTCGGCCACTGCCTGCGCATCACCGTCGGCAATGCCGACGAAAACCGGCGCCTGCTGGCCGGACTCGACAAGGTATTGGCATGAGCGGCATGAAGGTATGGGTATGAGCAAGCAAGACTGGATCGTCGGCGCGGGCGCACCGTTGCAGGGCCGCATCCGCGTGCCCGGCGACAAGTCGGTCTCGCACCGCGCGATCATGCTCGCGTCGCTGGCAGAAGGCGTATCGCGCATCGACGGCTTCCTCGAAGGCGAGGACACCCGCGCGACGGCGGCGGTCTTCCAGCAGTTGGGCGTGAAGATCGAAGCGCCGTCGCCGCAGTCGCGGATCGTGCACGGCGTCGGCCTGCGCGGGCTGCGCGCCAGCGTTGATGCGCTGGACTGCGGCAACGCCGGCACCGGCATGCGCCTGCTCGCGGGCGTGCTGGCGGGGCAGGCGTTCGACACCACGCTCATCGGCGACGCCTCGCTGTCGAAGCGACCGATGCGGCGGGTGATCGATCCGCTGACGGCGATGGGCGCGGTGATCGACAGCGAGACCGGCGGCCTGCCGCCGCTGCGCATCCGCGGCAGTGCGGCGCTGAAGGGCATCGACTACGAACTGCCGGTCGCGAGCGCGCAGGTGAAGTCGGCGCTGCTGCTGGCCGGGCTGTACGCCTACGGCGACACCACCGTGCGCGAGCCGCATCCTACTCGCGATTACACCGAGCGCATGCTCTCCGCGTTCGGCTGGCCGATCGAATTCTCGCCCGGTATCGCTCGCGTGCGCGGCGGCGCCGACGGGCGTCACGCGCTGCGTGCGACCGATGTGTCGGTGCCGGCGGATTTCTCGTCCGCGGCGTTTTTCCTGGTGGCGGCGAGCGTGATCCCGGGATCCGATCTCACCCTCGAAGCGGTCGGCATGAACCCGCGCCGCACCGGCCTGCTGCACGCGCTGCGGATGATGGGCGCCGATATCGTCGAAAGCCATGCGCGCAACCAGGGCGGCGAAGCCGTCGCCGATCTGCGCGTGCGCGCGGCGCAGTTGCGGGGCATCGAGGTGCCCGAAGCGCTGGTGCCGGACATGATCGACGAATTCCCGGCGCTGTTCGTGGCCGCGGCTTGCGCCAGCGGCAGCACCCGCGTCAGCGGCGCCGCCGAACTGCGGGTGAAGGAATCCGACCGCCTCGCGACGATGTCGGTCGCGCTGCGGGCGCTGGGCATCCGCGTCGACGAATCCGACGACGGCGCGGTCATTCATGGCTGCGAATCGGGCCACAGCCCGTTCGCCGTCGACCCGCAGTCGCCCGTCGTCATCGACAGCCACGGCGACCACCGCATCGCGATGGCCTCCGCCATCGCCGGCCAGCGCTGCCGAGGCGAATTCAGGATCGGCGATATCGCGAATGTCGCGACGTCGTTTCCGGGGTTCGATGCGTTGGCGCGCGGCGTCGGGTTTTCGCTGCGAGAGGCGTAATCGCCATCCCCAACCGCCATCCCGTAGAGCGGCCTTCAGGCCGCTGAAAAATCGCAACGCTATCACCGCCTCGTAGAGCGGCCTTCAGGCCGCTGAAAGATCGCGACGCTACCAACACCCCGTAGAGCGGCCTTCAGGCCGCTGATCGGCACGCAGGCAATTCA
>CALRWS020000042.1:0-40443 GCA_943371935.1 Chitinophaga pinensis | reverse complement strand
CCGCATGCGGGGGAGGGCTGGGGTGGGGGCAGGAGCAGCGGGCTGAAGCCCGCTCTACATCCGATTGGTGGCTTAGCCGACCTGCGTGAGGGTCGCCATGTCCCAACGCGGCACGACACGCACCGATGCATCGCTGCGCTGCCCGGCTTCGAGCCGCAGCGCGCCGGCGAAGGCGATCATCGCGCCGTTGTCGGTGCACAGCTCCGGGCGCGGGAAGCAGACCCGGCCGCCGCGCTTGGCCGCCATCGCCTGCAGTCGCGCGCGCAGGCGTTTGTTCGCGCCGACGCCGCCGGCGACCACAAGCACATCGCAGCCGGCGGCCTGCAGCGCGCGTTCGCACTTGATCGCGAGCGTATCGACCACTGCATCCTCGAAGCCGCGGGCAATGTCGGCGCGGGTCGCATCGGTCTGGTCGCTGCCGCGCCAGGCCAGCAGCACCTGGGTCTTCAGCCCGCTGAAACTGAAATCCAGCCCGGGCCGGTCGGTCATCGGCCGTGAGAACTTGAAGCGACCCGGCGAGCCCTGCTCGGCCAGCGCGGCCAGCTGCGGACCACCCGGGTACGGCAGCCCCATGAGCTTGGCGGTCTTGTCGAAGGCCTCGCCCGCGGCATCGTCCAGGGTGTCGCCGAGCAGCCGGTAGCTGCCGATGGCGTCCACGGCCACCAGTTGGCTGTGGCCACCGGAGACCAGCAAGGCCACGAACGGCGGTTGCGGTCGGCCATGGACCGGATCGGGGTCTTCCATCAGCGGCGCCAGCAGGTGACCTTCCATGTGGTGGACCCCGATCGCCGGCAGATCCAGCGCCCAGGCCAGCGACCGCGCCACCCCGGCGCCCACCAGCAGCGCCCCCACCAGCCCGGGGCCGGCGGTGTAGGCCACCCCGTCGAGGTCACTGATACTGATGTCGGCCTCGGCCAGGGTCTGGCGGATCAGCGGCAGCAGCTTGCGCACGTGGTCGCGGCTGGCCAGCTCGGGCACCACCCCGCCATACTCGGCGTGGAGTGCGATCTGGCTGTAGACGGCATGCGCCAGCAGCCCCGCAGCGCCGGGCCGGGCGGTGTCGTAGACGGCCACGCCGGTCTCGTCGCAGCTGGATTCGATACCGAGGACTTTCACGGGAAGGGGCCGGGCTCGGGGGGAACAGGGGCGGTAGTTTATCCCCGCCCCGGACGGATGGTCGTTTTTGACTTGCCCGGCGGTGCCGACGCCGTTATGATGCGCGGCTCGCCCGGACGGACCGGGTGGTGCAGATACCATCGCACGCGTTCCTTTCGCAAGAGCCCGGCCGGACGGCCGGCTTCCCAAAAAGCCCGAGATTCCTATGCCCAGCGTCAAAGTCCGCGAAAACGAGCCCTTCGAGTTTGCCCTGCGTCGCTTCAAGCGCACCTGCGAGAAAGCCGGCGTCCTCGCCGAAGTCCGCAAGCGCGAGTTCTACGAAAAGCCGACCCAGGAACGTAAGCGCAAGGCCGCCGCGGCGGTCAAGCGCCAGGCACGCCGCAGCTCGCGCGACGCTACCAAGCGTCAGCGCCTGTACTGAGCCAAGCAAGCCCGATTCCTGCGCGACCTCACGGTCGCGGTTTCCAGTGAATCCCGAAGCCGGCCGCGCTCTGCGTTGCCGGCTTTTTGTGTTTCCGGTCTTTCCGACCACCCCATCCTTTCGGCCCCGTTTTCCGCGGGCCGCGTCACACGGAGTTACGCCATGAGCCTCAAGCAACGCCTCACCGACGACATGAAAGCCGCCATGAAGGCCGGCGAAAAAGAGCGTCTGGGCACCATCCGCCTGATGAACGCCGCGATCAAGCAGAAGGAAGTGGACGAGCGCGTCGAGGTGGACGACACCCAGGTGCTGGCGATCCTCGAAAAGATGATGAAGCAGCGCAAGGACTCGGTAAGCCAGTTTGAAGCCGCCAATCGCGAGGATCTGGCCGTGATCGAGCGCGCCGAAATGGCGATCATCGAGCAGTACCTGCCGGCCAAGCTCGGCGAAGCCGCAGTGTTGGCGGTGATTGATGCCGTCATCGCCAGCATCGCCCTTGAAAGCGGCGGAGCAAGCGGCCCAGCCGACATGGGCAAGGTCATGGGCGCGGTCAAGCCGAAGCTCGCCGGTCAGGCTGACATGGGCGAGGTCTCGAAGCTGATCAAGCAGCGTCTGGCTGGCTGAACGGACGAAGTCCCCCTCATGACCGCGCAGCCCGTCATCGCCATCCGCCCGGCCGGCCCCGCCGATGCCGGGCTGATCCTCGCCTTCATCCGCGAGCTGGGCGAGTACGAACGGCTGTCGCACGATGTCGTCGCCGACGAGGCCGGCCTCTCCGCGCAACTGTTCGGCGAACGCCCGCGCGCCGAGGTGCTGATCGCCGAAGTCGACGGCGCTGCGGCCGGATTCGCGCTGTTCTTCCACAATTTCTCGACCTTCGTCGGCAAGCCGGGCCTGTATCTCGAAGACCTGTTCGTGCGCCCGACCTTTCGCGGCCACGGCCTGGGCAAGCGGCTGATGGTGCGGCTGGCGCGGATCGCGGTCGAACGCGACTGCGGCCGCTTCGAGTGGTCGGTGCTCGACTGGAACACCCCGGCCATCGACTTCTACCGCAGCCTCGGCGCGACCGGCATGGACCAATGGACCGTGCAGCGGGTCAGCGGCGATGCGCTGCGGGCGCTGGCGGCACAGTCTCAGCCGCCGGATTGACGTACTACCGGCCCATCCCGGGTCGTCTTCAGGAGGTGTCCCATGAAACGCAAGAACCGCCACAGCGTGTGCTTTCGATGCCACGCCCGCCGTTGAGGTCACGCGCAAGCGCCGCAAAGGCTTCCCGTCCGAAACCCATGTGAAACGCGGCCACCGCGTCGTCAACGGCGACAAGGAACTGCTGGAGAAACTGGGCCGCAACGATCCCTGCCCATGCGGCTCGACCCGGAGGTTCAAGGTATTGCTGCCTCAGTGGCGGACGATATGAGGGGTCGGAACGCGACCACTATTTCAGGGACTGAACACCGGTTTCCACAGCGCCCCGGCACTTTGCCGGGGCGGCTTACCGCCGGACACATTGCTATACTCGGACCGAATTCAGTCCGCGGAGACGACATCATGAACGACCCCATCATCAGTCTCAGCGATTTCAAATCCGACGCCAGCCAATGGCTCAAGCGGCTGCAGGAGGAATCCGACGCCGTCGTGCTGACCCAGAACGGCCGCGCCAGTGCAGTCGTGCAGAGTTACGAGACCTTCCAGCGCCAGCAGCAGGCGCTGTTGATGCTGAAACTGCTGGCGCAGGGCGAGGCGGATATCGCCGCCGGGCGCACCATTCCTCAAGAAGAAGTGTTCGAACGTATGGAAAAACGCCTGAAGCAGGGATATGAATGAGCTTGAGGTCCGCTGGGCCTCGAATGCGGAAAACGACCTGATTGCGATCACCGCATACATCGCATCCACGGATCCAGCGGCAGCCCTCAACATCTTTCACCGGATCAGGGATCGTGCGCGCGGGCTCGGAATTCAACCTTCGCGCGGCCGCCTTGTGCCGGAACTGCGCGACGCAGGCGTGCAATACCGTGAACTGATCGAACGCCCCTGGCGTGTTGTGTACCGCATCGAGCCCGAAAGGATTTTCATCGTCGCGGTCCTGGACGCCCGCCGCGATCTGCAGACCCTCCTCCTCGAACGCCTGATCCGCAGCTGACATGGCCCGCATCCCCGACGCCTTCATCGACGACCTGCTCGCGCGCACTGACATCGTCGAGCTGGTCGGGTCGCGCGTGCCGCTGAAGCGCCAGGGTAAGGAATATTCGTCGCGCTGTCCGTTCCACGACGAGCGCTCGGCGTCGTTCACGGTGTCGCCGACCAAGCAGTTCTACCACTGCTTCGGCTGCGGCGCGCACGGCACCGCGATCAGCTTCCTGATGAATTACGACCGCCTCGAATTCCTCGACGCGGTGGACGAACTCGCCAAGCGCGTCGGCATGGAAGTGCCGCGCGACACCCAGCAGCGCAACGCCGCGCCGGACAGCGTCGATCAGTACGCGGCGCTGGAGGCGGCGAGCAAGTTCTTCCAGAAACAATTGACGATCAGCGACAAGGCGCGCGGGTATTTCGACCGCCGCGGCGTCGACGACGCGATCCGCACCCAGTTCGGCCTCGGCTACGCGCCAGACGGGTTTTCGGCGCTGCGCGACGCGCTGGGCACCGACCCGCGGCGGATGGCGTTGCTGGAGCGCGTCGGCCTGTTCTCGAAGAACGACAAGGGCCACGTCTACGACAAATTCCGCGACCGGGTGATGTTCCCGATCCACGACCGCCGCGGACGCACCATCGCGTTCGGCGGCCGCGTGCTGGATCCGGAAGATTCGCCGAAATATCTCAATTCGCCCGAGACTCCATTGTTCCACAAGGGCCGCGAGCTCTACGGGCTGTGGCAGGTGCGGCAATCGAACCAGAAGATCGAACGGCTGATCGTGGTCGAAGGCTACATGGATGTGATCGCGCTGTTCCAGCACGGCATCACCCAGGCGGTGGCGACGCTGGGCACCTCGACCACGCCCGACCATGCCGAGCTGCTGTTCCGCAACGCGCCCGACGTGTATTTCTGTTTCGACGGCGACCGCGCAGGACGCGGCGCGGCCGGCAAGGCGATGGAATCGGTATTGCCGCGCATGAAGGACGGACGCCAGGCGTTCTTCCTGTTCCTGCCCGACGGCGAGGATCCGGACACGCTGGTGCGCAGCGAAGGCCACGCCGGTTTCGACGTGCGCCTGCGCGACGCGACGCCGCTGTCGCAGTTCTTCTTCGACGAACTGGCGAAGGACGTGAACCTCGGCACGCTCGACGGCAAGGCGCGGCTGGCCGAACGCGCGAAGCCGCTGCTGGCGCAGATTCCCGACGGCGCGTTCGGCGATCTCATGCGTCAGCGCCTGACCGAACTCACCGGCGTCGGCGCGCGCGAGAACGCATCCGCGGCTGCGCAGCCCGCACGCACGCGCCAGCAACCTGCGCAGACGCAGAAACGCAGCCTCGTGCGCAGCGCGATCGCGCTGCTGCTGCAGCAGCCGTCGCTGGCGCTGGCCCTGGAACCGCCCTACACCTTCCAGATCCTGCGCCAGCCCGGCGTGCCGCTGCTGACCGAACTGGTAGCACTGGTGCGCGAGCGCCCGGACATCACCACCGGCGGCGTGCTCGAACACTTCGCGGAACGCGAAGAAGTCGCGGCATTGCAGAAGCTCGCCTCGAATGACATGCCCGGCGAAGAAGCGCTGTGGCGCGACGAATTCCTCGACGCGATGGGCCAGCTCGAAAAGCAGACCCTGCACCAGCGTCTCGACGAACTGCAGGCGAAGCAGCGCGAAGTCGGGCTGGACGACCACGACAAGGCCGAGCTGCGCGCGTTGCTGCAGAGCAAGATGCAGCCGGGGCGCTGAGCGCGCGATCGTCGACGGAGTGTCGTCGCCGGAGAGTTGTGCTGTCTCGAACAGCCATGCTCTACTCCGGCATCCAAGGAGGTTGCCGATGTATACGATGTCGACAAGGATCCTGCGGGCAAGGCGGCTGTCGAATCTCACCCAGACGTCATTGGCCGCGAAGGTCGGCGTACACCGCAGCGCGGTGGCGCAATGGGAACAGCCGAAGGGCACCTCGCCCAGCGTCCATCACCTCGAACAGATCGCCACGCTCACCGGCGTGTATTTCGAATGGCTGGCGACCGGCCGCGGGTCGATGCGCCCCACCGGCGGCGAGTTCGATCCGACGATCGACATGCTGGATTTCGCGCAGACCGAATTCGAATGCAGGATCCTGGAATGCGCACGCCGCCTGTCCACGAAAAACCAGAAGATCGCCTGCGGCATTCTCGAATTGCTGGCGGGTTGAGCCGGCGGACGCCGACGGCGATGCCCGCGACAGCCGCGCCCGCAACCGTCACCCCCACACGTCCCGCATCACCCGCGCGAAATTGCCGCCGAGAATTTTCGCGATGCGGGCATCGGAATGCCCGCGCGCGGACAGCATGCCGGCCAGTATTTCGAAACGATCGGCGGTGTTGAGATCCGGCGGAAACAGCAGCAGGTTCGGATCGCGATCCTTCTCGAAGATGCCGTCCTCGATCATGCTCCGCATGTATTCGGTGTTGTCCTTCACGAACGCCGGCGTCAGCTCGACCGGCGAAATGCCGAGGTCGGTGCCGATGCCGACGTGGTCTTCGCCGCAGAGATTCACCGCGTATTCGATATGGCGGATCACGTCGGCGGCCATCTGCTGACCCTGCTTGCGGATGTAGGGCCAGAAAATGATGCCGAGCACGCCGCCGCGGTCGGCCAACAACTTCAGTTCCTCGTCGTAGGACAGACGCGGGACATCGACGAGGGCGCGGCAGCCGCTGTGGCCGATGAAGACCGGCGCCTTCGACGCGAGGATGGCCTCGCGCATGGTCCGCTGCGAGGCGTGGGCGAGATCGATCACGATCTTTTCGGCATTCAGCCGCTCGACGACCTGATGGCCGAGATTGCTCAGCCCGGCGTTGCCCGGCTCCATGCAGCCGTCGCCGATCAGATTGCGGCGGTTGTGGGTGAGCTGCAGCACGCGCAGGCCCATCTCGCGGAACATCGGGATGCGGTCGGGATCCTCACCCAGCGGCTCGGCGCCCTGGAAAGTGAAGATCATGCCGATCTTGCGCTCGCGGCGCGCACGTTCCAGGTCGGCGTAGGTGCGCACGATCAGCATCGCGTCCGGATGGCGCTCAATGGCCATCTTCCACTCGTTCATGGTGCGCCTGGTGCGCTCGAATGCCGCGTCGTCGTACCAGAAGCGGCCCTGCGGGGCGGGCGCGATCATCGCGCCGCTGAGCCCGCAGTCGCGCAATGCCTGCAGCGCGGCTGGGATGCCCGGGTCTCCTTCCTTCAGATAGAACAGATCTGTGCCGGTGAGCGCGTCGATCGCGATCGTGTCGCGCAAAGGCGGCCAAGCGGGCGCAGCGGCGGCACCGCGACCAGCCGCCAGGGCCAGCGCACCGCAGCCGAGCGTCTTGAGGGCATCGCGACGAGTGACCATGGCAGCCTCCGGAGGCGGTGGACAAAGTCTAGCGCCGCGGGCCATGACTTTCGGCTACGTCGCTGCCAGCCGGCAGCGGCTATGCTCGGAAGCTGTCCCAAGCGAGAACACCACCATGCTGCGCCGCCACACACTCGCCGCCGCCCTGCTCGGCCTCGCCTGCACCCTGCCCGCCTTCGCCCAGAGCGCTGAGGTCAAGCGCGAAGAGCAGGGCAACAGAATCAGCGAAAATATTCCGGCGATTCCGCAGGACCTCATCGACCGCCTCAACCGCTACCAGAACACCCGCGGCGCCGGTGTCGCCGGCTGGACGAAGGACGGTTGCCTGCTGATCAGCACCCGTTTCGCCGAAACCAACCAGGCGCACCGCGTCTGCCAGCCGCTGGGCATGCGCGAACAGCTGACGTTCTATCCCGAGCCGCTGGGCGGCATCTCGCCCGCGCCGGCGCAGTCCGCACAGGACGGCTTCGTGTTCTCGAAGGACAAGGGCGGCGACGAATTCTCTCAGCTGTACTGGTTCGACAACGCCAACCGCAACGTCACCCTGCTGACCGACGGCAAGCGCACGCAGAATTCCGGCGGCCTGTTCTCGCGCGACGGCAAGCAGCTGGCGTATCGCAGCACCGCGCGCAACGGCACCGACACCGACGTGTGGGTGCGCGACATCGCCAGCGGTCAGGCCCGGCCCGTGGTCACCACCGGCGGCAGCTGGCGCGCGCTGGATTTCTCGCCCGACGGCAAAAAACTGCTGGTGATGAAAGGCGTGTCCGCCGCCGAGTCGTATCCGGGCGAAGTCGATCTCGCCACCGGCGCGGTGAAGATGTTCCCGGTCGATGGCGGCAAGGCCGCGTTCGGCGATTTCGCCTACGCGCACGACGGCAAATCGGTGTATTTCGTCTCCGACGAACCGGTGGACGGCGTAGCCCAGGAATTCCAGACCCTGCGCCATCACGATCCGGCCAGCGGCAAGCTCACGGTGCTCAGCGCGAAGATTCCGTGGGACGTCGCCGGCTTCAGCGTGTCCGACGACGGCAAGCATCTGGCGTATGCCACCAACGAAGACGGCATCAGCCGGCTGCGCGTGCTCTCACTGCCGTCGCATCGTGAGATCAAGCTGCCGGCGCTGCCGATCGGCGTGTTCGGCTCCGGCGCATTCTCGCCCGACGGCACGCGTCTGGCGCTCTCGCTGAACAGCGCGACCTCGCCCAGCGACGTGTTCGTGATCGATCTGGCGAAAGCCGCGCTGACGCGCTGGACGCAGAGCGAAGTCGGCGGTCTGGACGCGTCGAAGTTCGTCGCGCCGACGCTGGTGCGCTATCCGACCTTCGACAGCGTCGAAGGCAAGCGACGCACCATCCCGGCGTTCTACTACCGCCCGGCGAACGTACCGGCCGGACGAAAATTGCCGGTCGTCATCAACATCCACGGCGGTCCGGAAGGCCAGTCGCTGCCGACCTTCAATCCCACTGCGCAGTTCATGGCGAACGAGATGGGCGTGGCGATGCTGGTGCCGAACGTGCGCGGCTCCACCGGCTACGGCAAGACCTATCTGTCGCTGGACAACGCCGAGAAGCGCGAGGATTCGGTGAAGGACATCGGCGCCCTGCTCGACTGGATCGCGCAGCAGCCCGAACTGGACAGCTCGCGCGTCGGTGTGTTCGGCGGCAGCTACGGCGGTTACATGGTGCTGGCGTCGCTGGTGCATTACAGCGACCGCATCCGCGCCGGCATAGACGTGGTCGGCATCTCGCATTTCGGCACCTTCCTGAAGAATACCGAGAGCTACCGCCGCGACCTGCGCCGCGTGGAATACGGCGATGAGCGCGACCCGAAGATGGCGGACCTCTTCGAGCGGATCTCGCCCTTGAACAACGCCGGCAGGATCAAGGCGAAGCTGTTCGTCGCCCAGGGCAAGAACGATCCGCGGGTACCGTGGACCGAAGCCGAGCAGATCGTCAAAGCGGTGCGCGCCAACGGCCAACCGGTGTGGTACCTGCTGTACACCGACGAAGGCCACGGCTTCCGCAAGAAGAGCAACAACGATTATTTCGGTGCGGCGAGCATTCTTTTTTGGGAACAGAACCTGTTGAACGAATGATCCAGGCGTAGGAAGCACTGATCGGAAACCCGCGGAAACGCGGGTTTCTTTTTGCCTCGCCGATGGCTATTGCGGCGTGTTCCACAGATCGCGGATCGCCGCGACCCCCTGCGCGCCGTGGCTGCGCGCGAGTTCGACATCGCCGCGGGTCATGCCGCCGATGGCGTAGATGGGAATCGCGACGCGTTCGCGCATCTCGACGAATCGTTCCCAGCCGATGCCCGGCTGGCCCGGATGCGAGGGCGTCGCCAGCACCGGACCGAGCACCGCGGCATCGCAACCCAGCGCCTGCGCGCGCGCAAGTTCTTCGTGCGAATGACAGGACGCGATCACCGGCGACGACTGCGGCAACGGACGCGCCGACAGCGCATTCAACTGCGAGGAACGCAGATGCACGCCGATGCCGAGTGCGGTCGCGAGTTCGATATCGCCGTTGACCAGCACGTCGGCGCCGGCATCGCGCGCATGCATCGAGGCGCGTTCGACGAGCCGTCGCCAGCGCAGGAGATCCGTTCCGTACGCACGCAGTTGCACGCGCCTCATGCCCGCATCCAGCGCCTTGCGCAGCGTCGACAGCCAACGCGCATCGTCGTCGCTAGGCTCGGGCGTGACCAGATAGTGCGGCGGGTCGCGCAGCGCGGCCACCACCGGACGATCCGCATCCGGCATCGCATAACTCGCGAGCTTGTGTTCCGGCACCCACGCCAGCGCCTGGCCGTCGAGGCCCTTGAGCGTGCCGCTCCAGGCGGCGATGCGGCGCACATCGAGGCGCAGGCGCTTGTGCGGATACTGCTGCGGCACCGCGATCACCCGCTCGCCGACGCGGGCGTCGATATCGAGTTCTTCGCGCAGCTCGCGGATCAGCGCCTGCTCCGGCGTTTCGCCCGGATCGACCTTGCCGCCGGGGAATTCCCACAGACCGGCGAGGTCGCGACCTTCGGTGCGGCGCGCCAGCAGGATGCGTCCGCGCGCGTCGGTGATCACGCCCGCGACGACATGGACGCTGGTTCCCTTCGGGCGTCCATCCGGATGGCCGTTCGCGCTTCCGCTTGCGCTTCGACTTCGATCGCTGTCGCTCATCCCGGGGCGCGGCTCCGTTCCGCAGACGATGTGGTGTTCATGCGTGCAGTTTTACCGGCACGCCGGGCGGTGGGCAAGCACGCGACCTGGCGCGCAGCCAGAAACGAAAAGAGCCTGCGCGAAGGCAGGCTCTTTCTTGAAACGTCGGCGGGATTACGCCAATTGCCCGTGGCAGTGCTTGAACTTCTTACCTGAGCCACACGGACACGGATCGTTGCGGCCGACCTTGGGCATCGAGGACGGATCCTGCTCCACGTCCGCGGCTTCTTCGTCCGCGCCGTAGCCGCCCATGTCCGCATGCTGGAACTGCATCTGCCGTGCGATCGCTTCGGCGCGCGCGCGCTCGGCCGCTTCGGCCTGGGCGATCTCTTCCTCGCTGCGGATGCGTACGCGCGCGAGCAGCGAGATCACTTCGCGCTTGACCTTTTCCAGCATTTCGCCGAACAGCTCGAACGCTTCCTTCTTGTATTCCTGCTTCGGCTGCTTCTGCGCGTAACCGCGCAGATGGATGCCCTGGCGCAGGTAGTCCATGCGGCCGAGGTGTTCCTTCCAGCTCTGGTCGAGCACGGTCAGCATGAGATGCTTTTCGAGCATGCGCATGGTGTCGCCGCCGACCGCGGCTTCCTTGTCCTCGAACAGCTTGCGCGCCGCGGCCTGCACGTAATTGGCGATGCCCTCGGCGTCGATCTCGCTCTGTTCGCGCACGTGATCGGCCACCGGCAACTGCAGGTTGAATTCCTTGGCCAGCTCGGATTCAAGACCCTGGAGATCCCACTGTTCGTCGATCGAATTCGGCGGCACGAAGCGGTCGACCACATCGGCGACCACGTCGTTGCGGATGCCGTCGATGTTGTCCTTGATGCTTTCGGCTTCCAGCAGCTCGTCGCGCTGGCGGTAGATCACCTTGCGCTGGTCGTTGTTGACGTCGTCGAAATCGAGCAGATTCTTGCGGATGTCGAAGTTGTGCGCCTCGACCTTGCGCTGCGCCCCTGCGATCTGCTTGCTGACCAGCGGGCTCTCGATGATGTCGTCTTCCTTCAGCCCCATCCGCGCCATCATCCGCTGCACCCAGTCGGCGGCGAAGATGCGCATGAGGTTGTCTTCGAGCGACAGATAGAAGCGCGAGGAACCCGGATCGCCCTGACGGCCGGAACGGCCGCGCAGCTGGTTGTCGATGCGGCGCGATTCGTGGCGTTCGGTGCCGACGATGTGCAGACCGCCGCTCGCCTTCACGGCATCGTGACGCTGCTGCCATTCGGCCTTGACGCGCTGGCGCTCGGCGTCGCTCAGTTCGGCGCCGGCTTCGGCTTCGAGCGCGGCGATCTCGGCTTCCAGCGAACCGCCGAGGACGATGTCGGTACCGCGACCGGCCATGTTGGTGGCGATGGTCACCGCATGCGGGCGACCCGCCTGGGCGATGATGTGCGCTTCGCGCTCGTGCTGCTTGGCGTTGAGCACTTCATGGACGATGCCGTCCGCCTTGAGCTGCTCGGACAGCATTTCCGAGACCTCGATCGAGGTGGTGCCGACCAGCACCGGCTGGCCGCGACCATTCGCGTCCTTGATCTCGTTGGACACCGCGCGGAATTTGCCGGCCTTGTTGAGGAAGACCGCATCCGGATGATCCTTGCGCACCATGTCCCGATGGGTCGGGATCACCACCACTTCCAGCGAATAGATGTTCTGGAATTCGTAGGCTTCGGTATCCGCGGTGCCGGTCATGCCCGAGAGCTTGCCGTACATGCGGAACAGGTTCTGGAAGGTAATGCTGGCGAGCGTCTGGTTCTCGCGCTGCACCGGCACGCCTTCCTTCGCTTCGACCGCCTGATGCAGGCCGTCGGACCAGCGACGGCCGGTCAGCGTGCGGCCGGTGAATTCGTCGACGATCACCACTTCGCCGTCGCGGACGATGTAATCGACGTCGCGCTGGAACAGTGCGTGCGCGCGCATCGCGGCGTTGAGGTGATGGACCACGTGGATGTTGTGCGCGGCGTAGAGACCGTCTTCCGCCTCGATGATGCCGGCGCGACGCAGCAGATCCTCGGCGTGCTCCTGACCGGCTTCGGACAGGTGCACCTGCTTGCTCTTCTCGTCGATCCAGTAATCGCCGACGCCGTCTTCCACTTCCTGGCGCTTGAGCTGCGGCACGATGCGGTTGACCTTGACGTACAGCTCCGGCGATTCGTCGGCAGGGCCGGAAATGATGAGCGGGGTGCGCGCTTCGTCGATCAGGATCGAGTCGACTTCGTCGACGATCGCGTAATGCAGGCCGCGCTGGTGACGGTCTTCCTTCGACAGCGCCATGTTGTCGCGCAGATAGTCGAAGCCGAATTCGTTGTTGGTGCCGTAGGTGATGTCCGAACCATAGGCAGCCGCCTTGTCGCCGTGGTTCATGCCCGGGTAGACCACGCCCACCGACAGGCCCAGCCAGTTGTAAAGCTTGCCCATCCACGCCGAGTCGCGCTTGGCGAGATAGTCGTTGACGGTGACCACGTGCACGCCCTTACCTTCGAGCGCATTGAGGTACACCGGCAGGGTGCCGACCAGGGTCTTGCCTTCGCCGGTGCGCATTTCCGCGATCTTGCCCAGATGCAGCACCATGCCGCCGATCAGCTGCACGTCGTAATGGCGCATGCCGAGGACCCGCTTCGACGCCTCGCGGCACACCGCGAACGCTTCGGGGAGGATCTTGTCGAGGGATTCGCCGTTGGCGACGCGCTGCTTCAACTCGGGCGTCTTGGCCTGGAGTTCGGCGTCGGACAGCGCCTCCATCTGCGGTTCGAATGCGTTGATCTTCTTGACGATGCCGCCGAGTTGCTTGACGAAACGATCGTTGCGGCTACCGAAGATGCTGGTCAACAGGCGATTGAGCATGGGCTGGGAATAATCGAAGGAGGAATGGGCGGGGGCCGACGGGCCGTCCGCAACAAAAAGGGGCGCAGCGCGCCCCCCGCAACACTCGATTGTACTTGGAGCCGGCGCCCCGGGGTATCAAGCCCGGAGGATCGGCCCGATCGGACAGCGACGGCCCGGGCGGCTTTCAGCCCTTGCCGGACGGCTTCGCGGTTCCGGCAGCGCCGAGGAACTGGAGCGGGTTGACCACCACTCCGTTTTCCCAGACCTCGAAGTGCACGTGGGCGCCGGTGGAGCGACCGGTGGAGCCGGCCTTGGCGATTTCCTGCCCGCCGCGGACCAGATCGCCGGCCTGCCCGAGCAGGCGCGAGTTGTGCGCGTAACGGGTGACGTAACCGTTGCCGTGATCGACCTCGATCACGTTGCCGTAGCCGGAGCGCACGCCGGAGAAGGTCACCACGCCGTCGCCGACCGCCAGCACCGGGTCGCCGGTATTCGCCTCGAAATCGACGCCCTTGTGCAGTTGGCTGCCGCCGCCGAACGGATCGGCGCGATAGCCGAAGCCGGAAGTGATGTAGCTGTCGGCGATCGGATAGCGGGTGGGCATCGCGTTCTTGTCGAGTTCGCGATTGAACAGCAGCGCTTCCAGCACCGACAACTGACCGCCAGCGTGTTCGAACTGGGCACCCAGATTGGCCAGACCACTGCGCAGACCGGTCGCCGGCATGTCGCGGACCGGGCCTGCGCCGCCGACGCCGATCGGCTTGTCGAAATTGAATTCGCCGTCGCCCAACTGGGCGACGCGGGTCAGGCGCTCGCCGAGCGCATTGAGGCGATTGGCTTCGGCCTGCAGTTCGCCGAGGCGGGCGGCCAGCGCATTCACTTCGCGCTGCGCTTCGCGGCGGGTGTTTTCCAGACCGTCGCGCTGCGCGGCGACCTCGGTCTTCAAGCGGTTGTATTCGGCGCCGCGGAGGATGCCCTGGCCGGTCGTGCCGAACAGCGCGCCCACCGTGAGCAGCGCGACGGCGGCATAACCCGGCCTCTCGCGCATCGTCTGCCGGCCGAACTCGGCCGCACGAACCACGCGTGGACCGATCTTTTCGAAGGCGTGGACCGCAGTGCCCTGAACAGCATGCGCGGCGGTCGTCATATGACGGTGCGCAAGCTCGATGAAGCTGTGTAAAGTCATGGGTTCAATGTCTCGTTCGCGACCCAGTGCTCCATCCGATCGACCCGCGGCACCGCCGCGGACGGCCATCGATGCCCTGTTGGGCGGCGATGCCAGCGACCCGATCCGCAGGGCGCTGTGGCTTGAAACTCTGGATCATCAACTTCATCCCTATCTTCCACCCGGGCTCGCAGCGCATGCGCGCCTTGCGAACTTCGACCGTGGAAGACTCGTTTACCTGGTGGATGCACCGGTCTGGCATGCCCGACTGCGGCTTGCGGCAACCGACATCCTCGACGCGGCCCGTTCCATCGGACTGGAAGCGACGGATCTTGTCGTCAAGACCGCGAGCGGGCCGCAGGCGATGCGGCCTCGAAACGTCGGTAGCGAAACGACCGTCACTGCCATTCCCCTCTCTGCGGCCGCACTTGAAGCCTTTGCGACTGCGCTCGCTTCCGGCGGCGATACCCTGCCGCGAAAGGACTCTCCCTGACGTCCCCCTGACCTGCCGGATCCCGTTTTCGGGTCGGCCGGAAAGGCGCGAAGGGGCAATCCTACCGGCCGGGGACCGGGGGCAGGTTAAGAAGAAAGGGCTTTTTCGTTAATTTTTGGTAAAACGCACGACCGAAGGTCACGGATCGGGCAATTCCCCGACTCAGCTCAGGTGCCGTTCGAAGCCGTCACGGCCGGTCAGGCCAGCTGGGGGACACCGAAGACGACCGGCACCGGCTCGTGGCTTTCGAAGACCACTTCGTCCCAGGACGACCGCTCGGCGAGCAGGGCGCGGACGAGCTTGTTGTTCAGGGCGTGGCCTGATTTGAACCCCTCGTAGGCGCCGAGGATCGGACCGCCCGCGAGATACAGGTCGCCGACCGCGTCGAGGATCTTGTGGCGGACGAATTCGTCCGCGTAGCGCAGGCCGTCGTCGTTCAGCACGCGGAATTCATCGAGCACGATGGCGTTGTCCATCGACCCGCCCAGGCCGAGATTGCGCTCGCGCATGAATTCCAGGTCGTGCATGAAACCGAAGGTGCGGGCGCGGCTGACTTCCTTGATGTAGTTCTCGGTGGAGAACTCCACGACCGCGCGCGAACGCGAGGCCGGAATCGCCGGATGGTTGAATTCGACGGTGAAACCGAGGCGGAAACCGCTGTAGGGCTCGAAGCGGGCGATCTTGTCGCCGTCGCGGACTTCAACGGTTTTCAGGATGCGGATGAAGCGTTTCGGAGCGTTCTGTTCGACGATGCCGGCCGATTGCAGCAGGAACACGAACGGGCCGGAAGAGCCGTCCATGATCGGCACTTCGGGCGCGGAAAGTTCGATATAGGCATTGTCGACGCCGAGACCGGCCAAGGCGGACATGAGGTGTTCGACGGTCATTGCCTTACCGCCGTCGTGGGTCAGGCCGGTGCAGAGCATGGTTTCGGTGACGTAATCGGCGCGGGCCGGAATTTCGACCACCGGGTCAAGATCGACGCGACGGAACACGATGCCGGTATCGACCGGCGCCGGGCGCATGGTCAGATAGACCTTCTCGCCGCTGTGCAGGCCCACGCCGGTGGCGCGGATCATGTTCTGCAGGGTGCGTTGCTGGGCCATGGTCGGTCGTGTGCCGGAAGGAATGCAGGATGCCGGAAAGCGCGGAAATGCAGCGGTTTCGGTGCAGGCGGACGGCGAGATTAGCATGCGTGATGCTGAACCTGAACGGAAGCGACAGACTGTTCCCGCACTGCAACATCGCGCTGTCTGGCCGTTGCGGCAAAACCCCGCCGGACCCTACAGGCCCGGCGGGAAAGGACACGTTGCCGACACGCCGGCGGACAACCGGAATGTCGTTGTATTGCATCGCCCTGTCCGGCCGGATGGCCGGGGGGACGAGGAGTGGACCCGATCAGTCCGCTTGGCGACGCAGGAACGCCGGGATATCCAGATAGCTGCTGTCGCTACCGAAATCGGCCGCTGCCGGCGTCGAAGCATCGCTGTGACCGCGGCCACGCAGGTTGGCGGCGATGCCGGCGCCCGGCGAAAAGCTCTCGGTTTCGTCGACCATCATTCCGGTGGTGCCGTCGCGACGGCCCTGGGTGTTGATCAACTGCACCTGCGGACGACGCACCGGGGCGAAGGCTTCGTCGCGCTCGTTGCCGCGGACGGCCTGACGCGCCACCGAACGGTTGAGGCCGGTGGCGACCACGGTCACCCGCACCTCGTCCTGCATGTCGGGATCGAGCACCGTACCGATGACCACGGTCGCGTCTTCCGAAGCGAAGTTCTCGATGGTGCGGCCGACTTCGTCGAACTCGGCCATCGTGAAGTCCGGCCCAGCGGTGATGTTGACCAGGATGCCGTTGGCGCCGGCGAGGTTGACGTCGTCGAGCAGCGGATTGTTGATGGCGCCCTCGGCGGCTGCCTGCGCGCGATCGTCGCCGCGGGCGGTACCGGTGCCCATCATCGCCAGGCCCATCTCGCTCATCACGGTGCGCACGTCGGCGAAGTCGACGTTGATCAGGCCCGGACGCACGATCAGATCGGCGATGCCCTGCACCGCGCCCTGCAGCACGTCGTTGGCAGCGCGGAACGCCTGGATCATGGTGGCGTTGCGGCCGAGGACGGTGATGAGCTTCTCGTTCGGGATCGTGATCAGCGAATCGCAGTGCTGCGACAGCTCTTCGATGCCCTTCAGCGCGACCTGCATGCGGCGGCGCCCTTCGAACGGGAATGGTTTTGTGACGACGGCGACCGTGAGGATGCCCATCTCCTTCGCCAGCTGCGCGACGACCGGCGCGGCGCCGGTGCCGGTGCCGCCGCCCATGCCGGCGGTGATGAACACCATGTCGGCGCCCTGCAGCGCGTCCATGATGCGTTCGCGATCCTCCAGCGCGGCCTGACGACCAACCTCAGGGTTCGCGCCCGCGCCGAGACCCTTGGTGACGTTGGTGCCGAGCTGCAGCTGCAGCTTGGCGCCGCAGTTCTTGATCGCCTGCGAATCGGTGTTGGCGGTGATGAACTCAACGCCCTCGATGCTGCCGTTGACCATGTGCGCGACGGCGTTGCCGCCGCCGCCGCCCACGCCGACGACCTTGATGACCGCATTCGGCGCCATCTTTTCTACCAGTTCGAAATATGCCATGTCCGTGTCCTCGTCTAGTTATAAGTGTTGCTGTTGTCTGATCTTGTGTTGCCGTGAAACTGTTTTGTCTCTCGTCTTATCTCTGCACGCTAAAACTCGCCGCGATACCAGTCCTTCAATTTGTTGAACAGACCGACCGCGCGACCGGCCGGGATCACCGGGCGGCGCGGATGCTCGATCTGGCTGCCCATCAGCAGCAGGCCCACGCCCGACGCATGCACCGGATTGCCGACCACTTCGCCCAGCCCGGTGACGTGCTGCGGAATGCCCACGCGCACCGGCATCTGCAGCATTTCTTCCGCGAGTTCGATCACGCCTTCCATCTTCGACGCACCGCCGGTCAGCACCATGCCGGCGCGGACCAGTTCCTCGAAACCGGAGCGGCGCAGTTCCGCCTGCACCATCTCGAAGATTTCCTCGTAGCGGCCCTGCACCGCCTGCGCCAGCGCATGGCGCGGCAGACGACGCGGCGGGCGGTCGCCGACGCTCGGCACCTGGATGCTTTCTTCCGCCGTCGCCAGTTGCGCCAGCGCGCAGGCGTAGCGAACCTTGATCTGTTCGGCTTCCGGCGTGGGCGTGCGCAGCATGTGCGCGATGTCGTTGGTGACGTGATCGCCGGCGATCGGCAGCGACGCGGTGTGGCAGATCGCGCCGTGCACGAACACCGCGATGTCGGTGGTGCCGGCGCCGATGTCGACCAGCACCACGCCGAGCTCGCGCTCGTCGCTGGTCAGCACCGCAGTGCTCGAGGCCAGCGCGGAGAAGATCAGATCGTCCACCTGCAGGCCGCAGCGCTGCACGCACTTGCTGATGTTGGCGGCGGCCGACTGTGCGCAGACCACGAGATGCGCATGCACTTCGAGACGCACGCCGGTCATGCCGACCGGGTTGCGGATGCCTTCCTGCGAATCGTCCAGCACGTAGTCGCGCGGGATCGCATGCAGAATCTTCTGGTCGGCGGGGATCGCCACCGCCTTGGCCGCTTCGAGCACGCGATCGAGATCTGCATAGCTGACCTCGCCGTCGCGGATCGGCACGATGCCGGGCGAATTGCGACACTGCACGTGATTGCCGGAAATCGAGGCGTAGACCGAACGGATCTCGCAGCCGGCCATCAGCTCGGCTTCCTCGATCGCGCGCTGGATCGACTGCACGGTGGATTCGATGTCGACCACGACGCCGCGCTTGAGCCCGCGCGATTCGTGAGTGCCGATGCCGATGACTTCGATGGGATTGCCCGGCGAATACTCGCCGACCAGCGCCACCACCTTCGATGTGCCGATGTCGAGGCCGACGATCAGCGATTTGTCGCCCTTGCGGTTCATGTCTTGTCCTGCACTTGCGTCGCGCCGACAGGCGCGGGAACGAGCCCCTGCCATCGCAACGCGAAACCATTGGTGTAACGCAGATCGGCGCGATCCAGCCGCTGCCCTTCCCGCGTCGAGATCTGCGGCAGCAGTCGCGCGAAACGCGCGAGCCGCAGCCTGGCGTCGTCGCGTCCGATCAGTAGTTCGGCGCCGTTGGACAGCGTCAGCGACCAGCTGCCGCGGCGATCGATGCGCAGCGTCTGCACATCGAGGCCGCCCGGCGCGAACATCGCCCGCGATTCGTTGTAGAGCGCGACGATGTCAGCGCTGCGCGATTCCGGCCCGTCGAAACGCGGCAGACCCTTGGGCACCGCCACGCCCTTGCTGGCGAAGATGCGGCCGCGCTCCGAGAGCAGGCGGTCGTTTCCCCACCATGCGAACGGGCGATGTTCGACCACATGCACCACCAGCACATCGGGCCACTGCTTGCGGACTTCGGCGCGTTCGACCCACGGCAATTTGGCCACGGAAGCCTGCGCATCGGCCAGGCGCACGGCGAAGAACCCGCGCTGCGCGTGCGGCACCAGTGCCGCCTGCAGTTGGCGGTCGTCGACGCGCTGCAGATCGCCGACCACGCGCAGCGTGCGCAGCGGCCAACGCTCGGCGCCCGCCCAGCCCTGGATGACCGCCACCACCGGCAGGATCACCAGCGCCAGCGCCAGCAGCCACGCGACGAGTCGCAGGAAGGCATTCATCGGCCGCCCACCTCCGCCATCGTGGTTTCGAGGATCAGCCAGCACAGGGTCTCGAAATCGATACCGATCTGATGCGCGGCCTTGGGCACCAGCGAGTGACTGGTCATGCCCGGCGCGGTGTTGATCTCGATCAGCTGAAAGCCCGACTGGGTTTCCAGGTGATCCCCGCTGCGGCGATCGCGCATGACATCGACGCGGCCCCAACTGCTGCAGGCGGCGGCGCGGAACGCGCGCAGCGCGAGGTCGCGGATGGCGATCTCGTCGTCGCCGTCGAGGCCCGGGCAGAGGTACTGGGTGTCGTCGGCGATGTATTTGGCGTGATAGTCGTACCACTCGCCGGCCGGCACGATGCGGATCGACGGCAGCGCGAGATCGCCGAAGATGCCGACGGTGAATTCGTCGCCGACCACCATCTGCTCCATCAGCAGTTCGCCTGCGTAACCCGCAGCGAAGGGTTCGGCGGCATCGAGATCGGCTTCGGCGAGAATGCGGAACACACCGACGCTGGAGCCTTCGCAGGACGGCTTCACGAACACCGGCAGACCCAGCGTGCGTGCGGCGGCCCGCATGTCGTCGCCGTGGCGCAGACGCACGAACTTCGGCGTCGGCAGTCCCTCGCTGGCCCACACCTGTTTAGTGCGGATCTTGTCCATGCTCAACGCGGAGCCGAGCACGCCGGAACCGGTGTAGGGCACGCCGAGCGCTTCCAGCGCGCCCTGCAGCACGCCGTCTTCACCACCGCCCTTGTTGCCGTGGAGGATGTTGAACACGCGATCGAATCCGCCGGCGCGCAGCGCGTCGATCAGCGCCGGAATGCCGTCGACCGCATGCGCATCGACGCCGCGCGCGCGCAGCGCATCCAGCACGTTGCGGCCGGACTCGAGCGACACCTCGCGCTCGGCGCTGGTGCCGCCCATCAGCACGGCGACCCGGCCGAACGCGGCGGCATCCGCGATACGCGGCGTGGGAATGGATGTGCTCACGACTTCGAATCCTCTGCTGCTTTGTTCGTAAAACCCTGCGTGGAAATCTGCTGCGCGGCGGCGCCGATATCGCCGGCGCCCATCATCAGCAGCAGATCGCCGTCGCGCAGTACGTCGGGCAGCACGCTCGCCAGATCCGCGGCGCTGCCGACCACCACCGGATCGATGCGCCCGCGCGCGCGGATGCTGCGCGCCAGCGACTTGGCGTCGGCGCCAGCGATGGGCGCTTCGCCGGCCGGATAGACTTCGGTGAGCACCAGCGCATCGACATTCGACAGCACCGCCGCGAAATCGTCGAACAGATCGCGCGTGCGGCTGTAGCGATGCGGCTGGAACGCGACGACGAGGCGGCGCTCCGGCCAGCCGCCGCGCGCGGCTTCGAACACCGCTTCGAGTTCCTTCGGGTGATGGCCGTAGTCGTCGACCAGTTGCACCTTCGCGCCCTGCGCGGTCGTCAACTCGCCGAGCAGATTGAACCGGCGACCGATGCCGGCGAATTTCTCCAGCGCGCGGGCGATGGCTTCAGGCGCAACGCCCAGTTGCCAGCCGATGGTCGCCGCGGCCAGTGCGTTCTGCACGTTGTGGCGGCCGGGCAGCGCCAGCGTCGTCGGCGTACGCGTGCCGTCGGGCAGGCACAGCGTGAAACGCATCGCGCCGCCCGACTGTTCGACCTCTTCTGCGCGTACGTCGGCGTGCGCGGCGAATCCATACGTGATGACATGACGCGGCATGTCGACCGCCAGCGCCGCGACTTCCGGATCATCGATGCAAAGCACTGCCAAGCCGTAGAACGGCAGACGGTGCAGGAATTCGGAGAACGCGGCCTGGACGCGCGCGAAGTCGCCGCCGTAGTTTTCGAGATGATCGGCGTCGATGTTGGTGACGACCGCGATCTGCGGATTCAGGCGCAGGAAGCTGCCGTCGCTTTCGTCGGCTTCGGCCGCGAGCCAGTCGCCGCTGCCGAGCCGCGCATTGGCGCCGGCCGCGAGCAACTGACCGCCGATCACGAAGGTCGGATCCAGCCCGCCCTCGCCCAGCACGCTGGCGGTGAGCGAGGTGGTGGTGGTCTTGCCGTGGGTGCCGGCGATGGCGATGCCGCGACGGAAGCGCATCAGTTCGGCCAGCATCTCGGCGCGCGGCACCACCGGGATGCGCTGCGCGCGCGCTTCCATCCATTCGGGGTTGTCGCGCTTGATCGCGCTGGACACGACCACGCAGTCGGTGCCGAGCACGTTGGCTGCGGCGTGGCCGCGACAGACGGTGACGCCCAGCGATGCGAGACGGCGGGTCACCGCGTTCTCGGCATTGTCGGAACCGGAGACCTGGTAGCCCAGCGTGCACAGGACTTCGGCGATGCCGCTCATGCCGGCGCCGCCGATGCCGACGAAGTGCACGCGCGGAAAGGCTTTTGACAGATCCTTGGTGTCGAGCAGACGGCGGATCATGCGTGGGGCTCCTGTGGGTTGCCGGCGCGCTGCGCGCGGATCTGCAGCACCGCGTCGGCGACGCGGTCAGCCGCATCGGGTTGGGCGAGCGAACGCGCGGCTTCGGCCATGAACAGCCGCTTGTCCGAATCGAGCAGGAGTTCGCGCAGCGTCATCGCGAGCCGGTCGGAAAGTTCGGCGTCCTGTTTCAACAGCACCGCAGCGCGGCGCTGCGCGAGATATTGCGCATTCTTGGTCTGATGGTCGTCGACCGCGGTCGGCAGCGGAATCAACACGCTGGCGACGCCCGCCGCGCAGATTTCAGCGAGCGTGAGCGCGCCGGCGCGGCACACCACGACATCGGCCCACGCGTAGGCCGCGGCCATGTCGGCGATGAAGGGCTCGATCGATGCATCGACGCCAGCAGCTGCATAGGCGCGCGCTGCGTCCTCGCGCATCTTTTCGCCGCACTGGTGGCGCACTTCGATCTCCGCGCCCTTCAGCTGACGCAGGGCCTGCGGAAGCGCATCGTTCAGCGCGCGCGCGCCCTGGCTGCCGCCGAGCACCAGCACATGCAAAGCGCCGCTGCGGCCCTGAAACCGTTCGCGCGGAGTCGGAATGCCGCTGATCACGCTGCGCACCGGATTGCCGACCACGGTTTCCTTGCCCGGGAACGCATCCGGAAAACCGGTGAGCACTTGTCGCGCGAATTTGACAAGGACGCGATTGGTCATGCCCGGCGCGCGGTTCTGTTCGTGCACGAACAGAGGAATGCCGGCCAACACCGCAGCGATGCCGCCCGGCCCGGCCGCAAAACCGCCGAAGCTGATCACCGCGCGCGGACGATGCTTGCGCAGCACGCGCGCAGCGGCGCGGATCGCGGACAGCACGCGCAGCGGCGCGCGCAGCAGCGTGCCGAGGCCCTTGCCGCGCAGGCCGGAGATGGCGATGGTCTCGATCGCGATGCCATGCTGCGGGACCAGTCGCGTTTCCATGCCGCCGTCGGCGCCGAGCCACACCACCGGCACATCGCGCGCGCGCAGCGCAGCCGCGACCGCCAGCCCCGGAAAGATATGGCCGCCGGTGCCGCCGGCGAAAATCATCACTGGCGCAGCGGAAACGGGCGTGCTCGACACGGGTGCGGGCGCGCTCATGCGCTCCTCCCGAACGTCGGCTCGACGCGATCGCGCAGGCGGCTGGTACCGCGCGCGGTCCGCAGCGACTGGCCGGCCATGCCGGCAGTCGACGGCGCCATCGGAATGCTCATGGACGCCGCGCCCGGCGGCTGCGGCTGCCTTGGCGGCTGCGCCGCTTCGCCACGCAGGCGCGCGACCTGGCGCTCGGCGCGGTCGAGTTCGTAGGAAATCCGGAGCAGCAGACCCAACGCCGCGCAGGTGCCCAACACACTGGAACCGCCGTAGGAAATCAGCGGCAGGGTCAGGCCCTTGGTCGGCAGCATGCCGAGATTCACGCCGATCGACACGAAGCTCTGCAGGCCGACCAGCAGGGCCACGCCGAACGCGCAGTAGCCCGCGAAATGACGGCGCATCTCGACGCACTTCAGGCCGACCCAGAATGCGCGACCGACCAGCACGGCGTACAGGCCGATCACCAGGCACACGCCGACGAAGCCGAGTTCCTCTGCGATCACCGCGAGGATGAAATCGGTATGCGCTTCCGGCAGGTACGCCAGTTTCTGCACCGAGCCGCCGAGACCGACGCCGAACCATTCGCCGCGGCCCACCGCCATCAAGGCGTTCGTGAGCTGGTAACCGGTGTTGAACGGATCCTTCCACGGGTCGAGGAACGAGGTCAGTCGACTCACGCGGTATGGCTCGGCGATCGCCACGATCGCCAGCAGCGGCAGACCGAACAGCACCGGGCCGAACATCCGCGGCATATGCACGCCACCCAGCACCAGCATGCCGGCGGTGATCGCGAGGATCAGCGACAGCGAGCCGAAGTCGGGCTGCATGACCAGCAGTGCGACCAGTACTACCGCGACGCCGAGCGGCTTGAGCATCGCGCCCCAGGTCGCGTTCACTTCGTCGCGGAAGCGCACGAGATAGCTGGCGAGCCAGACGATGTACATCAGCTTCACAGCTTCCACCGCCTGGAAACCCATGATGCCGAAGTTCAACCAGCGCTTGGCGCCGTTGACGGTCTTGCCGATGCCCGGAACGAACACGAGGATCAGCAGCACGAAGCACAGGACCAGCATCAGCCGGTCCTGCTGCTCGATGCTCTTGAGTTCGGTGCGCATCAGCAGCCCGGCCACGCCAACGCCGAGCACCAGGAACATCAGGTGCTTGATGAGGAAATAGTAGGGACCGACATCGAGGCCTTCGCCGATCGCGATCGAACTGGACGCGACCATCACCACGCCGAGGCAGGCCAGCGCGATCGACGCGCCGAGCAGCCACGGGTCGTAGCGACCGGGCAACGCGTCGAGACGCGTCGCCTGCTGGCCGAGACCGAAACGCGGAAGGGAGAGCCAATTCAGCATCAGCGGATCTTCAACGTGGCGAGACCGACGAGGACCAGAATCACCGAGATGATCCAGAAGCGCACGATCACGCGCGGCTCCGGCCAGCCCTTGAGTTCGAAGTGATGGTGGATCGGCGCCATCCGGAACACGCGCTTGCCGGTGAGCTTGAACGACGCGACCTGGATCATCACCGACAGCGTTTCGATGACGAAGATGCCGCCCATCAGCACCAGCACCAGTTCCTGGCGCACGATCACCGCGATGCAGCCGAGCACGGCGCCGAGCGCGAGCGCGCCGATGTCGCCCATGAACACCATCGCCGGATAGGTGTTGAACCACAGGAAGCCCAGACCGGCGCCGGCGATGGCCGCGCAGATGATCACCAGCTCGCCGGCGCCGGGCACCGGCGGGATCTGCAGATAGCTGGAGAACACCGCATTGCCGGAGGCATAGGCGAACACGCCCAGCGCACACGCGACCAGCACCGTCGGCATGATCGCCAGACCGTCGAGGCCGTCGGTGAGATTCACCGCGTTCGAGAAGCCGACGATCCAGAAATACGCGATGAACACGAAGAAGATCGTGCCGCCGATGCCGACCAGCGGCAGCGCGACTTCCTTGAAGAACGGAATATAGAGCGTGGTCGCCGCGGGCGCGTCGGCGGTGAAATACAGGAACAGGCCGGCGGCGAGGCCGCACACCGACTGCAACGCGTATTTGGTGCGCGAGCGCATGCCGTTGGGATCGCGCTTGACGATCTTGATCCAGTCGTCCCACCAGCCGATGCAGCCGTACGCCACCATCACCGCCATCACCAGCCAGACATAGCGGTTGCGCAGGTCGCCCCACAGCAGCACCGATGCGATCACCCACAGCAGGATCAGCGCGCCGCCCATCGTCGGCGTGCCGGCCTTGGAGAAATGCGACTGCGGGCCGTCCTTGCGGATCGGCTGGCCGCCCTTGAGCTGGGCGAGGCGCGCGATCACCGCCGGCCCCCACCACAGCGACAGCGCCAGCGAGGTCAGCGCCGCGAGAATGCCGCGGAAGGTCAGATAGCCGAACAGGCCGAACAGACTTTGCAGTTGCTCCAGCCAGCGGGTCAGTTCAAGCAACATGCGCATCTCCCCCGCCCGCGTCGTCCGCGTGCGCGTTGTTCAAAAGCGTGTCGTTCACAAGCGTGTCGTTCATGGATGTTCCGTTCACGAGCAGCGCATTCACGATCCGGTCCATCGCGCTGCCGCGCGAGCCCTTGATCAGCACCCGCAATGTCTCCGCGTTCGCGTGCGCAGCGATATCGGCGCGCAGCGCGTCCGCGAGTGCGGCATGGCTTTCGAAGCCATGACCGTGATCACCGAACGCTTCCGCCGCCGACGCGCTGAATTCGCCCAGCGCATAGATGCGAGCGATGCCTGACGCCTTCGCGCGGCGCCCGACTTCGGCGTGCAGCGAGGCCGCGTCGTCGCCCAGTTCGCGCATGTCGCCCAGCACCAGCCAGCGTTCGCCGCCGCCGGTCGCGAGCGTGTCGATCGCCGCGTTGAGCGAACCGGGATTGGCGTTGTAGCTGTCGTCGATCAGCATCGCGCCGCTGGTGAGGCGATGGATGTTCAGGCGACCGGCGACCGGACGCGCGGCGTTGAGGCCGGCCGCGATCACCGCCAGTCCGATGCCAGCGCCCAGCGCGAGCGATGCCGCCGCCAGTGCGTTGAGGACGTTGTGGCGGCCCGGCATCGCCAGCGCGATCGGCGCTTCGCCCTGCGGCGCAACCAGCACGAAGCGCGCGCCTTCCGCGTCCAGCACGACGTCGCGCGCGGTCACGTCGGCATTCGCATCCAGCGCGAAGCGGATCAGGCGATGGCCGTGGGCGCGTTCCGCGAAATACGGTGCGAAGGCGTCATCTGCATTGATCGCCGCCACGCCGTCGGCCGGCAGCGCATCGTAGATTGCGGCCTTGGTGTCGGCGATGCCGAGCAGGCTGCCCATGCGCTCGATGTGCGCCGGGGCGATGTTGTTCACCAGCGCCACGTCCGGACGGACGATGTCGGTGAGGTAGGCGATGTCGCCCGGCTTGCCGGCGCCCATTTCGTAGATGGCGTACAGCGCGTCTTCCGGCGCATCCAGCACCGCCAGCGGCAAACCGATCTCGTTGTTGCGGTTGCCCGGCGTGGTGTAGGCGCGACCGGGCATGCCCTGCGCCGCGACCGCGGCTTCGAGGATCGCGAACGTCAGCGCCTTCACGCTGGTCTTGCCGTTGCTGCCGGTCACCGCCAGCACTTTCGTGGCGCGCGTACGCTGCACCGATGCGGCCAGCGCCGCCAGCGCGCGCTCGGTATCCGCGACCACGATCTGCGGAATCGACACATCCGCCTGCCGCGAGACCAGCGCGGCGCATGCGCCGCGTGCCGCCGCCTGCGCGACATAGTCGTTGCCGTCGAAATGCTCGCCTTTCAGCGCGACGAACAGCGACGCCGCGGAGGCATCGGCGTCGAGCCTGCGGGTGTCGGTGGCCCACGCATCGACGGTCAGATCGGCGCCGACGAGACGTCCGTTCACGGCCTGGGCGATGCGCGAGAGCAGCAGCGGCGTCATGCGCGTGCCTCCAGCGCCGCGCGCGCGTTCGCGGTGTCGTCGAACGGATACTGCACGCCGTCGATCTCCTGGTAGGGCTCGTGGCCCTTGCCCGCGATCAGCACGATATCGTTCGCAGTGGCGCTGGCGATCGCATGCGCGATGGCGGCGGCGCGATCGCGACGGATGACGATGACATCAGGCTTCGCGAAGCCGGCGACGATATCGGCGACGATCGCATCGCCGTTCTCGGTACGCGGATTGTCGTCGGTCACGATCACCGCATCGGCGCGCGCTTCGGCGATGGCGGCCATCTGCGGACGTTTACCGCTGTCGCGGTCGCCGCCGCAGCCGAACACGCACACCAGCCGACCGGCGGCATGCGCGCGCAGGCTGATCAGCGCCTGTTCCAGCGCGTCTGGCGTATGCGCGTAATCGATCACCACCAGCGGCAGGCGTCCATCGCCGCCCAGACGATTCATGCGCCCGTGCACCGGCTGCAGCATCGACAATGCGGCCGCGATGTCCGTCGGCGTTTCGCCCAGCGCATGCAGCGCACCGGCGACCGCCAGCAAGTTGTCGACGTTGAAACGGCCCAGCAGCGGCGAGCGCACGGCATGGGTGTCGCCATCGATGCGCAGCGAGAACGAAAGCCCGGCGAGGTCGAGCACGATATCGTCGGCACGCAGACTCGCGGTTTCTGCGCCGCGCGAGCTCACGCCTATCGCGCGGATCGGCGCGTGGATGCCGGCAAGCAGTTCGCGACCGAACGCATCGTCGAGATTCAATACTGCGGCTTCCAGACCCGGCCACGCGAACAGCTTCGCTTTGGCGGCGCCGTACGCCTCCATCGTGCCGTGATAGTCGAGATGGTCACGGGTCAGATTGGTGAACATGCCGACTTTGAAATGCACGCCGTCGACGCGGCCCTGGTCGAGCGCATGCGAACTGACTTCCATCGCCACCGCATCGGCGCCTGCGTCGCGCAGCTGCGCGAGCAGCGCGTGCAACTGCAGCACCAGCGGCGTGGTGAAACCGGTCGGCACCGCTTCGCCGTAGAGGCCTGCGCCGAGGGTGCCGATGGTGCCGGCGCGGCGACCGCGGAGCGTCCACGCCTGCGCCAGCAGTTGCACGATCGAGGTCTTGCCGTTGGTACCGGTGACGCCGACCGTGGTCATCGTCCGCGAGGGTTCGCCGTGGAAACGATCGGCCATCGCGCCGAGGCGCGCGCGCAGGCCGGGCACGGCGATCATCGGCATGTCGCCGGCAGTCACCGGGAATGCCGCAGCCTTGAATTCTTCAGGGATCGGCGGCTCGAACAGCGTCGCGACCGCGCCGGCCGCTTTCGCCTGCGCGATGAAATTCAGGCCATGCGCGCCGAAACCGGCGATCGCGACGAAAGCATCGCCCGGCTGGATCGCACGGCTGTCCTGCACCAGACCGGTGATTTCCATCTCCGCTGGAATCGCCGTCACATCAGACAGCAATGCCGCGAGGCGCATGCGACGAGTCATCGCGCACCTCCGGCTGCGGGCAGCGCGTCGATCGCCTCGACCAGCGCGGCGGGCATCGGCGCAACGGGCAGCGCTGCGACAGGTTTCAGCGCAACGGGCAGTGCGGCCGGCACGATGCCGGCCTGATGATTGCGCCTGGCGTCGGCCGTAGCCTGCGCCGCAAGCCAGGTGTCGATATCGTCCGGCGGCACATCCATCAATCGCAGCGCGCCTTCCATCACGTTCTTGAACACCGGAGCGGACACAACGCCGCCGTAATAGCCGCGCGCCGGATCGGGATCGTCGATCACCACCGCCATCGAGAAGCGCGGGTTGTCCACCGGCACCAGGCCGGCGAAGAACGCGAAATAACGCCGCGAATAGCCGCCGTTGCTGGCCTTGCGCGCGGTGCCGGTCTTGCCGGCGACGTGATAGCCGAGGATCGCGGCCTGGGTGGCGGTACCGCCCGGCTCGGTCACGGTCTGCATCATCCGCACCACTTCGTGCGCGACACGCTCGTCGAGCACCTGAACCGTTTCGCCCACTTCGCCCTTGACGAAGGTCGGCACGATCGCGCGGCCGCCGTTGCCCAGCGTCGCGTAGGCATGCGCGATCTGCAGCGGCGTGGCGCTGAGGCCGTAGCCGTAGGACATGGTCTGCTTGCTGGTGCCGCTCCAGCGCGCGGGTTTCGGCAACAGCCCGGGGTTTTCGCCGGGGAAACCGCTGCCGGTGCTGCGGCCATAACCGAAGCGCGACAGAAAACCGTAGAAATCCGCGTTGGGCAGCATGTGCACGATCTTCGCCGCGCCCACGTTGGAACTCTTGGTGATCACGCCGGTGGTGTCGAGCATGCCGTAGTTGTGGGTGTCGGTCGTGCGGTATCGGCCGTTCGGCATCCAGCCGGGATTGGTGTTGAACATCGTCTTCGGCGTGATCACGCCGGCTTCCAGCGCGGCGGCCACGGTGAGCGGCTTCATCGTCGAACCCGGTTCGATCAGATCGGTCACCGCGCGGTTGCGGTGCGCGTCGCGATTGCCCAGGCTGACCGCGTTCGGATTGAACGACGGCAGATTCGCCATCGCCAGCACTTCGCCGGTGGCGACATCGATCACGACGGCCGAACCGCTGGTCGCGCCGCTTTCCAGCAGTGCGCGCTTGAGTTCGCGATAGGCCAGGAACTGGATCCGGCGGTCGATGGTCAGGGTCAGGTTCTTGCCGGGTTCGGCGGCGCGGACCAGATCGACTTCCTCGACCGTGCGGCCGCGGCGATCGCGGATCACCCGCTTCATGCCGGCGGTGCCGCGCAGCCATTCGTCGAACGCCAGCTCCAGACCTTCCTGGCCGCTGTCGTCGATGTTGGTGAAGCCCAGCACGTGCGCGATCGCCTCGCCCTGCGGGTAATACCGGCGGTATTCGCGCTGCGAGAACACGCCCGGGACATTCAGCGCGAGGATCTGCCGCGCTTCGGCCGGGTTCATCCGGCGCTTGAGATAGACGAACTCCTTGTCCGAGCGCTGGGTCAGCTTGCGGGTGAGCTGATCGGCGTCGATGCCGAGCGCCGCCGCGAGCCCCGGCAGTCGCCGCGGCGACTTCAGCACTTCCTGCGGGTTCGCCCAGATCGATTCGACCGGCGTCGACACCGCCAGCGGTTCGCCGTTGCGATCGGTGATCATGCCGCGGCTGGTCGGGATCTCGACATCGCGCAGGAAGCGTTCGTCGCCCTGCTGCTGATAGAACGCGCTGCGCACCAGCTGTATGTCGACCGCGCGCGCGACCAGCGCCAGTGCGCACACGCCGAGCGCGCCGGTGACCAGCATCAGCCGGCCGCGCAGATCGAAACGGGCGCGACCGCGCTGCGCCGGACCGCGACGGTCGTTGCGGCGCTGCCAGCGTTCGCGCAGGGAGGTCATCCAGTTCATGGACGCACCACCACGATGTCGGCCGGCTCCGGCGTCTTCATGCCCAGGCGTCCGCGTGCGATCTGGTCGATGCGGTTGCTTTCGGCCCAGGTGGCCTGCTCCAGCTGCAGGCGGCTGAATTCGATGTTGAGTTCGTCGCGCGCCTTCTCGTGCCGCGACAGTTCGACGAACCGCTGGCGATGGCTGTAGCGCGCGTGGACGACGCCGATCGCCGAGATCAGATCGGCGAGGATCAGCACGGCGATGATCAGGCGCAGGCTCATGCGGCGGCCTCCAGCTTTTCGGCGACGCGCAGCACGGCGCTGCGGGCACGCGGATTGATCGCGAGCTCGGCATCGGTCGCTTTCTGCGAGCCGCCGACCAGCGCCAGGGTCGGCGTGAACGCGATTTCAACCGGCATCCGGCGGTTGGCCGGCGGCGCCTTGGCGTGCTTGAGCATGAAGCGTTTGACGATGCGGTCTTCCAGCGAATGGAAACTGATCACCACGAGCCGGCCGCCGGGCTTCAGCGCAGCGAGGGCGGCATCGAGACCGCACTCGAGATCCTCGAGTTCGCGGTTGATGAAGATGCGGATGGCCTGGAAGCTGCGCGTCGCCGGATGGATCTTCTGCGCGCCGCGCGGAACGACCGACGCGATGAGATCGGCCAACTGCGCGGTGCGCGTCAGCGGAGTTTCCTCGCGACGCGCGACGATCGCACGGGCGATCCGCCGGCTCTGCTTTTCCTCGCCGTAGGTCCACAGCACATCGGCGATCTCGCGGTCGTCGGCGCGCGCCAGCCACTGCGCCGCGCTTTCGCCGCTGTCCGGGTCCATACGCATGTCCAGCGGACCGTCCTTGCCGAAGCTGAAGCCGCGCTCGGCGACATCCAGCTGCGGCGAAGAAACGCCCAGATCGAACAGCACGCCATCGAGTCCCTGCTGCGCCAGAGCCCAATGCACAAGGTCGGTGAAGCTGCCGCGATGGATCGACACGCGCGGATCCGCGCCGAACTCGCGTTCGGCGACGATGATCGCTTCGGGGTCCTTGTCCATCAGCAGCAACCGACCTCCGGCATTCAATTGTTGCAGCACGCCGCGCGCATGACCGCCGCGTCCGAACGTGCCGTCCAGATAGGTTCCGTCCTCCCGAATTCGCAGTCCTTCCATGACCTGCGCGTACATGACAGGCAAGTGCAGCACCGGAAGGTGGGCGGGCACTGCACCCGCGCCACCCGCGATCACAGTTGCAGGTCGAGCAGCGCCTCGCCGAGATCCGCATCGCTGAGCGTCATGCGGATCTGCGCGTGGTGCGCCTGCTCGCTCCATAGTTCGAACTTGTCGCCCATCCCGAGCAACACCGCACGTTTTTCGATGCCGACCGCGCTGCGGTGGCTCGCCGGCACGCCGATGCGGCCGTTGCCGTCGGGTTCGACGAAGGTCGCCGCACCCACCAGCTTGAGCTGCAACGTGCGGCTGACGCTCTTCGTTCTGGGCAACGCGTTGACCTGGTCGCGGACCCGCTCCCAGATCGGCTGCGGATAGAGGTACAGCGAACCGGCTTCGAACGGGTTGTAGGTGATGACCAGACGGCTGTCGCACGCGCGCGCGATCAAGTCCCGGTAGCTGGTCGGAATCGCCAGTCGGCCCTTGTCGTCGATCGTGATGGCGGTCTCACCCTGGAACACGTTGCCTGCCTGGTTGTGCCCGTCTATGGCGGGCTTGGTCAACTCGGAAAAACCACTAAAGACCCGGTTTTCCCACGAGTCGCCACATTAGGAGTCGTGCACAGGGTTGTCAACAACTTTCTGAGACCAAATTCACTAAGTCCGTCAATGACTTGCAGCGATGTTCACAGACTGGTTCAAGGTTTATCCACAACCCTCTGTTTCGTCTCAAATTTTGAGATTGGGCGACTTCGAGCGCTTGTCTGAACCGTCGCCTGGATCGGTAACGAAACATGAACTCCGTCACAGACCGGATCATATTCAACCACAGGGTTGACAATTGGCGGGTGTCGATCAATATTCAACCCCATGATTGAATATCAAGCGTCTTCCCTAGATCGCGTCTTCCAGGCGCTGGCCGATCCGACCCGCCGGGCGATGCTCGCCGACCTCCGCCACCGCGAGCGCAGCGTCGGCGAGCTGGCCTCACCGCATCGGATCAGCCTCGCCGCCGCGTCCAAGCACATCAAGACGCTCGAACGCGCCGGCCTGGTCAAACGCACCATCCAAGGCCGCACGCATCTGTGCGCACTCGAAGCGGCCCCGCTGGCCGACGCGGACGGATGGCTGCGCGAATACGCGCAGTTCTGGAGCAAACGACTGGACGCGCTCGAAGCCCTGCTGGTCGCCGCAGACGCGACGGCCCCGACATCATCGCCCGAGGAACCTTCCGCATGAACGCATACGGCGACCTGACCGCCAACGACACCATCCGTTTCGAACGCATGCTGCCCGGCCCCATCGAACGCGTGTGGGCGCATCTGGTCGAACCCGACAAACGCAGACTGTGGCTCGCGGATGGGCCGATGACGCTCATCCCCGGCGGCGAAGTGACGCTGCGGTTCCGCAACGCCGAACTGTCGCGCGACGACGACCGCGCGCCAGACCCCTATCGCGCGCAGGAAAACAGCGGCGAGGTGCACGGCCACATCCTCCTGTGCGAACCGCCGCACCGGCTGGCATTCACCTGGGGCGACGATCCATCACGACCCGGGGATGCGCCGTCGGAAGTCGAGATCGAACTGATTGCGGCAGGCGAGCGCGTCAGACTCGTCCTGACCCACCGGCGTCTGTCTGCCCGCGAGCTCACCAGCGTCGCCGGCGGCTGGCATACGCATCTGGGCATTCTCGAAGACCACCTGTCCGGGCAGCCACCGCGCCCGTTCTGGCGCACGCACACGCGGCTTGAAGCGGAATATATCGAGCGCCTGCGTCGCGAAGCATGAGGCCAGCTTGACCCCTCGCGAGTCTGCGGCGCGGTCTGCGAGCGAGCTCCAGACCGCTGCCTTCGATACGCAACCGCTTCGTTTTCGTCGGCAGCCGTGGGGATGCCTTGATGCCGTCGCCGAACGGGTTCTGCCTTGGCCGCCTGAAGTCCGCTCTACACCTCAGAACGCGCTCTGGCGCACGTCCGAGGTCGCCGTCGCGGCATTGCGCAGCGCCGCGATGCGTTCTTCCAGCGGCGGATGGCTCATGAACAGCCGGCGCAAGCCGTGGCCGACGCCGCCGGAGATGCCGAAGGCCTGCACCTGCTTGGGCAGGGTGCTGGTGCCGTAGGTCATCGACAGGCGCTGCAGCGCGGCGATCATCTTGCCGCTGCCCGCCAGCTTCGCAGCGCCGGCATCGGCGCGAAACTCCCGCCAGCGCGAGAACCACATCGCGATGATGCTGGCCAGCGCACCGAAGATCATGTCGAGCACGAACACCGTCGCGTAGTAACCGATACCGGCGCCGCCTTCGCGGTTCGGATTGAGATAGCCGTCGATGACCCGGCCGACCAGTCGCGCGAGGACGATCACGAACGTGTTCAGCACGCCCTGCAGCAGCGCCATCGTCACCATGTCGCCGTTGGCGACGTGGCTGACCTCATGCGCCAGCACGGCCTCGGCTTCGTCGCGGTCCATCGACCGCAGCAGGCCCATCGAAACGGCCACGAGCGCGTTGTTGCGATTGGCGCCGGTGGCGAAGGCGTTGATTTCCGGCGCGTCGTAGATCGCCACTTCAGGCATGCCGATGCCCGCAGCCTCGGCCTGACGGCGCACGGTCTGCACCAGCCAGCGTTCGACTTCGTTGCGCGGCTCCTGGATGACGTGGGCGCCGGTGGTCTTCTTCGCGATCCACTTCGACATCAGCAGCGAAATGATCGAGCCGCCGAAACCGAACATCGCAGCCATCACCAGCAGGCCGGAATTGGTGCGCGGATCGATGCCGAAGATGGCCATGACCACGCTGAGCAGCAACATGACCGCGAGGTTGGTGGCGAGGAACAGAGCGACGCGCTTGAACATGGGGCACCGGGACGTTGAAGTGGGAGGTGTCGTGGTCCGTGTAAAGTGGGGACCGCCGCCGAGCCCGCAAGCCGGAGCTGCGGCCTCCACCCAGCCGCCATACAGCCTCCAGACAGTTTCCATGCCGCCCGCCGACATGCCTCACGCGCCGTACCGCGGACGTTTCGCGCCCTCGCCCACCGGGCCGCTGCACGTCGGTTCGCTGGTCGCGGCCTTCGGCAGTTGGCTGATGGCCCGCCATGCGGGCGGCGAATGGTGGATCCGGATCGAAGATCTGGACCCACCGCGCGAAGCGCCCGGCGCCGCCGATGCGCAGCTGCGGACGCTGACGGCCTTCGGCCTGGTGTCGGACGGCCCGGTGGTGCGCCAGAGCGCACGCCACGGGCGGTACCGGGCCGCGCTCGACCGCCTGCTCGCGCGCGGACTGGCGTTCCCCTGCCGCTGCAGCCGCAGCGATCTGGCTGCGGCCGACGGCATCCATCGCAGCTGCCGCCCCGGCGCCAATCGCGCCGAGGCCGCGATCCGCCTGCGGGTGCAGGACCAGCATCCCGTGTCGTTCGATGACCTGCTGCACGGCCGCGTCGAACAGGACGTGGTCGCGGCGGTCGGCGACTTCGTGCTGCTGCGCGCCGATGGCTTCTGGGCCTATCAGCTGGCGGTGGTGGTGGACGACGCCGACCAGGGCATCACCCACGTGGTGCGCGGCGCCGACCTGCTGGATTCCACGCCGCGGCAGATCCTGCTGCAGCGTGCGCTGGAACTGCCGACGCCTTCCTACGCGCATCTGCCGCTGGTCGTCGATACGGCCGGGCAGAAACTGTCGAAATCGTTGGCCGCGATGCCGGTCGACGGCGCCGACCCGCTACCGGCGCTGCGTCTGGCCTGGCGGGCGCTCGGGCAGCATCCGAATGCGTTGGACGGCACCGGCGAGGTCGGACGCCTCCTGACCCGGGCTGTCGATGAATTCGATCCCGGCGCGATTCCGCGCGACCCGATCGGCTTCGCCGCATTGCACAATGTCGCGGTCATCGAGCGCGCATAGAATCGAAACGAATCCGACAACGCCGACCGGGCACGAGACCCGGCAGCGGTACGACACACTCAAACCGGGAAGGGAGAACACCATGACAACACGCGTCGCACTGGTCACCGGCGGCACCGGCGGCATCGGCACCGCCATCTGCAAGCGTCTGGCCGACATGGGCCACAAGGTCGCCACCAATTACCGCAGCGAGGAAAAAGCCAAGGCCTGGCAGGCGCAGATGAAGGCCGACGGCTACGACTTCGCGCTGGCGAAGGGCGACGTCAGCTCCCCGGAAGAGGCCGAGGCGATGGTGCGCGAGGTCGAGCGCCAGCTCGGGCCGGTCGACATCCTGATCAACAACGCCGGCATCACCCGCGACGGCACCTTCCACCGCATGACCGCCATCCAGTGGCAGGACGTGATCAACACCAACCTCAACTCGGTGTTCAACGTCACCCGTCCGGTGATCGAGGGCATGCGCGAGCGCAAGTGGGGCCGGGTCATCCAGATCAGCTCGATCAACGGCCTGAAGGGCCAGTACGGGCAGGCCAACTACGCCGCCGCGAAGGCCGGCATGCACGGCTTCACCATTTCGCTGGCGCGCGAGAACGCCAAACTGGGCGTCACTGTCAACACCATTTCGCCGGGCTATATCGCCACCGACATGGTCATGGCCGTGCCGGAGGACGTGCGCGCGAAGATCGTCGCCGACATCCCGACCGGCCGCCTCGGCACGCCGGAGGAAATCGCCTATGGCGTGGCCTTCCTCGCCGACGAACAGGCGAGCTGGATCACCGGCTCCAACCTCGACATCAACGGCGGCCATCACATGGGCTGGTGAATCTGCCGCTGTCCCGGCCGGGTGTACGCACCCGCGCCGGGCACGGAATGGCCGGGCAAGCACGTGATTCTCGTCACTGTTCTCTTGGCCGCTCTTCTCGCGTCCGAACCGCCGAAAGGCAGCGTCCGGCCGACGAGTTGCAAGCGACCGCCGCCTGCGCCATGCTCGGAGACTGCACTCCTTAGAGTAAAGGCTCCATGCCCGCATCGCGGATCATCAAGAAGTACCCGAACCGCCGCCTCTACGACACCAAGATCTCGAGCTACATCACGATCGAGGACGTACGCCAGCTGATCGTGGATGGCGAGGAATTCGAAGTCCGCGACGCCAAATCCGGCGACGACCTGACGCGTCAGGTGCTGCTGCAGATCATTTCCGAGCACGAACAGGACGGCGAGCCGATCCTCTCCACGCAGTTGCTCAGCCACATCATCCGTTTCTACGGGGATTCGCTGCAGGGGTTCATGGGCAACTATCTCGAACGCTCGATGCAGGTCTTCCTCGATCAGCAGCAGCAGTTCCGGCAGCAGATGGGCGGCATGCTGGGGCAGACGCCCTGGACGATGATGAACCAGCTGACCGAGCGCAACCTCGAACTGTGGCGCGAGTTCCAGCACAACTTGATCGGCGCCATGGGCCGCAGCCCTTCGGCGAAGCCGGGCGACAAGTCCGGCAGCAGCAAGTCGCACGACGAATAACCGTATCGCAATCACCGGCGCGGCTTGGCCGCGCGCCGCGGCGGCTGAGAGCGGAGACGGCTGCGCGCGATTCCGGCTGCCCGCGGCGGCCGATGACTTCAAAAATGCATCAGGGGACAACCGAATGAACAAGCGCGTGGCCGTCGTGACTGGCGGCATCGGCGGGCTCGGCACCGAGATCTGCAAAACGCTGGCCCGCGCCGGCCGCACCGTCGTCGCCGTCGACCTCGGCGCGCGCGCCGAACGCATCACCGAATTCGAGCGCGACGTGGCCGGCCTCGACATCCATTTCGAAGCGCTGGACGCGGGTGATTTCGACGCATGCGCGGCCACCGTGCGCAGGATCGAGGCCGAACGCGGTTCGCTGGACATCCTGGTCAACGCCGCCGGCATCACCCGCGATAGCACCCTGCGCAAGATGGACAAGGGGCAATGGGACGCGGTGATGAACGTGAATCTCGACAGCGTGTTCAACATGTGCCGGCACGCGGTCGACGGCATGGTGGACCGCGGCTTCGGCCGCATCGTCAACATCAGTTCGGTGAACGGACAGACCGGCCAGTTCGGGCAGACCAATTATTCGGCCGCGAAAGCCGGCATGCACGGTTTCACCATGGCCCTCGCCCGCGAGGTCGCGCGCAAGGGCGTGACCGTGAATTCGGTGTCGCCGGGCTACTGCGAAACCGCGCTGGTGATGGCGATCCCCGAGGACATCCGCGCCGGCATCGTCGAGAAAATCCCGGTTGGCCGCCTCGGCAAGCCGTCGGAAATCGCGCGCACGGTGGAATTCCTCACCGCCGACGACGCCGGCTTCATCACCGGCGCGAACATCCCCGTGAATGGCGGGATGTTCATGAGTTTCTGAGTGCTTACGTGCAGTTCCGCTTATAGACTGCGCATCCGGAAAGCAGATCCCTCACCCGATGAAACCGGGTTCGGGATGACAGGGCTTGGGGCTTGACCAGCCATTCGGCTGTTGAAAACCCGCTGCAACGACATCGACCACACTGATAACGACGACCGCACACATGATCAATCTCACACCGCCCAGCACCGCCGCATGGCTCGTTTCGATTCTGCTCGGGGGCGCCGGCATCGCCGGAAAACTCGGTTACCTCAGCGTCGCCGCGCCGAATGCGTTCTGGCTGCTGGCGACCGCCTTCGTGCTGTTGCTGCTGTCCACGGTGTTCAAGGGTTTGTGATCGCACCCCGCCACGCTTCGTATTGATGATGTAGGAGGGCCTTCAGGCCCGAGCTTCAGCCCGCAAACTCCGATCAAAAGCGAGCTCGGGGCTAAAGCCCCTCCTACGAAAGCCCCTCCTACGTAGAAGGGCCTTCAGGCCCGAGCTTCAGCCCGCAAACCCGATCAAAAGCGAGCTCGGAGCTAAAGCCCCTCCTACGAAAGGCCCTCCTGCGTAGGAGGGCCTTCAGGCCCGAGCTTTAGGCCGCAAACCCGATCAAAAAAGCCCCTCCTACGCGAGCACCGCCATCGAATTCAAACATATTCGTACCGGATCAAAATCAGCGGCTGAAGCCGTTGCGTTTGTAGGAGCGCCGCAAGTCGCGAAGCCCGCGCACCTGCCGACCGATCGGGTTACGCAATCCTTCGCCTGCCTTGGGCGAACGTCACGATGGCGATTGGCGAAGCTGCTGTGAGATTGATGGCTTCGCGACTTGCGTCGCTCCCACAGTGATGCAAAGACTTCAGCGGTTCAGGCTTCGCGGCTTCCGCCGCTCCCACAAAAAGCCTAAGACAAGTCAGCCGCCGGCTTGCGCGCAGAATTTCTGCCGATACGCCATCGCCTTGGGCATCAGCGCCTGCAGGTTCTGGATGCGGGTGCCGGGGTTGGGGTGAGTGGAAGAGAACTCCGGCGGCGCCTGGCCGCCGCTGGCCTGGCTCATGCGCTCCCACAGCGGCACCGAAGCCTCCGGGTCGAAGCAGGCGGCCGCGGCGAGCATCAGACCGACGGCGTCGGCCTCGGTTTCGTGTTTGCGCGCGTAAGGCAGCAGATAGCCGTAGCCCATCGCTGCCTGCATCATCTGCTGCGATTGCGGGTCCATGCCGCTCATCGCACCGGCCATCTGACCGAGCTGGCCGAGTTTCTGCTGCGACATCCGCTGGGCGCCGTGACGCAGCAGGGCGTGGGCGATTTCGTGGCCCATCACCACCGCCACCGCGTCGGCGTTCTGCGCAACCGGCAGCAGGCCGGTGTAGACGGCCATCTTGCCGCCGGGCAGGCAGAAGGCGTTGGCCTGGTCCGACTGGATCACATTCACGTCCCACTCGAAGGTCTGCCAAGCACGGTTGGGCTGCTTGCCGTTTTCGGCGGCGAGCGCGGCTTCGACCTCGGGCACCTTGGCGATCAGGCGGTTGGCGATCTCGCGAACCTGCCGCGCGACCTGCGAATTGGGATCGACCGGGCGCTCCTTCGAGAGGATGTCCTCATAGGCCTGCAGGCCCATCGCCTTTTCCTCGTCGATGGAAATGCTGCTGTCGATCAGCACTTTCTCGCCGGTGTACGGATCTTCGGTGCGATTGGAGAACCAGTAGTACGCGGCATAGCCAGCGAACAGCAGCAGGATGATGAAACGCGGGTTGATGCCGCCGCGCCGGCGCTGGCCCTGTTGCTGATTGCCGAAGGGGGTTTGTCGCATCGGTATGGTCCTCGCAGGGCTGCGGCTAAAGATCCCTGACCACCCGGAAGCCGGTCAGTGCGTTGGTGGCGTCCGACTCGGCCTGGCTGCGCCAGGCCGCCCGGGTCTGCGCCGGCGAGTTGGCCCAGGCGCCGCCGCGGACCACGCGGGTGCGACAACCGGAGTTCACCCAAGCCTCACCCTGCGTCGGCGCGCGACGGTAGCCATCATGCCAGCAATCGGCGACCCACTCGCTGACGTTGCCTTCGAGATCGTGGACGTCGAAGCGATTGGCCCGGAAGCTCGCGGTCGGCGCCGGCCCCCAGAATCCATCGCGATAGCCGGCAAACGCATTGCCCCAACTGCGCCCGGCCGGCGAACGGTCGCCGCCGCCGGTGAGATTGCCGGTCCCGGACTTCGGCGGCTCGTCGCCCCACGGGAAACGTCCGGCCTCGCCGCTGCGCGCGGCATATTCGAATTCGGCCTCGCTGGGCAGGCGGTAGCGTTGGCCGCTGCGCTCGGACAGCCACCGCGCATAGGCCTCGGCGTCCTTGGCGCTGACGTGCAGCACCGGCATGGCGTCGTCGGCGACCCGGCCCAGATAGTCGTGGCGCCAGTCCACTCCGCTGCGGCGGACGAAATTGCCGCCGCGTTCGTCGTACACCAGCGAATGCCCGCGACGCACCGCACGCGGGCGATGGCCGCTGATCTGCACGAAGCGGCGGAACTCGGCGACAGTGACTTCGGTACGGGCGATGGCGAAACCGCGGTCGAAGCGCACGTAGCGCGACGGGCGCTCGGCGTCGCTGGCGTCCGGCTCGCTGTCGCGCGCGCCCATCCGGAAGCCGCCGTGCGGCACCACCACCATCTGCGGGCCGCGCCCGCCGCCGGCCAGCGCGTCGGTGAAGCGCTGGCCGGGGCGCAGCAGGCCGTAGTGCGCGGCCAGATCGATGCGATTGCG
>CALRWS020000041.1:0-45442 GCA_943371935.1 Chitinophaga pinensis | reverse complement strand
ACCCCTTCGCTTACCCCTTCGCTTACCCCTTCGCTTACCCCTTCGCTTACCCCTTCGCTTACCCCTACGCTTCAACCCTACGCTTCACCCTTTCATTTGCTTTGCCGGGCCCCCTTTGTTTGCCCGTCGCGACCGGCGATAATCCGCGCATGGATACCTGACCCTATCGCGCCTTCGTGGTGCGATGCCGCCACCACCGGAAGCATCGAATGGCCGAGACCATCCGCCACGACAAGACCGCGCGTCAGCTGCGTCTGCTCTCCGACGCGCTCGACAGCGGCCGCCTGGGTCCCGTGCGGCGGCTGGTCAATACGCTGTCGCCGGCCGAGATCGGCAACCTGCTCGAATCCCTCCCGCCCGGCAAACGCGGCGTGGTGTGGGGGCTGGTCGATCCCGAGGACGACGGCGAGGTGCTGGTCCACGTCGGCGAGGACGTGCGCGAAAGCCTGATCGCGGACATGGACCAGGACGAACTGGTCGCCGCGGTCGAGGATCTCGACATCGACGATCTGGCGGATCTGGTCGAGGATCTGCCGGACACGGTGATCGACGAAGTCCTCAAGTCGATGGATCGCGAGAACCGCGAGCGCCTGGAGCAGGTGCTGTCCTACGACGAGGACACCGCCGGCCGCCTGATGAATCCGGACGTGGTCACGGTGCGCGCCGACACCACCGTCGACGTGGTGCTGCGCTACCTGCGCCTGCGCGGCGAACTGCCGGAGCACACCGATCACCTCTACGTCGTCAGCCGCCGGCACCAGTATCTCGGCCGCATCGCGCTGCAGTCGCTGCTCACCTGCGACGCCAGCACGCCGGTCAACCAGTTGGTCGACGACGAACAGCCGGCGATCGGCGTGGAGGAACCCGCCGACGAAGTGGCGCGGATGTTCTCCGACTACGACTGGATCAGCGCGCCGGTCGTCGACGACAACAACGTGCTGCTGGGCCGCATCACCATCGACGACGTGGTTGACATCATCCGCTACCAGGCCGAGCACCAGGCGCTCGGCGCCGCGGGTCTGGACGAGGACGAGGATCTGTTCAGTCCGGTGCCGCGCGCGGCCAAGCGCCGTGCGATCTGGCTGGGCATCAATCTCGCGACCGCGTTCCTGGCGTCGTGGGTGATCGGCCGTTTCGAGGCCACGCTGGAGCAGATCGTCGCGCTGGCGGTGCTGATGCCCATCGTCGCCAGCATGGGCGGCGTCGCCGGCACGCAGACGCTGACGCTGATGGTGCGCGGCCTCGCGCTGGGCCAGGTGGCGCACGGCAACCTGCGCGCGCTGCTGAGCAAGGAAGTGCTGGTGGGCCTGCTCAACGGCGTGGTCTGGGCGATCGTGGTCGGCGTGGTCGCCGCACTGTGGTTCCAGGACTACAAACTCGGACTCGTCATCGGCGGCGCGATGGCCATCAACCTCGTCGCCGCCGCACTGGCCGGCGTACTGGTGCCGCTGGCCTTGAAGCGGATGGATGTCGATCCCGCACTGGCCGGCGGCGTGGTGCTGACCACGGTGACCGATGTCGTCGGCTTCCTCAGCTTTCTTGGTTTGGCGACGCTGGTGTTGTTGAAGTAAGCGGTTGGTGGCCGCGAAAAAAATCCCGGCATCCAGAACACCCGTCCATCAATGAAGTGTCATCCCGAGCGCCCGCGCAGCAAAAAATGTCATCCCGAACGACCGCGAAGCGGGCGGAGGGATCTGCTTTAGGCCCCGCCTGCGAACAGCAGATCCCTCACATGCGCTCGGGATGACATTCTGTAAGTTCGAGATGACACTCTCTACGTTTGGAATGACCGCCCATGAAAAACGCCGCTTTCGCGGCGTTTTTTGTCGATGCCGTACCGGCCCCGCTCAGAGCTTCACCAGCTCGACCCGACGGTTCTTCGCGCGACCCGCTTCATCGGCATTGTCGGCCAGCGGCTTGTCCGGGCCGAAGCCCTTGGCGCTGAGCCGCGAAGGCGCGATGCCCAGGCCGACCAGTGCGTCGAGCACGCTGCGCGCACGTTCGCTGGAGAGCTGGCGATTGCGATCCGCGCTGCCGGTGTTGTCGGTATGGCCTTCGATCGATACCTTCAGATCCGCGTTCGAATCCAGCAGCGCCCTGATTTCCTCGATGGCGGCCTGGCTGTCGGGCCGCAGCGTCGATTTGTCGGTATCGAAATTGATGTAAAGCGCGACGCGGCCGTCGGCGTCCAGCGCGGTCTTCATCGCGGCGGCATCGAGAAAACCGAGCGACTGGGTCATCGCTTTCTTCTCCAGAACGACGATGTGTCCGGTCTTGCCCGCGGCCGAGGTGCCGACGTGGATCCAGTATTCCTTGTCGGCGGTGCGGATCAGATAGCTGTGGTGCTCGTAGCCGCTGGTGGGTGGGGCGCTGTGCCAGTACTTGTTGACTTCGCGCAGGCCGCCGACTTCATCGACGATGGGGCGGGTGAATTGGGTTTCGCTGATCTTCGCGCCGCCCAAGGCCTGAATCGCGTTCTCGTAATTGCGATGGAATTCCAGAGGCGTGTATTCGCGGCTCTTGTCCTGCGAGATCAGGCTCATGCTGTTGTGATACAGGCGGCCTTCGACCGGCATCATCTTCTTTCCGGCAAGAAAGAAATGACGCCCGAAGTCGACCGTGTGCTTGCCGTCCTTGACCTTCGCGACCAGGCCATCGGGAATCTCGAAGAACGGAAACGGCGGCAGCGTCGCTGTCGAGACAGCAACCTTGTCCACGCTGAAACCGGTATCCGCGACGGCGGGCGGCGCTTCGACAGCATCGGCGGCGGGCGCTGTCGCAGGCTCGGCCGGGGCGGTTGCCGCTGTCGGCGCGTTGGCGGGCGCGTCGGTCGCTGCCGCCGGTTCTTTCTGACACGCGGCCAACAGGAGTGCCAGCGATGCGCTGACGATCAGCAGACGGCTCTGACGCATGGTGCTTTCCTCGATGCGGCGGGATGTCCGGCAAGCATACCGGACCATGCATGGACCCGCGGTGCCGCGACCGGATCGACGGTGGAATCGGCGCCGTGCGCGGTTCTGCTGCATCGCATCGAACGTGGCCGGCGCAACCCCCGATTTTCGTAAAGTGCACGCCACAGGGTGCAATCGTTTTCCGGTTGACCCCCGGTAGCAGCGGGCGTACACCCGGCAGACGACTCTGGAGCCTGTCATGCGCCTGCCCGCCCTGTTCGCGATGGTCCTCGGCCTCGCTGCTTCCGCTTTCGCCGTTTCGACCCATGCCGCAACGGCAGGAGATCCGATGAATCCGCCCGTGGACGAACGCTACCAGCCGAAGCCCTACATCACCCTGAAACATCCGGCGTGGTCGAAGGATGCGGTGCTGTATCAGATCAATACCCGGCAGTTCACAGCGGAGGGTACGTTCCGCGCGGCCGAACGCGAATTGCCGCGGCTGAAGACACTCGGCGTGGACATCCTGTGGTTGATGCCGGTACATCCGATCGGCGAGAAGAATCGCAAGGGCACGCTCGGCAGCCCGTATTCGGTGCGCGATTATTACGGCGTGAATCCCGAGTTCGGCACGTTGGACGATCTCAAGCATTTCGTCGACGCCGCGCATGCGCAGGGCATGTACGTGATCCTCGACTGGGTCGCGAATCACACCGCCTGGGACAACCCGCTGGTCGCGCAGCATCCGGAGTGGTATCAGCGCGACTGGAAAGGCGACTTCCGGCCGACGCCGTGGTGGGACTGGTCGGACATCATCAACCTCGACTACGACCAGCCCGGCCTGCGCAAGTACATGACCGAGGCGATGGCCTACTGGGTGCGCGAGGTCGGCATCGACGGCTATCGCTGCGACGTCGCGGGTTTCGTGCCGCTGGATTTCTGGAACAACCTGCGCAAGGAGCTGGACGCGATCAAACCAGTCTTTCTTCTGGCAGAGTGGGAATCGCGCGACCTGCACGCCGAAGCCTTCGATGCGACCTATGCCTGGAGCTGGAACAGCGCGCTGCACGAGATCGCGATGGGTCGCGGCGATGTCAACAAACTCTACGTCTACTATTCGTGGAACGAGGCGTTCTTCCCGCGCGGCGGCATGCGCATGACCTTCGTCAGCAATCACGACAAGAACGCATGGGAAGGCACCGAGTTCGAGCAGTTCGGCGACGCGCTGCCCGCGGCGATGGTGCTGTCGTTCGTCGGCGAGGGTATGCCGATGATCTATAACGGCCAGGAAGCGGGCAATCCGCGCCGGCTGCAGTTCTTCGAGAAGGATCCGATCGCGTGGCGCGAGCATCCCAACGGCGCGCTGTACGCCGACCTCATCCGGCTGCGCAAAAAAACCACCGCACTGCGCAACGGCGAGTGGGGCGCGATGATGGTGCACGTGCCGAACGACAAGCCGGCGCAGGTATTGAGTTTCGTCCGCCAGGACGACAACGGCAAGGTGTTCGCGGTCTTCAATCTCTCCGCCCAGCCGCAGACGGTGCGCTTCGGGCAGACCCTCTTCCACGATCGTTACATCGAGCATTTCAGCGGGAAATCCGCGACACTCGATGCATCGAACGTGCTGGATTTGAAGCCATGGGATTACCGGGTGTTCGTGCGCTGATCCGCGCCGCTGCGTTCGCGGGTGTCGCGACGATGGCTGCAACGCTCGCAGGATGTTCGACGATGTCGAATGAATCCGCATCCGGCGTTTTCGTCGAACGCAGCGTGACCGTCGACGGCACCGCGTATCGCTATCAAGTGTTCGTGCCCACGCATAACGCGCGACGTGGTGCTGCGCCGACCGTCTTGTTCCTGCACGGCACCGGCGAACGCGGCAGCGACGGCGACAAGCCGACGCGCGTGGGTCTGGGCCCGTACATCCGTGCGCATGCCGATACCTTCCCGGCCATCGCGGTGTTTCCGCAGGCGCCCGACGGCCGCGACTGGAACGGCGTCGCCGCCCAGATCGCATTCGCCGCGCTCGACGCCGCCACGGAAGAGTTCGATGGCGACCGCGAGCGCAGCTATCTCACCGGCCTGTCGATGGGCGGTTACGGCACCTGGGAACTCGCGCTGATGCAGCCGCGACGTTTCGCGGCGCTGGCGCCGGTGTGCGGCGGCCTGACCGCGCCGCGCGCGGAACGCAATCTGGTCGTCACTCCGCTGCAGGGCGAAGCCGATCCGCCGGCCGCGCTGGCGCAGCGCCTGAAGCATCTGCCGGTGTGGATCTTCCACGGCGCGAAGGACGACGTGGTGCCGCCGCGCGAATCGCGCGAGATCTCGATTGCGCTCAAAGCGATCGGCGGCGACGTGCGCTATACGGAATTTCCAGAAGCGAACCACAACAGTTGGGATCCTGCCTATTCGCAGACGCCCGAATTATGGCCGTGGCTGTTCGCGCAGCGACGGAAGTGACGCTCAGTTTTCGATGGCGGCGTTGGGCTTGGGCGATTTCGGTGCGGGCGATTTCAATGCCATTACCCGCGCGCCGGAAATGATCATCGTCACCATCGTGCTGAGCTGATCGATCAGTTCGCGGTCGCGTTCCGGCGGCAGATCCATCGCCATCGCGCCCATCGCGAACACCAGACGGGTGATGGCCTTCGACACCAGCGCGGGTTCGTGCATCACGGCGCCTTCCGCGGCCGCCAGCCGGACCAGGTCGGTGCGCAATTCGTCCTCGAAGAACGTCAGCTCGCGGTCGACCGCCTGCTTGAACGCGTCCGAACCCACGGTGCCTTCGCGCAGCAGTACGTGCAGCAGTTTGTCGTCGGCGCGGACCTGCTGCATGAAGGTCTCGACCGAGCCGCGGACGATCCCGCGCTGGGTCTCGGCGCGATGGCGCGCGGCGCCGACGATCTTGCGCAACGACCGCCCGGCCAGATCGATCAGCGCCACCGCCAGTTCGTCCATATCGCGGAACTGGCGATAGAAGCTGTTCGGGGCGATGCCGGCCTCGCGCGCCACTTCGCGCAGGCTCAGGCTGGACACGCTGCGGTGCGGCCCGATCAGGCGCAGCGCCGCCGCAAGCAGATCGTCCCGCGAGATCGCGGTCTTGCGTCCGGCGTGGAGGTCGGCGCTTTCGGCGGAGAGCTGTTCGGTCACGGTCGCGGCAGGGAAGGGCGGAGTGACCGGCATCATAGCCCTGCCAGAAAATATACATGTGTATAGACAAATGTATTCTCAGCTGTATAGTGCAGGCCATGAACGCTGCCGCCAGTCCAGTCCCAGCCCCGAGCGATGTGCCCGATCGTCCGCACGGTCGTCGGTCGCCTAAGCGCCCTTTATTGCCGCGCATCGCGCGGACCCTGCTGGCGCCGGATGCCTTCGATTTCTGGGCGTCCAAGCTGAGGCCGAACTGGTCCTGGGAGCGCCCGCTGGCGCGGATCGTGTCCCGCCGGGCCGAATCCACGGATTCTTTCACCCTGTTGTTGCAGCCGAACCGTCACTGGCGCGGCTTCCAGCCCGGCCAGCATCTGAATATCGGCGCTGAGATCGACGGCACCCGCATCACCCGCAGCTACAGCCTCAGCGACGCCCCGCGCGCCGACGGTCGCATCGCCATCACGGTCAAGGCGATGCCCGGCGGCAAGCTCAGCCAGCACCTGTGCAACACCGCCAGGATCGGCGAGGTGCTCACCCTGGACGCGGCATTCGGTGAGATGACCCTGCCGCAGACGCCGGAAGGCGCCTGGCTGTTCCTGGCCGCCGGTAGCGGTATCACGCCGCTGATGGCGATGATCCGCGCGCAGACCGCGCTGGGCATGCCGGTGCCGCTGGCCCTGATCTACTGGGCGCGGACCCGCGACGAACTGTGCTTCGTCGAAGAACTGCGTGCACTCGCCGCGCGCCAGCCGAACTTCCGCGTCGATTTCGTGCTGACGCGCGATGCTGCGGCGAGCGATGCCGAAGCCGGCGACCTCCACCGCGGCCGCATCGATGCGCAGTCGCTCTCGATCCTCGCGCCCGATCTGCATCAGCGCAGCGTGTTCGCCTGCGGCCCGGATGGTTTCGTCGCTGCGGCACGCGCGCTGGCTGCCGATCGCGCGGTGGTATTTCGCTCCGAAGCCTTCACGCCGCCGCCGCGGGTGGTGTTCGAGGACGCGGGCGAAGCGCCCGGGCACGTGCGGATCACGCTGGCGAACAGCGGACGCACGCTCGACGTGCCGCGCGGCACCTCGTTGCTCACCGCGCTGGAAGACGCCGGCCTGAAACCGGCCTCCGGCTGCCGCATGGGCATCTGCAACACCTGCGCCTGCGGCAAACGCGCCGGCAGCACCCGGCATCTGCACACCGGCGACATCGAACACGAACCGGTATCCGCGCTGCGTCTGTGCGTGAACAGCGCCGGCAGCGATCTCATCCTGGACCTGTGACCCGACCATGACCGCACACGCCGCCAATCGCGCGCTGACGCCCGAAGAACTCGAACGCTTCGGGCACGAACTCGACGCCGTACGTGCGCGCACCGTCGCCACGCTGGGACAGCGCGATGCCGACTACATCCGCGCGGTGGTCGCCGGCGTGCGCTGGACCGGCTTCGCGGGGCGCCTGCTGCTGTGGGGCGGCGCGGTCGGCGGCGGTCTGGTGGGGAGCTTCACGCACATCGCACCGCTGTCGGCGTTGATCGTCGGCACATTGTTGCTGGGCTTATCGAAGATCCTCGAGAACATGGAGTTGGGCCACAACGTCATGCACGGTCAGTACGACTGGATGCGCGACCCGCATCTCGATGGCAAGACCTACGAGTGGGACATCGCCGGCACCAGCGACAACTGGCGCAAAACCCACAACTATCGCCATCACACGTGGACGAATGTCCGCGGCATGGACGACGACATCGGCTACGGGCTGCTGCGTATTTTTCCGGAACAGCGCTGGAAACCGTTCTACCTCGCGCAGCCGCTGATTGCGGTGGTCTTCGCGCTGCTGTTCGAGTGGGGCATCGCGATCCAGGATCTGCGGCTGGGCCGCTGGTTCGCCGGCAAGATGAGCAATGCCAAGCTGCGCGAAGCCTTTCGTCCGGTCGGGCGCAAGATGGGCCGCCAGATCCTGCGGGATTACGTGCTGTATCCGCTGCTGGCCGGCCCGTTCTTCCTGCCGGTGCTGCTGGGCAACGTCGTCGCCAATATCCTGCGCAACCTCTGGACCTACGTCATCATCTTCTGCGGCCACTTCACCGCGGACGTGGAAACGTTCTCGAAGGAATCGGTCGTCGGCGAATCGCGCGGCCACTGGTATCTGCGCCAGCTGCGCGGCTCCTCCAATCTCACCGGCGGCAGGCTGATGAATCTGCTCTCTGGCAATCTCAGCCACCAGATCGAACATCATTTCTATCCCGACCTGCCCGCCAACCGTTACGCGGCGATGGCGGTCGACGTACGCGACATCTGCGCGCGCTACGGCCAGCACTACAACACCGGCTCGCTGCCGAAACAGTTCGGACAGGTGATCTGGCGGATTCTGCGGCATTCGTTGCCGAGCAGATCGAAAACGCGGCGGACGCATGCGCCCGACGCAAGCAATATTCAATTCGAAGGTGGCGCGACCGGCGCCTGAGCATCGCCGGATGGGCCCGCGATTCTCCGCAGTCCCGCCAGTCTTGATTTTTCGATCTTCGCGGCGAGGCCCACGTTGCGGCCGGCCAGATTCGCGACCACGTATTCGACCGAACTGCCGAGCACCTGCGCGCTTTCGGACAGCGTCAGGCCGTAATCCTGTTCCAGCCATTGGGTCAGCCCGGCGGTGGCCAGACGCAGCGCATCGTCCAGCGACCCCGCCTGGCCCAGCGCCATGATGTGGGTCGGCGATTCGATGCGCGGCATGGCGATCGATCTGCCGCGGATCACATCGACGGAGAATTCCACGTCCATCGAGATTTCCAGCGCGAACTGCGAGGTTTCTCCATCGCCCTGCAGTGCGTGCGCGTCGCCGAGGTAGAGCAATGCGCCGGGCTGCGACACCGGCAGATAGACGATGCTGCCTTCGACGATTTCGTTGAAATCCATGTTGCCGCCGAAACGCCCGGTGTCGCCGGTCGACGGCGGCGCGAAACCGAATCCCGGTGCGACCGCCAGGCCGCCGAGCATCGGGCGGAGCGGCACTTTGAAATCCTTCAATCGCTCGCCCGGTTGTTCGGGATTGGCGAATCCCGCTTCCAGATCGATTTTCCAGCGCACGGGCTTGCCGAGTTCAGTGGCTCTTGCGGCAAGCCCCGTGCTGCGCGCACGGCCAACGATGTCGTCCAGGCTGTCGGCGTAATTCCTGTTCGGGCGCAGGCGTTCGATACTGACGACCAGCGTGTCGCCGGGGGAAGCCGTCGCAATGTAGAACGGACCGGTCTGAGGGTTTCCGTACAGCGCGCGGGTAACGCCATGCGCATCGACGCCGCCTGAGTCGATGGTGGTCGTCTGCACGCTGTCGCCGGGCCAGATCGTCAGGATAGGCTTGCGATGCTGCGAAAATTCGTTGGCATAGTCGGTCGGTTTGAAGATGTATCGCTTCGGCCCGCCCGCAGGTCTGGCCGGAATCAACTTCGCGACGAATGCATGTGCGGCGCGGCGGTGCGGATCGTTGCTGTCGGGGAAGTCGGCCGTGCCTTCGATGGTGCTGCCGGCGCGTTTGCCGACGTAGGAAAACGTCGCTTTGTCCGAGTCCGTCACCCCGAAGCGGATCGTGTCTCCGGCGATGTCGCCTGCGAGTACGCTGCCATCCAGCGTGCCGCCGAGTCGGTTCCCGCTGCGGGTCAGCTCGAGCTCCGAGTACATCGGGTTGCCCCAGCGGTCGGTCGTGACGACCCAGCTTTCGCGCACGGTCTCGTTCGCAAACAGACTGGGCGAAGCCATACACATCAAAAGAATGAATAACTTGAGTATGGCGGGCTTGAGTGTGGCGAACTTCAGCATGATGGCGCTCGATGGTCGGATCTCATATGGATGCGCGGCCTGAGAAAAGCGTCGCAGACATCGGGACCCGGCACGCGCGCGCCGCGCGAGGCTTACGCCAACAAGGCTTCCAGCACCGCCATCCGCACCGCCACGCCGTTCGCGACCTGTTTGAGGATCAGCGACCGCGGACCATCGGCGACGGCGTCGTCGATTTCCACGCCGCGGTTCATCGGGCCGGGATGCATCACCACCGCGTCGGGTGCGGCGCGTTTGAGGCGCGCTGCGGTCAGGCCGTAGTCGTGGTGATAGTCCTCCAGCGAGGACACCAGGCCTTCATCCATGCGTTCGCGCTGCAGGCGCAGCATCATCACGACGTCGGCGCCGACCAGGGCTTCGTCGAAATCGCGGGTGACGTGGCAGCCGTGCAGGGTTTCGTCGTCGGGCAGCAGCGATTCGGGGGCGCAGACCCGAATCTCGATCGAGGATGATTCTCCCGCCCCCAGCGTGCGCAGCGCGTGCAGGTCCGAGCGCGCGACCCGCGAGTGTTTGATGTCGCCGATCATCGCGACCTTCAGCGTCGAGAAATCGAGGCCCTTGGCCTGGCGCAGGGTCAGCATATCCAGCAGACCCTGGGTGGGATGCGCGCTGCGGCCGTCGCCGGCGTTGATCAGCGCGGTGCCGCGTTCCGCGGCGGCGGCGAGCGCGGCGACCGCGCCGTCTTCCCTGTGGCGGATCACGAAGCCGCGCACGCCCATCGCTTCGATGTTCTTCAGCGTGTCGCGTGCGGTTTCGCCCTTGGTGGTGGACGAGGTGGCGGCGTCGAAGCTCAGCACATCGGCGCCGAGCCGTTGCGCCGCGCGCTGGAAACTCAGGCGGGTGCGCGTGGACGGCTCGAAGAACAGCGTGCAGATCGCGCTGCCGGCCAGCGCGTCGCGCGCATCGTGTCCGTCCGCGAAATGCTGCGCGCGGTCGAGCAGGGCGACCAGCGCATCGCGCGGCAGGCCGTCGAGCGTCAGCAGATGACGCAGACGGCCGCTTGCGTCCAATTGGGGAGGTGTCGACATCGGATTCACTCGGGGAGGCGTTGTTCGAGGCGATCGACGGGATGTTCTTCGATGCGTTCATCGATCATCACCGCATCCTGCGGCGCGGCCAGCCAGCGTTCGAGGATCACCGCCGCGGCCACCGCATCCAGCAGTTCGGCGTCGCGGCGTTTGCGCTTGCCGTCGGCGCGGTCGGCGGCGAAGCGCTGCGCCGCTTCCTGCGAGCTGTTGCGTTCGTCGATCATCGCCACCGGCACCGCGAATTTCACGCGCAGGGCCTGAGCGAACGCGCGGGCACGGACGCGGATCGGCTGGTCGCCGCCGTCGAGCGTCATCGGATCGCCGACGATGAGGCCGGTCGGGCGCCACTCGCGCTGCAGTTTCTCGATGGCTTTCCAGTCGATCTGGTCGTCGTGCACGTCGACCACCGCCAGCGCGCGTGCACCCAGGCCGAAGCCGCTGTCGACCGCAACGCCGATCCGCCGCGCGCCCACATCGAAGCCCAGCACGATGCCGCCGGTGGGCAGGCGGCCGCTCATGCGTGGCCGCTGTAGTCCGTCACCCGCGCCAGGTCCACGCCGATGCGGCCGGCGGCGGCCTGCCAGCGGGTCTCCAAAGGCAGCGAGAACAACAGCTCCGGGTCGCTGTCGGCGGTGAGCCAGGTGGTTTCGGACAGTTCCTGTTCCAGCTGACCCGCGCCCCAGCCGGCGCAGCCCAGCACGACGGTGGAATGCGACGGGCCATCGCCCGCGGCCAGCGCTTCCAGCACGTCGCGCGAAGTGGTGACGTACAGGCCGTCGACGATTTCGAGGGTCGAATCCCAGCGCCGGTCGCCGTCGTGCAGCACGAAGCCGCGCTCGGGATGCACCGGGCCGCCGGCCAGCACGCGGCGTTCGCACAGGGCGGCGTCTTCGCTGCGGATGCCCATCTGTTCGAGCACTTCGCCGAGCGTGTACTCGGACGGGCGATTGATGACCAGGCCCATCGCGCCTTCGCTGTCGTGCTGACAGATCAGGGCGACGGCGCGCGAGAAGTTGGGGTCGGCCAACGACGGCAGCGCGATCAGCAACTGGTTGGCGAGGGGCGTCGTCTCTGGCAGCATGCCCGCATTGTAAGGGAAGGCCGCAACAGGCGATGCATCGCCCGGGCACGGTCCCGGCAAGATGCCTTCCCTTGCTCCGGGCCGGATGCCGTGCCTCCGGTACTTCATCACGCTGTCAAGGAAGAAATCCCCCATGTCTTTCTCCTTCAAGCTTGTCTCCTCCGTGCCTGCCTCGTCCGTGCAGGTGTTCGCGATGCCGATCCCGCGCCGCGCCAGATCCGCGGCGCTCGTCGTATTCCTCGCCGTCGCGTCGTGCTTGCCTGTCGCGATGGCCGCAACCCCGCTCCGCGCCATGCCCGCGACCGCGGTGGCCGAAGCCGGTCCCGCCACGCCCGCCGAGCGCGGCGCGCTGATCCGGCGCTTCGTCATGAAGTGGGGTGGGTACGCCGAGCGCGTGTACGGCGTGGACGTCCGCGTCTGGAGCGGCCGCATGGTGCCGACCTTCGCCCGCGGCGATGCCGACAATCTTCGCGAGGCGCTGCGCCGCGACACCTTCGAGGGCGCGCTGGCGGCGCTGGGCGGCGTCGGACACCGCGTCGGCGATGATCGCATCATCGACGGACTCGCCGCCGCCGCGCCGGGCACGCCGGCACGTCAGATTCCGGCCATCGGCAAGGCGCTTGGTGCGTTGGGCGAGGATCTGGTCTATACGCCGATCCAGCCCTGCCGGATCGTGGACACCCGTAATGCCGGGGGCGCGATCGGCGCCGGCCAGACCCGCAGCTTCAAGGCCGCGGGCATCGGCAGCTACGCGGGCCAGGGCGGCAGCACCGGCAACTGCGGCATGCAGAGCGAGGCGCCCTCCGCCGTCGCGCTGAACGTCACCGCCGTGGTGCCCGTCCAGGCCGGTTATGCCACGGTCTTCCCGCATGCGGCCGCCCGTCCGGACACCGCGAGCGTGAACTACGCCGCTGGCGCCGTCGTCAACAGCGCGATCATCGCCAAGATTCCGAATCCGGCGCTGAACCTCGATTTTTCGGTCTTCACTTTCGCCGAGTCCGACTTCGTGGTCGATATCGTCGGTTATTTCGCGCCACCCCGCGCCACGGCGCTGGCCTGCGTTGATAGCGCTCTGGGCACGGCGACCATCATCGCGGGCGGGACCGGGCAGGTGACCGCGCCGGCCTGTCCGGCGGGCTACACCGCGACCCAGCTCGACTGCGAATCCGGCTCGTGGTTCATGCCGATCATTTTCTCCAGCCTGCGCGGCGGCGGCATCTGCGGCGCGCGCAACAACGGTACGAACGGTGCGGTCCTCACCGCGGCGCGGCGCTGTTGTCGCGTGCCGGGACGCTGAGTTCGCAGGATCAGTTCACAGAGTCCGTCCGCGGAAACGGAAAAGCCGGCTTCGCAGCCGGCTTTTCTGTGTCTCGCCGTGCGCCCCGCGCCAGCGATCAACCCAGCAGCGGCACTCCGGTCTTCTCGCGCAGCTCGTCGTGGCTCACGCCGGGTGCGGCTTCGATCAACTTCAGGCCGTCGGGGGTCACATCCATCACCGCGAGGTCGGTGATGATCCTGTCGACCACGCCCACGCCGGTCAGCGGCAGCGTGCATTCGGGCAGGATCTTGTGCTCGCCGTTCTTGGCGGTGTGCTCCATCACCACCACGACCCGGCGCACGCCGGCCACCAGATCCATCGCGCCGCCCATGCCCTTGACCATCTTGCCGGGCACCATCCAGTTGGCGAGGTCGCCCCTATGGGTGACCTGCATCGCGCCGAGGATCGCCAGATCGATGTGGCCGCCGCGGATCATCGCGAAGGAATCGTGGCTGCCGAAGTAGCTGGCGCCGGAGCGCGCGGTGACGGTCTGCTTGCCGGCGTTGATCAGATCGGCATCCACTTCGTCGTCGGTCGGGAACGGGCCGATGCCCAGCAGGCCGTTCTCGCTCTGCAGCCACACGTCCATGCCTTCGGGGATGAAGTTGGCGACCAGGGTCGGCAGGCCGATACCCAGGTTCACGTAGGCGCCGTCGCTGAGTTCCTGTGCGGCGCGCTGCGCCATTTCGTCGCGGGTCCAGGCCATTACTTGTCTCCCACGCGCACGGTGCGCTGTTCGATGCGTTTCTCGGGCGTGGGATTGACCACGATGCGGTCGACATAGATGCCGGGCAGATGCACGTGATCGGGATCGATCTCGCCGACCTCCACCAGTTGCTCCACTTCCGCCACGCAGACCTTGCCGGCCATCGCGCAGGCCGGATTGAAGTTGCGCGCGGTCTTGCGGAACACCAGATTGCCGGCCTTGTCTGCCTTCCAGGCCTTGACCAGCGACACGTCGGCCTTCAGCGCGGTTTCCATCACGTACCAGTGGCCATCGGGAAACTGTCGGGTTTCCTTGCCCTCGGCCACGATGGTGCCGTAGCCGGTGCGCACGAAGAACGCCGGAATGCCGGCGCCGCCGGCGCGCAGGCGCTCGGCCAGCGTGCCCTGCGGATTGAATTCGAGTTCCAGTTCGCCGGACAGGTACTGGCGCTCGAATTCCTTGTTCTCGCCGACGTAGGACGAAATCATCTTCCTGATCTGGCGCGTGCCCAGCAGCATGCCCAGGCCGAAACCGTCGACGCCGGCGTTGTTGGAGATCGCGGTCAGGCCCTTGACGCCGGAATCGCGCAGTGCGGCGATCAGCGCTTCGGGAATGCCGCAGAGGCCGAAGCCGCCGACCGCGAGGGTCTGGTCGTCGGCGACGAGGCCGCGCAGCGCTTCGGCCGCGTTCGGAAAGATCTTGTGACTGCTCATGCCGACACCGTGCATTGCATGCGGAAACTCCTGGCAGAACGTGGGGGTCCGTACGGTCGAAGCCGCACGGGCGGGATCCGTGGAGCGGGCAAGTTTACCGGCTGCATCGGGTCGGGGCACACCGTACTTTGGGGCATGTCGCCCGGTGCGCGGCCGGCTAGACTTGGCGGATGACCCGTATCGCCTTCGTCACCGCCATCGTCTCCGCTGCGCTCGATGAAGATATGTCGCCGCTGCTCGCCGCCTGCGCCCGCGCCGGATTGACCGCAGAGGTCCGCGCCTGGGACGACTTCACCGTCTCCTGGGCGCGTTACGACGCGGTGGTGGTGCGTTCGCCATGGGATTACCACACGCGGCTGCCGGAATTCCTGCGCTGGTGCGAGCGCGTCGATCGTGTCTCGACCCTGCTCAATCCGCTGCCGGTGCTGCGCTGGAATACCGACAAACACTATCTGGCCGATCTGGCCGCGCAGGGCGTGGCGGTGGTGCCGACCCGTTTCGTCGAACCCGACGCCGAGCCGCTACCGGCGCTGCAGGCATTCCTGGCCGAGTTCGCCGATGCCGACGAATTCGTGGTGAAGCCGGCCGTGAGCGTCGGTTCGGCCGATACCCAGCGATATGCCCGTGCGCAGGAATTCGCCGCCGCTAATCACATCGGCCGACTGCTCGATGCCGGCCGCAGCGCGATGCTGCAGCCGTATCTGGACGCGGTCGACGTGCACGGCGAAACCGCGCTGCTGTATTTCGACGGCCATTTCAGTCACGCCATCCGCAAGGTCGCGCTGCTGAAATTGAACGAGGCCGGCTTGGACCACGCCCAGGTGCCCGAATCCATCGTCGCGCGCGAACCGGGCGCCGATGAGGTGCAGCTCGGCGAAACGGTGCTGGCGGCGGCGCGCGCGCGGACCGGCGTCGTCCCGCTGTATGCGCGCGTCGACCTGATCCGCGATGCCGCGGGACGGCCGTGCCTGCTGGAACTGGAGCTTGCCGAGCCGTCGCTGTTCTTCGATCGGGCGCCGGGCGCGGCGGACCGGTTCGTCGAAGCGTTACGGCGGCGCGTGATGGGTTGAAATTGACCCGCGATGAATCGAGGCAATCTGGCAGACTATCGCTTTGAACGCCAGGTCGCCCATGACTTCGCAGATTATCCCTGTCAATTCGCTGCAGCGACGCATGGCGACGTTGACGGGCGCATTGGCGCAGGCAGCCAACGACGTCATCAATAGCGGCCATTTCGTGCTGGGCAAGCAGGTCGCTGCGTTCGAGAAAGACTTCGCCGCTTACTGCGGTGTCGATCACTGCATCGGCGTTGGTAACGGTACCGATGCACTGGAGCTTGCGCTCAAAGCCATAGGCGTCGAAGAAGGCGACCGTGTCATGCTCGCGGCCAACGGGGCCATGTACGGTACCACCGCAGTACTTGCGTGCCGGTCCGAACCGGTATTCATCGACGTATTGCCGGGCGAGGCGACACTCGACCCAGCAGGGATCGAAGCGATTCTGCAAACCGGGATGGCGATCAAGGCGATCGTTGTCACTCATTTATATGGTCGACTCGCGAGGATGGAAGAGATTCGGGCTATCGCCAAGGCGTACGGCGTCGTGATCGTCGAAGATTGCGCGCAGGCGCATGGCGCACGAGCCGACAGCGGATCTCGAGCGGGAGCCTTGGGCGACATTGCGAGCTTCAGTTTCTATCCGACCAAGAATCTTGGGGCCATCGGCGATGGCGGAGCAGTCGTCTGCAACGAGGCTCGGCTTGCGTCACGCGTCCGTCAACTCCGGCAGTATGGCTGGACAGCCAAATACGAGAACGCGTTGCGTGGAGGGCGCAACAGCCGTCTGGATGAAATCCAGGCCGCGATGCTTTCGGTCATGTTGCCGTTGCTGGACGGCTGGAATGCTCGACGAAGAGAGATCGGGTCGCGATACTCGGCGGAGATCAAAAACGGATGGATCGAAGTTCCCTGCATCACTGAGCATCATGTGGTCCACTTGTACGTCGTACATAGCGATAGACGCGCGGATTTGCGCGGGCATCTCGCTTCGGCAGGCATCCAGACAGACGTGCACTATCCGATTCCCGATCATCGTCAGGCATGTCACTCTTCTGGCTTCGCACATGTCGTATTGCCCGTCACCGAGCGCGAGGCCGAGCGTGTGCTGACCTTGCCGTGTTTTCCTGAAATGACCGACGACGAAATCCTCAGGGTGATCCAAGCATGCAACCGATTTTGAGTCGATCGCTGTCCCTCGTCGTGCCCGTCTACGGGAATGAAGGTTCGATCGACGACCTGCTCGATGCGGTCCGTGCGATGCAGCGCCAAGTCCCGGATTTCGAGGCCATATTCATCGTAGACGGTAGCCCGGACCGCAGCTACGCCATGTTGCGTGAGCGCTTGCCGGGCGCAGGATTTCCTGCGCGATTGATCAGCCTCTCGCGCAATTTCGGCTCCTTCTCCGCGATCAGACTCGGTCTGGAAAAAGCACAGGGCGAGGTGATCGCTGTCATGGCCGCTGACCTGCAGGAGCCCCCCGATCTCGTGCTGAGTTTCTACGAAGTGTTGAGCGGCAATGAGCACGACGTGGCGTTCGGCGTTCGCGAGCAGCGTTCCGATCCATGGCCCGGCAGATTGGCTTCCAACCTGTTCTGGTGGCTCTACCGACGTTTCGTCATTTCCGACGTTCCGAAGGGCGGCGTCGACATTTTCGCCGTCACTGCCCGGTTCCGGGATCGTCTCATGACGTTGAGGGAATCGCACACAAGCCTGCTGGCGCAACTGTTCTGGCTTGGAGGGCGCCGCGCTTTCGTCGGTTACGACCGGCGCGCACGTCAACACGGCAAGAGCGGTTGGACGCTCGGTAAGAAGATGCGTTATCTGTCCGATAGCGTTTTCGCGTTCACGGATCTTCCGGTGCGGATGTTGATCGCCGTTGGTTGTGTGTCGATGCTGGCTGCTGTAGTGCTGAGTATCGTCACGCTGATCGCAAAGCTCTCAGGTATGGTCCAGGTGCCGGGCTATACGGGGACCATGTTGGTCATTCTGTTCTTCGGCGCCTTCAATTCGCTGGCGCTGGGAGTAGTGGGCACTTACGCGTGGCGAGCATTCGAAAACACGAAAGGTCGGCCCCTGTCCGTGATCCAATCGGAAGAGCTGTTCGATGAGGAATCCGCATGAGCTACTTCGTTCATCCCAAAGCGATCTGCGAGACGGACGAAATCGGCGAAGGCACGCGTGTCTGGGCTTTCGCGCATATCCTTCCAGGTGCCCGCATCGGCCGGGATTGCAATGTATGCGATGGCGTTTTCGTTGAAGGCGATGTCGTGCTGGGCGATCGCGTCACCGTCAAATGCGGCGTACAGCTATGGAATGGCGTACATCTGCAGGACGACGTTTTCGTCGGACCGAATGCGACGTTTACCAACGATTCGTTTCCGCGCAGCAAGAAGTTCCCGGCAGTCTTCAAAGAGACCGTGGTGGAAACGGGTGCGTCGATAGGCGCAAATGCAACGATTCTTCCCGGTCTGCGCATCGGCAGCGGCGCCATGGTAGGCGCCGGTGCCGTGATCACCCGTTCCGTGCCGCCCAACGCGATCGTTGCGGGTAATCCTGCGCGCATCATCGGCTACGTCGGCGATCATGATGCGCTCGACGAGCCGACCGCTGAAATGCGGCTGGTGTCTCCCGGCGGGACAACCGTGACGTTGGTGGAAGGCGTTCGTCTTCATCGATTGCCGCATTTCGTCGACATGCGCGGTGCGCTGTGCGTGTCCGAGTTCGAACGCGATCTGCCTTTCCTTCCTCGCCGTCATTTCGTGGTCTACAACGTGCCTTCGCAGGAGATTCGCGGTGAGCATGCGCACAGGCGCTGCCATCAGTTCATGGTATGCGTGCACGGCTCGGTGCGCGTGCTTGCCGATGATGGATCGCACAGGCAGGAGTTCGTGTTGGACTCGCCGATGTCAGGAATCCATCTGCCCCCGATGATCTGGGGGACGCAGTACCGCTACTCGCCGGACGCCGTTCTGTTGGTATTCGCGTCCGAGCCTTACGATGCCGACGATTATGTTCGGACCTATGACGAGTTTCTCGCTCTCGTACGAGACTGATCTGTGTGCCTGCTCGCACGTGTTGCGGATAACGAGAAATTCAGATTTCTTGCTGCGGGTGCAAGCACGACGGTTTTCTCGTATCTGCTCTATCTGCCGCTCCTGTCGTGGATCGATCCGATGCCCGCCTATGCGACGGCCTATGTCGCCGGTGTCGTCTGGGCTTATTCCATCAACAGCGTCTGGGTGTATCGCCGGAGTTGGACATTGATGGGTCTGATATCGTATCCGTTGGTATATGTAATCCAGGCGATCGGTTCTTTCGCCATTTTTGCCGTGCTTGTCGGAAAGCTGGGTTTTTCGGCGACTCTTGCTCCGTTGGTCGCGATCGTCATCATGCTGCCGATCAACTACGTCCTTGGCAAACGTATCGTCTACAATACGTCCCGCTCGAAGAATGTAGGCGACGACAGGCGCTCATGACCACTACCTACGCACCGAACAGTTCTGCGAAACCGCCCGCCTGGCTGTGTCCATGCATCGCCGCAGCCGCTGTCTTCATGCTTGTGTATGGCGTCGAATTGTCGAGCTTCACTTTATCCATCGATGAAGAGGCCGCGACATTCAAAACGACGACGGCGACCGCTTGGCTTAGCCAAGGACGATGGGGCATGGGGCTGGTCACCTGGTTGCTGCCCAATTTCGAAGCCATACCTCTACTGTCGACGACGCTGTTCGGGGTAGGCCTGCTGTTCGCGACCATGCGCGGTGTCATCGATTTCAGGTTGGCGGGCTCGCAAGCGTATTTTTATGCAGTGGTTCATGCCGGGTTTCCTCTCTGGCTGCATATCGCACAATTCAATACCTTCGCCGCGGGTTTCGGCTTCGGGATCGCAGCGGCTGCGTACGGCGCGAACCTGGCGGTCCGCGCGAACAGCGTGGGAGAACGCCTGATATCTGTTGTACTGCTCGCTTTCGCCGTTTCCATTTACCAGACGGTGGCGGTCTACGCTGCCCTGTATGCGTTGCTGGTGTTGCACGCCGAGATCGATGCGGTCCTGCCGAGCGGCATGAAGCAGATCAGGCGTCGGCTGTCAGCGGGAATTCTTCATGCTCTGGGCTTGTTCGCTGCAGCACTGACCGTTTACTTGTTGACGCAGCGATTGAGCATGAAAATCGCTGACGTCGAAATCGCGTACGTGGACGCCTATTGGCACATGGATCGCCTACGTTCCGATCCAGCCGAAACCTTGTTCGTCAGCATGCGATCGCTTGCCGAGTATCTGACGGGGCGACAGCAGGTGTATCTCGGATGGGGTGCAGGCGTACTCTTTCTGACATGGCTTGGTCTACTTCCCATATTTCTTTTGTCCAACGACAGAGATTCGCATGCTGCCGATAGACTGTTGTTGTCGTGGTTGGTCGTTATCCTCGGAATCGTTGCGATAGGGATTCCTTTCTTGCTGTCTGCGGGTACCTTGCCCATCCGGTCGCATGTCGCGTGGCCGCTGTTGGCCGCATGGCTGGCTTCCCGTATTGTGGTTCCACCGGGTTCCCGTTGGCGTGCGGCCTGCGTCGTAGGACTCGCTTACTACAGTGTTGTGGTTTGCTCTATCGGGGCATCGCTGTTCTACACAGAGCGCCTGGTTCGCGATGCGGATGCCGCGCTGACGCAACGTCTGGTGCCCGCAATATACGAGGCGGCAACCGCGACATCGAATACCGCCGTGCGTTTCACTCTGGTTGGCCAATGGTCGTTTCCGGTCGAGGGCCAGATCCAGCGCGCCGGCGTGTTCGGCACCTCCTTCTACGAGCACGACGGTGGGAATGTTCGTCGCGTCGCTTTTTACATGAAGACGTTAGGCATCCACGATGTCGATCCGGTCTGGTTGGGTAATCGCCCTGATCTGATTCCATCAGCCCGTTCCATGCCGATCTGGCCTGCGCCAGGTTCCGTGAGGCAGGTCAATGGCGTTGTCATCGTGAAGCTTGGCCAACCTACACCACAGCAGTTGTCCGCCGGATAGTTTGCAATGACTGACGAGCGCCTCCGCTATCGCAAGTCTACTGTTGGCTCCAGCCGACGATGAACTCCGCCCTGCAGCGCCACGACCACACCGCGCGCGCCGATTTCGTCGTCGAACTGGCCAGCCGTCTCCACGCCTACGGCACCACTGCGCACCGGCTGGAAGGTTCGGTCACCGCGGTGGCGGCGAAGCTCGGGCTCGAATGCGGCGCCTGGTCCAATCCGACCGGGATGATCCTGTCGTTCGGCGAGGTCGGTGGCCGTCGCGACACCGTGCGCGTGGTGCGTCTGCTGCCCGGCGAAACCGATCTCTACAAACTCTGCGAAGTGGATCGCGTGGCCGAAGAGGTGATGTCCGGTGCGCTGGATCTCGAAGCGGGACACGCCGCGCTGCGTGCGCTGGATCGCACCGGCAGCTGGCGCGGCCAGGTCATCTCGATCTTCGCCTTCGGCCTGTGCGCGGCCGCTGTCGCCGGCCTGTGGCGATTGCCGTGGCTGGATATCGCCACGGCGGGTTTCACCGGCCTGCTGCTGGGGCTGCTTGACTGGGCCACGAAGAACAGACCGCGATTGAAGGAAGCCAGCGATGCGATCTCGGCCATGTTCGCCGGCGGGATCGCGGTGCTGGTCGCGAGCCTCATCGGCCCGCTCAATCTCAATACGGTGATCATCTCGTCGCTGATCGTGCTCATGCCCGGCATGACGCTGACCAACGCGGTGAACGAGCTGACCAACCAGAATCTGGTCTCCGGCACCGCGCGCTTCGCCGGCGCGATGAGCACCATCCTCAAGCTGGCCATCGGCATGATGGTGGCGCTGACCGCCGCCGAGATGCTGGGCATCCAACCGCAGATCCGCGCGCTGCGCCCGCAGCCTGACTGGGTCGAAGGTCTGGCGCTGGTGCTGGGGACGTATGCGTTCGCCGTGCTGTTCCGCACCGGTCGCCGAGATTATCCGCTGGTGATGCTGTCGGCCGCGACCGGCTATCTGATTTCGCGCTTCGTCGGCGGCGAGTGGGGCAGCACCGTCGGTATTTTTGTGGCCGCGTTGGCGATGACCGCGCTGGGCAACGGGTATGCGCGCTGGTTCAACCGCCCAGGCGCTCTGGTGCGTCTTCCGGGCATCATCATGCTGGTGCCCGGCAGCGCGAGCCTGCGCGGGCTGCTCGCGCTGGTGCAGCAGCAGAACATGGAAGCGGGGCAGGCGGCGATGGTCGCGGCGCTGAACATATTGCTGGCGCTGGTCGCGGGCCTGCTGTTCGGCAATATCCTGATTCCCACGCGTCGGAATCTTTGAGCCGTACATTCTGTAGAGCGGCTTTGTAGAGCGGCTTTCAAGCCGGCCCAGGCAGCGAATGAAGAGCGACGAGAACAGGGCCGTGCCCACGGCCGGTGGAAATGAGATGCAGAGCGCATGCCTGACTGTGCCGCATCATCGAAAACGCCGGCAAAAGCCGGCGTCGTCGTTTCGAAAAAAGCCTGCACTTACTTCTTGATCAGGAACTCTTCGACCTTCTTGCCTTTCTTGACCTGCTCGGCGAGCCAGCGCGGCTGCTTGCCGCGACCGCTCCACAATTCCTTGGGATTCGCCGGATTGCGGTATTTCGGCGCCACTTTCTTGCCGGGCTTGCGCGGCTTCGCGGCCTTCGCCGCTTTTGCGGCCTTCTTGGTCGCTTTTTTGGCGGCTTTCTTTGTGGCTTTCTTGGCGGGAGCGGCTTTCTTTGCAGCGGCTTTGCCGCCGAAGAGTTCGGCGATGGTGTAACCGTCGGCCTTGGCCAGTGCGATCAGCTTCTTGCGCACCCCGGTCACGGGTTTGCGCTTCTTGAGTGCGGTCTGCTGCTTCCTGGCCTGGGTGATCAAATTGCCGAGTTCCTTCGTTGTAAGACCTTTCAGATCGAGTGCCATATGGGCTCCGGATTACGGGGGGTAAGTCTCTGCGCCGATGTGCAGGGCCATTGATGATAAGCGAATATGCCGGTCGGGGAAAATCAAGCCCTTCGCGAGGAAAATCGCCGCGGGAGGGCCGCGGCGATTTTTTCCGCTGTCGATAACCGCGACCGGCGCGATATTCAGCCGCGCTGCGGCGCCAGGCGCTGCATCAGCGCTTCCCAATCCAGCGATTCGGCTTCGCTCGCGCGGCGCGCGCGATATTCGAACGTACCGGCGGCGAGACCGCGCTCGGAGACCACGACGCGATGCGGAATACCGATCAGTTCGATATCGGCGAACATCGGCCCGGGACGCAGGCCGCGATCATCCAGCACCGCTTCCACGCCCACGGTATTCAGTTCGTCGTACAGCGCCTGCGCGGCCGCGACCACGTTTGCGTCGTTCTTCGGATTGATGATGCACACCGCGACCTGCCACGGCGCCATCGCCTCGGGCCAGACGATACCGGCGGCGTCGTGGTTCTGTTCGATCGCCGCGGCGACGATGCGGCTCACGCCGATGCCGTAACAGCCCATGGTCGGCGTCGCGGCCTTGCCGTTGGCGTCGAGGACGCTGCACTTCATCGCTTCGGAATATTTGCGGCCCAGCGCGAACACATGACCCACTTCGATGCCGCGCGCGATGCCCAGCGTGCCCGTGCCGCAGGGCGAGGGATCGCCGGCCAGTACGTTGCGGATGTCGGCGACCAGATCGGGTTCCGGCAGATCGCGGCCCCAGTTCACGCCGGCGATGTGATGACCGGGTTCATTCGCGCCGACCACGAAATCGTGCATCGCGGCGACGCTGCGGTCGGCGACGATGCGGATCGTCTTCGCCGGTTTCACCGGGCCGAGGAAGCCGGGTTCGCTGCCAAGATGTTCGAGGATTTCCGCTTCGGTGGCGAGGCGATGATCGGCGAGGCCGGACAGTTTCGAGAGTTTGATCTCATTGACGCTGTGATCGCCGCGCACCAGCGCGAGCACGAACTGCGGCGCGCCTTCCGCGTCGACGCCCATCAGCGCGACCGACTTCACCGTACGCTGCAGCGCGAAACCCAGCAGCGCCGCCACGTCCTCGCAGGTCTTCTGCGTGGGCGTTTCGATCTTGCGCATCGTTTCGCTGGCCGCCGCGCGTTCGCCCGGCGACACGGCTTCGGCCAGTTCGACATTGGCGGCGTAATCCGAACCATCGGAGAACGCGATGGCGTCTTCGCCGGAATCGGCCAGTACGTGGAATTCGTGCGACGCGCTGCCGCCGATCGCGCCGGTGTCGGCGAACACCGCGCGGAACCTCAATCCCAGACGCGTGAAGATCCGCGAATAGGTGTCGTACATGTTGCGGTATTCGCGCGACAGATCCTCATCGCTGATGTGGAACGAATACGCGTCCTTCATCAGGAACTCGCGCGCGCGCATCACGCCGAAACGCGGGCGGATCTCGTCGCGGAACTTGGTCTGGATGTTGTAGAAGTTCACCGGCAGCTGTTTGTAGCTGTTGATTTCCTGGCGCGCGAAATCGGTGATCACTTCCTCGGCGGTGGGGCCGTAGCAGTATTCGGCCTCCTTGCGGTCCTTGATCTTCAGCAACTGGCCGCCGAACTTCTCCCACCGCCCGGTTTCCTCCCACAGCTCGCGCGGCTGGATCGTCGGCATCTGCAGTTCGATGGCGCCGGCGCGATTCATTTCCTCGCGCACGATGCCTTCGACCCTGCGCAGCACGCGCAGGCCCAGCGGGCTCCAGGTGTAGAGGCCGGCCGCGAGCTTGCGCAGCATGCCCGCGCGGAGCATCAGCTGATGGCTGACGATCTCGGCGTCGGCGGGCGTTTCCTTTTCGGTACGGAGGTGGAACTGCGACAGGCGCATGAGGCGGAACTCGGGCAAGGAGGGGGTCGAACCCCACATTTTGCCCGATGTCGGCCGGATCCGGCTCAAACCAGCCGAATATCGGCCGGAAAGCCCCGCAGTGGCGGCGCCGCAGCGCCGGTCAGGGCGCCTTGGCGGTGCTCGGGCTGCAGTTGACGCGGGCCACGGTCTGCGCGATCCGCAGCTGTTCGGCACGGGCGCTGTCGTCGAGATCCTTGTCGGCCTTGCCGTCGCCGTCGCTGTCCAGCTGCAGCTTGGCGCCGCTCTGCAGCAGTTCGATGTTGCCGCGCGCGGTGAGGCACTGCTTGGATTCGGTGGGCGCGGCCTCGGTGGCCGGCTGGCCATCCGTCGCCTGTTCGCGGTGATAGATCGAGCGCGCGGCGAATTTGCCCTGCGTCGGCGGGGTCTGCGAGTAATGGGTGACGCCGTTGGCGTCCTTCCACTGATAGACCTCGCCGGCGAAGACCGTCGGGGCGGCGCTCAGCGCGAGCGTGGCGACCAGGGCGGTGAGCGGGGCGATGAGGTGTGCACGAGTCATGGCGATACCTGCAGAACGGCCGGCGGGGGTGCCGCGATGTGGGGATTGCAGCACCCCCACGCGGCAGGCGCAAGCGCCCGGCCGCCGGGAGGTCGGGCGAGGGTCATCGCCGGTCGTCGCGGAGAGGCCCGGGAATGCGATCGAAGCTGTGACCCACCGCACGTTATGCCCGATGCGACACTGCCGTTACACTGCGGGCATGAGCACACCTGAACCGCCTATCGCGCCCCGGCGCAACCGTGGCATTTACCTGCTGCCGAACCTGTTCACCACCGCGGCGCTGTTTTCCGGGTTCTTCGCGATCATCGCCGCTTCGCAGGGGCGATTCGAGTCGGCCTGCGTGGCGATCTTCATCGCCGCGGTGCTCGACGGTCTCGACGGTCGGGTCGCGCGGATGACCAACACCCAGAGCGAGTTCGGCGTGCAGTACGACTCGCTGTCGGACCTGATCAGCTTCGGCATGGCGCCGTCGCTGGTGATGTACCACTGGGCGCTGGCGTCGATGAAGCTGGACGGCGTGACCATGGGCAAGATCGGCTGGCTCGGCGCCTTTTTGTATGCCGCCTGCGCCGCGCTGCGGCTGGCGCGCTTCAACAGCCAGGTCGGCCAGGTCGACAAGCGCTGGTTCATCGGCCTGCCCAGCCCGTCGGCGGCCGGCCTGATGGCCAGTTTCGTCTGGACCATGCACGATCTGGGCTGGAGCGGCGAAGACCTTCGTTATCCCGCGCTGGCAGTGACGGTGATCGCCGGTCTGCTGATGGTCAGCGGTTTCCGCTATTCCAGCTTCAAGGGCGGCAAGCCGGGGCCGAACAGCGACCGCATCCGCTTCTTCACGCTGTTTGCGATCGTCATCGCGATCATCGGCCTGGTGATCGATCCACCGAAGGTGCTGCTGTTCGTGTTCGCGACCTTCGCCGTGTTCGGGCCGATCATCTCGCGACGGATGGCGCGCAGATCGACGACGGAGGACGCGTGAGCCCGTCCTGGAGCCCGCAGCAGCGCGAAGCCCTGGAGGCGATGGGCCTGCCGGTGTATCGCATGGCCGGCGCGTCCGCGTCGCCCGCTGTGCCGGCCGACGCGCCGGCCGCAAAGCGCGGCGAATCCACCGCCGCTGCCTCGACGCTCGATCCCTTGATGCTGGCCCTGCTGCGTGCGGCTGGACTCGGCCGCGATGCCGCGCCGCTGGCTGGCGACTGGCCGGCGCCGCAGACGCTACGTCGCGACCCGCAGGCCAAGCGCGCGCTCTGGCCGCGGCTGCGCGCGCTGCGCCGGTCTCCGGCCTGACGTCGCTGTGAGCATGCCTCTGTGAGCACGACGTCGCTGCCGTCCGTCGAACCCTCGGCGCCGGCGTCGACGACCCTGCGCGCGATGCGCGAGTCCGACCTCGACGCGGTGATGGCGATCGAGCTCAGCGCCTATCCGTTTCCATGGTCCGTCGGCATCTTCCGCGACTGCCTCACTGCGGGATATCCGTCGTGGCTGCTGATCCAGGACGACAGCGTGATCGGCTACGGCATCATCAGCATCGCCGCGCGCGAAGCGCACATCCTCAATATCTGCATCTCGCCCGCGGTGCAGGCGCAGGGCCACGGCCGCCGCCTGCTGCGCGCGCTGGTGCGCATCGCCCGGGTGCAGAATGCCGAGCGCATTTTCCTGGAAGTGCGGCCCTCGAACCCGCGCGCGATTGCGCTGTACTTCGACGAGGGTTTCAACGAGATCGGCCGCAGACCGCGCTATTACCCCGCGCACATGGGCCGCGAGGACGCGATCGTGATGGCGATGGAGCTGTTGCCGGACGCGTGATGCGGCTCTGCTTGTAGAGCGGCCTTCAGGCCGCTGCTTTGGTTCGCGAACTCCGAAACAGCGGCCTGAAGGCCGCTCTACGCTTAGATTCTCACGCCAAGCGCGCGCGTTGTTCCTGCAGCGCCGCAAGCTTCGCAGTCCAGTCGGCCAGACGCAGGCGTTCCTGTTCGACCACCGCCGGCGGCACGCTGCCGCCGAACTTCGCGAGCTTGGCTTCGCTCTTGTCCTTTTCGATCGCGACCTTGGCGATTTCCTTGTCGAGGCGTACGCGCTCGGCGTCCATATCGACCAGACCTTCCAGCGGCACCAGCAGGGTGAGGTCGCCGATCACCGCGGACGCGGCCGGCGGCGGTTCGTCGCCATCGGGCAACACGTCGATGGATTCGAGTTTCAGCAAGAATTTCAGCGGCGCGGAAAATTTCTGCATGCGCGCGGCGTCTTCGGCGTTGAGGTTCTTCAACAACAACCGCACCGGCTTCGATGGTGAAATGCCGAGCGTGCTGCGGATGCTGCGCAGCGACGACACTACCTGTTTGAACCATTCGATGTCGGTTTCCGCCGCGGTGTAATCCTCGTCGCCGAAGTCGCCGGACTGCGGGTAAGCGCGCGTCGAGATGCTGGCCGCATCGATGCCGAGCTTCGGCGCGACGCCGCGCCACAGTTCTTCGGTCACGAACGGCGTCAGGGGGTGCAGCAGGCGCAACAGCGATTCCAGCACGTACAGCAGCGTGTGGCGGGTGCTGTCGGCGGCAAGCTTGTCGTCGCCGTTCAAGGCGGGCTTCGCCAGTTCGACGAACCAGTCGCAGAACTCGTTCCACGCGAATTCGTACAGCGATTGCGCGAGCAGGTCGAAGCGATACGCAGCGAAGTGTTCGCCGGCTTCGGCGGATACCTTGGCGAGGCGCGAGAGAATCCACTTTTCTGCGTCGGTGACGGGTGTGATGCTCTTTCCTTCTCCCGTCGGGAGAAGGTGGCGCGAAGCGCCGGATGAGGGTTCGGCAGCAGCCAGGCGGTCGTCGGCCGTCGTACCCTCACCCCAAACCCCTCTCCCGACGGGAGAGGGGAGCAAAAAACCCTCGGTGTTCATCAACACGAACCGCGTCGCGTTCCACAGTTTGTTGCAGAAATTCTTGTAGCCCTCGCAGCGCGCCATGTCGAACTTGATGTCGCGGCCGGGGCCGGCCAGCGCGGCCATGGTGAAGCGCAGCGCGTCGGCGCCGTGCGGCGCGATGCCGTCGGGGAATTCCTTGCGCGTGTTCTTCTCGATCTTCGGCGCGTCCTTCGGCTTCATCAGGCCGGTGGTGCGCTTGGCGACGAGTTCGTCGACGGTGATGCCGTCGATGATGTCGAGCGGGTCGAGGATATTGCCCTTCGATTTCGACATCTTCTGGCCGTCCTTGTCGCGGACGAGGCCGGTGATGTAGACGTCCTTGAACGGCACGCGCTCGGCGTCGGGCGTGTCCTTCGGCATGAAGTGGTCGGTCATCATGATCATCCGGGCGACCCAGAAGAAGATGATGTCGAAGCCGGTCACCAGCACCGACGAGGGCACGAAATCGGCGAAGCCGCGCTCGCGCATCGACGCCTCGTCCGGCCATCCCATGGTGCTGATCGGCCAGAGTGCGGAGGAGAACCAGGTTTCGAGGACGTCGTTATCGCGGCGCAGGTTGATCGTTGGAGCGGCTGTAGGAGCGGCTTCAGCCGCGAGCTTTTCGCCCATGGCCGCTGGGTTATCGAAAGAGCTCGGGGCTGAAGCCCCTCCTACGGAAGCGGTCGCTTTGGCGAGCGCTTCCGCTTCGTTGCGCGCGACATAGACATTGCCTGCATCGTCGTACCACGCCGGGATGCGATGTCCCCACCACAGCTGACGGCTGATGCACCAGTCCTGGATGTTCTCCATCCAGTGGCGATAGGTGTTGATCCAGTTCGGCGGCACGAATTTGAGCGACCCGTTTTCAGCGAGTTCGAGGCCGCGTTTGGCGAATTCATCCATCGCCACGAACCACTGGTCCGTAAGGTAAGGCTCGATCACCTGACCGGTGCGGTCGCCGCGCGGCACCTGCAATTTGTGAGGTTTGGTTTCGACCAGCAGTTCGGCGGCTTCGAGATCGGCGAGCACGGCTTTGCGGGCGTCGTAGCGGTCGAGGCCCCAATAATTTTCTGGAATTTGATCTTGGATACTGTGAGCGTCCCAAGCTTTTGAAAGTGTCTCTTTTATGGATTCGTTCTCTACAGCAGGAAGAACGATTCGCTTGCTCAGGATCTTCGCGTCTGGTTCAAATATGTTGATTAATCCACGAGATGGAACGTTGTCGAAAACACCCGTTTCAACGTGCCTTTTCCACACCGCATAGTCATTGAAGTCATGCGCAGGCGTGACCTTCACCACGCCTGTGCCGAACGCGCGATCCACATAATCATCCGCAATGATCGGAATCTCGCGATCCGACAGCGGCAGCGCGACGGCCTTCCCGATCAGATGCGCATACCGCGCATCCTCCGGATGCACCATCACCGCGGTGTCGCCCAGCATCGTTTCCGGGCGCGTGGTCGCGACGACGAGATAATCGCGGGTTTCGCGTAGGGTCTCGTTGCCGTCGGCGTCGTGCTCGACGTGTTCGTAGGTGGCGCCGCCGGCCAGCGGATACGCGATCGACCACAAAAACCCGTCTTCTTCCTCGCTCACCACTTCCAGATCGGAGATCGCGGTCTTCAGCACCGGATCCCAGTTGACGAGGCGCTGGCCGCGATAGATCAGCTTTTCTTCGTACAACTTCAGGAAGGCTTCGACCACCGCCGTGGACGGGCCGTCGTCCATCGTGAACACGCTGCGCGACCAGTCGCCGGAGGTGCCGAGGCGGCGCATCTGGCGTTCGATGGTGCCGCCGGACTGGGTCTTCCACTCCCAGACCTTGTCGATGAATTTGTCGCGGCCCAATGAGTCGCGGGTTTCGCCGGCACCGGCGATCTGCAGGTTGCGCGACACCACCATTTCGGTGGCGATGCCGGCGTGGTCGGTGCCCATCTGCCACAGCGTGCGATAGCCGCGCATGCGGTGGTAGCGGATCAGCGCGTCCTGCAGCGTGTGCTGGAAGGCGTGGCCCATGTGCAGGGTGCCGGTGACGTTCGGCGGCGGCAACAAAATGCTGTAGGCCGGGCCGTCGCCCTGCGGCGCGAAGACGCCGCTCGTTTCCCATTCGGCGTAGAGGCGGGATTCGAAATCTTTGGGTTCGTAGCCGGAGGCGAGGGTGGTCATGGGTGCGATGTCTTGATCTTGGAAGTTGTCATCCCGAGCGCAGCGAGGGATCTGTTTTGGCTTTCGCAAGCTTCAACAGCAGATCCCTCGCTGCGCTCGGGATGACAGTGGAGAGGGGGGCGACGCAATCACATATCGTATTTCTTCAATTCCAGTCCGCGCGCCTGGTATTGCTTCCAGCGTTCGCGCAGCGGGCCGCGGGCGGAATCGTCGGCGGGCACCACTTCCAGTACGCGCTCGAAGTTGCCGTCGACCGGCGCGTCGCGCAGGTTGATGACCAGCGGCCGCAGCGCGATGTCGCTGTCGGGCGTGGCGATCAGCACCGGCGTGAGTTCGTCTTCGTCGTCGCTGCCGGCGATCTGGTGCGGCACGAAGGCATCCTCGTCGAACGCCCACAGCAGATCGTCCAGCGCTTCGGCCTGTGCGGCGTCGCGCGCCAGCACCAGCGTCCACAGGTTCGCGTCGTACGCCTTGCGCGCGAGTTCGCACACGAGGCGCAGCGGTTCTTCACGGAAGCGGGGTTTCTGGATCAGGTAGAAATCGGCGCGTGGCATGTTGTCAGTTTCCGGGCAGACCGAACACGACGCCCAGCGCCAGGAATCCGAGCACCATGGGCAGCATGCCGACGAACAAGGAGGCGATGAATGCCGCGATCATGCCGAACACCGACTTCAGCTTCCGGCCCGCCGGCCGCGAGCCCCACAGATACGCGGGGATGACGACGAAACCCAATGCGACAACGCCGATGTTGAACGGATACGAACGCGGCAGTTGCAGCTCCCGGCGATCTGCCTGCAGCCAAGCGAAGACGAAGTACATCGACAACAATATGAATACGGCGAGGGTCACGTTCGGTACGATCAATCTGGTCGGAGCGAAGTAGGCAAAGCAGGCTTCGACCGCTCCGTGCAGTGCGGAGGTGCCGAAAAAACCGTACGTCGCCCACTGCTTGGGGGTCAAATCAGACGCTCCGATCCATCAGCCACTGCGCCAGCAAGCCGACCGGGCGGCCGGTGGCCATGCCCAGCTTGCCGTCGTCGTTGGAGACGCCGGCGATGTCGAGATGCGCCCAGCGCTGGCCTTCGGCGAAGCGGGCGAGGAAGCAGCCTGCGGTGATCGCGCCGGCGTTGCGGCCGCCGATGTTGTAAACGTCGGCGAAGGTCGAGTTGAGCTGGCTCTGGTATTCGTCCCACAGCGGCAGGCGCCAGGCGCGGTCGAACACGTTTTCGCCGGCCTGCAGCAGTTCGTCGGCCAGATCGTCGTGCTTGCTCATCAGGCCGGTGGCGTACTTGCCGAGGGCTACGATGCAGGCGCCGGTGAGCGTGGCCACGTCCAGCAGCGCCTGCGGCTCGAAACGCTGGGCGTAGGTCAGGGCGTCGCAGAGGATCAGTCGGCCTTCGGCGTCAGTATTGCCGACTTCGATGGTCTTGCCGGACATGCTGGTGATCACGTCGGAAGGACGGTAGGCGTTGCCGTCGATCGCGTTCTCCACCGCCGGGACGATGCTGACGAGGTTGATCGGCAGATTCATTTTGACCGCGGCGACGAACGCGCCGAGCACGCTGGCGGCGCCGCACATGTCGTATTTCATTTCTTCGATGCCGCCCTGCGTCTTCAGGTTCACGCCGCCGGTATCGAAGGTGATGCCCTTGCCGACCAGCACGAAGGGTTTGGCATCGCCGCCTTTGTTCCACTTCAGCACGATGAGCCGCGGGCGGTTGGCCGAACCGCGCGCGACCGCGAGCAGCGAGCCCATGCCCAGGGCCTGCATCTGGTGCTCGTCGAGGATTTCGGCTTCCGCGCCGTTGTCCTGGGCGAACTTCTGCGCCTGTTCGGCGAGATAGGCCGGGTTGCAGATGTTGGGCGGCAGGTTGCCCAGCTCACGCGTGAAGGCGACGCCTTCGGCGATGGCCTGGCCCTGCGCCAGCGCGGCGGCATCGCTGCCGGCGACCGCGACCGCGACGAGCTTGCTCTCGCCCTTGTTCTTGTTCTTTTCGCCCAGGGTGGCGTGATAGCGGTAGATGGCGTGGCTGAAGGCGATTACGGCCTGGCGGATGGCCCAGGCGGCGTCGCGGCCCAGCACTGCGGCTTCGCTGACGGTGAAGACGGCGCTGGTAGCGGCGCCGTCCTTCAGCGCGCGGGCGGCGTCGCCGGCGGCCTTGATGTACTGCGGCACGCCGAACTTGGCCGGTTCGCCCAGCCCGATCACCAGCACCCGCGTCGCGGTCACGCCCGGCAGATCGTGCAGCAGCGCGGTCTTGCCGGTCTTGCCGGAGATGTCGCCGCGTTCGATCAGGGCCGCGATCCGGCCGCCGCTGGCGGTGTCCAAGGCCTGGCCGGTGGCGGTCAGGGTCTTGTCCGAATAGGCGCCGACGACGATGCAGTCGCTGGCGAGGGTGGCGGCGTCGGCGGCGGGGCCGGCGTGGAGCGTGAATGCGAGGGCCATCGATGGGGTTCCGTAGCGGTCTGGATAAGGGCGGGCGGTCTGGAGAAGGAAGATGGGGGCGGAACGGGCGCAGGGTAGGCGGAGTACGCGATGCCGGAAGCGGTGCGGCGCCTGAACCCGTCGTGGACGGCGTTGTTCAGACTTTCCCGCCATTCCGTACAATCCCGGAGCCGGTCGTGCTGCCGGCGCCGCGGCAACGGCTCCAACCCGCGCAGCCCGACCCGCAAAGCTCGGCCCGCAAGTCTAAAGCAACCCCCTGCCGGATGCCCGGCGTCCGGAACCTTCCCATCCGATGTTGAAGCTGGACCGATACCTGATCCGCGAGTTCGCGCAGAACACCTTCGCCGTGCTGGTGGTGGTCCTGATCGTGCTGCTGGGCGGGGCGTTCGCGGATGTGCTGCAGGACGTGGCCCGCGGCAAGGTGCCGGCGGGGATGCTGCTGGCCCAGTTGGGGCTGGTGTTCCTGAAATGGCTGCCGCTGATCCTGCCGCTGGCGGTGATGCTGGGGCTGATGCTGGCCATGGGCCGGCTGTATCGCGATGCCGAAATGCCGGTGCTGGTGTCGATCGGCGTCGGCCCGAAGCGGCTGCTGCGCCCGCTGGCCTGGATGGCGCTGCCGATCGTCATCGGCGTGGGCCTGTGCTCGATGTGGCTGGCGCCCTGGGCCGACCGTGTGTCGCAGCGGATGATCGAGGAAGCCGGCCGCAACCTGCTGATCGCGGGCATGGAACCGGGCCGGTTCACCGAGCTGCCGGGCGGCGGCGGGGTGATCTATGTCGGCGCGATGTCCGGCGACAGCCGCGAGATGCAGCGGGTGTTCGTGTACCGGCAGAAGGACGACCGCTTCGACGTGACCACCTCGCAGACCGGCACGCTGTCGGTCCAGAACCAGCAGGACCGCTATCTACGCCTGGTGCAGGGGTTCGAAGTGGAGGGACCGCTGGCCGGCGGCCGCGATTTCCGGCTGATGCGCTACGCCGCCAACGAAGTACGCCTGCCCCAGGATCTCACCCCGCGCCGCAAATCCGACGGCGTGGAGCTGCAGCCGACCATGGCCCTGCTGGGCGACCCGCGCCCGCAGGCGCAGGCGCAGTTCCACTCGCGGCTGGCGCCGCCGCTGCTGACCCTCGCGTTCGCGCTGCTGGCGATCCCGCTGTCGCGCAGTTCGCCGCGCCAGGCCCGCTACGGCAATCTGGCGGTCGGGTTCCTGATCTATCTGTTCGGCATGTTCCTGATGCTGCTGGGCACGCAGTGGCTGGAGGACGGCAAGGTGCCGGCGATGCTGGGCCTGTGGTGGCTGCTGGGCCCGCTGCTGGTGGCGGCGGTATGGATGTACGCCCGCGATGGTGCGATCAAGCGACCGCGGGCGCGGGTGCAGGCGACGCCGGCATGAAGCCTTTCCCGAAGATCCACGATCTCTACATCGGCCGGGTGGTGCTGGGCGCGGTGCTGCTGGCCTGGACGGTGCTGGTGGGCATCGACGCCATCATCGGCGGCCTGTTGAACGAAATCAGCGACGTCGGCACCGGCAAATACGATTTCATGGCCGCCGCGACCAACGTCGTCTACACCCTGCCGCGCCGCGCCTACATGCTGTTCCCGTACGCGGCCGTGATCGGCGCGGTGATCGGCCTGGGCCAGGTCGCGGTGAGTTCCGAACTCACGGTGCTGCGCGCGATCGGCCTGTCGCGCCGACGGATCAGTCTGTCGGTGATCCTGGCGCTCACGGTGCTGACCGCGCTGATGGTGGTCAACGGCGAAACCCTCGCGCCGTGGGCGCAGCGCCGCGCCGACACGCTCAAGGCCGCGGCGAAATCCAACGATGTGATCGTCGCGCAGTACTCGGGCCTGTGGGCGCGCGAGGGCGACATTTTCCTCAATGCCCAGACCGGCCAGGAGCGCAGCGAGAACGGCCGCCAGTGGCTGGAACTCAACGATGTGCGCCTGTTCGAGCTGGCCGAGGACGGGCGCCTGCTGTCGATCACCCACGCCGGCAGCGCCGAGCACACCAAGGGCGAATGGATCCTGCGCAAGGTCGAACGCACCCGGTTCGACGAGAAATCCGCGGTCCGCACCGTCGCCGCCGAAGAGCGCTGGAAGTCGCGCCTGGACGCCGCCGCGCTGGCGGCCAGCACCCGCAACATCTGGCGCCCGCGCTACATGACCGCGGATCAGCTGAAGGACGGCATCGAATACCGCACCCGCAATGGCCTGGATTCCAGCGAATTCCAGGAGCATTACTGGGGCCGCTGGTTCTACCCGGTGAACGTGCTGGTGCTGTGCCTGCTGGCGATCCCGTTCGCGTTCGGCTCGCTGCGCAGCGGCGGCCTGGGCAAACGCCTGTTCATCGGCATCGTGTTCTCGCTGGGCTTCTGGCTGGTGCAGACCCAGTTCGTGCGCCTCGCCGGCGTATTCAAGTTCGACTACCGCGTCGCCTACCTGATTCCGGCGCTGGTGATGGTGGGGCTGTCGGTGTGGTTGTTCAAACGCAGGTCTGGTTGAGTCGCCGCGTCCCCGGCTTGTGCTGGACACAACGCCTGTAGGGGCGACGGAAGTCGCGACAGCACTTGATCCTGTGGGAGCGACGCAAGTCGCGACGCGGTTCGCTTCTACCCTGTAACGGATCTCCGACCGATCAATCTCAGCAACCCTCGCCGCATTGCGGACGTGGTGTGGATCGCGGCCAGCAGCATGTACAGCCATGCTTTGTGCCAGCGACGTCGTATCACGAACACATGCATGTGCAGGTTCTGGCGTTTGCGGACGTTACCGCCGCTGTGGATGACCAGGAACGATTGTGGATTACCGGTGAGGGTTTCCGAGAGCGCGTGCGCTTCCGACATGAAAAAGCTCATGACCGAAAGATCGATCTGCGGATGATCCGGATCGCGCGGCTCATGGCACAGCACGAAGCAGTGCCGGCAGAACGGCATTGCGTAACTGATGAGAAAACATTCCCGTTCGGCATATCCGGCGGGCGTCGAGCGTTTCCTGTTGCGGACGAGCGGATTCACGCCGATGCCCGCAGTGTCCGGCCCGGATCGCTCAAGGTTTGGGCACCCGCACCACCCGCGTCCCGCTCACGCGGTCGTGCCAGGTGAGCCGTTCGCGATCGAACCACGCCCACCAGAAGCCCAGGCCCGCGGCCAGCAGCGACAGATTGCCGACGAGATAGCGGATCGCCAGTTGCTTCCGCGTCGGCGCCGCACCATTCGCACTCACCACCCGCAGCCGCCACGGGCGCATGCCGAGCGTCTGGCCGCCGCGCGCCCAACTGACGACGGCATAGGCGCCGGCAACCAGCCAGCAGCACACCCACAGCAGTACGCCGAGGACGCTGGCGGTCTTGAGTATGTCGCGTTCGCTGTGGCCTGCGAGGTAGTAGCCGAGGTTGAACAGCGCGGAGAGCAGCATCCACAGCGCGAGCACCGGCCACAGGTCGTAGAACAGCGACAGCAGGCGGCGGAGGATCAGCGGGTCGGGCTTGGGCGTGGACGAAGCTGGTGTGGCGGTGTCGGTCATGGCCACAGGATAAAGCCGAAGCGGCGGGTGGTCATTTGTACTGTAGGAGCGACGGAAGTCGCGACCGTTTCCTGGAGAGATAGGACTTCCAGAAAGACATGCTGTGGTCTATCGCGACTTCCGTCGCTCCTACAACAGACGGCCGCCGCGCTACCCTATGACATGCCCACCACACCCTCCGAACGCCGGGAACAGGCCGTCGCGCTGCCGCCGCTGCGCGACGCCGATGCCGCCGCGATCCACGCGTTCATCGAGACGATCTGGGCGGAAAACGGGCTGGCGAAGCAGACCCAGGCCAGCTACCGGCGCGATCTGGAAGGTTTCGCGCGTTGGCGCGACGGGGCCGGCGGCGGCCTGCTCGGCGCGGACCGCGCGGTCTTGTTCGATTACCTCGCGTGGCGCACGCGCAGCGCGTACTCGCCGCGCAGCAACGCCCGGCTGCTGTCGACGCTGCGCGCGTTCTTCGCCCTGCAGGTGCGGCGCGGCGTTCGCGCGGACGATCCCACCGCGCTGCTCGATCCGCCGAAACTGCCGCGGTCGCTGCCCAAGGCGCTGAGCGAGCGCGATATCGAAGCGCTGCTGACGGCACCGGATGTCTCGACGCCGCTGGGGCTGCGCGACCGCGCCATGCTGGAACTGATGTACGCCGCCGGGCTGCGGGTCAGCGAACTGGTCGGCGTGCCGGCGACCATGGTCAACCTGCGCCAGGGCGTGCTGCGGGTCACCGGCAAGGGCGGCAAGGAGCGGCTGGTGCCGCTGGGGGAGGAATCGCAGCACTGGCTGACCCGCTATCTGGCCGAATCGCGCCCGGCGCTGGCCGGCAAACGCGCACCGGCGGCGCTGTTCCTGAATGCCGACGGCGAGCCGCCTAGCCGGCAGCAGTATTGGGGGCTGGTAAAACGCTATGCCGGCGTCGCGGGGATCGATCCGCACAAGGTCAGTCCCCATGGTCTGCGCCACAGTTTCGCCACCCATCTGCTGAATCACGGCGCGGATCTGCGCGCGCTGCAGATGCTGCTGGGCCACGCCAGCCTGTCGACCACCCAGATCTACACCCTGGTCGCGCGCGAACAGTTGAAGCGCCTGCACGCCCAGCATCATCCGCGGGCCTGATCGACCGACCCGCTGGCCTGCGCGAGCCGTGATTTTCGTCACACGTTCGGCGATATGGCTGCGAGGCATAAGCCTGCGGTTTGCGGCATCATCCCCGGCCGGCCTGCATGCGACAATCGCCCGGACAATCCCGAACTTATCTGCGCCGCAGCGGTCCCAACCGGCTGCACCCGCCCATCCGATGGAACTTCCCTGCATGAAACTTCCGGTGTTCGCCCTGCTCTGCGCCCTCAGCGTGTCCGCCTGCGCGCAGTCCACTTCCGCCGATGACGGCAAAGCCGCCGGTGCCGCCAGCGGCAAGCAGGCAGACGCCCCCAAGGAAGCGATGGTCCGCGCCGCGCTCAAGGGCATCGATCCGCGCATCGTGCCGGACCGGATCGCGCCCGCACCGATTCCGGGCTTCCAGGAGGTCATCGTTTCCGGTCAGGTCATCTATTTCAGCGACGACGGCCGCTACATGCTGCAGGGCTCGCTCTACGACGTGAAGGGCAAGAAAGACCTGAGCCAGGTCGGGCTGAGCGTGCTGCGCCGCGAAGCGCTGAGCAAGATACCGACGACCGACCGGATCGTGTTCGCCCCGGTCGGCATCCGCAAATACACCGTGTCCGTGTTCACCGACATCGAGTGCGGCTATTGCCAGAAACTGCACGAGGAAATCGCCGAATACAACAAGCTCGGAATCGCCATCGAATACCTTGCGTTTCCGCGCGCCGGTCTGACCAGCCAGGACGCCCTGGCGATGGAGTCGGTCTGGTGTTCCGCCGACCGCCGCAAGGCATTGACCGACGCCAAGGGCGGGCGGCCGGTGCCGCCCAAGCGCTGCACCAACCCGGTGGCCGCGCAGTACAAGATCGGCCAGCAGATCGGCCTGCAGGGCACGCCGATGATCATCAACAGCAACGGCGTGGCGCTGCCCGGCTACATGCCGCCGGACAAACTGCTGGAAGCGCTGGACAAGCTGGCCGCCGAAGAAAAGGCCGGGCAGGACAAGGTCGCGACCGCCGCCGGCGGCGCCTGATCCGGTTCCGCGATCCCTTCCGGGGCATCGTCGCCCCGTCCGGCGTTCGGCCCTCCGGGGCCGTCGCGCATGCCGCGGGGCCGCATCCGTTACAATCTGCGCCCCGCTTTTAGACATGGCCGGACATGATCGTCCTTGAGGGCCTCCCGGCCCTGTCGCCGTTCCGTCGCGACCGTCTCGAAACCCGTCTCCAGACCCTCGCACCCGCGCTTCGCGTCGTCGGCGCCTGGTTCACGTACTGGGTCGAACCCGAGCCCGGCCACTCGCCCGACCCCGTCGCGCTGCAGCGCATTCTCGAAGCGGACGCCGAAGCACGCGCGCCGCTGACCGCCGGCGCGGTCTCGCGCTTCGTCGCGCCGCGGCTGGGCACGATCTCGCCGTGGGCCAGCAAGGCCGGCGAACTGCTGCGCGGCGCCGGCCAGCCGGTGAAGCGGGTGGAGCGCGGCACCCGGATCGACCTGACCGGCTTTCCGGAAGACGCGGCCGCCCGCGCCGCCATCGCGAAGCTTCTGCACGATCCGATGACCCAGTCGCTGCTGGCCGACCCGGCCGACGCGGCGGCGCTGTTCGCCACCCCGGCGCGCGGCGCGCTGGAAGTGATCCCGCTCGCCGACCTGGAGCGCGCCAATGCGCGTCTGGGCCTGGCGCTGGCCGAAGACGAAATCGAATACCTGCGCGCGCGCTACGCCGAGCTGGGCCGCGACCCGCACGATGTCGAGCTGATGATGTTCGCGCAGGCCAATTCCGAGCACTGCCGGCACAAGATCTTCAATGCCGCCTGGACCATCGACGGCCGCGAGCAACTGGTGAACGGCGGCAATATCTCGCTGTTCAAGATGATCAAGCACACCCACGCGCAGACGCCCGAGCACACGCTCTCGGCGTACAGCGACAACGCCGCGGTGGTGGAAGGCTATCCGGCGAAGCGCTTCCGCCCGGATCCGGCGACGCAGGAATATCGCGCCGAAGCCGAAACCCCCAGCGCCTTCTGCATCAAGGTCGAGACCCATAATCACCCGACCGCGATCTCGCCGTTTCCCGGCGCGTCCACCGGCAACGGCGGCGAGATCCGCGACGAAGGCGCGACCGGCCGCGGCGGCAAGCCGAAGGCCGGGCTGAGCGGCTTCAGCGTCTCGCATCTGCGCATTCCGACGCTGTCGCAGCCGTGGGAACAGTTTGGCGGACACCCGGAAAAACATGACCCGCGTCCGCTCAATCCGCGGATGGCGCCGGCGCTGGAGATCATGCTCGACGGCCCGCTAGGCGCCGCGGCGTTCAACAACGAATTCGGCCGCCCGAACCTCACCGGCTATTTCCGCGCCTTCGAAGTGCGCGACGACAGCGGCCTGGTCCGCGCCTACGACAAGCCGATCATGCTCGCCGGCGGTCTTGGCGCGATCGATCGGCCGATGGTCTCGAAAATCAGGCTGTCGCCCGGTGACGCGGTGATCGTGCTGGGCGGCCCGGCGATGCTGATCGGGCTCGGCGGCGGCGCGGCCAGTTCGGTGGCGTCCGGCGACAGCGCCGAAGACCTCGATTTCGCCAGCGTGCAGCGCGACAACCCGGAAATGGAGCGCCGCTGTCAGGAAGTGATCGACCGTTGCGTGGCCCTGGGCGAAGACAACCCGATCCTGTGGTTCCACGATGTCGGCGCCGGCGGTCTGTCGAACGCGATTCCCGAACTGCTGCACGACTCGGGCGTCGGCGGCGTGATCGATCTGGCGAAAGTGCCGAGCGACGATCCATCGCTGTCGCCGATGCAGCTGTGGTGCAACGAATCGCAGGAACGTTACGTGCTTGGCGTCGCCCAGGAGCGTCTGGCCGATTTCGCCGCGCTGTGCGAGCGCGAGCGCTGTCCGTTCGCGGCGGTGGGCGTGGCGACGGCGGAAGAGCGTCTAGTTGTCGGCTACTTCACCTCTCCCCCTGGGAGAGGTCGGCGCGAAGCGCCGGGTGAGGGTACGGAGTACGGGGAATCTTCCCGCTCCGCCGACCCTCTCCCCAACCCCTCTCCCGACGGGAGAGGGGCTGAAGCACCCGCCATCGATCTACCCATGGACGTCCTGTTCGGCAAACCGCCGAAGATGCATCGCGACACGAAGCGGCCCGCGCCCGCCAAGTGGCCCGCCCTCGACGGCCAGGACATCGATCTGCACGAGGCCGGTCTGCGCGTGCTCGCGCATCCGACCGTTGCCGCGAAGAACTTTCTCATCACCATCGGCGACCGCAGTGTTGGCGGGTTGACCGCGCGCGACCAGCTGGTCGGTCCGTGGCAGATACCGGTGGCCGACTGCGCGATCACGCTGGCCGGCTTCGACACCCATGCCGGCGAAGCGATGGCGCTGGGCGAACGCTCGCCGTTGGCATTGATCGACGCCGCCGCGGCCGCGCGCATGGCGGTAGGCGAGGCGATCACCAATCTGCTTGCCGCGCCGGTCTCGTCGCTCTCGCAGATCAAGCTGTCCGCGAACTGGATGGCCGCCGCCGGTCATCCCGGCGAGGACGCGCGGCTGTTCGACGCGGTGAAGGCCGTCGGCATGGCGCTGTGCCCGGCGCTTGAGCTGAGCATCCCGGTCGGCAAGGATTCGCTGTCGATGCAGGCGCAGTGGACGCAGACCGATGCGAACGGTGACGTCGAACAGCACAAATCGGTGTCGCCGGTTTCGCTGATCGTCACCGCGTTCGCGGCGGTGGAGGATGCGCGCGCGCAGCTCACGCCGCTGCTGTCGCGCGAGGGCGAGACCGAGCTGTGGCTGATCGGCCTGGGCGCCGGCCGCAAGCGTCTGGGCGGTTCGATCCTGGCCCAGGTCTACGACGGTTTCGGCGGACGTCATGGCGACGATGCCGGGCCGGCGGTGCAGGTGCCGGATCTCGACGATCCCGAACGTCTGCGCGGGCTGTTCGAGCTCATGCGCGATGCGCGCGAACGCGGCCTGGTGCGCGCGTATCACGACCGCTCCGACGGCGGCGCGTTCGCGGCGCTGTGCGAGATGGCGTTCTGTTCGCACCTCGGCCTCGACATCACTCTCGACGGCTGGGGCGACGATGCGCTGCGCACGCTGTTCTGCGAAGAACTGGGCGCGATCGTGCAGATCGCGATCGAGGATCGCGCCGAGTTCGCGGATCTCGTTGCCCAGCATGGTCTGATCGAATGCGCGCAGCGCATTGCGCGGCCGAGCACCGCACCGGCGGTGCGCGTGCATCGCGACGGTGAAGTGCTGGTCGAATGGCGCTGGGAAGACTTGTTCGACGCCTGGTGGTCGGTCAGCCATGCGATGCAGCGGCTGCGCGACAACCCCGAATCCGCCGACGACGAACGCGCCGCCGTGCGCCGTTTCGATGCGCCCGGTTTGCGCCCCAAGCTCACGTTCGACGCGGCCGAGGACATCGCCGCGCCGTACATTTCCACCGGCGCGCGTCCGCGCGTGGCGATCCTGCGCGAGCAGGGCGTCAACGGCCAGATCGAAATGGCGTCCGCGTTCGACCGCGCCGGTTTCGCCGCGGTGGACGTTCACATGAGCGACCTCATCGCCGGTCGCGTCGCGCTGGACGGCTTCGCCGGCTTCGCGGCGTGCGGCGGGTTCAGCTACGGCGACGTGCTCGGCGCGGGACGCGGCTGGGCCACGTCGATCCTCGAACGCGCCGCGCTGCGCGATGCTTTCGCTGCCTTCTTCGCGCGTCCCGACACCTTCTCGCTCGGCGTGTGCAACGGTTGCCAGATGCTGTCGCAGCTCAAGGCGATCATTCCCGGCGCCGAGCACTGGCCGCGCTTCCTGCGCAACCGCAGCGAACAGTTCGAGGCGCGCTTCGGTCTGCTCGAAGTCGCGGAGTCGCCGTCGCTGTTCTTCGCCGGAATGCACGGCTCGCGCATCCCGGTGGCGATCGCGCACGGCGAAGGCCGCGCGACCTTCGACCACGATGCGGACCGCGATGCCGCCACGGTCGCGCTGCGCTACGTCGCCAACGACGGCGGCGAGGCGAGCGGCTATCCCGCGAACCCGAACGGCTCGGCGCTGGCCATCGCTGGCCTCAGCAGCCGCGACGGCCGTTCGACCATCCTGATGCCGCATCCCGAGCGCACCCCGCGCAGCGTCAACATGAGCTGGCACCCTGACGACTGGCCGGACGATTCGCCGTGGCTGCGGATGTTCCGCAATGCGCGGGCCGCGGTGGGCTGATCGAAATCCGGCGCCGCGCTGCAGCGCCGGGATTGCGCGTGCAGCACCTCAGGTGTCGTGTCCGACCTGTCCCTGATCAAAGCCGCGGATCTTCCGTACCGCGAGCTGATGGCCGCTGCCAAGCAGCTCATAGTGCCCTTCGAGCGTGGCGAGCAGGCCGTCCACGCCGAGCTTAGGGGTTTCGGTCGGCATGTCGCGAATCTGTTTTAACAGCGCCTCGTGCCGCCAGTGGCTGCCGCGCAGTTTCGCCCACAGCCTCGCCAGCCGGTTCGGCTTTTTGGGTTTGCCGTATTTCAACGGCACCCACATGTAGTCGTCGAAGATCATCACACCGCCGATCTTCAGCAGCGGCCAGCTCATGACGCCATCGGCGAGTGCGCCGAATGCCGAATGCCAGCCGTCGATGTAGACGATGTCGTATTCGCCTTCGACCTTGCGCAGGCCATCGAAACTGTACCCCGGGAATTCGCGGATCCTGTGCGCGTGCGCTGCGGTGTTGGCGCGGAAACGCGCATGGTAGTCGCCATAGACAGGATCGGTCGCGAACAGGTCGAGGCAATCGATGCGACTGTCGTCGGCGGTGAGGACGTGTTCGCACAGCCACAGCGTGGAGCGGCCTTCGAAGCTGCCGATCTCAAGCGCGCGCAATCCCGATTTGCCGCGCAGATCCGCCAGCCAACGTTCCCAGTCCGGGATATTGTGCTCGAACCAGTTTTCGGAAAACTGCGGGGACTGTGCGGCGGGAACTGGGCTCGGGTCGGTCATGGAATACGGAGGGCATGTTCGATCCGGCGATTCTACGCTCCGGGCCGGTGCGCTTCACGGCTGGTGATCCCTTGGAGTGACGTGGCTGTGCGCCGACCCGTACGCCCTCATCCCAGCGCTTGCGCCAGCCAACGCTCGATCCCCGCACGATCCCGCGCGCGCAGCAGCGCCGGTGCGCGGGCGCGCAGCGCGGCGTGGTCGAAGCCGCGCACTGCGCGACGCAGTTCCAGCAGCGTGCCCGGGTGCAAACTGAATTCCTCCAGCCCCAGCGCCAGCAGCACCGGCGCGAACAGCGGGTCGCCGGCAATCTCGCCGCACACCGCCACCGGTTTTCCGCGCGCGCGGGCGGTGCGCATCACCGTGTTCAACAGCTGCAGCACCGCCGGATGCAGCGGGCTGTAGAGTTCGCCCAGCGCCTCGTTGTTGCGGTCCGCGGCGAGCAGGTACTGCACCAGATCGTTGGTGCCGATCGACAGGAAATCGGTGGCGGCGATGAAGGTCGGCAATGCGATCGCCGCCGACGGCACTTCGATCATCGCGCCCAGCGGCACCGCGTCGGCGATGGCGCAACCTTCGCTGCGCAGTTCGCGCTGCACGTCGGTCATCAGCGTGCGGACCGCGATCATTTCCTCGCGGCCGCTGACCATCGGCACCAGCACCCGGATGGGGCCGTAGGCGCTGGCGCGGAGGATCGCGCGCAGCTGGGTGCGGAACAGGTCGATGCGCGACAGCGACAGGCGCACGCCGCGCAGACCGAGGGCAGGATTGGGCTCGCCGATCAGCGCCAGCGCGGTGCCGTCGGCCTTGTCTGCGCCGATGTCGAGGGTGCGGATGGTGACCGTTCGCCCGGTCATGCCCAGCACCAGATCGCGGTATGCGCGGAACTGTTCTTCTTCGTCCGGCAGCGTGAGCCGCAGTTCCGGCGGACGATTCATGAACAGGAATTCGGTGCGGTACAGGCCGACCCCGGCGGCGCCGAGCGCATGCGCTTCGGCCACGTCCTCGCGCGATTCGGCGTTCGCCCACAGCTTGATGTCGACGCCGTCGCGGGTGCGCGTGGGTTCGCGGCGCAGGCGATGCAACTGCTTGCGCTCGCGCGCGTACGACTGCACCCGCGCGCGATGCTCGCGCAGGTCGTCGGCGTTCGGTTCCAGGATCACCAGGCCGCTGCCGCCGTCCACCGCCAGCACGTCGCCGTCGTTGACCTTCTGCAGCACGTGCGCGGCGCCGATCACCAGCGGCACGTGCAGGCTGCGGGCGAGGATCGCGCTGTGCGACAGCGGGCTGCCGCCGGCGGTGATCACCGCCATCACGCCCTGCGCGTGCAACTGCGCGAGATCGGAGGGCGCGATGTTGTCGGTGACCAGGATGTCGCCGGCGATGCCCTGCAGCTCGGCATCGCGGCTGTGCAGCGCAGCGTGGATCCGGCCGACGACCTGGTCGATGTCGTCGATGCGGCTGCGCAGGTAGGCGTCGTCCATGTCGGCGAAGACCGCGGCGATGCGGTCGCGCTGCAGGCGCAGGGCGTAGTCGGCGGCGTAGCGGCCGGTGCGGATCAGTTCGTCCAGGCCGGCCAGCAGTTCGGGGTCGTCCAGCAGCAGGGTGTGCAGGTCGAGGAATTCGCCGACCTCGTGCGCCAGTGCGCCGTGCAGACGGCTGCGCAGCGCGTGCATCTCGCCGCGGACGACGGTGATCGCGGCGTGCAGGCGGTCGAGTTCGGCATCGACCTCCGATGCGTCGATCCGCTCTTCGGCCACGTCCAGCGCATGCGGCAGGCGGACGCGCGCCCGCCCGAGTACGCTGCCGCGCGATGCGCCTTGGCCGGAGAGGATGCGACGCATGGGGCTCAGCTGTCCTCGTCGAAACGACGTTCGAACAATGCGGCCACCGCGTCCATCGCCGCGGCTTCGTCTTCGCCGTCGGCGCGCACGATCACGCTGCTGCCGTGTCCGGCGGCGAGCAGCATCACGCCCATGATGCTCTTGGCGTTCACTTCGCGGCCCTTGGCGGCCACGGTCACCCCGCAGCGGAAGCCGGAGACCACCTGCACCAGCTTGGCAGTGGCGCGCGCGTGCAACCCGAGGCGGTTGGTGATGGTGAGTTCGCGTTCGATCATGGCGCTGACCCGGGTTGGTGGTTGGAAATGGAAGGTGGGTGTTGCGGGGTTCGGGGCGTCATCGATTCATGCGTCATCGACTCAAGGATCATCAACGATGGCCCCGTTGCGCGCGCCG
>CALRWS020000040.1:0-47403 GCA_943371935.1 Chitinophaga pinensis | reverse complement strand
GGCCGGGGCGGCTTGATTCGCCCGCGGGGGGATCCCGTTCGGGATCAGGCGCAACGCTGGTGTGTCGGCCTCCAGATGAGGGCCGAGCATATACCGTTTTGACGACAAGTGCCGCCGCCGGCGAGGCTGCGCCGGCGGCGGTCTTCGATCAGTCCGGGATCACTCGCCGAAGGCGTCGGCGTGGAGGCTCATCAGCGGCGCGGCGCCGCTGGCGATGGACGAGACGTGGGTGCGCGTACGCGGCAGCAGGCGCGCGAAGTAGAAGCGCGCGGTCTCGCGCTTGGCATCCTTGAACGCCTGCGGCTGCGACGAGGCATCGGCGGCGGCGACGCTGCGTGCCCACCAGTAGGCCAGCGCGGCGTAGCCCGAGTAGAACAGGTAGTCCCAGGCTGCTGCGCCGATCTCGTCGGCATCGCCCGCCGCCCGTTGGCCGATCTGTGCGGTCAACTGCGGCCATTCCTGCGCGAGTTCGCGCAGTGGGCCGACGAATTCCGCCAGCGCTGCGTTGTCGCCCTGCGCCTGGCAGAACTCCGCGATCATGCCGAGGAATACCTTCAGGCCGGCGCCCTTGAGCTGCATCGTCTTGCGGCCCATCAGATCCAGTGCCTGGATGCCGGTGGTGCCTTCGTACAGCGTGGTGATGCGGGCGTCGCGCGCGAGCTGCTCCATGCCCCATTCCTGGATGTAGCCGTGGCCGCCGAAGCACTGCAGCGCGTGGTAGGTGCATTCGATGGCCCACTCGGTGATGCAGGCCTTCACGATCGGCGTGAGGAAGCCGAGCAGCGCTTCGGCCTGTTCGCGCTCTGCGGCGTCGGTGGTCCTTGCGCTGATGTCGAGCAGCAGCCCCGCCTGATAGCCGAGCAGGCGGCCGCCTTCGATCAGCGCCTTCTGGGTCAGCAGCATGCGCCGCACGTCGGGATGCACGATGATCGGGTCGGCCGGCTTCTCCGGAAATTTCGCGCCGGTGAGCGCACGCATCTGCAGGCGGTCGCGCGCGTAGCGCAGCGCGTTCTGGTAGGCGCGCTCGGACAGCCCCAGACCCTGCAGGCCCACGCCGAGGCGCGCGCCGTTCATCATCACGAACATCGCCATCAGGCCCTTGTGCGGCTCGCCGATCAGGGTGCCCGCGGCGCCATCGAAATTCATCACGCAGGTGGCCGAGCCGTGGATGCCCATCTTGTGTTCGATCGCGCCGCAGCGCACGGCATTGGGCTCGCCCAGCGAGCCGTCCGCGTTCAGCTTGATCTTCGGCACGATGAACATGGAAATGCCCTTGCTGCCGGCGGGTGCGTCCGGCAGCCGCGCCAGCACCAGATGCACGATGTTCTCGGTCATGTCGTGCTCGCCGGCGGTGATGAAGATCTTGGTGCCGGTGATGGTGTAGTGGCCGTCCGGATGCGGTTCGGCGCGCGTTTTCAGCAGGCCCAGATCGGTGCCGCAGTGCGGTTCGGTCAGACACATGGTGCCGGTCCAGCGGCCGTCCACCATCGGGGTCAGGAATGCCTGCTTCTGCCACTCTTCGCCGTGATGCAGCAGCGCTTCGGTGGCGCCGTGCGACAGCAGCGGAAAGTTGCCCCACGCCAGATTCGCGGCGTTCACCATTTCCTTCATCGCGGTGCCGAGCGTGTGCGGCATGCCCTGGCCGCCGTATTCCACCGGCGATTCCAGTCCGGTCCAGCCGGCCTCGGCGAACTGGGCGTATGCCTCCTTGAAACCGGGCGTGGTTGCGACCTTGCCGGTCTGCTTGTCGTAGGTCGCGCCGTCGGTGTCGCCGATCCGGTTCAGCGGTGCGAGCACGGTCTCGGCGAAGCGGGCGCTCTCTTCGAGCACCGCATCCACCAGTTCGCGGTTGACGTCTTCGAAACCCAGACGGGAGAAGGTGCGTTCGCTGTCCAGCACATCGAACAGCGCGAAACGGATATCGGCGAGTGGGGCTTTATAGGCGTTCATAAGGGTCGGGAGTAGGTGTCGGTAGTGGTCATTCGGATCGACGAGGCCGGCGGATGCGGCTGCGGTCTCGGGCGTGTGTCGGAAGAGGATGGCGGTCGGCGGAAGGAAGGGCTTCGGCCGGGAACAGGCAATTCCGCGTCAGCGCATCACGCCCGGCAGGCCGGGCACGGGGCTGAGCGCACTGTTGCGCTTGATGGTGTAGTCGCGCACCTTGCGGTCCTCGGCGGCCGCGGTGAGCGTGCCTTCGAGCGTGTATTTCAGGCTGCGGCGGTCGGCCAATGCGTCGGCGATCAGAATCCGCGCCGCGGCGCTGGGGGCGAGTTTCACCGTCGCGATATCGACGGATTCCGGACCGACGGTGAGCGCAGGTTCGGCCTTCAGCTCGCCCGCGATCTCGGTGTCGGTGCGCAGGGTCAGCGTCACCCGGTCGAAGCGCATCGGCACGCTGCTGTAGTTCTGCAGCCGCAGTTCGACCGACCACTGGCCGTCGCTGCCGACGCTGAGTTGCTGGATGCTGGCGGTGGGCTCGGACACCCGTTTGACCGGGCCGCCGCCGATGCAGCCGGCCAAGGCCAGCATGGTCGCCGTCATCGCGATCGCCGCGGTCGCGCGCATAGCCCAGGCCTGCATGATCCCCCGTTGCCGCATCGTGCTCTCCAGTCAGGAAGGTGGGCCTGGCAGCGCCAGGCCGGACCGCAATACTAGCGCGACACCGTGCGCGACCGTATGTCCGCGCGGGTCCGGGCCTTTCGGCGAGTCATCGGCCGTTGCAGCCATAGCCTCGCACGCCGCCCTTGGGCAGCCGTACGCGCCCCCGCGGAGTCGCTCAGCGCAGTGGGGCGCTGACGATCAGTGCTTCGAGGTCATAGCCCATGGCCGTGGTCAGCGCCTTGATGTCATCGAACCGGGCGCGGCTCATCTCCGGGGTGCGCGACAGGATCCACAGATAGTCGTGGCCGGGCTCGCCCACCACCGCCCACTGATAGTCGGGGTCGATCGCGATCACCCAGTAGTCGGCCCAGGTCAGCGGCAGCCAGGACAGCCAGTCCGGGGCGAAGCGCACCTGCAGCCGGCCCGGATGGGTCTTGTCGCGGCGGGCGACGCCTTCCACGGTGTCGGTCTCGCCGTCTTCGGTCCGGCAACTGTTGTGCACCCCCACCATGCCATCGTCGCGCAGGGTGTACTGGGCGGTGCTTACGCCCACGCAGTTGCGCTGGAAGAACATCGGCAGGCGGGCGATCTCGTGCCACTGCCCGGCATAGCGGGTGATGTCGAGCTGTTCGACCGAAACGACGTCGGCTGCGGCGGCCGGCAGGGCCAGCGCAGCGGACAACAGCAGAGCGAACCGGCGCATGCGACCCCCCGTATGCAGCCCGCGGATGCGGGTCAGGCCGATCATAGCCGGCGAACCTTAAAAACCCGTTCGGGGGGGCCGGGATGCGGGATGGCAAGGTCTGCGGTTCGATTCGATGCAATCGGTGCGCGAAGCAAGAGCAAATCCCCCGTAGCCCCCTTTTTCAAAGGGGGCGAAGCTTGGTGTGTCGCCCGGTGATCTGAAGTGAATGTGCGAAGTGACTGGAGGAAATGACCGGGGCAACTGAACCGTTCAAATGACCCATTCAAATCACCTGTTCGGATGACTGGTTCAAATGATTGGTTCAAATGACTGGTCCAGATGGACACATTGATTGCCGCCGCTTTTGATTTCCCTCCCTTTGAAAAAGGGGGGCAGGGGGGATTTGCTTTTGCTTTTGCTATTGCCTTGCAGGCCTCTGCACCCGCCCATTCGATCAACCGCGCAGAAGCGGCCGATCCGGCCCGCCATCGCGATGCAGCCAGCGATACAGCGCAGGCAGCACCACCAGCGTCAGCAGGGTCGAGGACACGATGCCGCCGATCACCACCGTCGCCAGCGGTCGCTGCACTTCCGAGCCCGCGCCCACATTGAAGGCCATCGGGACGAAGCCCAGCGACGCTACCAGCGCGGTCATCAGCACCGGACGCAGGCGTCCCAGCGCACCGTCGACGATGGCGTCGTCCAGTCGCTCGCCCTGTTCGCGCAGCCTGCGGATGAAGGCAATCATCACCAGCCCGTTCAACACCGCGACGCCCGACAGCGCGATGAAACCGACGCCGGCCGAGATCGACAGCGGAATGCCGCGCAGCGCCAGCGCCAGCACGCCGCCGGTCAGCGCCAGCGGTACGCCGCTGAACACGATCGCCGCGTCCTTCGCCGAACCGAAGGCCCAGAACAGCAGCGCGAAGATGATCGCCAGCGTCACCGGCACGACGATCGACAGCCGCTGCGTGGCCGAGATCAACTGCTCGAACGTGCCGCCGTAGTCGATCCAGTAACCGGCCGGCACCTCGACTTCGCTGCCCAAACGCTGCTGCAACTCCGCCACGAAACCGCCGAGATCGCGGCCGCGCACGTTGGCGGTGATCACCACCCGGCGTTTGCCGTTCTCGCGATTGATCTGGTTCGGGCCCAGCGTGGTCTCGATCTTCGCCACTTCGCGCAGCGGCACGGTCTGCGGTACGCCGGACAGCCAGGCCGCGGCGCGGCTCGATTCATCAGGGTTGCCGTTTCCGCGCAGCGGGATGGGCAGGTCGTGCAGCGCGGCAGGATCCTGGCGGATGCGTTCGGGCAGCCGCACGACGATATCGAAACGGCGATCGCCCTCGAACAACTGCCCGGCGACCTCGCCGCCGATCGCGGTCGCCACGGTTTCCTGCACGTCGCCGGGATTCAGCCCGTAGCGCACCAGCGCCTCGCGATCCGGGGTGATCGTCAGCAGCGGCAGACCGGTCGCCTGTTCGAGTTTCACATCGGCCGCGCCATCCACTGTTCTTGCGATGGCTTCGATCTTTTCGCCGACTTCGACCAGTCGTTCCAGATCGTCGCCGTAGAGCTTGATCGCGACGTCGGCGCGCACGCCCGAGATCAATTCGTTCATGCGCATCTGGATCGGCTGGGTGAACTCGTAGTTGTTGCCTGGCAGCTGTTTGACCGCGGTTTCGATCTCGGCCAGCAGCTCCGCCTTGGTCTTGCGCGGATCCGGCCATTGCGCCCGCGGCTTGAGCATCACGAACGTATCCGCGACCGACGGCGGCATCGGATCGGTCGCCACTTCGGCGGTGCCGAGCTTGCCGAAGACGCGGTCGACTTCCGGGAACCGCTTGATCCGCGCTTCCAGCGTCGACTGCATTCGGATGGCCTGATCCAGGCTGGTGCCGGGAATGCGCAGCGCATGCATGGCGATGTCGCCTTCGTCGAGGCTGGGGATGAACTCCGAGCCCAGCCGCGTGGCGAGCAGTCCGCACAGCGTCAGCAGCGCCAGCGCACCGGCGATCACCCAGCCGCGCCGCCGCAGCGCCCAGCCGAGGACCGGTGCGTACGCACGCCGTGCGAAACGCATGACGCGGGTTTCCTTCTCCTCGACTTTCCCGCTGAGGAACATCGCGATCGCCGCCGGCACGAAGGTCAGCGACAGCACCATCGCGCCGGTGAGCGCCAGCACCACGGTGATCGCCATCGGATGGAACATTTTTCCTTCGACGCCGGTCAGCGCGAAGATCGGCAGGTACACCGCGGCGATGATGCCCAGACCGAACAGGCTGGGGCGGATGACTTCGGCGGTCGCCGATGCCGTGGCGTCGAGCCGCTCTTCGTCGGTCATGACCCGCCCGAGCGCATGCTGCAGGTTGCCGAAGCGGCGCAGGCAGTTCTCGATGATGATCACCGCACCGTCGACGATCAGTCCGAAATCCAGCGCGCCCAGGCTCATCAGGTTGCCCGACACGCCGCCGTGGACCATGCCGGTCAGCGTGAACAGCATCGCCAGCGGAATGACCGCCGCGGTGATCAATGCCGCGCGGATGTTGCCCAGCAGCAGGAACAGCACCACGATCACCAGCAGCGCGCCTTCGACCAGATTTTTCGCCACGGTCTTGATGGTGCGGTCGACCAGCGCGGTGCGGTCGTACACGGGGTTGGCCGAGACGCCCGCCGGCAGGCTTTTGTTGGCTTCGGCGAGTTTCGCGGCCGACGCCTGCGCGACCTCGCGGCTGTTGGCGCCGATCAGCATGAACACCGTGCCCAACACGACTTCGCGGCCGTTCTGGGTGGCGGCGCCGTTGCGCAGTTCCGGACCTTCGCCGACCTGCGCGACATCGCGCACGCGGATCGGCACGCCGTCGCGGCGGTCCAGCACGATGTCGCGGATCGCATCGAGATCGGCGACCTGACCCGGCGCGCGCACCAGGAATTGTTGACCGTTGCGTTCGATATAGCCGGCGCCGACGTTGCGGTTGTTCGCGGCGACGGCGGCAACCACGTCGTGCAGCGTGAAGCCGAGCGCGACCAGTTTGGCGGGCTCGGGGGTGATGTGGATCTGCCGCGCAAAGCCGCCGATGGTATTGACCTCGGTCACGCCCGGCGTGTTGCGCAACTGCGGCCGCACTACCCAGTCCTGCAGCGTGCGCAGATCGGTGGCGGTCCACGGCGTGCCGTCCTTCTTTCGCGCATCTGGTTTGGCATCGACCGTGTACATGAAGATCTCGCCCATTCCGGTAGCGATCGGCCCCATCTCCGGTTCCAGTCCCGGCGGCAGTTGCGATTTGACCTGCTGAATGCGCTCGGCGACCTGCTGGCGCGCGAAATACAGGTCGGTGCCGTCCTTGAACACCACCGTGACCTGCGACAGCCCGTAACGCGAGATCGACCGCGTGTAGTCCAGTCCCGGCAGCCCCGCGAGCGCGGTTTCGAGGGTGAACGTCACCCGCTGTTCGGATTCCAACGGCGAGTAGCCCGGGGCCCCGGTATTGATCTGTACCTGGACGTTGGTGATGTCCGGCGTGGCGTCGATCGGCAGTTTCGTGAAGCTCCATGCGCCGATCGCGACGAGCGCCAGGGTCAGCGCGATCATCAGCCAGCGATGCGCGATGGCGAAACGGATGATGCGGTCGAGCATGCCTTGGTCGAGCATGCTTTGATCAGGCATGCCTTGATGAGGCATGCCCTTGCCGCTTTCGATCGTGTTTCCGTCAGTGGTCATGGGACGCCCCCGACTTTTCGATATCGGCCTTCACCACGTAGCTTTGTTCGACGACCACCCGATCGCCGGCCTTCAACCCGGAAAGCACTTCGACCTGCGAAGCATCGCGCTTGCCGAGTTCGAGCGGTCGGATTTCGTAGGTGTCGCCGACGCGAACGAACACCACGTCCCAGTCGCGGAAGATCTGCAGCGCAGCCAGCGGCACGACCAGCGCGGCCGGCTGTTGTTCGACGGTGATCCGCGCCTTGACGGCGGAACCCGGCCGCCAAAGGCCATCGGCATTGGCGATGGTGGCGCGCGCGACGGTGCTCTGGCTGGCGGTGGCGGTGCCGGGCAGCACGCGTTCCAGCGTGGTCTCGACGGTGATGCCGTCGCTCATGCGCGTGACCGTCACCGGCACGCCCGGACGGATGTGCTGCGCATCGGCGCCGAAGATGTGCAGATCCACCCACAGCGAGGACAGATCGGCGACCTCGAACAGCGGCGCGGCTTCCGTCGCGACCATGCCGACCGACGCATTGCGGGCGAGGACGACGCCGGAGATCGGCGATGCGATCGCGTAGTTGGTCAGGCTGAGATTGCTTTCGATCGACGCCAGCGTCTGCCCGGCGCGGACCCGGTCGCCGACATTCGCGTGCAACTGCCGCACCGGGCCGGGAAAGCGCGCCGCCACTTTCGCGATGCGTCCCTCGACCGGCGTCAGCAGACCTTGGACTTCGTGTTCGTCGGCGATCGTGCCGGCGGCTGCGGGCGCGACGCGGATCCCGGCCTCCTGCGCAATCTTCGCGTCGATGACGGTGCGGCCTTCGTAGCTGGGATACGCCCAGCGCACGTCGTTGCCACCGACGTTCGCGACGACTTCCACATCGAAGGAATGCGGTTCGCCGACGATGCTGGCCGCCATCAGGCTGCCGTCGGTCTGCGCTTTCAGGGTGTGGTTCTCGGCGACATCGCCCAGGCGCTTGAGACGCACTTCGACCGTGCCGGCGCTGGGCGCCAGCGGTTTGCCTTCGCGATACAGCCATGCCTGATATTTCGGCGGCGTGCCATCTTCGGCGATGGCCAGTTCGACGGTGATGCCGTCTTTTTCCAGCAATCGACCGCCGTGCTCGCCCTTGCGCGGCGCTTCGGCTTCCGCGTGGTGGTCGTCTTCGCCTTCTTCGTGGCCGTGTCCCGCATCGGTAGCGGTGCCGCCGCAGGCGGTCAAGAGCAGGGACAGCGACAGCAGGCCGATCGATGTGCGAATGGTGATGAAGGTCATGGCGCCGGCGGTCATGGAATATTTCCTTGTGTGGGCGCGGCATCGGCGGCGACGAACGCCTGCCCGGTAAGCCGCTGGATTTCGATCAGCGCGCGCTGGGCGTCCAGCGCGACATCGAGTTGTTGTCTGCGGGCAGCGGTGCGTTCGGACTGCAGCTGCGCCCATTCGAGATAGCTGACGGCGCCGGCGCGGTAGGCGCGTTCGGCGGCGGTTTCGGCCTGCGCCAGTTTCGGCAGCACATCGTTCTGCAGACGCTGCACTTCGATCTGCGCCACCCGATATCGCCCGTGCGCTTCGGCCAGCGTCGAATACAGCGCCATTCCCTTCGCCTCGCGCTCGATCTGCAGCGACGCGAGTTCGGCTTCAGCGACGCGGATCCCGGGCTGCGCGCGCGAACGACCGCCGAGCGGCATCGAAACGCTGCCGACGAGGCCGAAGTCGTCCGTCGCCTGCGACCGGCGCAGGCCGACCTGCCAGTCCAGATCCGCAGCGCCGTCGCTGCGCGCGAGCTGCAGCCGCGCTTCGCGGATGCGCTGCTCATCGGCGAACTGGGCCAGCTCCGGCGTGTCGTCCACCAGCGCGGCCAGCGCGGAAAAATCGTCGATCGCGGGCAGTTTCAGCGGGTCGCGCGCGACGATCCGGAAGTCCGGATCGCGTTCGCCCCACAGTGCCGCCAGATGTTGCCGGGCCGCGATCGATCGCTGTTCGGCGCGGGCACGATCCAGTTCCGCCCGCGCCAGCGCCGCCTGCGCGGTCAGCACCACCGACTCCGGCGACGCGCCGGCCTGCAGCCGCTGGCGCGCACCCGCGACCGTGCGCTGGCGCTGGCCGATATCCAGCTGCGCGATCTCGCGCTGCTTCTGCGCCGCCACCGCGGCGAGATAGCGGCGGGCGACTTCGGCCAGCAGATCGAGGCGTCGGGTTTCGCGTTCGACGGCCAAAGCATCGATGCGGCTCTGCGCGATGGTTCGTCGCGCGTCGAGTTTGCCGCCGCGTTCCAGCACGGAGGCCAGGCTCAGCGTCAGTTCCGCGCTGCGCAATCCGCCGGATACGCCGGAACCAAGGGCATCTTCGATGCTGGCGCCAGCGATCAGCGCCGGTCGCAGGGCGGCGCGGTCGCGCTCGGCGGCGAGGATATCGCTGCGCGCGCCGAACAGGCGCAGATCGGGATGGGAATCGGCGACGCGGATCATCGCGTCGTTCAGGGTCAGGTCGTTCGATGCCGGTTTTTCAAAAGGCAGGCCGTCGGCAGCCGTCGTGGAAAAGACCACGGCACAGGCTGCGACGCACACGGCGAGGGCCGCGAGTCGCACACGCATGGGAGCACTCCGATGGACCCGTCCAGTGGACCGGATCCGATAAGGTTCAGGGGAACGGATCGCCGGCCATGGGCCAGCCGAGCGTCAACCTGCGATCGGAGGTCGGAACGGGGTCGCGGAATGCGATGCCGCGATCGGCCGCGTCGTGGCGGGCGAGGGCATCATCGAAGCGGGTTCGAACAGAGGTAGCGGCAGCTGCGACAGGAAAGGCAATTGCGGCTGGCCGCAGCAGTGCGCGTGATGCGACAGCGCATGAGTAGGGTCGCTGGCGCCTCCACCGTGGCCTTCGTCGATCGTCGTGTGCGCATGCGGTGCGCGATGGTCGAGCGCGGAATCCTGCCCTGTCGTCTCCGCATGCGCGGTCAGCTCATGCATCTCGCCCCAGGCCGCAAGCACCGGCTGTGCGATCAGGCACAGCAGAAGCAGCAACAGCGAAGCGCTGCGCAGGATCGAATGCGGACGGTGGCGGATGCGGTGGGTCACGAGGGCGCAGGGTAAGCGGTCGGATGCGGGTTACACAATTCCGTTTCCTGCAAAAAACGGCTGAAGACACTGCTGATTTTGCCCGTCATCCCCGCGCAGGCGGGGATCCATGTCTGAAAGCCTTCAGTGCAAGTCGCGTGTTGCTTCACTATTCTGGGCATGGGTCCCCGCCTGCGCGCGGATGACGGCTCGAATCAACGTCCCGCCACCGGCACCCGGTCCGGCGTGCGCTCCGGCCAACCGCCCGCGGTCGCGCGATACACAGCGACCGCGCTGGTCACGCTACGCGTCCGCGCTTCGGCCAGCGCGTCCTCGGCCTGCAGCCGGGTGCGCTCGGCGTCGAGCACCTCCAGCAGGCCCGCGGCACCCGCGTCGTAGCGCAGCCGGGCCAGACGCGCGGCCTCGGCGCTGTCGCCCGCGGCGGCGGCGAGATGTGCGTCCTCCTGACGGGTGCGGGCGTGGTGAACCAGCGCGTTCTCGGTGTCTTCCAGCGCCTGCAGCACCGATTGCTCGTAGGCGGCCAGCGCGCCGCGGGCATCGGCGTCCGCCGCCGCGATCCGCGCGCGGACCCGGCCGACATCGAGGAACGACCAGTCGATACCGAGCGCGACCAGACGCGTGCCGCTGCCGGCATTGCCCAACGCATCGACGTCGAACGACTGCATGCCGACCAATCCTGACAGTGTGAGCCGCGGGAACAGTTCCGCACTGGCTACGCCGATCCGCGCGGTCGTCGCATGCAGGCGCTGTTCCGCCGCGGCGATGTCCGGACGGCGGCGCAGCACGTCGGCCGGGGTGTCGGGCGCGAGCGTCGCCGGCAGCGCCGGCAAGGCCTGCGCCGTCGACAGCGAGGTCACCAGCGCGTCGGGCGTGCGGCCGGTCAACACCGCGAGCCGATGCGTCGCGGTCGCCACCGCGGCCTGCAGCGCCGGCACCCGCGCCAGCGTCGCTTCCAGCTGCGCGCGGGCGCGGGCGGTGTCGAACTCGGTGCCGCTGCCCGCTGAAAGCCGCACTTGCACCAGATCCCGCGTCTCGCGCTGCAGCCCGGCGTTGGCTTCCGCCACGCGCAGTCGCTCCTGCAGGCCGCGCAGCTCGGCGTAGGTGCCGACGACTTCGGCCACCACCGCGACCTGCATCGCCGCGAGGTCGGCGCGGGTCGCGTCGGCCTCGGCGCGCTGCGCTTCCACGCCGCGGCGCACGCGGCCGAACAGGTCGAGTTCCCAGGCGAGGCGCGCGCCGCCTTCGTGGTTCTCGTAGTCGCGCGGAGAACCTGCGGCCTGGTCGATGCTCCGGCGGCCGTCGGTCGCGGTGGCGTCGGCGGTGATCGTCGGCAGGCGGTCGAATGTCGCGCCGCGCAGCAGCGCGTCGGCGCGGTCGAGGCGGGCGAGTGCGATGCGCAGCTCGTGGTTGGCGCGCAGCGCGTCGTCCACCAGCGCATCGAGCTGCGGATCGCCGAAGCCGCGCCAGAACGCGGCGCCATCGGTGGCCGCGGGTACGATCTCATTGACGTAGAGCGATGACGCGGCGAAGCGACCGGGCGTCGGCGTCGCCGGTTTCACGAAATCGGGGCCGGCGGCGCATGCGCTCAGCGAGAGCGTCAATACCGCGGTTTTCAACAGCGCGGCCGTGGCCGCGCGTGCAGGGTGAGTCATTGCAATTCTCCGGAAATAACGCAAGACGACCGCTGATCGCTTACCAGGGCAGCGATTGCTCCTGATAGAAATAGCCGCCGTTGGGACCGGCGTCGTCGATCAGCGCCAGCCGCACGCTGGTGCGCGCGCCGGTCGGGATATCGATCTCGCCTTCGCCGCCGTTCAGATCCGTTTTCACGTAGCCGGGATGAATGGTATTGACCTTGATCTTGCTGTCTCGCAGTTCGTAGGCCAGTTGTACGGTCCATGCGTTCACCGCACTTTTGGAGACGTTGTAGGCCGGCACCTTGAAGTCGTAGATCGGCGACGCGGGATCGCTGTGCATTGCCAGCGAGCCCAGCAGGCTGGAGACGTTGACGATGCGGCCCGCATCCGACTTGTGCAGCAGCAGCAGGAACGCCTGGGTGGTCGCGATCAGGCCGAAGACGTTGGTGTCGAAGGTCTTGCGCCAGGTGTCGAGCGTCTGTTCGGAGACCTTCAGGCCGAAGATGTCGACGAGGATGCCGGCGTTGTTGATCAAGATGTCCAGCCGGCCGTGTTTTTCAGCGACCGCATCGGCGGCGGCCGAGAGGCTGGCGGTGTCGGTCACGTCGAGTTCGATCGCTTCCACCGGCAGACCTTCCGCCTGCAGCTTCAACGCGGCGTCGACGGCTTTGGCGCGGTCGCGCCCGGCGAGGAGAGTGTGCACGCCAGAGGCGGCGAGCTGGCGTACGGTTTCGAGACCGATGCCGCGGGTGGCGCCGGTGACGAGGGCGATCTTGGTGATGTCAGACATGGAATGCTCCGTGGAGGTGTGTGTCGGGTGGGTTGCGGGCGGCTGTGTTCGCCGCCCGGGGATTCGATGCTGCGGTCGCGCCATCGATGCGCGCGATCCGCTTCTTGTCGCTGCGATGCGTTTTCGCGCTTCGTGCTTACGCCTGCACCGCGTGCGGCGGCTGCGCATGTCCGCCGTGAGCAGCGAGCGCGGAATCGCCGTGCGACACCAGCGGCCGGCCCGACAGCTTGCGCAGGCTGACGTAGAACACCGGGGTGAGGAACAGGCCGAACAGGGTTACGCCCAGCATGCCGGCGAACACGGTGATGCCGGTGACCGAACGCACTTCCGCGCCCGCGCCGTGCGATAGCAGCAACGGCACCGTGCCGGCGATGAACGCGACCGAAGTCATCACGATCGGTCGCAGGCGCAGACGACAGGCTTCGAGCGCCGCATCGACGATGCCCTTGCCCTGCATTTCCAGTTCGCGGGCGAACTCGACGATCAGGATCGCGTTCTTGCACGCCAGGCCCATCAGCACCACCAGGCCGACCTGCACGAAGACGTTGTTGTCGCCGCCGGTCAGCCACACGCCGAACAGCGCGGACAGCAGCGTCATCGGCACGATCAGGATCACCGCCAGCGGCAGGCTCCAGCTTTCGTACAGCGCCGCCAGCACCAGGAAGGCCAGCAGCACCGCCAGCGGGAACACCACCAGCGCGGCCTTGCCCTGGGTCGCTTCCTGATAGCTCAGGTCGCTCCAGTCGATGCCCATGCCGGGCGGCAATGCGGTGGCCGCGATCTCTTCCACCTTGGCCATCGCTTCGGCCGACGACAGCATCCGCGGGTCGGCTTCGCCGAGGATGTCGGCGGCCGGATAACCGTTGAAGCGGATCACCGGGTCGGGGCCGTAGGTCTGGGTGATCTTCACCATGCTGCCGATCGGCACCATCTCGCCGTTGGCGTTGCGGGTGCGCAGATTGGCGATGTCCTCGACGTTGTCGCGGAACTGCCCGTCGGCCTGCGCAATCACCTGCCACGTGCGGCCGAACATGTTGAAGTCGTTGACGTAGGCCGACCCCAGATAGGTCTGCAGCGTGTCGAACAATTCCGTCAGCGGCACGCCCTGCGCTTTAGCCTTCACGCGATCGACGTCCGCGTCCAGCTGCGGCACGTTGGCCTGGTAGCTGCTGATCGGGAAGCCCATGCCCGGCGTCTTCGAGGCAGCGCCTTGGAACGCATTCACCGCGTTCTGCAGCGCGCCATAGCCCTGGTTGGTGCGGTCCTCGATGAACAGCGAATAGCCGGAACCATTACCCAGGCCCTGGATCGGCGGCGGCATCAGCGCGAACGCGAAGCCTTCCTGGATGCCGGCGATCTTCCGGTTGAGTTCGTCGCTGATCTCCTTGGCGGAGTTCGTGCGCTGGTCGAACGGCTTGAGGGTGAAGAAGGCCACGCCGCTGTTCGGGGTATTGGTGAACTGCAGCGGATTCAGGCCGGGGAAGGCGATTTCGCTGTCCACGCCTTCGATGGTTTTCGCCATCTCCGCCACTTTCTTCAGCGCCGCGTCGGTGCGTTCGATGGACGCGCCTTCCGGCATCTTCACGCCCGCGATCAGGTACAGCTTGTCCTGCAGCGGAATGAACCCGGTCGGCACCGCCTTGAACATCACGCCGGCGCCGACCAGCAGCACGAAATACACCGCGAACACCGCGCCGCGACGGCCCAGCGTCCGCGCCACCGCGCCTTCATAACGTTCCGAGCCGCGCTTGAAGAATCGGTTGAAAGGCCGGAACACCCATCCGAACAACCGGTCGATCAAACGCGAAGGCGCGTCTTTCTCGGCGTCATGCGGCTTGAGCAACAGCGCCGCGAGCGCCGGCGACAGGGTCAGCGAGTTGATCGCCGAGATCACCGTGGAAATGGCGATGGTCACCGCGAACTGCTTGTAGAACTGACCGGTGACGCCCGACAGGAACGCCATCGGCACGAACACCGCGCACAGCACCAGCGCGATCGCGATGATCGGCCCGGAGACTTCCTTCATCGCCTGATGCGCTGCGGCCACCGGCGTGAGGCCTTCCTCGATATTGCGTTCGACATTTTCGACGACCACGATCGCATCGTCGACGACGATCCCGATCGCCAGCACCAGCCCGAACAACGTCAGCGTGTTGATCGAGAACCCCAGCAGGTACAGCACGGCGAACGTGCCGACGATCGAGACCGGCACCGCGATCAGCGGAATGATCGATGCGCGCCAGGTCTGCAGGAACAGGATCACCACCAGCACCACCAGCAGCGTGGCTTCCAGCAGCGTGGTCACCACCGCCTTGATCGAGTCGCGCACGAAGATGGTGGTGTCGTAGACCGACTTGATCTCGACGCCCGGCGGCAGTTTCTTCGAGATCTCGTCCATCTTGGCCACGACCGCGTCGCGGATCTCCAGCGCGTTCGCGCCCGGCGCCTGGAAGATGCCGATCGCCGAAGCGTTCATGCCGTCCAGCCGCGCGCGCAGCGTGTAGTCGCCGGCCGCGAGTTCGATGCGGGCGACATCGGCGAGACGTACGATCTCGCCGTCTGCGCCGGCTTTCAGCACGATATCGCCGAATTCCTCGACCGACTGCAGGCGGCCCCTGGCATTGATCGGCAGCAGGAAGTCGCTGCCGTTGGGCATCGGCTCCGCACCTAGTTGACCGGCGGACACCTGCACGTTCTGTTCCCGCACCGCGCGCAGCACGTCGCTGGCGGTCAGCCCGCGCGACGCCACCTTGTCCGGATCTAGCCACAGGCGCATGGCGTAGTCGCCGCCGCCGAAGGCCTGCGCGTCGCCGACGCCGGGGATGCGCGCCATTTCGTCCTTTACGTGCAGCCGCGCGTAGTTGCGCAGGTACAGCGAGTCGTACTTGCCGTCGGTGGACACCAGGTGCACCACCATCAGGAACACCGGCGACTGCTTCTGCGTGGTCACGCCCTGACGGCGCACGTCCTCGGGCAGGCGTGCCAGCGCCTGGCTGACGCGGTTCTGCACGCGCACCGCGGCGTCGTCCGCGTCCACGCCCTGCTTGAAGGTGACGGTCATCTGCAGCACGCCGTCGGAACCGGCGACCGACTTGACGTACATCATGTCCTCGACGCCGTTGATCGCTTCTTCCAGCGGCGTGGCCACGGTTTCGGCGATCACCTTGGGATTGGCGCCGGGATACACGGTGCGCACCACGACGGAAGGCGGCACCACTTCGGGATATTCGCCGATCGGCAGCAGCGGGATCGCGATCAGGCCGGCGGCGAAGATCACGATCGACAGCACCGCTGCGAAGATCGGTCGGTCGATGAAGAATCTGGAGAAATCCATGGAAAAACCTCGATTGCGGCATGACCGCAGCTGCACCGGGCGCGATGCGACCGGCGGGATGGATCTGGAGTCCTTCCAGTAGGCTGCCGTCCCTTCGCCGCCGGGGGAGGGGATGCGGACGAAGGGACGACGGCCGTTTTAATCGTCTATCGATCCGGGACGACCATGTTTGAATCGATGGCTCTGCTTGCGTAGGAGGGGCTTCAGCCCCGAGCTTCTCGATCCGTGTCAACGATTCAGAAGCTCGGGCCTGAAGGCCCTCCTACCGAGGCATGCGGAGTTCAAATGTTTCCCGGCCGGATCGATCACTCAATTTTTCGCCACGAGCGTTGCTCCGGGCTTCGCACCCATCGTGATGGCCTGCGGCGTCACCGGCATGCCCGGGAAAAACACCTTCTGCACGCCGCTCACGATCACCTCGTCCTGCGGCGTCAGCCCGGACTCGACCACGCGCAGCCCGTCGACGGTGCGGCCCAGGGTCACGTCCTTGCGCATCGCCTTGTTCCCGGCGCCGAGGACATACACATATTTGCGGTCCTGATCGGTCAGCACCGCCTTGTCGTCGACCAGCAGCGCCTTGAACTCGGCGCTGCCTTCCAGCTGCACGCGCGCGAACAGGCCGGGCGTGAAGATGTTGTCGGGATTGTGCAGCACCGCGCGGGCGCGGATGGTGCCGGTGGCGGGATCGACCTGGTTGTCGACGAAATCCACGGTGCCCGCATGCGGGTATCCGGTCTCGTTGGCCAGCCCCACGCGCACCGGATTGCGGGTGGCGTCGCGCTGGCCGTTGCGCGCCAGTCCTGCGTAGCGCAGGAACGCCTGTTCGTCGCTCTCGAAATACACGTGCACCGGGTTGAGCGAGACCACCGTGGTGAGCGTGGTCGCATCTGCCTGGGCGAGATTGCCCGCGGTGACGATGGCGCGACCGGCGCGACCGTCGATCGGCGAACGCACTTCGGTGAACTGCAGGTCCAGGCGCGCGGCGGCGACCGCGGCTTCGGCGGCGTTCACGCCGGCGTTGCTCTGCGCGGTGGCGGCCTTGCGGGTGTCGAATTCCTCGCGCGAGATCGCCTTGGCGTCGATCAGCGTCTGCGCGCGCACGTCCTGCGAACGCGCCAGCCGCGCTTCGCTGCGGGCGCGCTCCAGATCCGCTTCGGCACGCGCCAGCGCCGCGCGGTACGGGCGCTGGTCGATCAGGAACAACAGTTGTCCCTTGCGCACGTTGTCGCCTTCGCGATACGCCACGCGTTCGACGTAACCGCTGACGCGCGGGCGCAGTTCGACGGTTTCCACCGCGGCGACGCGGCCGGTGAAGTCGTCCCACTGCTTGATGTTCCTGCTCAGCACCTGGGCGACGCTGACTTCGGGTGGCGGCGGCATACCCGCGCCGGGCGCGGCCTGCGAACCGCCGCAGGCGCTGACGACGGCGGCGACCAGCAACGACATCGCCAGCGGAAGGATGGGAAGCGCCGGAAGGCGCGTGCCGCGCTTGCGGCGCTGGAAACGGGCGGTGGTCATGACGAAGGATCCTGGAGGGAGGAGGGAGACGACTTGAGGGAAGACACCCGGCGCAGCAGCGCGCGGGCCTCGACCATCGCGCGCTGCGCAGAAGTCGGCCCGGCGCAGGCGGGGGCGTGCGCGCGGTAATCGACCACCGCGCGGGTGGCTTCGGTGCAGCGTTCGCACAGCGCCAGCGACAGCGCCTTGCTGCCGATGACGCGGGCTGTGGGCGGATGTTCGGCATGCGAGTGCTCGTCGGGGAGCCCCCGGCTGTCGTCGCCGACAAGGTCTTCGACGCACAGCAGTTGCAGGCGCAGCGACTGGGTCATCGCTTCGTTGTGCAGCACTTCCGCGAGCATGCGCAGCGCCGCGTTGGCGACCGAGCGGTGTCCGTAACCGGACCATGGCGCGCGGCCGCCGGGCCCGCCCAGCATCACGTAAGCGCCCCCGCGGTCGCAGCGTTTCAGCAGCGGAAGCAGATGGCGGGCCGCCGCGGCGTGGGGGATCAAGCTCTCGTCGAGCGCCTCGCGCAGCGCGTCCACGGGCTGGTCCAGCACCCGGCCACGCAGCGTCGGCTGCACGATCGCGGCGATCACCGCCGCCAGCGGGCGGTCCAGTGCGCGGACGGCGTCGGCCAGCGCCGAGGCGTCGGCGTCGGTCCGGCAGTCGCCTGCGACCAGGGTCAGGTCCGCGTCCGGGTGCAGGCGGCGCAGGCCGTCGAGCGCGTCGGCATCAATGCCGGTCGCGATGATCGGCCGATGGATCGCCGTCGCCGCGGCCACCACGCCCCGGCCCAGTTCGCGATCCGCGCCCAGCACCAGGACCGACGGCAGTACTTGCGGAGTGATTGTCCCGTTCACGGGATGCTTGCTCCCGTATTCGGGAGGATCGCGCGGCGCGGGTGACGGATCGACCAGGCGCCCGCGGCGGCCAGTGCCAGCATCGCGGTGGGCACGCCGACCACGAATACCAGCATCCACGCCATCAGCAGCGTCTCGGTCTGACCGCGTTCGGCGGCCTGCAACAGCGCGAGGAAACCGAGGCAAAGCAGGGCGATCACGCCGATGGCGAGGAGCGGGGCGAGGATCAGGCGGAGGCGGGAGGCGCGGGGCATGGTGGCGGTCGTGTTCGTGGCGGTGTTGCAGATGCGGCGCACGATAGTCCTGTCGGCGGCACTTGATTAGCCGGCAATTCAGGGAATAATTGTCCCGCGAACGGGCCAATCGGCCCGTGCTGCTCAAGCCAGCCATTCGCCCCGCCACCTCCGGAGACCCTCCATGGCACGCGATCTCAACGACACCCTCATCTTCGTCCGTGTGGTCGAACACGGCAGTTTCATCTCCGCGGTCCGCGCGCTCGGGCTGCCCAAGACCACCGTCAGCCGCAAGGTCCAGGACCTCGAAACCCGGCTCGGCGCCCAGTTGCTGCACCGGACCACGCGCAAGCTCGGCGTCACCGAAGCGGGCAACATCTATTTCGACATGTGCAAGCGCATCTCGCGCGAACTCGACGAAGCCGAAAGCGCCGTCGGCCAGCTGCAGGGCGGCCCGCGCGGCTGGCTGCGCTTCACCGCGCCGTATTCCACCGGCACCGCATGGATCGCGCCGCTGCTGGGCGAATTCCATGCGCGCTATCCCGAAGTGCGCATCGACATGGTGTTGAGCAACGAGCCGCTGGACCTGATCGACAAGGAAATCGACGTCGCCCTGCGCATGGGCCACCTGCCGGACTCCAACCTCATCGCGCGCCGGCTCGGCGTGTTCCGCACCCAGGTCTACGCCAGCCCCGCCTACATCGCCCGCTACGGCGAGCCGCTGCATCCCGACGACCTGCAGCACCACCGCGCGCTGGCGATGTCGAAACACCGCCGCAACGGCGGCTGGTTCTGGCCGCTGTCCGACGGGGGCGACATGCGCGACGTGCGCGTGGAACCGGTGCTGGTGGCAAACGACCCCGCCGGCCTGAAAGGCGCGCTGATCTGCGGCGAAGGCCTGATGCTGGGCGGCGACTTCATGATGAAACCCTACGCCGAACAACAACTGGTGCGACGCGTGCTCGCCGGCTGGACCGGCCCCGAATACGAGTTCAACGCCGTGTTCCCGAGAGGCCAGCAATCGCCCAAGGTCCGCGCCTTCGTCGACTTCCTCGTCGAACGCCTCAACTTCGACGCCGACTACATGATGGAACTCTGCGACGGCGTGGGCTCGCGTTGCCCGGACGCCGTCGCCGCAGTGGCGATCGCCGAAGCGATGCGCGAGAAACATGCGGACCTGCGCGTGGTCGGCGGCAGCGAGCGCGTCGACAGCAGCGAAGACGAGGCGGTGGCGGCGTAGTTCGCCGACGCGAGCAGACGGCAGCAGACGGGGTCAGGTTCACTCTTCAAGTGAACCTGACCTCGTGATACCCGGCGACCCGACAAATCCAACGATCTCGTAGGGTGGCGGTGAGCGCAGCGAACCCCACCATTCGACGTGTCCGCTGCGGTCGGCGCTGAGTGGAACGTCCGATCATGAATTTCGCGTCGGTCAGGTTCCAGAGGCGAAGAAAGCCTGCTCAAACCGCCGTTTTCTAGACTATTGACCGGCAACAGGAATCAACGTGGATCGACCTGTAAGAACGATGACATTCGGATTCATGTTGTCGCCCGGCGCCTGCTTTGCATTAAGCACCACATACAGTGTGGAAAAACCTTCAATTGGAGCGTAGTCGGCGCCAGTGGCTTGAAAATAAATGAATCGGGTGACATTGCCGTTCCCACGCTCTACATCGCCGTGCAATCGCCCAAAGTGATTCCTCTGGAAATAAATCCATGCGCCATTGTTGTACATCGCGCTGCCGCTCACGCCGCGCTCGGGAAAGCAGAAGACATAGCTCTCATTGGTTGCCGACGTACTTATAGTTTGGTATTGGCTGACCCATGTGGATGGCTTGCCGTACGTTCTGCCTTTGGTCTCCGTCGCGAATTTCGTACGAAAGCAACTCTTGAACGCGTGCTTCTCTGGCCAAACAATTTGTGGTTCATCATTCATGCGATTGCGGTCATCCGCAGTTGCACTATCAGCAGGTAAAGCAATTTCATTGGTGCCTGGGCTAGTTGTGCGCGTTTCTGCATTTTTCTGAGTGCTGACTTGTCCCCAGGCCGACAAGGTTATCGTCGTAGCCACAACTCCCGCATAGATGGGCAACACGCTGCGTGACATGCTCTTCACCTTTTCGCGTCGAGTAACGAATGCTGTGATCTTATGCCTGCTTTTGAGCTTAGGCCAGAGTCTGATTTCATTGCCTGGTGATCAATAGGACGCCGAGGAAATTCTGCTCCGACTCCGGTTGCCTGTTGCTCTCCTGTGCAGTGTTCAGTCGGCACTCGTTACGCGCCTTCCGCTGAGTGCTACTCTCGCATGCGTCTACCGCCCGCTGCAGGGCGGCCTCATCCCGGCGCCAAGTCCTATGAAACATCATCCGATCCCGCTGCTGGCGCTTATTGCATTCGTCATCGCCGCTGGTGGCTGTGTGTCGGTACCGGTATCGCCACCGGGTGCGAATTCGTGGCGGGACCAGTGCTACACCTGCTTCGCGCAGGCCGTCTCTTCCATCGCTGGCGATTCGGCGGTCGACTGTGGATTCCTGTCGTCCGGTGTGAGCAAAGGCCAGCGCCGCGCGACCGTAACCTGCGCGAAGAATGCGGTAGCCAGTGATCGACCCTTCAAGTTCGGATACGCCGGTTTCGGAACCGATTCCTTCTTCTGCGATGTCGCGATCCGCAATGCCGACGGGCAACTCATTTCGTTCGCTTACGATTCCGATGTGACCGGGGGCTTCGCAACCGACGGCGAAAACGCTGCGGTCTGGACCTCGCGCTGCGCCAGGATCGCCTTCGAGAAGGGCAGCATTGTCCTCAGCAGTTTCTTCGATCTGCAGGGCTGCACGGAAGCGCCGGAGATTTTCGAGAGCGTCCAGGATCGAGACGATGACGGACCGGGATGAGTTCGTCGATCCACAATCTGTCGGTTCAGCTCTCAGGCATCCAATGCAAAATGTCATTCGTATTCTTTCAATAACCTATGCGCTAACGCTTTGCGTCGCATCGGCATGGGCCTGGTGCATCGCCGTCGAGTATCAGAATTCGTCCGTGGAACACCTCGCGCCGGCGATATTGCTGTCGCTAGTGACCTTGCCATCATCGCTGACGTTCGGCCCGTTGTTCGATGCGCGTCCATCCCTGTTTTCGACCGAATTCAGACAACTCACATGGTTGACGGTGTGTGGTGTATTTCAGTTGGGGTTGCTGATTCTTCTAGGCGGATTGGTGCGAAAGCCGAAAGGTGAGAGTTGAGGGACTGTCGTGCTGTGAGTCCGGGTCAGAATTCATTTCCAGGCGGTAGTGGTCACCGAAAGCCCTCGAAATGCTCCTCTTACCCCCCGATTTTGTGAACCTGACGCAGGAATACCCCGCACCCGACCTATGCGCCGACCCGGTAGTAGGGTGGCGGTGAGCGCAGCGAAACCCCACCATTGCGGCCTGTCCGCTGCGGTCGGCGCTGAGCGGAACGGCCGATCATGCGGTTTCGCGTCGATAAGGTTGCGGAGATGAAGTTCTCTGTAGGGCGCATAAGCCGAAGGCGCCATGCGCCATGAATCTCAAGCCGCGCCGGATCCATCAAAAGACGGTGCATGACGCTTCGCTTATGCACCCTACAAGTGCGTATGCGCTTTACGGCCCTTCGCGTCGGTCTTCGGCGGCGGCCGCGCTGACGGCGGCCCGGTCATGGGCGGCAAGATGTACGAGGTCAACGAACGCGGCATGCCGGAGCTGCTGAACGTCGGCAGCAAGCAGCTGCTGATGATGCCGGCGGGCCGCAGTGGTCACGTCATGCCGATGGCAGGGAGCCGCACCGGCGGCGGGATCACTCAGAACGTGACGTTCCACCTGGCCGTGCCGACTGATCCCAGAACGCAGTCCCAGATCGCGGCCAAGACCGATTTCCACTTGAGGCGCGCGGCGGCGCGGAACGGCTGAGGTCTACGGGAATTCCGTGGACCCGAGCGCCTGGCTTGTGCTGCAACGCGATTCGGCTGCACGATGGACTCTCAGGGACAATCGGGGGAATCGCGTCATGTGCACGGGATGGTGTCCGCTCGCAGCGGACTGGGGAAACTGGGCGGAGTGGGCTGGCGCGTTCGCTGCCGCAGTCGTCGGTTACTTCGTTTGGCGTGTGTCAGTCGAAACGAACGAACTTGCTGCTAAGACTCATGAACTTGCCAGGGCAGGGAGTGAAACTACCGCTGCACTGGCGAGGCTCGAGGAAAAGCGTGTTGCAGATGAAGCGGCGCTTCGCAGCAGCGAACAAAAATTGCTCATGATTAGCTTCGCTCCCATGCTTAGCTTGCCAATAGTCGTACTTTCGAAGATATCGGAATATCTCGAGCACGATCAGACATTCGACAGACTGATACTTTCTACCGGCGATTTAGGGAAAATTATTGAGGATTTGGCCAACGCAGCCGATAACTTCCAACTTCCTGAATCGACTAGATCCAGACTCCATTGCTTGGAGATTTCAGTTGCTGGAAGAGTCGTTAGGCTCGAGGCCACGATGCGCTACTTTCACGGGCTTTTTCGCGCACTGAGTCGGGAAGTCCGCAACGACAGCGCAGACGATCTTGCGCTAGTTAAGGAACTGATCAGGCACACCTTGACGGATTCCCGCCAGTTGCGCGACATGGCGCTGAAGGTTGCCCGTGACAGCGGAATGCCAATGCCGCGCACCCCTGATGCAAATCCAGCCGGTGCGTAATTCGGCAATAGCCGCGTGCGCGAACTTACCTGGCACTTACCAGAAAGCCAGCGCGGGGCTGCCGTGTGTAATTCGTGTGAAAGCGTGCTGGCAAAACAGGCCAAAACACGACAACTGGCGCTGAAATACTGATCGTTCGAACCCTGCAAAACTACTGAAATTGCAGGGAAAAGATGGTCGAGGACTCTATCGAATAGGGCTTCTAAGTTATTGATTTTCAAATAAAGTGCGCGAACCATATTGAACAGTTGCCCCCAAAGTTGCCCCCAGACGATGCCCGCTTGACTGAAAACGCCAAGCGATGCGGCGGGTTCAATCAGGTCCACGCCCTCATTGCGCGCGCTGTAGACCCGTGGCGATACAGGGTAGTGCGCGAGCGGTGGCGTTTCCAGCGTCCCGGGTAGGATTGCCCCCGGGTTCCGTTGGTCTGCTCTGCTAGCAATGCGCCCGGTCGGGATGCCGCTGTGTAGCCGTGTAGCCGCTAGCAGCCCCGCGCGGCCTACACCAGCGACATCGGTGGGGAGTTGGGACTCTACCCCGCACGTCGGCAGGCATTGCTTGCGCGCCCAAGGGATGCCGCCTAACTCCGAATCAGGCCGCGACCCTAGGCAAGTCGTGAAGCTGTGCCGGGGTGCTTTTCGCTTAGACGACTAGGGCGAAAAAAACGGCCCTGTCATATCTTACAGTCGCGTCCGATTGACTCCTTCTACGTCGCAATGACAGTCTGGCGATACACCTCACATTCGAGGTCTATTGGCAGTAAGCCACAAGGGGGGATCGTGGTCGGGGTTGAATGGGGATCAGTCGCTGAATGGGTATCTGGCATTGGCTCTTTCGCCGCTGCAATCGTTGCTCTCTACATTGCCCACTCTTCTCAGCGGGTAAAACTGCGCGGATACGCAGGCCACCGCTTGATCATTGGTGGTGGTCAGCCTCGTATAGAAGTTTTCGCTGTCTCAGCCACTAATATTTCTCAACGGCCCACGATGGTGACGAACATTGGCTTTACTTTCGGCATCTGGCAATGGAAGCGCCATGGCATCATCACATTCATGCAAGATCATATTGGTCATGGCATCCCCAAACCTCTCAGCGACGGAGAGACTGGCAACTGGAATGTTCCGCTTGGTCAAGACAATCAATGGCTGAGGGATCTAGCGTCCAAGTTCCCTATAAACCGGTGGACGGTTTTGACATGGCGTGTGCATGTGCACACTTCTAACGGCGGCTCCACTGCATTCCGTCCTGACAAGGCAATCCGTGAAAAGCTGCTGGCGTTTGCGGGCACCCCGCAACGTGGCTAACAATTCATTCATGCCGGCGTCGCTCTGGGGCGCAGCTTAATTCAGGCGCTCGACCTATATGGCAAAAAATACGATTACACGCGAAATCAATAAAAGCGTCGACTCGGTGCTGGATGTGCCTTGCAGTGAGTGCAAGCGCGTCAATAAGCATCGTGTTCTTGCTTCCGTAGACATCAATGGTGAGGACTGGTTTGGCGATAACTCAGTTCAATACTGGGCAGAGTATCAAGTGATCTTGTGCCAAGGCTGCGAGACAACTACCTTTAGATCATGTAGTACAAATTCGGAAGATTGGGATTTTGTTGATATCGATAAGGTAGAGCACCACGAGACAATTAATCTCTATCCAAGCCGGAATGAAGGTCGTAGCCCTCTAAAGGACGCACATATATTGCCGTTGAACGTGCAACGCATATACGAAGAGTCAATAAAGGCTATGAATAATGACCAACCAGTTCTAGCTGGCATCGGCATACGCGCCATAGTTGAGACCATATGCAAAGATAAGCAAGCCCCGGGATCTAGTCTGGTGCAAAGGATCAACGGCCTAGTTACTCAAGGCGTTTTGACTCAAGACGGTGCAACAATTCTCCATCAGATAAGAACTCTTGGAAACGATGCGGCTCATGAAGTAAAGCCACATAAATCGGATCAGCTTGGTTTGGCATTGGACGTGTGCGAGCACCTTCTTCAAGGCGTCTATGTGCTTCCGCACTTTGCTGCAAAAACGTTCAGTTGATGAGGTCTAACAAGTTGTTCAAGGCGACGCCGCATCGTGGCGTCGGCTACGTGCCTGCTATACGTTAGTGCGCGTCCGCCGCTCCACTGCGCGGCGGTTTAACTCAGGCGTTGTGCCTCCACCGAAGATCGCGAGGTTCTTTAAGTGTCAATGAAAGTCACTGACTGGTTGGCCATATATGGCGCTGTGCTATCAACTTTGATATTTGCGTGGAATGCATTTCACAGCCGTCCAAGACTTAAGGTAGTGACTGTTTTCGGGATGGAAGATGGCCTACATGGTGCACATATTTCAGTGCAGAATCGTTCCCCGCATACAGTCCATCTGTCCAGCATTTCCATTCTCTATCGCTATCGCGAGACTAGCTTGAAAGAATGGCTGTCGAACGCATGGGAATACAAGCGAATTCCGCGGCGACTTGGCTGGGTGTACTCACACCTATCCAACCACAGCGTTGAGGATGGCTGCCCGCTAGCCCTTGAAGCTCGAAATTCACATCACGTGCTGATTCCCGATGCCGTCCTTGAATCTATTTTCCGAGATGCCTTGGAGCGGAAGATTATCGCAGTCGTACAGGACAAGATATGGAACAATGTTTACTCCAACGCATTGGTGTACGCGAAACCACCTGTGTCCATCGCAGGGGCTTAACAAGTCGTTTAAGCCAACCCCCTGTCGTGCTGTCTGTTTTGCCGTAGGTTCGCCATCGATCGCGCGCGGCCCTCATCGGTTTTAGGGCCTGTAGAAGCGCCACCATGCCATTTGCATCGCCGCCTACCCGGAACGCTCAAGCCTTGGCACGGCTCACCGTCACGGCGCCGTTTAGCCCCACAGATCACGCGCGCTTGATTCGCCATGATGGGCATGCCGCCGGAGTTACTCGCGTGCGCGCCCGCGCGTTTGGCATGACATAACCCGGACTCTTTCGCGCGCGGGGAGGCTGTCAGAAATTCCGGTGCAGCCGTTGTCCCTTCGCGTGTGTGCCCGGGCTTGGCATGCCCCGGATCGAAGTCATTCGCGCCCGCGCGCGCCTGCGATGGCAGAAGAAATTCCGGTGTTGCCGGACTTACTCCCGTGCGCTCGCTCGCGCACTCTGCCAAATTATCCGAAGTCATACGCGCGCGCGTACTTGTCCGCAATTCCGAAGTTATACGCATGCGCGCGGATTGTTCAGCAATGCCCGGGGGCGTGGCCGGAGTCTTGAGCTTGTCTATTTCGCTCTGTTTTAGACCAGCCAAGGCGGCCCATTCGGCAATGATCGTATCGATGATGCCGCTATTGTTGTGGGTCGGGCCGTAGCGCGTGCGTCGGCTTTCGATCAAGGCCAAGGCTTCCGCGCTGGGGTAATAGTCGATTCGGGCGATGCGTGCCCGTCGTGCGCGTTGGCTGGCGTTGGCGGTGGGGTGTCGTGTGGTCATATCTGCTTCGATTCTTTCGATTGTTTTTCAACGGTGGCCGGTCTGGGGATGATCCGGCCGGCCTTGCGGTGGCGGCACCACGGGCAGCCGATCACGGCATCCGGGGCGCGTGGCCATAGCAGGACAGGGCCGCATCCCGCGCACGCTACGGGGCGAGTCCATGCGGCCGGCACTTCGCCTGCCGCCATCCGTTGACGGCGTGCCAGCGCGCGCAGGTAAGCGGCTAGGGCGTCCGGTGCTACGCCATCGCAAGCGAGCACGTCTTCGGTATTGATCGAATCGACTACCGCAGCAGGTACGCTGCCGCGCACGTCGTGCAACTGTCGGCGAATCTTGGCGATGACCGCGTCCGAATCCTGCGAATCGGGCGAATCATGGGCCAGCGCAGAAAGTGCGACCGTCTGCGAATCGTGCGAATTGGGCGAATCGTCCGGCGGGTGAGTCTTTGGATTCGCATGGTTCGCATGATTCGCAAGGGCTAGCAGATCGGAAAATGCGCCCATCATGCGACCTCCCCGATGCGCACCTGCCAAACCTTCGCGCGTCGCTTGCCGTCCAATACCGCGCCCCCTTCCACGTAGTCAGCCCATCCGGTGCCTTCCAACACTCCGACGGCTTCCGCAAACGTGTCGGCCGTGCGGATGCACTTCGGTCCTTTGCGTAGCGCATCGCTTGAATACAACATCGGGCGGCCCGTGTCCCTGCACCAATCAAGCAAGGCTTCAGCGTGCCGAATGCGGGGCGGAGTGCTGGCGGTCCCGACGATCCGTGCGGCTTCGCTCAGGTGGTAGAGGGTCAGGCGCGCGGCCCGTCCGATAGCACCGATCCGGATCACGTCGGCATCGTCGTTATCGATCAAGGTCAGCACAGCCGCAATGCGGAGTATCTGCGCGCCTCCCTTGCTCGCCCACGCTTTCACGTCGGCAAAGTCGCCGGCCATATCGCCTTCGATGGCGTCGGCGATTTCGATCCAGCGTGCTTTCGCGTCCGGAGCCAGTTCAAGCGTGCGCGGCTCTAGTTCATTGCGGGTGCCGGTGCGCAGCGGTTGGGAAGCGCGCAGGCGTTCGCGGATGCATGCCCAATAAGCCAGCATTGCAGGGTCGGTGGATAGATCGGCTTCCACATAGGCCCGCGTGCCGATGGTCGATTCCGGCCACGCCATAAGGCAGCGCGCTAGAAACCCTTGTCCGGTCAGCACATCATCGGACAGCACGCTTTCCGCGATCACGGGTTGCACCATGACGTGTAGCGCCAGACGGCGACCGAAGAATTTCGCCGCACCGTCGCCGGAGCGTACCCGCGAAAACTCGCCGTTGTCCCATAGCCGAGAGAATCCCGCCGCAGATTTCGCGCGGTTTTCATTGCTCATCGCATGCCCGGCCAGAAAGTCCCCCGCATCGTCATTGAACAGGCCAAGACTGGGGCGGCCGGATTGATACAGCTTGTGCAGGCCTTCCAGTGTTGGTTCGCTCAGCAGAACTAACGGCTGCAATGGTGCTAGCGGCGGGTTGCCGATGTCTGCAAGTGCGGCACGTATTGCGGCAGCATCCTTTTTTTTCTCAGCGTGTCGCGTAGCGGCTTTGTACGCCCTGACTTCCATCTCATAAGCGATGAAGTCGTGGCGATATGCATCCGCCAGCATGCGTTCGTGTTCACGATGCAGACGCAAGGCCCAACTATCCGCCGCGCTCTTTCGTTCTCCAGACTCTCCGACGGTGACATGCCACAGGCTCAGCGGCTCACGCCTGCCATCGATCAACACATCCGCATGCGCCTGTACCGCCAAGCTAGCCGCCGCTAGGATCGATTGCCCGCACATTGCGGCGGGACATTGCACGACGGCATGGATGCGCGCCGCAGCCTCGCCTAGCACGCTGCCGAGTGCGTCCAAGGGGTAGGCGGCCGGTGCGGCCAGCGCGCGCCGTAGCGGCTCAGGGGCGGCTCTAGCGCCTGCCGGCGAGGGTGGGAGTGGTTCGGGTGCATCCATGCGCGCAAGGGTCAGCACATCGGCAGCGGTGGCGTCTGGATTTAACGCCAGCCAATCGACGCAATCGCCCTTGTCAGGCAACGCAAGCGACGCCAAGTCTAGCCAATCGATCACAGCGGCGATGCCGCGCAGCTTGGCTGTCACCGCTTCCGCGTAGCGCAGGCCTGCCGTGTCGTTGTCACGCCAGATGACGACATGCCGGGCGCGCAGTGGGGACCAGTCCGCCGCATCGGCGCTGTCGGCGCTGCCGCTAGTCGTCACAGTGAGGCCAAGGCCGGCGAGCGCGTCGGCGCATGTCTCGCCCTCTACGACGAACGCCACGCCATCGCCGGGCAGATCGGGAAGCCGATAGAGCGGTTTTCCGTTCGGTGGCGTTGTCGGCTCGCTGGTGACGAATGCGCGGCCGTCGTGGTGCATCGGTCTGATCCATTTTTCACCGTCCGCACGAGTGGCGCGGATACGCCAGCACCACGGCAAACCGGCAGCGTCAGAATAGAGGTGCAAGGCGCTAGGCTCGAATCCCTTGGCGATTGCGGGACCGGCCAGCCTGCGGGCGGCAGCTTCCGGGGTTTCGTCGGTCTGTGTCATGACAAACCCCCGGCCAGATCGCGCACGGCATCTGCGAAGCCCAGGCCGGTCAAGCGCATATGAAAGGCGAGCAAGTCACCGTGGCCGCAACCGGCGAAACATCGCCAGCCCCCGCGCGGAGAATCGAGATTCACCGACAGCGAAGCGTTGCCGTCGTCGTGTAGCGGGCAGCGGCCTTGTGCCCAGCCGTTGCCGTGACGTTGCCCGAGCTTGTCGATTCGCTTGCGGTAATAGGTTTCGGGGTCGGGCAGGCGTTCCCGCCAGTTCAACGGGAGGCGGTCCCCTTGCCAGCCGGTGCGCGTGCGGTTAGGTTTGCGCTGGCTGTTGCTTTGTCCAATTGCGGCAGTGTTCTCCGGACCCCTGCGCCTGCCAGCGTGGGGGTTCACCTTTTGGCGGTTCATCGCTTCGCACTCTGATCGCGTGCGGCGATGCGTGACGCGATCCAAGCCGTTACCTCGTGCTCCGGCCATGCGCTGCTACGTTGACCTAGCTTGATTGGGCTGGGGAAGTCGCCTAGTGCGACCTTGCGGTAAATCTCAGACCGGGAAAGCCCCGTGCGGGCTTTGACTTGTGGCAAGCGTTCGAGGCTCGGCGGCTGGCATTGCGAAATGGGGGACATAGTGGCTCCTCTGCAGGCCGGCACGGAATCGTGCTGGCCGCTGCGCGTCGCAGCGGCACCGTTATCCCCCTAGCGCTGTGATCGCGTAATGGCGTCAAACCAAGGAAGCAGATGACTTTATTCAGCTGAACTTTTTGGGTCATTTTCAGACTTTGATTCAGCCCTGAAGATTGGATCAATTTCTTCGAGCTCGGACAAACGACCATTAGCAGCAAAGTATTCCCGCAGGCGATCAATTCCCTCCTGAGGCATAACGTGAGGCTTTGGCTTTTTGCGAGGCGCGAGCTTCGAAAGCGCCGCTTCGTCAAGGTCACTACAGTCGAAAAAGGCCGACGTGATGGCCAGTGCTGCAGATCTACATGGCGAGTCAAATTCGGCGCATAAGCTACTGTTTAGCTTTCGGATGAAGTAGAGACGATTAGCGTTTTTATCATTGGGCTTTTTGACTATAGTTTCTTGTTGAGAAAACAGTTCAGCACCATATTTGATCGCGTCAAAAAGTGTGCCTAGATCGTGCATTAGCATCTGATAAACCGTGAATCGGCATCTTGTTAGCGTGTCCTCATCCATCGGAATGCCTGCATCTTCGCACCATTCTTTCTGATTACAGGCCATGTCTAACGCTAATCCGTCAAACACGGGCTGAAAGTGGTGTGTAAATCCAGCTTCCCCGTGAAGCAATGTGAGCGCACCTAATAGCGCGTCCGTGCTTTCTCTAATTGTATTTTCGAGCTTTCTTCTTTCGCTAGCAGTCATCCTTTCGGCAATATCTCGTTCGCGTGCGGCCCCAGTTGCAGCCTGAACTACCCAGATGTCTAAAGGTTCTTTTGGGGAATAACGACGCTGCACACGTTCGCGATCCTTAAGCAATCGAACCGCCGTGCCAAGCGCGCCGGACTTTAATAGTTTTTGGGCTACTGCATTGTTGTCCCAACTTTCCCGCGTCTTTTCGTAGAAGCGTGATTTTTCATCCTCATCCGCAGCTTTCATTCCACATCCTTGCAAGTCGACGAAATAACTGGCCCGCTAAGCATCCCGAGTGTGCATGCATGCGGGCCGTGATCTTGTGCGCTACAGCAGCTCATAGCGATTGTGCATTGCCCCCGGCCGCTTCGCGCAACGCCTTGGCCGTCTCTAACGCAAACTCGCACAGATAGGCCGTGCTGCCGTCTGTCCCGGCTTCGATCGATCCGGCCAGCACGCGGCGCACGGCGTCTTCTAGGTCGCTTGCTTCGCGTGTGGCTGTGCGGCTGTCCAAGCCTGCGGACACGGCCAGTAGGCGCATGCCTTCGGCGGGAATCTCCCGAAACCCGGTGTCTACGGTGGTCGGGCGGGCGTCTGATAATCTGCTGTGAGCCATGATCGTTCCTTGTGTGAACGGTGGTGGTTAGGCCGGTCGGGGTGGTAGTGACACCCCGGCCGGCCGCTTGTTACCGGCTGTCGCCGGATGCTTTGCGCGTCATCGGCAAGACTTTGCCGCTGGGGTCGCGTAACTGGTCAAGATAGTCCGCCCATGCCGCCATCATCTTGCGGCGTTCGGCGAGGTGCGCCGTGCGGTTGTAGGCGCGGCCGTTCGGGTCGCGGACGGCGTGCGCCAGCTGGTGTTCGATGTAGTCGGGCCGGAAGTGCAGCACTTCATCCAAGACGGTGCGCGCCATCGCCCGGAAGCCGTGGCCGGTCATTTCGTCTTTGGCGAACCCCATGCGCCGCAGGGCCGACAACACGGCGTTGTCACTCATCGGCCGGGACGCGGTGCGCACGCTGGGGAACACGTAACGGCCGCGCCCCGTGAGCGCGTACAGGTCGCGCAGGATCGCCACGGCCTGCGGTGCCAGCGGGACCAGATGCGGTTCGCCGGTTTTCATCTTGTCGGCCGGGATGTTCCACTCTGCCGCGTCCAAGTCGATTTCAGCCCATTCCGCCTGCCGCAGTTCGCCGGGACGCACGAACACCAGCGGGGCAAGCCGAAGCGCGCATTTCGTGATGAACCCGCCCTGATAGCCATCGATAGCACGCAACAGCCCGCCAATCGCCGCAGGCTCAAGAATGGCCGCGTGGTGGCTTGGCTTGACGGGGGGTAGGGCACCGCGCAAGTCGGTCGCCGGGTTGCGGTCCGCGCGCCCTGTGACGATGGCATAGCGGAACACCTGCCCGCAGTTTTGCAGCGCGCGGTGAGCGGTTTCCGTCGCGCCCCGGTCGGTGATGCGGTTGATGGTGGCTAGCAAGTCCTTTGCAGTGATATCGGCGATGGGGCGGCGACCGATCCACGGGAACAGGTCGCGTTCGAGCCGGGCCGCGATCTTGTCGCCGTGCGATGCCGCCCATGTCGGCGAGTGCTTCCCCAGCCATTCCCGGGCGACGACCTCAAAGCTGTTCGCGGCCCTGTCGTCGCCTGCGGCCTTTTCGGCCTTCCGATGTTCGCCCGGGTCAACGCCTGCCGCCAGCAGCTTGCGGGCCGCGTCGCGCTTGTCGCGCGCGCTGGCGAGGCTGGTATCGGGGTAGGTGCCCAGCGATATCCGCTTTTCCTTGCCGTCGAAACGGTACTTGAGACGCCACCACTTGCCCCCGGCTGGGGAGAGTTCCAGATACAGCCCGCCACCATCGGGAAGGCGCTGCGGTTTGTCGGCCGGCTTGGCCTTGCGGATGGCGGTATCGGTGAGCGGCATTGGGGGCAACTCCAACCCGGGGTGGGTCTGTTGCCCCCATTGTTGCCCCCAGTTGCCCCCGGATTGCAAGAGCCCCTATGGGATGTCTGCGGACACAAAAAAGGCCGAAACCCTTGTTTTTATTGAGGATTTCAGCCTTTCTGGGATGTCTTTGGAGCTATATATGGTGGCCGAGGACGGAATCGAACCGCCGACACGGGGATTTTCAATCCCCTGCTCTACCAACTGAGCTACTCGGCCACTTGCGAGCGCGGAATGATACGGGGCCGCGGGCGCGAGGGCAAGCCGGCCCGGTGCTGAATGCGCCGGCGGCCGGCCTTTGCGTTCGGGGCGGGGAGGGGCATGATCGCCGCAGACCCCATCCACGCCGCGTCCGCGGAGGCTGCCATGACTCGCCCGATGACAAGCACGACTCTCTTCCTTTCCTCGCTGCTGGTCGCTCTGTCGGCCGCTGGCTGCGCCAGCAGTGGCGATATGCGCGACGCCGACCGCCTGGCCCTGTATCGCGCCAACGCCGGGGAGCCGGTCGACAGCATCCAGTATTTCGGCAGTTACAACGGCTGGACGCCGCTGGGCGACGGCACGATGGCGCTGTGGACCCGCCCCAGTCAGGCCTGGCTGGTCGAGGTGTACGAGCCCTGTTCCGACCTGGACTACGCCCAGACCATCGGCATCCGCAGCATCGGTGGCCGGCTCAGCGCACGGTTCGACCGCATCCATGTCAGCAACAACGGGCTGATCCCGCTGGAATGCACGATCAAGGAAATCCGTCCGCTGGACGTGAAGGCGATCCGGGCCGCCGAGAAGGACGCCCGCGCGAAGCGTCAGGTAGAAGCCGCGCCGGACGCCCCGTCTTCGCCATCGCCGCCCGCCACACCGCCCTCGGGGACATAGCCGGCGGGCTTTTCGGCGCCGCCGTCGAACAGGAACTTCTCCATCTCGGCCTGCAGGAACTTCCGGTGCTCGGGGTTCATGGGCGAGAGGCGGTTCTCGTTGATCAGCATGGTCTGGTGCGCCAGCCATTTGGCCCAGGCGCCCTTGCCGATGCGCGCGTAGACGCGCTGGCCGAGTTCGCCGGGCCACGGCGCGAAATCCAGGCCTTCGGTATCGCGTTGTTCGTACTCGCAGAACACGGTGCGGGGCATGCGTTGGTTCCCTGATCAGGGTGAAGGGGTCTGCAGCAGGGTGCGGACCGGGGCGGGGATGCCCAGCGAGGCGTAGTGTTCGCGGGCGACCCAGCGCAGGCCGTCATCGTCGCCGATGCAGGGCCGCAGCGCGACATCGCGCCACGCCAGCGGCTGCATCAGCAGGCGGTAATGGGTGAAAGCGTGCGGGATGTTGGCCAGCGCCGCGGCGCTGTCGTAGTCGCCGACGATGTGCTGCCCGAACCACGCGCGCGCGTCGTCGTGGTCGGCGGCTTCGGGCAGCGACCACAGCGATGCCCAGATCCCGGTCGGCGGCCGGCGCTGCAGCAGCACACGGCCTTCGGCATCGCGAAGCAACAGCACGACGGCCTTGCGCTCCGGCAGCGGTTTCCCGGGTTTCGGCGTGGGCAGTTCGGCGACGCGGCCGTCGCGCAGCGCCACGCAGTCGCGCTGCAGCGGGCACAGCACGCAGGCGGGGTCGTGGCGTGTGCAGAGGGTGGCGCCGAAATCCATCTGCGCCTGGGTGTAGTCGGCCAGCCGTTCGGCCGGCAGTAGCGATTCGGCGATCGCCCAGAGTTTTTTCTCGTTCGCCGGTGTTCCCGGCCAGCCGTCGACGCCGAACACCCGCGCCAGCACGCGTTTGACGTTGCCATCGAGGATTGCTTCCGGGTCACCCCAGGCCTGCGAGAGGATCGCGGCGGCGGTACTGCGGCCGATGCCGGGCAGGGCGGTGAGCGCGTCGATGTCGTGCGGCAGCTCGCCGCCGTGCAGTTCGACGCAGCGTTTCGCGGCCGCGTGCAGATTCCGGGCGCGGGCGTAGTAGCCCAGCCCCGACCACAGCGCCATCACGTCGTCCTGCGGCGCCGCGGCCAGCGCGCGCAGATCGGGCAGGGCGGCGAGGAAGCGCTCGAAATACGGGATCACCACCCGCACCTGGGTCTGCTGCAGCATGATTTCCGACAGCCACACCCGATACGGCGTGCGCGGATGCTGCCACGGCAGATCGTGACGACCGGACACGTCGAACCATGCGAGCAGGGCGGGCGCGTAGCGCTGGGTGTCGATCATGGCTGCTGCGATCCGCGGGCGATGAAAAGCGGCGACGCCGTGTTCTTCAGCCCCCTTTGAAAAAGGGGGTGGACAAGCGCGAAGCGTTTGTCCGGGGATTTGCCGTGGACTTCGCGCGCAGCCCCGGTCACCGCACATCCTCATCGTCGATGACGACATCCACGCCTTCCAGCACCGCGCCGGATATTTCCAGCTCCGGCGAACGCAGATGACCATCCATCGGCGGCAGCGGCGAGCCGCCGGCCTGATCGATCCAGCCGAGCACGTCGTACAGCCTGAAGCGGCCGTCGAAATCGGTAGCGTCGCGCTGCAGGCGCAGGCGCGCGACATCCGCCAGATCCGCCTTGCCGGCGTAGCGCAGCGAGAATGGCAGCGGCGAAGTCGAACTCGACACCGGGACCGGCAATGCGGGCCACGAGGCGGGCCACTGCGGCAGCGCGCCGTCGAGTTCGATCACCAGCCGCTTGCCCAGCGCGAACGCGCCGCGTGCGTCGAAGTTCGGCACCGGCTCGTCGCCGCGCAGCGCCACGTCGACCGGCGCCAATACCCAGGTACCCGTGTCGTAACGCAACGGGCCGTGCAGGCCTAGCGAAAATGGCAACCTAGTTTTATCGGATCCGGTTCCGCCGGATTCGTAGCGTGCGGATAGGCCCAGTTTCGCGGGCGTCATCGTGATGGCGTCGTCGCCCAGATGCAGCGGGCCGGAGAGCGTGACCGTCGCCGGCAGCCGCCAGTCGCCGCTTTCGATGGCGAGCGTGCCGACCGCGGCGACGCCGGCATCGTTGGCCGGCCTGGTCAGTGCAATGGCGAGATCGAACGGAATCTTCATCGTGCCGTTGCCGGTCGCCGCATCGACGTAACGGCCGCGGAGTCGTGCGTTCACCGGGCGCTGCGGATGCAGCGACGGCATGCGCAGATCGATGTTCTCGATCCGCCAGTCGCCGTTATCGATGAGGCCGCCGATCACGCGCAGACCGTCGGTAAGCGTCGGAATGTTCGTGTCTTCGCCCGGCGGGCGCTTCGCCAGCCAGGCCTGCAGGGCTGACAGATCGAATACCGGCGCATCCAGTTCGACGCGTTCGATCACCGGATCCTTGCCGCCGCTGCGCAGGCTGGACCATGGCAGCGCCAGCAGCACGCGCTCGGCGCGCAGGATCGGAGTCTCCCCGCCCGGTTCGCGGGCAATGATGTTCCGCACCACCAGTTGCGGCTGGCCGCGCAGTCGCGCTTCGGCGACGCCGTCGGCAGTGATCTCCAGGCCGAGCGCTTTGCCGGTGCGATCGAGAATCAGCGGTACAAGCTGTTCCGGTTGCAGCAGCCAGGTGGTCGCGAGCGACAGCAGCAACAGCACGACGCCGAACGCGATCAGCACCCGCCGCCAGCGTTTTTTCGGATGCGGCGTGGGCGCGGCGTCGGCGTCCGCCATCACGCGAGACGTGTCCTGGGGGGGCTGATCATGCGCTCATGCGCCCAACGCCTCCGGCAGCAGTGCGTCGACGAAAGCTTCGGCGTCGAACACGCGCAGATCTTCGGACCGTTCGCCGATGCCGGCATAGCGGATCGGGATGCCGAATTCGCGGGCCAACGCGAACACCACGCCGCCCTTGGCGGTACCGTCGAGTTTGGTCACCACCAGCCCGGTGACGCCGGCCGCGGCGTGGAACTCGCGCAGCTGCGACAGCGCGTTCTGGCCGGTGGTGCCGTCGATCACCATCAATACTTCATGCGGCGCGGTGTCGTCGATCTTGCCGAGCACGCGCTTGATCTTGCCCAGTTCGGCCATCAGGCCCTGCTGCGTGTGCAGGCGGCCGGCGGTGTCGGCGATCAACACTTCGGTGCCGCGCGCCTTCGCGGCCTGCAGTGCATCGAACGCGACCGAGGCCGCGTCGGCATTCTGGCCCTGCGCGACCACGGCGACGCCGTTGCGTTCGCCCCAGGCCTGCAACTGCGCGACCGCGGCGGCGCGGAAGGTGTCGCCCGCCGCCAGCATCAGCGTGCGGCCTTCGGCCTTGAAGCGATGCGCGAGCTTGCCGATGGTGGTGGTCTTGCCGACGCCGTTGACGCCGACCGTGAGGATCACGAAGGGTTTTGCGCTGCGGTCGATCGCCAGCGGTTTCGCCACCGGCACCAGCATCGCGATCAGGTCCGCGCGCAGTGCGGTCAGCAGCGCTCGCGCGTCGGCGAATTCGCGCGCCTTCATCCGCTTGCGCAGCGATTCGATCAATTGCGTGGTGGCGGTAACGCCGACGTCGGCGGTGATCAGGGCGGTTTCGATCTCGTCCAGCAGGTCGTCGTCGAGCTTGGGATTGCGCGAGAACAGGCCGCCGAAACTGCGGGCGATGGCGCTGTTGCGCAGACGCTCGCGCCAGCCGGGTTTGCCGGGCGCGGCGGCGGGCGCTTCACCGGATGCGTCGGCGGGTGCGTCGATGGTCGCCGGGGCCATGGTCGCCGGGGCGGCGGCCGCATCGTGGTGCTGGATCGCGACCTGCTGCATATCGGTCGGCGGTTCGATGGGCGCACCGGCTTCGAAGGCCTCCACGATCTGGTGGGATTCGGCGGGCGTGGTGGCCTGCGTGGCCGCATCGGGTTTCTTGCGGCGGAAGAAGGGAATCATCGCGAGCGGGTGTCCTGGATCTTGCAGGGGGTCGGTATGGCGCCGGGGATGGGGGTTCTCAAGTCGGATCCATCGGCCATGGCGGCATGTTTCGCTGCCCGCCAGCCCAGTGGCGATGTCCGGCGTGGCGGGTCGAAGCACGCCCGGCGAACGCAAACCCCGCCGGCTGTTGGACAATGGCGGAATGTTATCACCCGCCTCCCTTGCCCCTCGATGAAGCCGACCTCCCGATGAAGCGCCCGACCGACAGGGTGTTGCGCACGGTCGCGACGAAGCCGGCCGGTGTGGTCCGCATCATCGCCGGCGACTGGCGCGGCACCCGTCTGCCGGTCGCCGACCGCGAAGGTCTGCGCCCGACCGCCGACCGCGTCCGCGAGACGCTCTTCAACTGGCTGCAGCCGGCGCTGCCCGGGGCCCGGGTGCTGGACCTGTTCGCCGGCACCGGCGCGTTGGGGCTGGAAGCGGTGTCGCGCGGTGCGCGCGAGGCGGTGCTGGTGGAGCGCGATCCGCAGCTTGCCGAAGGCCTGCGCACGCTCGCGGCGAAGTTGCCGGGCGGTGAGCGGGTGCAGGTGGTCTGCGCCGATGCGCTGGGCTGGCTGCGTCGGGCGCCGGAAAGTGACGACCCCGCCGGCTTCGATCTGGTCTTCGTCGATCCGCCGTTCGCGGGCGATCTCTGGCAGCCGGTGTTCGAGGCGCTGGAGGGTCGTCTCGCCGACGAGGCCTGGCTGTATGTCGAATCGCCGTCGCCGTTGCTGCCCGGCGGCGCATGGCGGCCGCATCGCGAGGGCCGGACCCGGGACGTGCACTACGCCCTGCACCGACGCGCGCCGGCTTGAGCGAGCCCGGTCGAGCGCGAAGGCCCGGGCGGGCCTGAGCCGCTCGAGGCGCTGTTACACTTGGGACTGTCCCGTTTTCGGCGATCCCTTCGACGTCATGTCCACGGCTTCTCATCCTTCAGCCACCCGTACGCCCGCAGCCCGGATCGCGGTCTACCCCGGCACCTTCGACCCGATCACCAATGGCCATCTCGATCTGGTCGAGCGCGCCGCGCCGCTGTTCGAGCGACTGATCGTCGGTGTCGCCGAAAGCCCGGGCAAACGCCCGGCGCTGGAACTGGGGCTGCGCGTGGATCTGGCCCGCGATTCGCTGTCGCGGTTCCCGAACGTCGAAGTCCGCGGTTTCGATTCGCTGCTGGCGCATTTCGTCAGCGAAGTGGGCGCCGGGGTGCTGCTGCGCGGCCTGCGCGCGGTGTCCGACTTCGAATACGAGTTCCAGCTGGCCAGCATGAATCGGCATCTGATTCCCGATGTCGAGACGCTGTTCCTGACGCCGGCCGAGCAATATGGCTTCATATCCTCCTCGCTGGTGCGCGAAGTGTCCCGCCTCGGCGGCGACGTTTCAGGTTTCGTGCCGCCTGCTGTGAATCTGGCGCTGCTGGCCGAATGGCAGCGCAGCCGGGATTGAGCCGGCACTGTCGATACCCGTCGTCGTTCGCGCTGTACCCGTTCCTGGTTCGCGCCGCATCCGTTCCTATCGTTCCGCATCGTGCTCACACCTGGGATTTCCGACCTATGAACATCATCGCCCGTCTGCTGCTGATCGCCGCCCTCACCATGCCCTTCGCGGCCTGCAAGAAAGAAGAGGACGCCAAGAAGGAGACCGCCACCGCTCCGATGGCCGCGCCCACCAATGAAGATGCCGCCGCCTGGCGCGCCTACGTCACCGAAGTGGTCGGCCGCAATATGGACGGCGTGACCAGCCAGCCCTTCATCTATCTGCTGCCGCCGGAAAGCTCGGCCGATTTCGAGGGTCTGTACGGCCGCCTGCTGGACAAGGCGCAGTCCGACGTCTCGCGCGGCATCCTGGCCGGCAACCTGCTGGCCTATGCGTCCGCATCGCCGTCGTCCACCAAGTCCGCCGACATGGTCGTGGCGACCTTCGCGGACGTGAAGCCGGGCAAGCTCAAGGGTGTGAAGCTGCTCTTCATCGGCAAGGCCGAGGACAACGACCGGGTCAAGGCCGCGGTCGCGCCGTCCGGCGTGAACTATGTCTTCGTCGAAACGAAGTGATCCGCTGCGACGGTCCATTCCGCCGCTTTCGATCCGCGAGTTCTCGATCGACGCGTTCTCGATTCGCGAGTTCCTGACCGCTACGCACCCGCATCACCCGTCGTCGTGGCCTTCGCGCCACGACGACGATTCGAGTCCCCCATGTCGCTGAAGATCAACGCGCTCTGCATCAACTGCGACGTGTGCGAGCCGGCCTGCCCGAATCAGGCGATCTCGCAGGGCGAAACCATCTATGTGATCGATCCGGCGCGCTGCACCGAATGCGTCGGCCATTACGACGAACCGCAGTGCGTGGTGGTGTGCCCGGTCGAATGCATCGACCCGGACCCCGCGTTTCCGGAGTCGAACGAGGCGCTGCTGGCGAAGCTGGCGCGTCTGCAGGAGCATGACGCATGACGATGTCACGAACCTCTTTCGCGCTGGGTCTGACCTGCGCGCTCGTCTTCGCGCCGCTCGCTTTCGCGCAGCCGGCATCTGCGCAGAACGCATCGGATGCCAAGCCCGCGCACCCGCCCGGCGCCGCCATCGCCAGCGCGCACACGCTCGCGAGCGAAGCGGGCATGGACATCCTGCGCCAGGGCGGCAACGCCTTCGACGCCGCGGTCGCGGTGTCGTCGGTGCTGTCGGTGGTCGAGCCGATTTCCTCCGGCCTGGGTGGCGGCGGTTTCTTCCTGCTGCACGATGCGAAGACCGGCAAGGACATCTTCATCGACGCGCGCGAAACCGCGCCCGCCGCGGCCACGCAGGCGGAATATCTCGATGCCAAGGGCGAATTCAACCGCGACCGCGCGACCAACGGGCCGTGGTCTGCGGGCATCCCTGGATTACCCGCGGGTCTGGTGCACATGGCGACGAACTACGGCCGCCTGCCGCTGAAGACCTCGCTGGCGCCCGCGATCCGCATCGCCCGCGAAGGGTTTCCCGTCTACGCGCGGCTGGCGGGCGGTTACACCGCGCGGCGCGAGGTGATGGAGCGCTACAAGGGCACGAAAGCCGTCTTCCTGGCCGATGGCGATCCGCCGAAGGAAGGAGAGCTGCTGAAGCAACCGGATCTGGCGCGCACGCTGGAACTGCTGGCCGCCCAGGGCTTCGACGGTTTCTATCGCGGTCCGCTGGCGAAGAAACTGCTGGCCGGCGTGAAGGCCGAAGGCGGGCGCTGGACCGCCGAGGAACTGGCCGGTTACCGCATCCGCGAGCGCGCGCCGCTGCGCTTCGAATACGACGGCTGGGAGATCGTCACCGCGCCGCCGCCGTCGTCCGGCGGCGTGGCGCTGGCGCAGATGATGCAGATGCTGGAACCGTGGGATCTGGCGAAGCTGCCGCAGGCCCAGCGCGTGCATCTCACCGTCGAAGCGATGCGCCGCGCGTATCGCGACCGCACCTTCTACCTCGGCGATCCGGATTTCGTCGACGTGCCGGTACGCACGTTGACCAGCGCCGATTACGCCGCTGGCCAGCGTTCGACCATCAACCCGAAAAAAGCCACCCCCAGCGACATGCTGTCGGGCGAACAGACGCCGCTGGAAGACGACGAAACCACGCATTTCTCGATCATCGACGCCGAAGGCAATCTGGTCGCCGGCACGCAGACGGTGAATCTGCTGTTCGGCTCCGGCCTGATCCCGCCCGGCACCGGCGTGCTGCTCAATAACGAGATGGACGACTTCGCGCTGAAGCCCGGCACGCCGAACGCGTTCGGGGTGATGGGCTACGACGCCAACGCGCCGAAACCCGGCAAGCGCATGCTCAGTTCGATGACGCCGACCTTCATGACCTCGCCCGATCGCGTCGCCGTGCTGGGCACGCCCGGCGGTAGCCGCATCATCACCATGGTGCTGCTGGGCGCGCTGGGCTATGCCGACGGCCTCGACGCCCAGGCCGTCGCAGCGCTGCCGCGCTATCACCACCAGTGGATGCCCGACGGCATCGGCACCGAGCGCGACGCGCTGCCGGAGGACGTCGTCGCCGCGCTGCGCGCGATGGGCCACACCGTGGTCGCACCGAAGGACGCTGCCGACGGCCGCCGTTCCAGCGATACCTGGGGCAATCTGCAGACGGTGGAGTGGGACAAGCGCGCCAACGTGCTGCACGGCGGCAGCGACCCGCGCAACCCGGTGGGCAAGGCGCTGGTCGAGATTGCGCCTGCCGCCGTCGGGCAATGATGTCGTAAGCGCATCACATGAGCCTCTTCGAACACCTGCCGCACGCGTGTCGCCGCGTCCGCTTGCGGCGACTGCGCGCTTCGGATTTCCGCAATTTCCACGCGTACCGAAGCGATGCCGAAGTCGCCCGTTACCAGGGCTGGGCGCCGATGTCGGAGGCCGAAGCCACCGAAACGCTGCGCGACTACAGCAGGAACGCCGGCCTTGAGCCGGGCGAGTGGACGCAGGTCGGTATCGCCGCGCTGGACGACGACCGGCTGGTCGGCGATCTCGGCGTCTGGCTGTCGCCCGACGGGCGCATGGCCGAATTCGGCGTGTCCCTGCATCCGGAATTCCAGCGCACCGGGCTGGGGCTGGAGTCCGCGCAGGCGATGATCGCGCTGTTGTTCGCGCATACGCCCGCGCAGCGCGTGGTCGCGGCCACTGATGCGCGTAATCTTGGCTGCATCGGCCTGCTCCAGCGCCTCGGCATGCGTCTGGCCGATACCGCCCAGGCCGAATACAAGGGCGAGGCGTGCATCGAGCACGTCTATGTCATCGAACGCGGGAGGTCCATGTCATGAAACTCTGGTCGCTACTCGGCAATTCGCAGAAACTCGACGGCGGCGCGATGTTCGGCAATGCGCCGCGTGCGGTCTGGGCGCGCTGGCTGCCGCCCGATGAACTCAACCGCGTGCCGCTGGCCTGCCGCGCGCTGCTGGCCAGCCCGCTCAACGGCAAGACCGTGCTGTTCGAGACCGGCATCGGCGCGTTCTTCGACCCGCACATGCGCGAGCGCTACGGCGTGGTCGAAGATCGTCACATGCTGCTCGAATCGCTCGCCGCCGCGGGTTTCTCCCACGAGGACATCGATGTCGTGGTGCTGTCGCACCTGCACTTCGATCATGCCGGCGGACTGCTGGCGCCGTGGCAGCAGGATCGTGCGCCCGAGCTGCTGTTTCCGAACGCGACCTTCGTGGTCAGCGCGGCGTGCTGGGATCGCGCGCGCTATCCGCATCCGCGCGACCGCGCCAGCTTCATCCCCGAATTGCCGGCGCTGCTGCAGGCCAGCGGCCGGCTGGAAATCGTCGACGGCGCACATTCGGTCGCGCTCAGCGACACCGTGCGCTTCCACTACAGCCACGGCCACACGCCCGGGTTGATGCTGGCCGAAATCGTCGGCCCGGACATCGTCGACGGTGAAGCGCACGGCGGCGTGGTGTTCTGCGCCGACCTGATTCCCGGGCGGCCGTGGGTGCACGTGCCGATCACGATGGGCTACGACCGCAACCCGGAAATGCTGATCGACGAGAAGCGCGTCTTCCTCGAAGACAAACTCGCGCGCAACGTGCATCTGTTCTTCACCCACGACCCCGACTGCGCGCTGGCGCAGGTGGTGCGCGACGACAAGGGTCGATTCGCGACCACGCACGACACGCCCACGCTGCAGGCGCGGCCGCTCGCGGCGTGAGCGGGTCGCATCTTCCTTCCAAAGACGAGTAGCGCACCTCATGCCCAAGATCACTCTGCTGTTCGCGTCGTTGCACATCCTGTTGATGCTGGCCTTGGCCATACGCGTGGTCGGCCATCGCCGCGCGCTGAAAATCGGCATCGGCGACGGCGGCGACACGCGGCTCGCGCGGAAGGTGCGCGCGCACGCGAACTTCATCGAATACGTGCCGCTCGCGCTGCTGATGCTGGCGCTGCTGGAACTGGGCGGCCTGGGCGCGATGTGGCTGTGGGCGCTGGGCGGTACGTTGCTGTTGGCGCGCGTCTTGCACGCGGCCGGACTTTCGCGCCACGCCGGTTATTCGTTCGGGCGTTTCTGGGGCACGGTGCTGACCTGGCTGGCGCTGGTGGCGATGGCCGGGATGGGCGTGGGAATGTTCCTCGCCGCGATGTGAGCGGTCGCGATGTGAGCGTCGCGACGCGATGCGTCAGGCCGGCGTGCCGAAAATCCGGTCGCCGGCATCGCCCAGTCCGGGCAGGATGTAGCCGTGTTCGTTCAGGCGTTCGTCGATGGCGGCGACCACGACTTCGATGTCCGGATGCGCCGCTTCCAGCGCGCGCAGGCCTTCCGGCGCCGCGACCAGGAAGATCGCCTTCACCCGCGCCACGCCCGAGGCTTTCAGCATGTCGATGGCGGCGATGGCGCTGCCGCCGGTGGCCAGCATCGGGTCGATCAGCAGCGCGGTGCGGCCGGCGATGTCGTGGACCAGGCGTTCGTAATACGCGTGCGGCTGCAGGGTCTCTTCGTCGCGTCGCAGTCCGATCACACTCACCGGCGCCGACGGCAACAGCACCTGCACGCCGGGCAGGAAGCCCAGGCCCGCGCGCAGGATCGGCACCAGCGTGATCTGCTGCTGATCGCATCGACCGATCGTCAGCGGCCCGGCCCAGGTGTCGACGGTGGCGTCGTGCAAGGCCAGATCGGCGGTGGCTTCGTAGGCGAGCAGGGCGGCGACTTCGCCGACCACCTGCCGGAACAGCGCCGGGCCGGTGGCGGCATCGCGCAGGATCCCGAGCTTGTGGCGGACCAGCGGATGGCGGATTTCGAGTGTTTTCATGGGCGTAAGCCTAACCGACGATCGCGTCGGTGCGCAGCGGTGGATGCGGAAGTGTGTCGATGAAACGCGCGATCTCTTCAGCGCAGTGCCCGGTGCGTGTCTGAAGCAGTAGATGCGGGCCATCCAGCGCGACCTGACGTGCGTTCGCGATGCCGGCGAGCAACTGGCGGCCGGCGCCTGCGCGCAGCAGGCGGTCGTGATTCGCCTTCAACGTCAATGTCGGCACTGCGATGCGTGCGAGACGGTCGGACATGTCGACGCGCATCGAGGCCGCTGCGCGGGCACGCTGCACTGCTGGTGATACTTCATTCAGCGCGGTGCGCAATGTGCGGCGCAATTCGGGCGTACTCCAGCGCCCAAGCAGCACCGCCGATAGCGCAGCCGTCGGCAGGGCGCGCGTCGGCGCGAATCGGGTCAAGGATGCGAAGGGCGCCAACAGCGGGACCGGCGCGCGGGCGAACGTGGTCGACAACACGAGGCCGACGAGGTTCGGCGGCGGATCGGCCGCGATGGCGATGGCGATCGGGCCGGAGAACGATTCGCCCAGCAGCACGAACGGCGCCTCCCGCGGCAATACGGCGCGGGCGAAGGTTTCCAGTTCGGCATAGCCGAGCGGCTGGTCCAACGGATAACCGATGGCGCGAACGTCGCCGGCATTCTTGCCGACGCAGGCAGCGCGCGCGGCTGCTACGAACGTATCCAGCATCCGCGTGGTGCCGTCCAGTCCGGGGAGAATGTAGAGATCGGTCATGCGGCAACAATCGCGCATCGCGGACAAAAAGAAAGCCGGACAGCGCCGGCTTTCTTCGTTCGCATCATGGCGCGCCGACCACTCAGGCCGCAGCGGCCTGCTGCTGGCGCGGGCCTTCCAGCAGCGCGCGCTTGATCACCGACACCAACAGATCGAGTTCATCGCTGGCGATGGCGAAGTGCGGGGTGAAGCGCAGCGAGTTCTCGCCGCCGTGGATCACGCCGATACCGTGTTCGCGCATCCATTCTTCGGTGGAATTCGTGCCGTAGCCCTTGAACTCCGGCGACAGTTCGCAGGAGAACAGCAGGCCGGTGCCCTGGACCTTGGTGATCAGGCCCGGCAGTTCGGCTTTCAGCGCTTCGAGCTTGGTCAGCGCTTCCTTGCCGCGCTCGCGGATGTTGTCGCGCAGCGCCGGGGTGAGCATGCCCAGCACGGCGCAGGCGACGTCCAGCGCGCGCGGATTGGTGGTCATGGTGTTGCCGTAGATGCCCTTGCGGTACAGGCCGGCGGCGCGTTCGTTCACGGCCAGCACCGACAGCGGGTACTGCGCGGCGTTGAGCGCCTTCGAATAGGTTTCCATGTCCGGCGGATCGATGCCCTCGAAGCCGGGGTAGTCGACGATCGACAGCACGGCGTGCGCGCGCAGGCCGGCCTGGATCGAGTCGACCAGCAGCAGGGTGCCGTGTTCGCGGGTGAGGCGGCGGGCGGCGTCGTAGAACGCGCGCGGCACGGCGCGGCCCGGGTCGCCTTCGCCCATCACCGGTTCCAGGAACATCGCTTCGATGTGCCAGCCTTCGCGCTCTGCATCGGCGAACGCCTGCTCCAGCTGCTCGATGCTGTACGGGTCGATGGTGATGGCCTGCCCGGCGTGGTGCTGATAGCTGCCCAGGTGCGCGGCGTAGTTTTTCCGGGAGGAGTCGGAATACAGCGCCGGCAGTTCGGTGCGGCCGTGGAAGCTGCCCTTCACCGAGATGCGCTTGACCCGGCGGCCGGCGTGCGGCGCGCCCGGGTCGGTCATCAGCTTGGTGTTGACGTCGGCGATGCGCCCGGCCAGCGAGACCGATTCGGAGCCCGAATTCAGGCACAGGAACCGGTCGTACGGGCAGGCGCCGAGGGTGTGGCCGATCTCCTTGCGGATCGCGCGCTCGAAGCGCAACTGCGACAGGCTGGGGGTCATGATGTTGGCCATCGCCTGCGGCTTGGCCATCGCGTCGATGACTTTCTGCGGTGCGTGGCCGAAACCGAGCATGCCGTAGCCGCCGGAGTCGTGCAGCACCGCGCCTTTGAGGGTCACGACCCACGGCCCGCGCGCGGCCAGCGCGATGTACGGGTTGACGGTGTCCTGCGAATAGAAATTGACGAAACCGGCCTGTGCGGCATCCGCCTGGGCGGCTTCGTCGAGATCCAGCAGCTCGGCGAATTCTTCGCGGATCGCGGCGTATTCGGCGCCTGCGGCTTCGATGGCTTCGACCAGATCAGGGTGCGTGGCGGCGAAGGTGAGGATGGTGGCGTCGTCCAGACCGTGGGTGCGGCGCGTGCCGGCATGGGCGCGAAGCGGGGCGAGGGTGTCGAGCAAAGCCATGGGATGGCCTCCGGCAGAAACGGCGAGCTGTCCATTATCGCCATCTGCCTGTCGATTGACAGTTGTGATCTGTGCAGATTTCATGGATATTTCGTCGATTCGACGAAGCAGATGGCGCAAATGAGGCTCACCGACACCGATCAGCAGCTGCTCTCACTGCTACGTGAGAATGCCCGGGCGCCCACGGCCGAGATCGCCCGCCGGCTGGGTCTGTCGCGGACGACGGTGCAGAGCCGCATCGAACGGCTGGAGCGGGAAGGCGTGATCAGCGGCTATACGGTGCGCGTCAACGACGAATACGAGCGCGGCCTGGTCCGTGCGCACATCATGATCGCGGTGCAGCCCAAGCAGATGATCTCGGTGGTGGCCGCGCTGCGGGCGATGCCGGAGCTGCGCTCGCTGCATTCGGTCAGCGGCGCCTACGACCTGATCGCGATCGGCGCCGTGCCGGGCGTGGGCGAGTGGGACGTGCTGACCGACCGGATCGGCGTGATCGACGGGGTGGAACGCACCACCTCGTCGATCGTCCTGTCCACCAAATTCGAGCGCTGAGGCGGATCGTCGTGTCCGCCGCGACCCTGCCGGTCGTCGATATCGCCCCCATGCTGGGCGGCGCGGATGCTTGCGCACGCGAGCGGGTGGCTGCCGACATCGGCGAGGCCTGCCGCGCGCACGGCTTCTTCTATATCGCCGGGCACGGCATCGACGACGCCCTGCAAGCGGGGCTGCGCGACGCCAGCCGCACCTTCTTCGCGCTGTCGGAAGCGGAGAAGATGCACGTGCAGATGCTGCACGGCGGCCGCGCGTGGCGCGGCTATTTTCCGGTCGGCGGCGAACTCACCAGCGGCCGGCCGGATCTGAAGGAAGGCCTGTATTTCGGCACCGAGCTGCCGCCGGACGATGCGCGCGTGCGCGCCGGCTGGCCGCTGCACGGCGCCAACCTGTGGCCGGCGGAGGTGCCGGCGCTGCGGGCGGCGGTGCTCGACTACATGGCGGCGGCCAGCCACGCCGCGCAGGCG
>CALRWS020000039.1:0-48471 GCA_943371935.1 Chitinophaga pinensis | reverse complement strand
CTGCGCTCCGCTCTACCGACCGCGGCCGCTGTTACGCCAACAGCGACCGCAGCATCCACGCATTCTTCTCGTGGATGTTGAGGCGCTGGGTCATCAGGTCGACGGTCGGATCGTCGCCCGCGCTGTCGGCGGTCTTCAATACCTTGCGCGCGGTGCGGCAGACCGCTTCGTTGCCGATCACGAGCTGGCGCACCATTTCCCGCCAGTCGGTGCCTTCCACCGTCTCGGAATCGCTGATCGAGCTGAGCTTGACGAATTCGGCGTAGGTGCCCGGTGCGCGATAGCCGAGGGCGCGGATGCGTTCGGCGACGGCGTCCAGCGCGGTCCAGGCTTCGGTGTACTGGGTCTCGAACATCACGTGCAGGCTGTTGAACATCGGCCCGGTGACGTTCCAGTGGAAATTGTGGGTCTTCAGATAGAGGGTGTAACTGTCGGCCAGGAAGTTCGACAATCCGTCGGCGACCTTCCTGCGCTCCGAGGTGGAAATCCCGATATCGATCTGCGGCGCGCCAGTCTCGGCAGGCGGTGCTTTCGCGGGCGGCGTCTTCGCGGATTTATCGGCTTTGGTCTTGCCCATGATTCGTCTCCTGCAGTGGGATGGCTCACACTATGGTCCAACAGGCGACATTAGAAATCCGTTTTTATCGAACGCAGTGAATGATGGCAGGCAACGAACCAGCGCAACCGGCCGTACCGGCACTGTCTGAACCAGGCGGCAACCGCTCCGGCAAACCGAACGACCGCATGCTCCAGACCGCCCGGTGCGCGGTCGATGGGGCGCTGTCGCGCGACCGCGGGCGGCTGCTCGGGCTGTGGTCGCGCTGGAGCGGCAAGCCCGGCGATGCCGCGCTGCAGGCCGCGTTCGCCGACGCGTTGGCGCCATCGGTCGCGGCGCGCGAGGCCCGTGCGGCGACGTTGCCGACCGCGGTCGAAATCGACCCGTCGCTGCCCATCGCCGGCGAGGCCGAGCGCATCGTCGAGCTGATCCGCAAGCATCAGGTGATCGTGATCGCGGGCGAAACCGGTTCGGGCAAGACCACGCAGTTGCCGAAACTGTGCCTGGCCGCCGGTCGCGGCGCCGCCGGCATGATCGGCTGCACTCAGCCGCGCCGGATCGCCGCGCGCACGGTCGCCAAGCGCGTCGCCGAAGAACTGAAGACCCCGCTCGGCGCCCTTGTCGGCTATCAGGTGCGCTTCAACGACAACGTCGGCGAGCGCACCGCGGTCAAGTTCATGACCGACGGCATCCTGCTGGCCGAGATCCAGTCCGATCGCTGGCTGTCGTCCTACGACACGCTGATCATCGACGAAGCGCACGAGCGCAGCCTCAACATCGACTTCCTGCTCGGCTATCTCAAGCAACTGCTTGTCAAACGCCGCGACCTGAAGGTGATCGTCACCTCGGCGACCATCGACACCGAACGCTTCTCGCAGCACTTCGGCAATGCGCCGGTGGTGAGCGTGGAAGGCCGCGGTTATCCGGTCGAAGTGCGCTATCGGCCGCTGAACGAAGGTCGCGACGAGGGTAACGACAACGGCCGCGACGACGACGCGGGCGACCGCTCGGTGCTGGACGGCATCGTCTCCGCCTGCGACGAAATCGCGCGCATCTCTCCGATGGGCGACACCCTGATCTTCCTGCCCGGCGAACGCGAGATCCGCGACGCGCACCAGGCGCTGGAGAAGCGCAAATACCGGCATACCGAAGTGCTGCCGCTGTACGCGCGGCTGTCGGTGCGCGACCAGGACCGGGTGTTCAATCCCGGTCCGCAGCGGCGGATCGTGCTGGCGACCAACGTCGCGGAAACTTCATTGACCGTGCCGCGCATCCATTTTGTGGTCGATCCCGGCTATGCGCGGATCAAGCGCTACAGCCCGAGGCAGAAGCTCGACCGCCTGCACATCGAACCGATCTCGCAGGCCAGCGCCGACCAGCGCAAGGGCCGCTGCGGCCGCATCGCGCCGGGCACCTGCTACCGCATTTATTCGGAAGCCGATTTCCTGTCGCGCGACGCCTACACCGACCCGGAAATCCGCCGCGCCGCGTTGGCGGGCGTGATCCTGCGGATGCTGTCGCTGGGCCTGGGGCGGATCGAGGACTTTCCATTTCTGGAGCCGCCGGATCCGCGCGCGGTCGCCGACGGCTGGCAGCAGTTGTCCGAACTCGGCGCGGTCGATGCCGACCGCAAACTGACGCACATCGGCCGCACCATGGCGAGGCTGCCGGTGGACGTGAAGCTGGCGCGCATGCTGATCGCCGCGCAGAAGCACGGCTGCCTGCGCGAGATGCTGATCATCGCCAGTTTCCTCGGCATCCAGGATCCGCGAGAGCGTCCATCCGACCAGCGCGGCGCTGCGGATGCGGCGCACGCGGAGTTCGCCGATCCGAAATCCGAATTCGTTGGGATCGTGAAACTGTGGGACGCATATCGCATCGCCCACGAGGACTTGACCCAGTCGCAGCTGCGCAAGTGGGCGGACAAGCATTTCCTCGGTTTCCTGCGCCTGCGCGAATGGCGCGAGCTGCATCGGCAGTTGAAGTTGTTGTGCGATGAGCTGGATTGGGGTGGTAGTGCAGGATCCATTCGGCAGTCCGCCGCACGTCACGATGCAGCGACGTCCCCCCCTTTGAAAAAGGGGGGCAGGGGGGATTTGCTTTTGCTTGGAAGCAATGAAAAGCAGATCAAAGGCAAAGCGCAAATCCCCCTCGATCCCCCTTTTCCAAAGGGGGAAGACAAGCAAACAACGGGGGAAGACAGACTGACGGCCGGCACTTCGGCCGATTACGCGAAGCTGCATCGTGCGCTGATCGCAGGTCTGCCCACGCAGATCGGCAATCGCAGCGAGCGCGGACTCTACGACGGTCCGCGCGGCCGCAAGTACACGATCTTCCCGGGTTCGTCGCTGTCGAAGAAACCACCGGCGTGGCTGTTGTCGGCGACCCTGCTGGACACCGAAAAAGTCTGGGCGATGACCAACGCCGCGATCGAGCCGGAATGGGCGATCGACGAATTGCCGCATCTGCTCGCGCGCCGGCATCACGATCCGCACTGGGCACGATCGCAGGGGCGCGTGGTCGGCAGCGAACAGATCAGTCTGTTCGGGCTGGTGCTGGCGCCGAAGAAGCCCGTGCACTACGGCGCGCTGTTTCCCGAGGAATCCCGCCAGATCTTCGCCCGCGACGCGCTGGTGACCGGCGAGATCAACACCCGCGCCGCGTTTCTGCCGCGCAATCTCGCGACCCTGGCGAAAGCGAAGGAAGAGGAAGCCAAGCAGCGGCGCGCGGGACTGATCGTCGACGAGGACTGGCAGGCGCAGTGGTATCTCGACCGCCTGCCGCCGCAGATCCACAACCAGCAGGCGCTGGATGCGTGGTACGGCAAACTGCCGGCCGCGGAAAAGGCGCAGCTGGAATGGTCGTTCGACGATCTGATGGTCGGCGGCGCCAGCGATGCGGAGCGGTTCCCGAAATATCTGCCGCTGGGCGACGTGCGCCTGGCGGTGAGCTATCGCTTCGAGCCCGGCGCGCCTGACGACGGCATGACCGTGGCGGTGCCGCTGCATCTGCTCAATGCGCTGGATGCGACGCGGCTGTCGTGGCTGGCGCCCGGATTCGTCGCCGACAAGGCCACGGCGTCGATCAAATCCCTGCCGAAAATCCTGCGCCGCAACTTCGTGCCGGCGCCGGATTTCGCGCGCGCGTTCGCCGAAGCATTCCCACAGCCGGACGCCGATAGTTTCGAGGGCGCGCTGGCGCGATTCCTCAAGAAACTGACCGGTGCCGAGGTGAGCGCGGTCGATTTCGACGTTGCCGGCATCGATGCGCACTTGCGCGCGAATCTGCGTCTGCTCGATGCGGAAGGGCGCAACGTGCTGGCCGAGTCGCGCGATCTCGACGATCTGCGCGCGCGCTTCGGCAAACGCGCGGCCGATGCGTTCTCGGCGCGTGCTGCCGAAGGCCTTGCGCAGCGCGGACTCACCGATTTCCCCGTGCAGCCGATTCCCGCTTCCGTCGCCGGTGCCGGCGGCGTGCCGGCCTATCCCGCGCTGCACGATGACGGCGACAGCGTGTCGCTGGCGGTGCATGCCGATCGCAACGAAGCGCTGCGTCATCACCCGGAAGGCGTGCGCCGGCTGCTGCGGATCGCAATGGCGGAGAAGATCAAGCAGGGACGCAAGCAATTGCCGGTGCAGCCGAAGACGTCGCTGCTGTACGCGGCCATCGAAGCGCAGTCGCCGCGACGCGATGGCCTGAAGGACAGCGACCGCCTGCGCCAGGATCTGCTCGATGGCGCGTTCGCCGCGCTCGCCGCCGACGGGCTGGACCCGATCCGCGACGCCGCTGCGTTCGCGCAGCGGCGCGATGCCGTCGCGAAGCAACTGTTCGCCGAAGCGATGACCCGGCTGCAGCAGGCGGAAACCATCCTGACCCGCGTCGCCGAGGTGCGCGCGGCGCTGGAATCGAAGCTCATGGGTTGGGCGAAGGCCAATCTCGACGACATGCACGCGCAGCTCGCCGGGCTGGCGTCGCCGGGCTTCCTGCGCGATACGCCCGCCGAGGCGCTGAGCGAATACCCTCGCTATCTGAAGGCGATGACGCTGCGCGCCGAGCGCGCGCTGCGCGACCCCGTGCGCGATCAGGCGCGGATGCTGGAACTCAAGCCCTTCGTCGATGCGCTGGCCGACGCGCGCGCCCGCGAGGTGGACGGTTCGCCGGACTGGCAGGCGCTGCGCTGGGAGCTGGAGGAGTTCCGGGTCTCGCTGTTCGCGCAGGAACTGGGCGCGAAGGGCGGGATTTCGGCGAAGAAACTCGCGACCCGGCTGGCGCGCCTGAAGTAGCGGCGGAGGCCGCGCACGCGGCGCGGGATGCGCCGTCGCGTGAAGCCGGCGCCAGCCGCGCCGGAATGCATTCGCCTGCGAAGTCGGCAGGTCTCCCGCAACGCGTCGCTCCGGTCGCTCGATCCATGCCCGGTGACGCGGCAAGGCGCCGGATCGCAGCGCAGCCGCCGATGTCTTCGCGGGGGTGCCATGATGCCCCCATCCATCGGCACTTCTGCCTGTCGATCCTTCGGTCACAATTCCCGCCCGGGGTCGTCATGGTCAGGCAGGCAGCGAGGGGAACCGCTTCCCGCCCGGATTCGCCCTGATTCGCCCAAGGGCGATCCGGACCGATCAGATCTTTCGCTTGAACCTGTCCATCTTCCCGGCGCATCGCCGCGGAACCGCTGAGGAGCCATGCCCGTGAGCCACATCGTCGATATTTTCCTGCAGCCGGGCCGGATGTTCGCCGACCAGAAGGAACGCCCGACCTTTCTCGTACCGTTGCTGATCGTCTCGGCGTTCGCCGCCGCGTTCACGCTGGCCTACTTCCTGAGCGTCGACCCGGTCTGGTATCTCGACCACGCCATCGCCGCCGGCGGTCAGGAAATGAGCGCCGCCGAGATGGAACAGGCCCGCAAGTTCATGCCCGGCGCCAAGGTCATGGGCTACATCGGCGCCGCCAGCACGGTGGTCGTCATGGGCATCATGATGGTGCTGTACGCGCTGTACTTCCTGGTGGCCGGCAAGATCACCGGCAACGCGGTCGGCTTCAAGCACGGCCTGAGCCTCGCAGCATGGTCGAGTATGCCGACCGTGCTCGGCGGTCTGGTCGGCCTGATCGGCGTGTTCACGATGACGCCGCAGACGCCGATCGAATCGCTGGCGCTGTTGAACTTCGATCCGCTGCTGGTCCAGCTGCCGGCCGACAGCCGCTGGAGCACGCTGGCCAAGAGTTTCAGCCTGCTGACGTTCTGGAGCGTGTTCCTGACCGCGCTGGGCTGGAAGACCTGGGGCCGCACCAGCTGGCTGCAGGGCATCGTGGTCGCGCTGCTGCCGAATGTGGTGATCTACGGCGCCATGGCGCTCTACGCGCTGTCGAAATAACCGTCCGCTCTGCTGGAACAACCGCACGATCTGCGAAACACCCATGGAAACGCATCGATGAAATTCAACAAGAAGTGGCTGGCGGCAGCGCTGGTCGTCGCGGTGGTCGCGGTCCCGCTGATCGTCAAGAAAGCGCGCGGTACTTCGGCGACCGAGGTCGACCTGGCCGTCGTGGCCGCGCAGCAGGTGCAGCCGAGCATTCTCGCGTCGGGCGTGCTGGCGTTCCGCAACGAGGTGAACCTCACCGCCGAAGTCACCGCCAAGGTCAGGACCATCCTGATCAAGGAAGGCGACACGGTGACGCAGGGACAGACGCTGCTGCTGCTGGATCCGGAGATCTACAACAACGCCATCGAGCGCGAGCAGGCCAGTCTGCGCCAGAGCCGCATCGGCATCGAGCGCCAGCGCGATCTGGTCGCGCTGCGCCAGAAAACCTACGAACGCAGTCGCGTGCTGGCCGAACAGCGGCTGATCGATCGCGCCCGCCTCGATGAAGACCGCAACCAGCTTGATCTGGCCCGCGCCGATCTGCGCACCAGCGAGGAATCGCTGTTGCAAGCGGAATCCGTGCTCAACGATGCCCGCGAACAGCGCGCCAGGACCGAGATCCGTTCGCCGATCACCGGCCGCGTGGTGTCGCTGCCGATCAAGGTCGGCGAAACCGCGGTGCCGTCCACGTCGGCCTTCGCGGGCGCGCAGCTGATGAAGATCGCCGACACCTCGGAAATCATCGCCGAGCTGAAGGTCGACGAGGCCGACATCGCCAAGATCGACATCGGCCAGCGCGCCGAAGTCTTCGCCGCCGCCTATCCCGACACCGCGCTCAAGAGCACGGTCGAGCAGATCGCGCTGGCGCCGACCATCGAAGGCCAGGGCCGCGCCTACAAGGTCACCGTGCGTCTGGTCGCGCCGGCCGATCTGAAACTGCGCTCGGGCATGAGCGTGCGCTCCAACATCTTCCTGGGCGACGGCCAGCGCAAACCGGCGGTGCCGGTGGAAGCGGTGGTGATCGAAACCGAAGGCAAGAATGCCGCGAAACGCTACGTCTGGCTGAGCCGCGACGGCAAGGCCGCCAAGGTCGAAGTGCAGACCGGCGTGTCCGACGACCGCTGGGAAACCGTGCTCAAGGGCGTCGCCGCGGGCGATACCGTGATCGTCGGCCCGACCAAATCGCTGCGCCTGCTGCGCGAGGGCGAGCCGGTGATCCAGCAGAAGGCGACGGACAAGGCCGGCGACGACGCCGACGACGACGCGGGCGACGACGCGTCATGATCGTGCTGAGCAACATCGTCAAGCGCTACGCGATGGGCGATGAAATCGTGATGGCGCTCGCCGGCGTCGATCTGTTCATCGATCGCAACGAATACGTCGCGCTGATCGGGCCGTCGGGGTCGGGCAAGTCGACGCTGATGAATCTGCTCGGCTGCCTCGACTCGCCGACCGAGGGCACCTACACGCTCAACGGCCGCGACACCTCGGGCATGAACGACAACGAGCTGGCGCAGGTGCGCAACCGCGAGATCGGCTTCGTGTTCCAGAGTTTTCATCTGCTGCCGCGCATGACCGTGCTGCAGAACGTGATGCAGCCGCTGGTGTACCGGGGCATCCCGTCGGAAGAACGGCGCCGGCAGGCGACCGAGTCGCTGGCGAAGGTCGGCCTGGCCGATCGCATGGGTCATCGTCCGAACCAGCTTTCGGGTGGCCAGCGCCAGCGCGTCGCGGTCGCGCGCGCGCTGGTCGGCTCGCCGTCGATCCTGCTCGCCGACGAACCCACCGGCAATCTCGACTCGCGCACCTCCGGCGAAATCATGGCGCTGTTCGACGACCTGCACGCGCAGGGCCAGACCGTGGTGGTGGTGACCCACGAGCCCGACATCGCCGCGCACTGCCACCGCACCATCCGCGTCAACGACGGCCGCATCGTCGAAGACACCCGCCGCATCGCTCCCGCCGGGACGCACTGATGTCCGCCTTCCTCGAAGCGTTCCGCGCCGCGCTGATCAGCCTCGCCGGCCACCGCATGCGCAGTTTCCTGACGACGCTGGGCATTCTCATCGGCACCGCGTCGGTGATCGCGGTGGTGTCGCTGATGCAGGGCTTTTCCGATTCGATCAAGGACCAGTTCTCCGATCTCGGCGGTAACGCGCTGACCCTGCGCGCGGTGAACGACAACGAGAACTTCCAGACCGGCAAGCTCAACACCATCACCTTCGACGACATCGACGTGCTGCGCTACCGGCTGCAGGGGGTGAAGGAAGTCGCGCCGATCATGGTCGTCAACGCCGCCGGCGCCAGCTACAACGGCCGCACCGCGCTGCCGCAGGTGCAGGCCACCACCGCCGACTATTCGGCGGTCAACAACCGCTACCCGGAATTCGGCCGTTTCCTCGTCGACAGTGACGACAAGGGCCATCGCCGCGTCGCGGTGATCGGCACCGAACTGCGCGACAACCTGAAGATGCCGGAGAACCCGGTCGGCGAATATTTCACCATCGGCGGCGAGTGGTTCAAGGTGATCGGCGTGATGGAGAAACAGGGTGAAATCCTGGGCTTCAGCCAAGACAACTACGCGGTGATCCCGTTCGACGTCGGCCGCGCGATGATGGGCAACAACACCGACCAGAATATCGCCGCCACCTTCACCGTCGACGGGCTCGATCAGGTGGCGGCCGTGCGCGACCGCGCCAAGCGCGCGATCCGCCAGTCGCGCGGGATTGCCGCCGGCAAGGACGACGACTTCAAGATCGAAGCCGCCGATTCGTTCCTCAAGCAATTCAGCGAGATCACCGCCACCGCCACCGCGGTGCTGGCCGGCATCGTCGGCATCTCGCTGCTGGTGGGCGGCATCGGCATCATGAACATCATGCTGGTGTCGGTGACCGAACGCACCCGCGAGATCGGCATCCTCAAGGCGCTGGGCGCGACCCGTCGCGACATCCTCATCCAGTTCCTGCTGGAAGCCGGCCTGCTGGCGCTGCTCGGCGGCTTGATTGGCATCGCCTTGGGCTTCGCCATCGCCTTCACCGTCACCGCGCTGGTGCCCAGCCTGCCGCAGGCCTCGGTGCCGCTGTGGGCAGTGTTCTCCGCAGCAGGCTTCTCGGCATTGGTCGGCGTGATCTTCGGGATCATGCCGGCCTCGAAAGCCGCGGGCCTGGACCCGATCGAGGCGTTGCGTTACGAGTGATGCTTCGGCGCGGGCGCGCCGTACCAGTGTCATCCCGAGCGCAGCGAGGGACCTGCTTCTGTCGTAGCCGCATCCTCGACGACGCTTCGAACTGCTCCCTCCCTTTCGCGTAGTGAAGGGGTGGGCTGGGGAGGGGTGCTTTTCGGCCCCAACGTCACTCGTAGTTGTAGCAGTTGTAGCTTGCTGGGTCATTGACCCAGCAAGCGATACATCCAATAGCTGGGTCAATGACCCAGCCTACGGCATTACCGGGGCGCAACGCCAGATCGGTATCAATCCGATGTCGTAGCAAAAAACGCATCCGACCAGTGCGGATGCGTCTTCCGGGCGAGCGATGCGCTTTACTTCACCCGCTCAACCTTGGCCCGAGTGTTGTACCCCTTCACCGCCAGATACCACGAATTCCCGGTAACACTCGGCGTAATACGGATCTCAGGACTATCGAGCTTCGCGCCCACCAGCACCGCGCTGTCGATCTGGCTCCAGACCTGGCCGTTGTCGAGGGTGTAGTTGCGGCCCTTGCCGAAGCCGCGGAATTCGCCGCTGATGCGGGCGACGATGGGCTCGCTCTTGCCGAAGTGGAAGAAGCCGCGGTTTTCCTGTTCGACCTTGTCCTTGGCCAGGCTCGCGGCCTCGGTGGCGGCGGTGTCGATCTTGCGGCCCAGCCACACGTTGAGTTTCGCCAGTTCCTCCGGCGAGAGCTTGTCGAGGCCGGCGGCCTTGAATTCTTCCGGGCTCATGTCGCGTTCGATCGGTTTCTGCGCCAGGACCGCGAGCGGCGAGAACGCGAAGGCGGCGAGCAGCGCGAGCGGCAGCAGCGAGCGGAGGTGCGACATGGTGGTTCCTCTGGGGATTTCGCCGAAGGCGGGACGCCGCTAGTGTAGGCGTACCTTCCCCCGGTTTCGAACACGCGTGTCTGCCCTCCCCGCACTGCCCGAAGCCCTGTTGTCGCTGCCGCCGGTGGCGGCGTTGGCGGCGCCGTGGCGGCAGGCGCTGGAGCAGGCGGCCGGGCCCGAGCCGCTGGGCGATGCGGTGCTGGCTGAGCTGGCCGACACCCTGGGCTCGCTGGCGCGGCTGAACGCCGATGGCGACGTGGTGCTGGCGGCGATCCTGAACGACTTGCCGACGTGGCGGGCGCGGATCGAGCCGCAACTGGCGAAACAGTGGCCGACGGTCGCGACCCTGCTGGAAGGCCAGCGCGCGGCGGCGCAGGTGTGGACGCTGCACGCTGCCGACGCAGGCGGCCGCAATGCCGAAGGCCTGCGCCGGCTGCTGCTGGTGATGGTGCGCGACCTGCGGGTTGTGCCGGTGCTGCTGGCGCGACAGCTGGCGCAGATGCGCACTGCGGGCAAGCGGCCCGACGCCGAGCGCCGGGCGCTGGCGCAGCTGACCCGCGACATCCACGCGCCGCTGGCGAACCGGCTGGGCATCTGGCAGCTGAAGTGGGAACTGGAAGACCTGGCGTTCCGGCATCTCGATCCCGAGAGCTATCAGAGGATCGCGCGCTGGCTGGACGAAAAGCGCGGCGATCGCGAGCGCTACATCGAGCAGGTCAAGCGCGACCTGGGCGAGGCGCTCAAGGCGCAGGGCGTGGAGGCGGAAGTCGCGGGGCGGCCGAAGCACATCACCAGCATCTGGAAGAAGATGCAGAAAAAGGCGGTGCCGATCGGCGAACTCTACGATCTGCGCGCAGTGCGGGTGCTGGTGAAGGACGTGCCGGCCTGCTACGCGGCGCTGGGCGCGGTGCACGCGCTGTGGACGCCGATTCCCAGCGAGTTCGACGATTACATCGCGCGGCCCAAGCGCAACGATTACCGGTCGCTGCACACCGCCGTCGTCGGCCCGGAGGGCAAGACCCTCGAAGTGCAGATCCGCACCCACGACATGCACGCGCAGGCCGAACTGGGCGTGGCCGCGCACTGGCGCTACAAGGAAGGGCGCAGCGCGCCGGCCGACGCCGGACTCGACCGCAAGATCGAGTGGATGCGCAAGCTGCTGGATGGCGGTCGAGAAGAGCCGGGCCGCGAAGATGCGGGCAGTGACGAAAGTCTGCGCAAGGCCTTCGACAGCGAACTGGTGGAGGATCGCATCTACACGCTGACCCCGCAGGGCGATGTGGTCGACCTGCCGGTGGGCGCGACGCCGCTGGATTTCGCGTATCACGTGCACACGATGGTCGGCCACCGCTGCCGCGGCGCGAAGGTCGACGGCCGGATCGTGCCGCTGGACTACCGGCTGCGCAGCGGCGAGCGCGTCGAGATCCTGACCGCGAAGACCGCTGAACCGCGCCGCGACTGGCTGGTGGCGGCGAACGGTTTCCTGGCCAGCGGCCGTTCGCGCGACAAGGTGCGGGCGTGGTTCCACAAACTGGATCGCGTGCGCAACGTGCAGGCGGGCCGCGAACTGCTGGAAAAGGAACTGCGGCGGCTGTCGCTGCTGCAGGCGGACCTGACGCCGATGCTGGCGAAGTTCCACGTCGACAGCGTGGACGATCTGTACGTGCTGGTGGCGCTGGGCGACGCCGGCCCGCATCAGGTCGGACGCGCGCTGCTGGACCACGAGCGCAGCCGCCAGGAAGCGGCCGAGCCGTCGCGCGATGCGCATCGGGATTCGCAGCGCGGCGAGCTGGCGCGGGCGCCGCCGAAACTGCCGCGCACCGCGTCGGGCAGTTCCGCGTTCACGGTGGTCGGGCTGGGCAATCTGCTGATGCAGATCGCGCGCTGCTGCCATCCGCTGCCGGGCGAAGCCATCGTCGGTTATCTCACCCAGGGCCGCGGCGTCAGCGTGCATCGCGCCGACTGCGCGTCCTTCCTGCGGCTGTCCGCCAACCAGCCGCAGCGGGTGCTGGCGGTGGAATGGGGTCGGGTCGCCGGCGGCCACACCGTCAACGTGCAGGTGGACGCGGTCGACCGTCGCTGGCTGTTGAAGGATCTGACCAATCTGATCGCGCAGGACGATGCTCACGTGCTGTCGATCCACAGCGATCCCCTGGAAGGCAGCCGCGTCCGCCTGCGGATGCAACTGCGGGTACGCGACCATGAACAACTGAGCCGGCTGCTGGGCCGCATCGACAGCCTGTCCGGCGTGGAGCAGGTGCGTCGGGGGTGAGCGTGGCAGATGGCCCTGGTGGGCCAGCGTGGTTGGTTCGACTTCGACGCGATGGGTTGAAGTCGACGCTTCATTTCCGCTGGAAGGCTTCCGCTTCCGGCGTCGGGTCGAAAAGCAAATCCCCCGTAGCCCCCTTTTTCAAAGGGGGCGAAGCCTGCGGCGTCTGTGGGTGCGCTCTTCCTCGGCAGTGGCCGGGGTTTCCAGTTTCGACATGTGGAACCAATGCGATCAGGGCTGGTGCCATCAGAAAGCTCCTGCTGTTCCCCCTTTTGAAAAATGGGGGCAGGGGGGATTTGCTTCTGCTTCTCCGGACAGCCGGACCCCGCGAAATGCCCGAAAGCCCCCCGCTACAACCCCGAGGATGAGGCGTTATCCTCTTGCCCGTGACTCCGACTCGCGAGACTTCGTGGCATCGCCTCCGCGCACATCTCCGCGCGCACTGGCTGTGGACGTCGGCCGCCGCTGCTGGTGGGCTGATGCTGCTATTCATCGTGCTGCGCGGCCCGATCGCCGAGCGCCTGTGGCCGGTGGCGGAAGCCGAGGCCTTGCGCCTGCAGGCCGAATCCGCGCTGCAGCAGGGGCGCCTGAGCGCCGCCGACGGCAGCGGTGCGCGAGAGTTGTACGAGGCCGCCGTGGCGATCGACCCGGATCGCGCCGAACTGCGTTCGGGGCTGGCGCGGGTGGCGCAGGCGGCGGTTCAGCAGGCGCGATCCGCCGCCGAACGCGGCGCGTTCGCGGAAGCCCATCGACAGCTGCGTCTCGCGCGCGCGCTGTCCGCGCCGCGCGTGCAGGCTGATGCGGTGGCCGAAATCCTGCGTCGGCGCGAAGCCGCGGTGGCCGGCATCGACGATCTGCAGCGCGCTGCCGACGCCGCGCGCGCGGCCGGGCGGCTGGAAGGCGCTGCCGATGCTGCGCTGCCGCTGTATCGACGGATCCTGGATCTGCAGCCTGCCCATCTGGCTGCGCTGGAGGGCCGCGAGGACGCATTGGCCATGCGGTTGCAGCAGGCGCGCGAGGCGCTGGGCCGCGGCGATCTGGCCGCGGCTGCGGCCGGAATTTCCATCGCGATCGAATACGACGCCGGTCACGGCGATCTGCCGGAAACCCAGGCGGCGCTGGTGCAGGCGGTGGAGCGGCAGCGCCGACGCGCCGACGCGGACCTGCGCGCCGGCCGGCTGTCCCGCGCCGCCGAGGGCTATCGCGCGTGGCGGGCCAGCGGCGTCGAGACCGAGGCCGCCGACGCGGGACTGCTCGCGGTCGCGCGTGCGCATGCCGCGCGGGCGCGCGGAGCCGCTGCGGATTTCCGCTTCGATCGCGCCAACACGGAGCTGGCCGCCGCGGAGGCGCTGGTTCCCGATTCCCCGGAATGGGCGCAGGTGCGCGACGCGCTGCAGCGCGCGACGCGGGCGCACGACACCGCCGGCCCGCAGCTGCCGCCGCGGGTGCTGCAGCGGCGTCTGCGCACGCTGATGGACGAAGCCGCCGCTGCCGAAGCCCGCGGCGACTGGCTCACGCCGCCGGGCGACAGCGCGTTCGACAAACTGCGCGCGGCGCGGGCGCTCGCGCCGGACGACATCGGCGTGCGTCGGGCCATCGCGCGCATGCTGCCGCGGGTGCGCGAGTGCTTCGAGAACGAATTGCGCGACAACCGCCTGCAGCGTGCGCGGGTGTGTATGGATGCGGGCATCGCGTTGGCGGGCGACCGCAACGAGATCGTCGATGCGCGCAAACGGCTCGCGCAGCGCTGGGTGGCGGTGGGCGAAGAGCGATTGGGCGCTGGCGATATCGACGGTGCGCGTGCGGCGCACGATGCCGCGGAGGGTCTGGATGCGCGTGCGGCGGGGCTTGTGGAGTTTGCGGAACGGCTGCGCGCGGCGGAGTCGGTCGAACGTTGAATGCGCAGCAGTTCTTGTAGAGCGGCCTTCAGGCCGGCCCAAGCAGAACCCGACCGGCGACGACATCAAGGCCGTGCCCACGGCTGACGAAAACGAAACGGTTGCGTATCGGACGCCGCCGCCTCAAGGCCGCTCTACAGATGAAAGACTTTCCGCACCGTTTCCCGCGCCGCCTCCAGCGAGAAATTCCGCGCTACGCTGTCCAATCCGTTCCGGGCGATCGCGTTCCACAGGGGTTCGTCTTCGTAAAGACGTACCACCGCATCCGCGAACGCCTGCGGATCGTCTGCGACCAGCACGTCTTCGCCATCGCGCAGATGCATGCCTTCCACCGCGCAGGCGGTGGCCACCACCGGTTGGCCGTGGGCCATGCTCAGATTGATCTTGCCTTTCACGCCCGCGCCGTAGCGCAGCGGCGCGATCGAGATGCGGCCGCCGTCCATGAACGGGTCGATGTCGGCGACATGACCATGCACGATCACGCCCGGCAGTTCGGCCAATGCCTCGACCTCGGCCGGGGCGTGGCTGCCGATGCAGTGGAAGCGTACATGCGGCATCCGTGCGCGGATCAATGGGAAGGTATCCTGCACGAACCAGCGTACGGCATCCACGTTTGGCGGATGGCGGAAACCGCCTACGAAAACAAGGTCGCGGCGCTGTCCGAACGCATCGCCAGCGCCGGAAATCCGGTGCAGGTTCGAAAGCAGTTCCACGCGCGCATCCGGCGCATCCTGGCGTAGCAGATCGCGTTCGACTTCACTGACCACCAGTGTGACATCCGATTTCGCGATGATGCCCAGTTCAAGAGTGCGGGTACGTGCGGCGGCGCGTACCAAGGCCGCATCAGATGCCAATTCGGCACCGCGACGCTCGCGCAGATAGTGCAGATCGACGGTATCGAAGATCAATTGCGCCTGCGGCGCATATGCCCTCAGCAGCGGCAGGAATTCGCTGGCGACGTAGTGCCGGCTGATCATCGCCGCATCGAAGCGCGCCCCGTGTTCGCGCAACCAAGCCGGCGGCCGTGCCGCGAATGGCGCATGCCAGACTTCTACGCCGAGATGCTGCAACTGGGCCGCGTAAGGTTCGACGCGATGGCGGTCGGCGGGTAGGAACACCACATGCGCGCCTTCCTCGATCAGCAGCCGCATCAGGTTCACCAGCCGCAGCGAGCCGGAGTCGTGATCCGGGCGCGGCGTTTGCGCATCGATGATCAGGATCTGCTTCTGCATCCGATGCAGCAGCGCTGGCGTGGGCACGGTGTTCGCGGGTAACTGCTGAGCCAATGCTTCGCGCCGATGTTCGGCGAAGGTGTCTCGGTTGCGTACCTGATAAGCCTTCATCCCGACATTGATATCGGTGCCGGCGGTGCCGCCCTCGGCGTGGATCACCCGTGCAGCGGGCTGGTACAGCACGCGTTTGCCAGCGGCGCGCACCGCAAAGGCGAGGTCGGTATCTTCGTAGTAGGCCGGCGCGTAGCGGGTGTCGAAACCGCCGAGCTGCGCGAACAGCGCGCGGGGGATCGCCAGCGCCGCGCCGCTGACGTAGTCGCAGTCGCGCAGATAGCCGAAGCGCGGATCCTCGGGCGATTCGAACCGGCCGTAGTTCCAGCCGCTGCCATCGGCGAACACCACGCCACCGGCTTCCTGCAGGCGGCCGTCGGGATACAGCAACTGCGCGCCGACCAGACCGGCGTCCGGGTGTTCGGTGAAGGTGCGGAGCAGCGCGTCGAGCCAGCCCGGCTGCGGGATGGTGTCGTTGTTCAGGAAGATCAGGTATTCGCCGCGCGCCAGCAATGCGCCATCGTTGCAGGCGGCGATGAACCCCCCGTTCTGCGCGCGGCGGTGATAGCGCACGCCGCCGATCTGCGGCAGCGCGGCCGGCGTTTCGTCGCTGCAGCCGTCGTCGACCACGATCACCTCGAACGGCGTCTCGGGCGGATGCGCGGCCAGTGCGCGCAGGCAGGCGAGGGTATGTGCGAACTGATCGAAGACCGGGATGACGATGCTCGCGGTCGGCGCCTCTGAAGTGGCGACCGCGAACGGTGCGAACGCGATCCGCTCCGGCGCGTAGAGGCTGCCGGGCGGCAGCGGCGTCGCACCGCCAAGCCGGGTCCGCACGCGGTCCAATGTGACGCGCCAGCCGCGGGTGCGCAGGCTGGCCCAGCCGCGCCGCAGCAGGCCGAAACCGCGACGCCAGATGAACCGCAGATCGGCGGGCGAGAACGACATGCTGAAGGTAGCTCCTGGGTCTGTGGTCGGGGCGGCGGAGAGGGATGCGGAAGATGCGGCGGATCGTGGCGCGTCGCGGAGTGCCGGCGCGTGCCGGATGGCGACACCCTGCTAGACTCGGTCGGCATTTTCGCATCTCCCGCCCGATCACAGGCATCCGCGCCTTCAGGCGCGATAGACAGGCACGACTCTGCCCGAATGGCCCGCAATCAAGATATCGACGACGACCCGGAAGATCAGGACGACGCTGACGACGAGGACGAAGGCCTCGACGAAGCCGACGGCACGGGCCGCGGCTGGCGTCGGCGGCTGTTGGGCTGGGGGCTGGTGGTGGTGGCCATCGGCATGGGCTTCCTCATTCCCTACACCCTGTACCTGAACCATCAGGTCAGCGTGCGCTTCGGCCAGCTGCGCTGGCAGGTGCCCACTCGCGTCTACGCCCGCCCGCTGCAGCTTGCCCCGGGCATGGCGATGGACGCCCGCACCCTGAAGACCGAGCTGGAGGCCGCCTCCTACCGCGAGGACGGCAAGGGCGAGCGCCCCGGCATGTACAGCGTCAAGGGCGCGCGCTGGCGGATCGCCAATCGCGGCTATCAGGACGTGGGCGGCCTGGTCGGTCCCAGCCGGATCGAAGTGACGGTGTCCGGCGGCCGCGTGCAATCGGTGCGCGATCTGGCGCGCGGCCGCGCGGTGAAATCCGCCAGGCTCGATCCCGCGCGCATCGCCACCCTGTACGGCCAGAAACAGGAAGAGCGTCGGCTGGTGCGGATCAGCGAAGTGCCGCCGCTGCTCACCGACAGCCTGCAGGCGGTGGAGGATCGCGATTTCGCGCGCCACCACGGCATCGACCCCAGCGGCATGGCCCGCGCGCTCTGGGTCTGGATCAAATCCGGCGGCGATGTGAAGCAGGGCGGCAGCACCCTGACCCAGCAGCTCGCGCGCTCCGGTCTGCTCGGGATCGGCAAGGAACAGACCTACACCCGCAAGTTCAACGAAATCCTGTACGCGCTGATCATCGACGCGCGCTACGAGAAAGGCGTGATCCTGGAGGCCTATCTCAATCAGGTCGATATCGGCCAGCGCGGCTCGCAGGCCATCCACGGTTTCGCCTCGGGCGCCGAGTTCTATTTCGGACGCCATCTCGACGATCTCTCCACCGAGCACATCGCGTTGCTGGTCGCGCTGGTGAAAGGGCCGTCCTGGTACAACCCGCGCAAACGGCCGGAACGCGCGCTTGAGCGCCGCAATCTGGTGCTGGCGAAGATGCTGGAGACCGGCATCATCGACCAGAAGGAATACGGCCGCGCGATCAAGGCGCCGCTGGGCGTCACCGATGTGCCCGGCAGCATGGTCGCGAACCGCTTTCCGGCCTATGTCGATCTGGTCCGCCGCCAGCTGGCGCGCGACTATTCCGAAGAAGAACTGCAGGGCGCCGGCCTGACCGTGCTCACCGGCATGTCGCCCTCGGCGCAGGCCTATGCCGAAGGCGCGGTGAGCCGCGCGATGAAGGCGCTGGGCACCGCGCGCCGCCCGCCGCTGCAGGCCGGTGTGGTGGTCACGGACGTCCACAGCGGCGAAGTGGTGGCGGTGATCGGCAGCCGCAGTTTCGACGAACACGGCTTCAATCGCGCGGTGCAGGCGCAGCGCCCGGTGGGCTCGCTGCTCAAACCGTTCGTCTATCTGCTGGCGCTGGCGCAGCCCGACAAGTATTCGCTGGCGTCCACCGTCGACGATTCGCCGGTCAGCATCGTGCTCGACAACGGCAAGCGCTGGAACCCCGGCAATTCCGACGGTCGCAGCCACGGCACCGTGCGCCTGATCGATGCGCTGGCGCAGTCCTACAACCAGTCGACGGTGCGGATCGGCATGGACGTGGGGCCGCAGCGCCTCAGCGACCTGCTGCGTACGCTTGCCGGCATCGACGCTGGCCAGAATCCGTCGCTGATCCTGGGCTCGCTGGACCAGAGCCCGTACGCGATGGCGCAGCTCTATCAGTTCCTCGCGTCCGGCGGCGAGATCCAGCCGCTGCATGCGGTGCGCGGGGTGCTGGACGCCAGCGGCAAAGCTCTCAACCGCTACGATGCCGCACCGAAACCGGCCCAGGCCGGCGACGCGGTCGCCGCGCGGCTGGTGACCTCGGCGCTGCAGCAGGCGGTGACCTCCGGCACCGGCCGACAGCTGATGAGCGACGGTCTCGGCCGGCTGCAGCCCGCAGGCAAGACCGGCACCAGCAACGACAGCCGCGACAGCTGGTTCGCGGGCTGGACCGGCGATCACCTCGCGGTGGTCTGGGTCGGCAACGATCAGAACGCGTCCACCGGCCTGTACGGCGCCACCGGCGCGATGCGGGTATGGTCGGGACTGTTCTCGCGCCTGCCCACCGCACCGCTGCAGGTCGGCAGCAAGGGTATCGACTGGCAGTGGGTGGCCGACGGCCACACCACCGACGCCGGTTGCCCGGGCGCGCGCCGGATCGGCTTCGTGACCGGCTTCGCGCCCGCCTACCAGCCGTGCCTGCTGGCCGAACCCGAAAGTATCGACGGCGCCGAAGGCGGCGAGGGCGACGGTTCCGGAAATGAAGGCTTCTGGAGCAGGATCTTCGGCCGCGGCGACAGCGATGCGGCCAGCGACGACGAACAGCGCCGCCAGCAGCAATTGCGCGAAGAGCGCGAACGCCAGGACCAGGATGCCCGCGATCGCGAAGAACAGCAGCGTCGCGAACAACAGACGCGCGAGGGCGTACGCATCCAGCGCGACAACGATCAGCGCTATGCCGAACTGCTCGCTCGCGATGAGGCGTATCGCGTGCAGCAGCAGCGCGATCAGGGATACCGCGAGGCGCGCGAACGCGAGTACCGGGAGCGTCGCCAGCGCGAAGACGCCGATCGCCGCGAACAGCAGCGTCGCGAGCAGGAACGGCGCGATCAGCAGCGTGGCATGTTGCCTTCGGGCAGCGCCATCGAGACCCGCGTCGCATGAGCTTCATCATCAAGCGTCTTCTCATGTCCGCAGGCCTGCTTCTGCTGGCGTCCTGCACCAGCGCGCCGCCCGCCCTGGAATGGAGCGGCCCTGCGCCTGAGCAACTGGTCGCCGAGATCCGCGCCGCTGGCGCGTTCGAAAAAGGCGAGCTGGACGTGCAGCCGCTGCGCGACCCGATGGTCGAGGATCTGCGCATGCAGGCCGCGCAGTTCGAAAGTGCGCGTCGCTATCCAGATGCCGCCGCGGCGCTGGACAAGGCCATCGCCATCGCACCGCAGGATCCGGCGCTGCTGCAGGAACGCGCCGAAGTCGCGGTGCTGCAGAAGAATCTCGACCAGGCGGCGGCGCTCGCGCGCGACGCCTACGCGCTCGGCGGCAAGGTCGGGCCGCTGTGCCGACGGCACTGGGCGACGATCCGTCTGCAGCCCCTCGGCAAACTCCGCGCCCTGCACATGCGTGCCGAGATCAAGCAGCCCAAGGGCGAGAAACTCGCGCAGTGGCAGCGCGAGGTGGACGAACTCGGACAAGCGACCGCCGCCGCCGAGCGCAGTCAGATGGACTGCACGCTCACCGGCCCACCGCGGTACTGAGGCGATGAACATGGCTCCCGATGTCCGCAGCGGCCGCGATGCGGACGAAGACGACACTGCGCTGGACTCGCGCTCCGCGCTGGCCCGCGCCTGTCGCGACGCGCTGAGCGACGGCGGCGTGCTCGCCGTGAAAATTCCCGGCTTCGCGCCGCGCACGCCGCAGCAACAGCTGGCGATGGCGATCGCCGAAACCGTCGAAGACCGCGCCGTGCTGCTGGCCGAGGCCGGCACCGGCACCGGCAAGACGTTCGCGTATCTGGTTCCGGCGTTACTGTCCGGTTTGAAGACGATCGTCTCGACCGGCACCCGCGCGCTGCAGGATCAGCTGTATCACCGCGATCTGCCGCGCGTGCGCGATGCGCTGGGCATCGGCATCAAGACCGCGCTGTTGAAAGGCCGCGCGAACTATCTGTGCAAATACCGGCTGGAAAAGAGCAAGGGCGAGCCGCGGTTTACCTCGAAAGAACAGATCACCCAGTTCCAGCGCATCGTCGCCTGGAGCGGGCGCACGCGGATGGGCGATCTGGCCGAACTCGACGCGCTGCCCGAGGATTCGCCGCTGCTGCCGCTGGTCACTTCGACTACCGACAACTGCCTCGGCAGCGAATGCCCGTTCTGGGACGAGTGCTTCGTGGTGCAGGCACGCCAGCGCGCGCAGGCCGCTGATGTGGTGGTCGTCAATCATCATCTGTTGCTCGCCGATCTGGCGCTGAAACAGGAGGGCTTCGGCGAAATCCTCCCCGGCGCGCAGGTGTTCGTGGTCGACGAAGCGCACCAGTTGCCTGAACTCGCCGCGCAGTTCTTCGGCGAAGGTCTGAGCGCGCGGCCGCTGGTGGAAGTGGCGCGCGACGCCGTCGCCGAATGCAAGACCACCACCGGCGCGCTCGCGGTGCTGCAGGGTCCGGCGCGGTCGCTGGAAGAGGCCACGCGCGAACTGCGCGCGGCGATGGAACCGCTGCCGCCGCGCGGTACCCGCTGGCGCGCGATGCAGGAACCCGGTGTGTTCGATGCGCTCGGATCGCTCGACGATGCGCTGTGCGCGTTCATCGACGCGCTGGCGCCGCTGCGCGAAGCCGCGCCCGGTTTCGAGAGCTGCCATGCGCGTGCGCTCGACAATCGCGCGCGGCTGCTGCGCTGGGCACCGCCGGATTTTTCGCGGCGGCGCGAACTCGCTGGCGACGAGGACGGCGAAGGCGCGCAATTGCGCGCAGAACTGCAGGAAAGCGTGGACGAGGCATTCGTCGAGAACGATGGCGACCCGACCCTCTCCCCCGACCCCTCTCCCGATGGGAGAGGGGAGAAGGCGAAGCCCTATGACGTTCGCTGGTACGAACTGTCGCCGCGCGGCTTCCGCCTGCAGCGCACGCCGCTGGATGTGTCCGGGCCGCTGCGCAATCATCGCGAACAGTCGCGCGCGGCGTGGGTGTTCACCTCGGCGACGCTCGCGGTCGCCGGCGGTTTCGATCACCTGTCCGTGCGGCTGGGGCTGGACAAACCGCGCACGCTGCTGGCGCCCAGTCCGTTCGACTGGCCGCATCAGGCGCTGTGTTATCTGCCGCAGCGCATGCCGGAGCCGAATTCGCGCGACTACACCGCTGCGGTGATCGATATCGTGCGTCCCGTGCTGGAAGCCTCGGGCGGCCGCGCGTTCGTGCTGTTCGCCTCGCACCGCGCGCTGCGCGAAGCGGCCGAGCTGCTGCGCGGCGGTCCGTGGCCGCTGTTCGTGCAGGGCGAGGCGCCGCGCTCGGTGCTGCTGCAGCGTTTCCGCGATTCCGGCAACGGCGTGCTGCTGGGCGCCGCGAGTTTCCGCGAAGGCGTGGACGTGGCCGGCGACGCGCTGAGCGTGGTCGTCATCGACAAACTGCCGTTCGCGGCGCCCGACGATCCCGTTTTCGAAGCGCGGCTGGATGCGATTCGACGCGAAGGCGGCAACCCGTTCCGCGATGAGCAACTGCCGCAGGCGGTGATCGCGCTGAAGCAGGGCGTGGGCCGGCTGATCCGCACCGAAACCGACCGCGGCGTGCTGGTGCTGTGCGACCCGCGGCTGATCGGAAAATCCTACGGACGCACCTTCCTCGACTCGCTGCCGCCGTTCGCGCGCACCCGCTCGCTGGCGGATGTGCAGGCGTTCTTCGATCAAGGTGCGCCCCCGCAACCGGCATCCCGTCCATGAACCTCCTTGCCTTCGAACTCTCCACCGAAGCCTGTTCCGTCGCCCTGTGGGTCAACGGCGACGTGCGCGAGCGCCACGAGATCGCGCCGCGCCTGCACGCCGAACTCGCGCTGCCGTGGGCGGAAGCGCTGCTGGCCGAAGCCGGGGTCGCGAAATCGCAGCTCGATGCCATCGCGGTCGGTCGGGGCCCGGGCGCGTTCACCGGCGTGCGCCTGGGCGTGGCGATCGCCCAGGGCATCGCGCTGGCGCTGGATCGTCCGGCGGTGCCGGTGTCGACGCTCGCGGCGCTGGCGATGCGTGCAGTCGCGCTGGGCGCGGGCGAGGGCGACGGTGTGCTCGCCGCGATCGATGCGCGCATGAACGAGGTCTACGTCGCCGCTTACCGTTTGACGCGCGAACACGATGCGCTGCGGCCGATGCCGACAGGCATCGAACATGTGCTTGCGCCCGATGCCGTGCCGCTGCCGGACCACGGCGGCGCTTGGTTCGGCGTCGGCACCGGTTTCGGCGCACTGGGCGGCGCGCTGGCATCGCGTCTGCCGCCGGATTGGCGTGCGGCGGATGCCGAAGCCCTGCCGCATGCCGCCGACGTTGTGCGGCTCGCGCACGCGGCGCTGCTGCGCGGAGAGGCGGTGGCGCCCGAGATGCTGGAACCCGCTTACCTGCGCAATCAGGTGGCGCTTACGCTGGTCGAACAGCAGGCGCTGCGCGACGCGCGCTCATGAGCGTATCGGTGTTCGCACATGGCGCTTCGCGATGAAGCCGCGCACACTTTCCATCCTGCGCATCGTGCTGGCGACGTGCGCGCTGGGGCTGTCGTGGCTGCTCGGTTTCGCGCGGGTCTGAGCGCGCAGGTGGTCGATAGCCCATCGGTCATGGGTCTTTCACGGGAACTCGGCTCGGCAGCGGCAGGTCCATCGCCCGACGATTCGTCACGAAGGGGAAGGGCATGACGCAGACCGCATCCACCGACGGTACCGCCGCAAAAGTACCGTTCTGGCGCAACGAATGGTTCACCTTCGCGATGATGGTGTTATTGCTGACCGTCGCGCGCAGTTCGTTCGCCAACCACTATCAGGTGCCCAGCGGCTCGATGGAGCCCACGCTGATGCCGGGCGATCGCGTCGCGGTGAACATGATGGCGTACGGCGTGCGCGTGCCGTTCACCGATATCGAACTGATCGATCGCGGCGAACCGGCGCCCGGCGACGTGGTGGTGTTCAAATCGCCCACCGACGGCACCCGGCTGATCAAGCGCGTGGTCGCGGTGGGCGGCGACACGGTTGCCGTGGTCGACGGCCGGCTGTGGATCGATGGCCGGCCATTGCACGATGTCGACAACGGCGACATCGAACACTTCGGCGCGCGCGACGTGCATCTCGATCTGCGCGACGGCGGCGGCCCGGACCTCGCTACGGTCACCGTTCCCGCTGGTATGGCGCTGGTGCTGGGCGATCATCGCGGCAACAGCCAGGACGGCCGTTTCTTCGGGCTGGTGCCGATGAAGTCGCTGTACGCGCGGGCGTCCGCCGTCTATTACCGCAGCGGCGAAGGGTTGGGCTGGAAAGAACTGTAGAGCGGGCTTCAGCCCGCTACTGCGGAGAGGGTGCAGCGGGCTGAAGCCCGCTCTACAGGCTTGCCCGCGCCGCGTAAGTCATTCGTCGATCAATTCGCCGCCTGGCAGGAACTGCCAGGTGCGCACGACATTGAGGATGTCCGGGTCTTCGGTCGTCTTCGGCAGCGGCGGGTAGGGCTCGGCCAGCCGGGCGATCCGCAGCGCTGCTTCGTCCAGCAGCGGGAGGCCGCTGGATTGGACGATATCGGCGCGTTCGATCGTGCCGTTGCGGCGGATGCCGATGTTGATCACCACCGTCCCCGACAGCTTCCGCCGCCGCGCTTCGTCCGGGTAATTCAGGTTGCCCACGCGCTCGGCCCGGTCGACCCAGGCCCGCAGGTAGTTGGCCCACGCGTATTCCTGGGTGCTGGCGGAGACGAACTTCCGGGACGGGCGCTTGGCGTAGCGGGCCGAGCGCAGGTGGATTTCGGCCGCCAGTCGCGCCATGGCCATGTCGTGCTCGATTTTCTGCGGCCCGATACGCTGTGGCGTCACTGTTGCCTGGATGACCCGGCTCGGGGCCGCGCGACGGAGGTCGCTGTTCGGGCTGGCGATCACCCGCGCCTCCGGCGGCGGCTGTGGTGCTGGCGACTGCGCGCGCACCGTCTGCGGGGCCACCCCGGCCTCCGCCTGCGGCACCGTCCCGGGCTGCGGGTCGCGCGGACGGCTGGCCTTGTCGTGCTCGCCGCCGCCCTGGTTGTTGGCCTGCGCCAGGAAATCGGCCTGCTTGGGCGTCAGCGGCGTGCGGGTCTGGGTCAGGATCACGTCCAGCATCGGCACCACCGGCGCCGCGCGCTCCAGCGCGAAGCCGACCCCGAGGATCAGCAGCCCGTGCAGTAACAGCGACAGCACCAGGGTCGCGCCCAGGCGCTGGTCCTCGCCGATCGTCGGCGGAGGCGGGAGTGTGGCGCCGACGGCCGACATCGGTTAGCCCGTCGCCTCCAGGGCGTCGAACAGCATCCCGGCGATGTTCAGCCCGAACTGCTTGTCCAACTCCCGGATGCAGGTCGGGCTGGTGACGTTGACCTCGGTCAGGTAGTCGCCGATCACGTCCAGCCCGACGAACCGCATGCCCCGGCGCTTCATCTCCGGGCCGACCTGGGCGGCGATCCAGCGGTCGCGGTCGGTCAGGGGACGGCCTTCGCCACGGCCGCCCGCGGCAAGATTTCCTCTGAATTCATCGCCTTGCGGAATCCGCGCCAGACAATAGTCCACCGGAACGCCGTCGATCAGCAGGATGCGTTTGTCGCCGTCGACGATCTCCGGCAGGTAGCGCTGGGCCATGACCTGACGCCGCCCTTCGCCGGTCAGGGTCTCCAGAATCACGTTCAGATTGGGGTCGCCGGCGCGGGAACGGAAGATCGAACGTCCGCCCATGCCGTCCAGCGGCTTCAGCACCACCTCGCCGTGCTCCGCGGCGAACGCTTTCAGCGCAGGCGCCTTGCGGCTGACCAGGGTCGGAGGACAGCACTGGGGGAATTCCAGCGCCGCGAGTTTCTCGTTGTGGTCGCGCAGCCCCAGCGGGTCGTTCACGACCATTGCGCCGGCGCGCTGCGCGGCGCTGAGGATCAGGGTGTCGTGCAGGAAGTCGGCATCGACCGGCGGATCCTTGCGCATGAGGATCAGATCGTCCGATCCCAGCGCACGGTGTGACGAAGGTCCGCTTTCGAACCAGTCTTTCGCGTCGTCGCGAACGATCAACGGCGAGACCTCCGCGCTGGCGACGCCGTCGCGCATCCCCAATCCGCCAGGAGTGACGTAAAAGAGCCGATACTGACGTTGCTGGGCTTCGAGCAACATCGCGAATGTGGAGTCTTTTGCAATTCTGATCGACTCGATCGGGTCCATGACCACGACGACGTCGCGCGCGAGTTTGTGCATGCCGCTGTACCTGCAAGATTCGTCGGGTTGGATGGTAACAAGCCGGTGCGATGGAAGCCTCACTTCATCGTTCTTGGCGGGGAAATTGCTAAGCAAACCTTGACAGTCCAGCTTCAGACTGGGATATAGGTGGCTGAAAATGATGACAAACCAGCAGCACAGTCATCGATTGCCGGGCGCATGGGGAGACATGATGACGCAAGACGAGAATCCAGCCGGCGGCCTTCAGGGTTTGCGGGTGATGGTGATCGACGATTCGAAGACCATCCGACGTACTGCCGAAACCCTGCTCAAACGCGAGGGGGCCGAAGTGGTGACAGCGACGGATGGTTTCGAGGCACTCGCCAAGATCGCGGACCAACGTCCGCAGATCATTTTCGTCGACATCATGATGCCGCGCCTCGATGGCTATCAGACCTGTGCGCTGATCAAGAACAATCAGGTCTTCAAGCACACACCGGTGATCATGCTGTCCTCGAAGGATGGTCTGTTCGACAAGGCGCGTGGCCGCATCGTCGGCTCCGAGCAATACCTGACCAAACCGTTCACACGCGAAGAACTGCTCGACGCCATCCGCAAACACGTCAACGCCTGACCGGGGGGACAGGCAACTCATGGCCCGCATTCTGCTCATCGAAGATTCGCCGACCGATACCGCCGTGCTCACGCGGCTGCTTGAGCGCCATGGTCATCAGGTGCTCGCGTCCACCAGCGCCGAGGATGGCATCGAAGTGTGCAAGAAGGAGCTGCCGGACGTGGTGCTGATGGACGTGGTGTTGCCCGGCATGAACGGCTTCCAGGCGACCCGCGCGCTCTCGCGCGAACCCGCGACCAAGGCCATTCCTGTCCTGATCGTCAGCACCAAGGGCATGGAAACCGATCGCGCCTGGGGCATGCGCCAAGGCGCCAAGGACTACATCGTCAAGCCGCCTAGCGAGGAAGCGCTGATCGCGCGGATCGACCAACTGCTGGAGACGGGTGCATGAGCGAAGACGAGTCCGGCATCGAAGCCGCGGGCGCCGAAGCCATCGCCCGGACGGCGCCGGTCGATGCGTTCGAGACCCTCGCCGAATACGAACGGCGCAGTCTCGCCCACGTCGCCGGCCTGCCGGAACAGCTCCAGGCCGCGGGCCTGTGGCGCGGCATCGGTTACCGGATCGGCCAGCGCAGGCTGGTCTCCGACTACGAGTCGGTGGCGGAAATCCTCACCGTGCCGCAGATCACCCCGGTGCCCGGTGCCCAGGGCTGGATGCTCGGCGTCGCCAATGTGCGCAGTAACCTGCTGCCTGTGGTCGATCTCAAGCAATTCCTCGAGGGCGCGCGCAGCGTCCTCCATGAGGGGCACCAGAAAGTGATGGTGCTGCGCCAGCCGGGCGGCGACGTCGCGGTGACCATCGACGAACTCTACGGCCAGCGATCCTTCATGGAAGAGCAGGAGGTCGAAGTCGAAGGTCTGGCAGACGGCCGCTATGCCGGCCTGATCGATCGCGCCTACCGCACCGCCGATGATGTCTGGGGCGTCTTCAGTTTGGATCGCCTGGTCCGCACCCCCGAATTCCGACACGCCGCCACCTGACGGCGACTTGACGGCAACCCTTTCACTGCAACAGTTCCAAAACACAGATCGAGGCTAGACATGAGCACTCCGATGGATAACGTCGCCGGCAAAGGCCGCAGCCAGAGCACCACCCTGTGGCTGTGGATCCTCGCCGTATCGCTGGTCGTGTTCGGCCTGAATACGGGCTATGCGCTGTTGAAGACGCAGCGCTTCGGCGGCGCCAGCACGGCGGCCTCCAGCCTGCAGGTCAACTCGCAGCGGCTGGCCAACCTCGGACGAGAGGCGATCAACGGCGACGCGGCGGCGTTCAAGGCCTTCAAGACCACGAAGACCCAGATCGAAAGCGACGTGAAGCTGCTCAACGACCGCTTCGGCACCTCGACCGGCGTGGCCGGACCGATCGCAACGGTCACCTCGACCTGGGTGCCGATGGGCAAGAACGCGGACCAGATCGTCGCCTCCGAAGCCGCGGTGCTCGCGCTGTCCAAGAACGCCAAGAGCTTCACCGACGGCGTCCCGCAGCTGCAGGCGCAGCTCGACGAAGTGGTGCGCGCCATGTCCGCTGGCGGTGCGCCGTCCTCGCAGATCTACATCGCGCTGCGCCAGGTGGTGCTGGCCGGCTCGATGGCCCGCCGCGTCGCCGAAATCCGCGCGGGCGGCCCGGGCGCCGCGCTCGCGGGCGATGCGCTCAACCGCGACGCCTCCGTGTTCGTGCAGGTGTTGAACGGTCTGCGCAACGGCGATCAGGCCATGAACGTGCAGAAGCTGACCAACACCGCGGCGCTCGGCGCGCTGAACCAGTCCAACGACCAGTGGGTCGCGATGAAGAAGGATCTGGACGCCATTCTGGCCTCGTCGCAGAACCTGTTCCGCGCGCAGTCCGCGGCCACCGAACTCACCATCGGCTCCACCCGCCTGCTGGCCGACAGCGAAAGCCTGTTCACCGCGTTCACCGCGTTCGGCACCGGCGACAAGAATCTGGCCGGCAACATCTGGATCAGCGTCGCCACCGGTCTGGCCTCGCTGGCCTCGATCATCTTCCTGGTGCTCAGCCTCAACAGCGCCCAGAAACGCCGGTACGAGGGCTCGATGGAGCTCAACAACCGCAACCAGGAGGCGATCATGCGCCTGCTGGACGAAATGGGTTCGCTCGCGGAAGGCGATCTCACCGTGAAGGCGACCGTGACCGAGGACATGACCGGCGCGATCGCGGACTCGATCAACTTCGCGGTCGAACAGCTCCGCAGCCTGGTGCAGACGATCAACGACACCTCGGTGCAGGTCGCGTCCAGCGCCCAGGAAACCCAGGCCACCGCGATGCATCTGGCCGAAGCCGCCGAGCATCAGGCGCAGCAGATCAACACCGCCACCAACCGCATCAACGAAATCGCGGTCAGCATCAACCAGGTGTCGAAGAACTCCGCCGAGTCCGCCGAAGTGGCGCAGCGCTCCGTGGAACTCTCCACCAAGGGCGCGGGCGTGGTGCGGCAGACGATCGTCGGCATGGACTCGATCCGCGGCCAGATCCAGGAAACCTCGAAGCGAATCAAGCGACTGGGCGAAAGCTCGCAGGAAATCGGCTCGATCGTGGAACTCATCAACGACATTTCGGAACAGACCAACATCCTGGCGCTGAACGCGGCTATCCAGGCGGCCTCGGCCGGCGAAGCGGGCCGCGGGTTCGCGGTGGTGGCCGACGAAGTGCAGCGACTCGCGGAACGCACCTCGAACGCGACCAAGCGAATCGAAGCGCTGGTCCAGACCATTCAGTCCGATACCAACGAAGCGGTGAGCTCGATGGAACAGACGACCTCCGAAGTGGTCGCCGGTGCGCGACTGGCGGAGGACGCGGGTACCGCGCTGGGCGAGATCGAACACGTGTCGAACACCCTGGCGAGCCTGATCCGCGGCATCTCCAGCGCCGCGCAGCAGCAGTCCGCGGCGGCGACCGACATCACCCAGACCATGACCACGATTCAGTCGATCACCGCGCAGACCTCGCAGGGCGCGAACCAGACGGCCGAATCGATCGGAAACCTCGCGCAACTGGCAGCGGACCTGCGCCGCTCGGTCGCCGACTTCAAGCTCCCGGCCTGATCGGGCGGAATGCTGCGGAGCAATGGCGAGATGATCCGAATGTCTTCCGATCGTGAAACCGGACGTGACCGCGTCCGTGGAGGCGCACGATGAGCGCGCTCCATGATGCGATCGAATACAGCGCGCTGGGCTGGGTCAAACCCGAGCTCGACGAGACCCTGCGTCTGGTGCGGATGGAGGTCGAAGGCTTCGCCGAAGATCCTTCCGACACCAGCCGGATGGGGGTGAGCGCCGAACTGCTGCATCAGGTGCAGGGCACCCTGCGGATGGTCGAACTCTATGCCCCGGCGATGGTCGCCGAGGAAATGGAGCAACTCTCCCTCGCGCTGCAGAACGGCGGCATTTCCGACCGCGATGTCGCCTGTTCGGCGCTGATGCGTGGCGTCGTGCTGCTGCCCGACTACCTGGAGCGTCTGCAGAGCGGGCACAAGGAAATCTCGATCGTCCTGCTGCCGATGCTCAACGAACTGCGCGCCGCCCGTGGCGAAGCCGGTTTGAGCGAAAGCGTGCTGTTCGTTCCCGATCTCGATCGCGATCTGCCGCCCTCACTGCCGCGCCCGACGTCGCAGCCGGCCGCCAGCCGCGCCAACAACGTGGCGCCGTATCTGCTGCGCCTGCGCGATGCGCTGCAGTCGTGGCCGGAAACGGGCACGCCGGGCGATGCCGAAGGCCTGCATTTCGCGGCCGAAGCCCTCCTCGCGCACACCACCGATGAATCGCAGCGACGCATGCTGTGGGTGGCCTCGATGGTCGCCACCGCGCTGCGCGATCGTGCGCTCACGGTCAATCCCGGCCTGCGCCAGGCGTTCGCCAGCGTCGACCGCGAAACCCGCGGCATCTTCCAGCAGGGCGGCTTCGATGCGCCGCGCGCGGACGCCGCGCTCGAACCCACCCGGCAACTGCTTTATCACGTCGCGCACAGCGAATCGGTGCACCCGGCGCTGATGCAATTGCGCGAAGTGTTCGATCTCGACTCGCTGAAGCCGACCGAATCCGAACTCGACCATGCCCGCGGCAGCGTCGCGGGTCGCAACCGCACGCTGCTCGACACCGTCGCGGCCGCCATCAAGGAAGACCTGCTGCGGGTGAAGGACGAGCTGGACCTGTATCTGCGCACGTCCAAGAACAATCCGGCCGAGCTCCAGCCGCAGGCCGAACGCCTGCAGAACGTGTCCGACACGCTCGGCATGCTCGGGCTGGGACTGGCGCGCAGCCTCGTGCTGCAGCAGCGCGATGCGATGCGCGAAATCGTCGACGGCAAGCGCAAGGCCGACGAGGCCGCGCTGCTGGAAGTCGCCGGTGCGCTGCTGTACGTCGACGCCTCGCTGGACGATCAGGTCGCGCGCCTCGCCAGCGGCGATGGCGCCGACACCGAGGACGATCTCGCCGGCGCCGAAGCCCGCAAGGTGCTCGGCGTCCTGATCCGCGAGGCAATCACCAACTTCGCGGCCGCGCGTCAGGCCTTCGTCGCCTTCGTCGAAACCAGTTGGAATCACGCCGAACTGGCGCAGGTGCCGAAACTCCTGCGCGACGTATCCGGTGCGCTCAATATCCTCGAACTGCCGCAGCCCGCGCAGTATCTCGATGGCGTGCGTCTGTACGCCGAAATCGAACTGCTCGAACGCCGCCGCATTCCCAACAGCCGCCAGCTCGACACCTTCGCGGATGCGCTCGCCAGCATCGAGTACTACCTCGAAGCGCTGCGCGAACAGCGCGCCAATCGCGACGATATCCTCGATATCACCCGCAACAGCCTCGAAAACTTGGGCTACTGGCCGCTGCCGGCCGAGCGCGCGCCCGCTGTCGAAACGCCTGCCGTCGAAACGCCCGCGGCTGAACGTCCGGCAGTCGTCCAGCCGGAGATCGTGTCGGTGGAGGTCGCGCCGCCTGTCGAAGCGATCATCGATGCTGCACCGCTGGAGATCGCAGCGCCCGTCGTCGACGTGCCGATGGACGAGCCTCTCGAGATCGTGGCGCCTGTCGCCGAGGCGCCGGCCCCTGAGCCGGTGGCTTTCGAGCCGCTCGAAATCGCACCTCCGGTTTTCGAGACGCCTGCGGTCGAAGCGCCCGCCGTCGAGAAGCCGGCGACGGTCGCACCGGAGACGGTTGCACCGGTATCCGCCGCGCCTGCGCCTGCACCGTTCGTGCCCTTGTTCCTGCCGCCGCGCGAGCCTGTCGCTGCGCCGCCCGTACCGCCGCCGCAGGTCGCAGCACCGCCTGTGCCGCCGCCGGTTGGTGCGCCGCCCTTGGCGCCGCCAGCGCCGGTCGCCGCACCTCTGTCCGCGGGTTTCGACGTCACCAGCGACGACATCGACGACGAAATCCGCGAAATCTTCCTCGAAGAATTCGAGGAAGAGATCGGCAACCTCGCGCAATTGCTGCCGGCCTGGAAAGCCGAGCCCCAGAACATCGAACGGCTGCAGCCGGTTCGCCGGGTCTTCCACACGCTGAAGGGCAGCGGCCGTCTGGTCGGCGCCAAGACCCTCGGCGAGTTCAGCTGGAAGATCGAGAACATGCTGAACAAGGTGCGCGACGGCCTGCGCCCGGCGACGTCGCCGGTGATCGCGATGGTCGAGCAGGCCTATGCGACGCTGCCGCAGTTGCACGCCGCGCTGCGCGGCGAGGGTACGGTCACCACCGATCTGCGTGCGATGGAAGCCTTCGCCGACCGGATCGCCGGTGGCGAGGAAGTGATGCCGGTGATCGTCGCCGCGGCGGTCGCCCAGGCGGCGCCGGTCGTCGAATTCGAACCGGTGAAAACCGAGTTCACCGCCGGTGCGATGATCGAGCAGGAAGAAGGCATCGCGGTCAGCGTCGACGCCGTGCTGTTCGAGATCCTGCAGGCGGAAGTCGGCGGGCATCTGCGCACCATCGAAGGCTGGCTGTCGCGTGCGCGTAGCGCGCCGACCGCTGCCGACGAACCGCTGGTCCGCGCGATCCATACCATGAACGGCGCGTTCGCGATGACCGAAGTGCCGGCCATCACCGATGCGCTGATTCCCGCCGAAAGCTATGTGCGCCGTCTGCTCGCCACTGCCGGTGCGGCCGATGACGAGGGCGTCAGTGCGATCACCGAATTGGCCGATCGCGTCCGCGCGACCGTGTCCGCGCTGTCGGTTTCGGGCGGCCGCGTGCCGCGCTGCGATGCGCTCGCCGCGCGTTTCCAGGCCTTGCGCGACGGTCTGCCCGAATCCAGGCCGGCCAACGTGGTCGAGGAACCGGTCGGACTCGAGTTCGAAACCGAGAAGACCGGGCAGGGTGATATCGAGCTGACCGGACTGGATCTGAGCGCGTACGGCAATTTCGACAGCCAACCGCCCGTGCTGACGCCGGCCGGAATGAGCGACGAAGCGATGTCTTCACAGCTCGACGTCGTCGAATTCGACATCGAAGCCGAAGACGAGCTTGCGCGTCTGCTCGGCGAGAGCGTGGAAACGCCCGCGGCATCCGCATGGGCGCCTAACCCGCCGGCAACGATGGCGCCGGACTCGGCTATGCCCACCGATGCGGACGAAGCCGCGCGGCTGCTTGCGGTCATGGAATCCTACGAGGCCGAGCGTCTCGAAGCGGAACGTCTCGAAATCGAGCGCGCGGAAGCAGAGCTTCTCGCAGCAGAACGTGCCGAAGCCGAACGCGTCGAAGCGGAACGTCTCGAAGCCCAACGCGCCGAAGCCCAACGCGCCGAAGCCGAACGCCGCGAAGCCGAACGCGCCGAAGCCGAACGCGTCGAAGCCGAACGCGTCGAAGCCGAACGCCGCGAAGCCGAACGCCGCGAAGCCGAACGCGCCGAAGCACAACGTCTCGAAGCCGAGCGCGTTGAAGCGGAACGTCTTGAAGCAGAGCGCCTCCAAACCGAACGTCTCGAAGCGGAACGCGTCGAAGCCCAGCGTGCCGAAGCGGCGCTGCGCGAACAGGAAATGCGCGACTTCATCCGTATCGAGGAGGAGCGGCTCGCTGCCGTGCGTCTCGATTCGGAGCGTCGCGAAGCGGAATGGCTGGAAGCGGAACGCCTGCTTGCCGAAAGCGCCGATACGCAGCGCAACGAGCCGGTATCCGAGGCGATCGCAACGCCGCAGGCCGAACCGTCCGTCGTCGCGCGCCTATTGGCCAATACGGCCGTCGTGGATCCGGATACCGATCTGGACATGACCGATCTCGATGCCGAACTCATCGACATCTTCGTCGAGGAAGGTCGCGACCTGCTGGATCATTCCGATCAGTTGCTGGTGTCGCTGCGCGAAAATCCGGACGAGCGGGAGATCATCGGCGGTCTGCAGCGCGATCTGCATACGCTCAAGGGCGGCGCGCGCATGGCCGGCATCATGGCGATCGGCGAACTCGGCCACGCCATGGAATCCCTGCTCGAAGCGGCGGCAGAACATCGCCTGCAGCTCGAAAGACAGGATATTCCCCTGCTGGAAAGCGGTTTCGATCGCCTGCACACGATGGTGACCCGCGTCGGCGACCGCCGTGCGGTCGTGATTCCCGAAGCGCTGGTCGCGGCGTTCGATGCCCGCGCCCTCGGGCGCGCATTCGAGCCCGCCCAGTGGGCGCCGCCGGCGCAGGAACTGGCCCCCGTCGTTGCTGTCGAGGACGCGTTCGAAGCGCCCGTCTTTGAAATTGTCGCGCCGGAAGAAGTCGCTCTCGAAGACGTCGTGCTCGAAGAAGCCACGCTCGAAGCAGTCGCGCTCGAAGAGCCGGCTTTCGAACAGGCGGCACCCGAAGAGATCGCTGCAGGAGAAGAGGCCATGCTCGAAGAGAGCGTTCTCGGAGAGAGCGCTATCGACGAAGCGGCCATCGACCAGGCTGCGCTGGAGCAGGCCGCACAGGAGCAGGCCGCTTTCGAGCAGGCCGCTTTCGAGCAGGCCGCTTTCGAGCAGGCGGCGATCGAGCAATTGATCCTCGAAGAAGCCGCATTGGGCGTTGCCGCGCTCGGAGAAGCCGCTGTCGAAGAACCGGCAGCTGAAGAACCGGCTGTTGAAGTGCATGCGATCGAAGCGCCGGTTTCCGCAGAGCTCTCGCTCGAAGACCTTGTGCTGGAAGATGCCACCTTCGAAGAGATCTCTCTCGAAGAAGCCACGTTCGAATTGCCCGCTGTCGAGGAAACTCCGCTCGAAACCGCGTTCGACGATGCTGCGCTCGAAGTGTTGCCCCCGACCGCGGAAGCGTTGGGCGAAGAGGCACTGGTCGAGCAGACGCTCACCGAGCACACGTTCGACGGTGGCGTATTCGTGGACGAAGCCTTCCCCGAAATCGTCGTGCCGGCCGAGCCGGAGGCACCCGTCTACGTGCCTCGTGTCGGTTATGAATACGAGTTCGAGATTCCCGCCGCTGTGCCGGAAACGGTCGATGTTGCGCCCGAAGTCGAGCCCGAGATCGAGCTTCAGCCTGAGGTCGAAGTCGAGCTTGAGGCGGAAGTCGTCTCCGCCCGGCCGCAGATGCCCGGCTTCTCGCCTTTGCCCGAGCTCAAGCCCTTGTCGCTGCCGGTGGATTTCGGTGCCGGCGGTGACGACGATGTCGGTCTGCGCGGGACGCAGGAGCAGGTGCGCGTCCGCGCCGAACTGCTCGACCGCCTGGTGAACTACGCCGGCGAAGTCGCGATCTACCGTTCGCGACTCGAACAGCAGCTCGGTGCGTTCCGCGGCGCCACTGCGGAAATGGCGCAGACCAATACCCGTCTGCGCGATCAGCTGCGTCGTCTGGATATCGAAACCGAAGCGCAGATCATCGCGCGCTACCAGCGCGAGGGCGAAACCCGCGACGAAACCTTCGATCCGCTGGAGCTCGACCGCTTCTCCAACCTGCAGCAGCTGTCGCGCGCGCTCGCCGAGACCGCGGCCGATCTGAGCAGCCTGCAGAGCACGCTCGACGACCTGACCCAGGGTTACGACACCCTGCTGCTGCAGCAGTCGCGCGTGAGCTCGGAGCTGCAGGAAGGTCTGATGCGCACCCGCATGGTGCCGTTCGACACCATCGTGCCGCGTCTGCGTCGTGTGCTGCGTCAGGCCGCTGCCGACACCGGCAAGCCGGTCCAGCTCAAGCTCGACGGCGCCCAGGGCGAACTCGATCGCAACGTCCTGGAACGCATGACCGCGCCGCTGGAGCACATGCTCCGCAATGCGGTGGCCCACGGTCTGGAAAAACCCGATCAGCGCAGCGCCGCCGGCAAGTCCGCCGAAGGCACGGTCACCATCGCCATCCGCAAGGAAGGCTCGGAAGTCGTGCTGCAGATCACCGACGACGGCAAGGGGCTCGATCGCGACGCCATCCGCCAGCGCGGCGAACTGCGCGGCCTCGTCCGCAAGGACGCGGTGCTGTCGAGCGCCCAGCTCGATGCGCTGATCCTGGAGCCCGGCTTCTCGACCGCCGAGGAAGTCAGCCAGTTGGCCGGCCGCGGCGTCGGCATGGACGTGGTCGCCAGCGAAGTCCGCCAGCTCGGCGGCACGCTCGACATCCACTCCGAGCGCGGCACCGGTACCGTCTTCACGCTGCGCCTGCCGCAGACCCTCGCGGTCACCCAGGCCGCGTTCGTGCGCATCGGCGAAATCACCTTCGCGGTGCCGATCGCTTCGGTCCGCGGCGTCGGCCGCATCCAGCGCGAGGAACTGGCCAAGGGCAACCTCACCAGCTACCGCTACGGCAACGAGGAATACGTACTGCACGATCTTGGCAAGCTGCTCGGCCACGCGCCAGCGAAGGCCGAAGGTCAACTGCAGATGCCGCTGCTGCTCACCCGTTCGGGCGATCTGCACATCGCGGTGACCGTCGATCAGATCCTCGGCAACCGCGAAATCGTGGTGAAGCCGATCGGTCCGCAGGTCGCCTCGATTCCCGGCATCTTCGGCGCCACGATCATGGGCGACGGCAGCGTGGTGGTGATCCTCGACGTCGCGCCGCTGGTGCGCCGCCAGGCCGCGCAACTGCTCGAACTCGAAGGGCAGGCGCAGGCGCCCGCCGCCGAACTGCGCGCGGTTCCGCTGGTCATGGTGGTGGACGACTCGATCACCATGCGCAAGGTCAGCAGCCGCGTGCTGGAACGCAACAATTTCGAGGTGCTCACCGCGAAGGACGGCATCGACGCGCTGGAACGCATGGTCGATCGCGTCCCGGACCTGATGCTGCTCGATATCGAAATGCCGCGCATGGACGGTTACGAGCTGGCGACCACGATGAAGGCGGATCCGCGCCTGGCCAATGTGCCGATCATCATGATCACCTCGCGCACCGGCGACAAACATCGCCAGCGCGCGATGGACATCGGCGTCAATCGTTACCTCGGCAAGCCGTATCAGGAGAACGAACTCATGCGCAACGTGTTCTCGTTGCTGGAAGCGCACGAGTCCAAGCCGGTGAGGTCCGATGGTTGACGCCGTCTCCCCTGCTGCCGCGCCGCGCGTCGTATTGCTGGCGCGCGCGGGCAAAGCCGCCGATCACCTCGCCGAAGCGGTGAGACAGGCGGGGGCCGAGTTGCTGGTCGCCATCGATCCGGCGAACGCCGACGAGGCTGCGCTGCGCGCGCTGAATCCGCAGGCGGTGCTGGTCGCGCTGGAACCCAGCATCGAGCCCATGCTCGACAAGCTCGAAGGCCTACTCTCGGATCCGGCGCTGACCGTGATCTACGACGAAGCCGATGTCGCCGCGCATCGCGCCGGCTGGGATGCGGCCCGTTGGGCCCGCCATCTCTCCGCCAAGCTGCGCCACGACAGCAATGTGCTGCCGCCGGGCACCGAAAGCGACCAGGACTGGCAGCCGTCTCCCGGGCAGATCCCGAAGCCCGCGGCCGCGTACGCCGATGTGGACATGACCGCCTTCACCCGCGAAGCGCACGCGCATGCCGACAGCGTTCCCGCCGACGGCACGCCGGTGGACGTCGTGCCCGGGATCGCGCTGTCGCTGCTGGAGACGATACCCGTCGATGCGGTCCCCGCTTCGACGGCGCAGGCTGCGCCTGAGCAGGTGGCGCCCGTGCAAGCGGCGCCGGTGCAGGTCGCGCCGACGCAAGCCACGCCAGCGCCGGTGCACTCGGTGCCGCCGCCGCTTCCGCCGGTTGCGCCGCCGCCGTCCGATTCCGGAATCGCAGCGTTCCAGACCTCGTCGTTCGAAACGATGGCGCTGGAATCGATGGATGCCGAACCGCGTGCGTCTGTCGCTGCGTCGTATGACATTTCGTTCGAGACGTTCACGACGACGGACGACGGCGCCGGGATCGAAGATGTATCGCTGGACAGCATGACGTTGGACAGCATGACGTTGGAGAGCGTCGAACTCGACGGCATCCAGCTCGACAGCATGCAGATCGACAGCATGCAGCTCGACAGCGGCTCCGCCGCGCCTGCGCCGAGCGTCGTGCCGATGCGTCTGGATGAGGATGCTTTCTTCCTCGAAGAACTCTCCGTAACCGATCTCCCGCCGACGAGCGACGAGCCGGTGACGATGAATCGATTCGGCGGCGACTTCGATGGTGGCCTCGACTTCAGCGATGCGGATGTCGCCGGCTTCGAAGCGCTTGATCTGGGCTCGATCTCCTCAGCCGATGCGCGGTCGCGCGCGCCGGCAACGTTGGCATCTTCCGAAGAAGTGATGTCGTTCGAAGCGTTGATCGCGAGCAGTGTGGCCGCGGCTGCCGAGGCCGCACCGGCACCGGCTGCACCGGTCGCACCGCCAACGGAGCCGAAGCCCGGGTTTTCGCTCGGCGACCTGTCGCTGGCGCCGGTCGACGACGCACCCAGCATCGTCAGACCCGCCGCCAGCCCGGCTGCGCACGATCTGTCGGCGCTTGAATCGCGTATCTCCAGCCTGTCGCTGGTCGACCTCGATGAAGGCGCGCCGGAGGCGTTCGCCATCCAGGCCACGCCGGTGGTGCTGATCGAAGCGGGCCTGGGCGGTCCGGATCCCGCGCGTCAGCTGTTGTCGTCGCTGCCCGCCGAATTCATGGCCATCGTGCTGGTGCGCCTGCATCTGCAGGGCGGTCGCTACGATCGCCTGGTCGCGCAGATGGAGCGCACCGCGGCGCTGCCGGTCGCGTTGGCGCAGAGCGGCGCGACCGCGCGCGCCGGCACGATCTATTTCCTCCCCGACGGCATCGGCTTGACCGCGAGCGCCGGTGGTTTCGGCTTCGTCGATGACGTCGCTCCGCCCGCGGCGATGTTCGCGGCGCTGCCGTCCGGCGCAAGCGCGCTCGTGTTCCTCAGCGGCAGCGAGCCGCAACTGGTACAGAGCGCGATGGCCGCCGCCGCGACCGGCACGGTGGTTCTGGCCCAGTCCCCCGAAGACTGCTACGACGGCGCGGCCTGCGCCGAGTTGCGCAATCGCGGCGTGACCTCCGGGCTGCCCGCCGAACTTGCCGGTCGACTCGCGTCGCGCTGGCCCAGTTGAACGAATCCAGGACCCGCACTCCCGTGAACAGCACGACCGTCAACGACATCCGAGGCGTCCTCATCCAGATCGCCGGCTCGCAGCTGTTGCTGCCGAACGCGGCGACGGTCGAGGTGTTGTCCTACGTCGATCCGGAGCCGCTGGACAACGCACCGGACTGGCTGCTCGGCCAGATCCGCTGGCGCGGCTGGCGCCTGCCGCTGGTCTCGTTCGCGCGCATCGCGGGCACCCACTCGGAAGGCGCGGCCGTCGGCACGAAGGTCATCGTGATCAAGGCTTTGGGCGGCGATCCGAAACTGCCGTACTTCGCGCTGGTGGCGCAGGGCTTCCCGCGTCTGGTCACGATTTCCCGCGACAACATGATCGTCGACAGCGAACACCGCGAAGTGATGCCCGACGGCATCCGCCTGCGGGTGATGTTCAACGACGACGTGGCGCTGGTGCCCGATCTCGACGCCGCCGAGCGGATGATCGTCGAGGTGTTGCGGCCGGCGGCGTGATGGTGTCGTAGGGCGGGTCTTGCACCCGCCGTTGCGGCAATCCCGGTTGCGACTATCTCTTCGCAGTAAAAAACGGCGGGTGCAAGACCCGTCCCCGGATCAATTCCGGGGCAGGCTCTACAAATCCCCGAACTTCGCCTGCAACGCCGCGATCGCGGCCAGTCCTGCCGTCTCCGTGCGCAACACGCGCGGACCAAGACGCAGACCGCTGAAGCCGTGGGTGCGCAGGATGACGCGGTCCTTCTCCGACCAGCCGCCTTCCGGACCGATGCCGATCACGATGCCGCCGGTGACGCTGGGCGACAGCGTGTCGAAACGGTGTTCGCCGAGCGGATCGAGCGTGAGCTTCAGCGCATCTGGGTCCAGCGACGCCGCAGCTTCGGCAAGGCCGCGCGGCGCCAAGACCTCGGGCACGCGCGCGCGTCCGCTCTGCTCGCAGGCCGAGGTCACGACGCTGCGCCAGTGCGCGATGCGTTTCTCCAGACGGTCGCCGTCGAGCTTCACTTCGGTGCGATCCGCGAACACCGGCACGATCGCAGCCACGCCCAGCTCGGTCGCCTTCTGCAGGATCAGATCCATCTTCTCGCCGCGGGCGATGCCCTGCAGCAGCACCATCCGCAGCGGCGATTCGTTGTCGACGATGCGCACGGCATCCACTTCCGCTTCGACCCCGCGCTTGCCGGCGCTGAGCAGCCGCGCGTCGTAATCGTGGCCGCCGCCGTTGAACAGCACGCAGGCCTCGCCCTCGCGCAGGCGCAGCACGCGCACCAGATGCGCACCGGCGCTTTCGGGGAGGGTTACGCGCGCGCCGGGCGCGAGCGGCTGGTCGATGTAGACGCGGGTCAGGCGCATGCGGTGCTACCGGTGCTGATGCCGTTGTGGGAGGGACGTAAGTCGCGACGGGCCATGATGCTGCTGGATCGCAGTCGCGACTGGCGTCTTTCCCGCAAAGCGCGGCGGAGTCGGGTATTCGCAATGACTCGGTCGCAGCTCATGCGGCGGCTTCCTCGATGGCAGCGCGGGTGGCGGCGGCGATCTGCTCCAACTGCGCGTCGTCCACGCAGTAGGGCGGCATCCAGTACAAGACGTTGCCGAGCGGGCGCAGCAGCACGCCGTGATCCAGCGCCTTGCGATACGCGCGCAGGCCGCGACGGCCCGCGATCTCCACCGCGTGGCCGTCGTCGCGGCAATCGGTTTCGGGCTGCAGTTCGATCGCCAGGATCATGCCCGCCTGCCGCACCTCGACCACCAGCGGATGCGTCGCGAGCGGCGCCGCCAGCGCCGCCATCTTCGCGGCGGTGCTGCGGTTGCGGGCGATGACATCGTCGTTCTGCAGGATGTCGAGCGAGGCCAGCGCCGCCGCGCAGGCCAGCGGGTTGCCGCTGTAGCTGTGCGAATGCAGGAAGGCGCGTTCGCGCGAATCGTCGAGGAAGCCGTCGTAGATCTCCTGCGTCGCCAGCACCGCCGCCAGCGGCAGGAATCCGCCGGTGAGGCCCTTCGACAGGCATAGCAGGTCGGGCTGCACGCCGGACTGTTCGCAGGCGAACAGGGTTCCCGTGCGGCCGAAGCCGACCGCGATCTCGTCGGCGATCAGGAACACGCCGTGGACATCGCACAGATCGCGTACGCGTCTGAGATAGACCGGGTCGTGCATGCGCATGCCGCCGGCGCACTGCACACGCGGCTCCAGGATCAGCGCGCAGACCTCGCCGGGATGCGCGTCGAGCAGGCGGGCGAGGGCGTCGGCGGCGTCCTCGGCGCGCTGTGCGGCCGCGGAGGCATCCGCCGCGCCGAAGGCATCCGGCGACGGCGCGAAAAGAACATCCAGCAGCAGCGGCGCATACACACGGCGATACAGCGGGATATCGCCTACCGACAGCGCACCGACGGTCTCGCCGTGATAGCTGTTGGTCAGCGCAACGAATCGGGTGCGCCGCGGCTCGTCGCCGCGGTTGCGATACCAGTGGAACGCCATCTTCAGCGCCACTTCCACGCCCGAGGAGCCATTGTCCGCATAGAACACCTTGGCCAGCGGCGCGCGGCCCGGCTGACGTGGAGCCACGGCGAGCAGACGTTCGGCCAGTTCCACTGCCGGCGGGTGCGAGAAACCGGCCAGGATCACCTGTTCCAGCGTCCTCGCTTGGCGGCCGATGGCCTCGGCGATACGCGGTTCGGCATGGCCGTGGATGTTCGTCCACCAACTGCTGACCGCATCCAGCGTTCGGCTGCCGTCGTGGCCGATCAGCCATGCGCCTTCGCCGCGCGCCACCGGCAGCAGGGGAAGGGCGTGCGGATGTTCGCGCATCTGCGTGCACGGGTGCCACAGCACCGCGAGATCGCGTGCGCGCCACCGGTCTGCCAGATCGTGTCCACCGGAATCGGCGGTCGCTTCGCCTGCGCCCGGCTGGCCGGCGCCCTTGTCGTTTATCATCGGCACATGCGTCTTCATTCCCCCATTATCGCCCGGCGCGTCCGCGCAGGTGCGCCATGAGCCGGCCATTGCCGATCATCCACGAGGTGCGTCGCCATCGCGGCGACCCCGAGCGCGTGATCGAGGAACTGGATCTCGAATTCTCGAACGGCGAGCGCCGCCTTTACCACCGTGCACCCGCCACCGGCAACGGCGCGGTGATCGTGGTGCCGATGCTGGACGACGACACCGCGCTGTTGATCCGCGAGTATGCCGCCGGCACCCATCGCTACGAACTGGGGCTGGTCAAGGGCAAGATCGATGCCGGCGAAACGCCGGAAGAAGCGGCGGATCGCGAACTGAAGGAAGAAGCCGGCTACGGCGCGCGTTCGCTCACCGTACTGCGCCGGATCAGTCTGGCGCCGACCTATATGGGTCACGAAACGGTGCTGGTGCTGGCGCGTGATCTGTACGAGGAACGTCTGCCCGGCGACGAGCCGGAGATCCTGGATGTGGTGCCGTGGAAGCTCGATGCGCTGCACGAATTGATCCTCGCCGAGGATTTTTCCGAGGGGCGTTCCATCGCCGCTCTTTTTCTGGTCAGGGAGTGGCTGCGTCATGTCGATGTTGCTTGAAGATGCCGTGCGCGAAAGCGTGATCGCGCTGGCCGTGGCTGCCGCCGCGGATATCCTCGCGATCTACGAACATCCGTTCGATGTCGAACACAAGACCGACAACAGCCCGCTGACCGCCGCGGATCTCGCATCGCATCGGCGCATCGTCGATGGCCTGCAACGGCTCACGCCCGACATACCTGTGCTGTCGGAGGAATCCGCGGAGATCGATATCGCTACCCGCCGCAGCTGGTCGCGGCTGTGGCTGGTCGATCCGCTGGACGGCACCCGCGAATTCGTCAAGCGCAACGGCGAATTCACCGTCAACATCGCGCTGATCGAAGATGGCGTGGCCACCCTCGGCGTGATCCAGGCGCCGGTCACCGGCGACCTGTGGTGGGGCGATCTGGTCCACGGCGCTTATCGTCGCGACGATCTCGGCGACGAAATCGCGCTGAACACCCGCGCGCGCCCGCAGCCGCCGCTGCGGGTGGCCGCCAGCCGCTCGCATCGCGACGCGCGCACCGAAGCGTTCATGGCGAAGATGGCGGCGCAGATGGGCGAACTGGAAACCGTCGGCGTCGGCTCGTCGCTGAAATTCTGTCGCGTCGCCGAGGGTGCCATCGACGTCTATCCGCGCTTCGCACCGACCAGCGAATGGGACACCGCCGCAGGCCAGGCCATCGTCGAAGCCGCCGGCGGCCGCGTGCTGGATCCGCAGGGCCGCCCGTTCCGCTACAACCAGCGCGATACCCTGCTGAACGGCGATTTCGTGGCGCTGGGGGATGCGGCGCTGCCGTGGCGGCAATGGGCCGAATGACATCCCGTAAGCACCGTTTTTCGTAGGAGGGCCTTCAGGCCCGAGCTTGTCCGGATCGTGGCCGACGCCGCTCCCGCCCAACGATGTCGCAACGAATACCCCTGCGAAACAATGACCGATCCCACCGACATCCAACGCCTCCTCGCCATCATGGCCCGCCTGCGCGACCCGCAGGGCGGCTGCCCGTGGGATCTCAAACAGACCTTTGCCACCATCGCGCCCTATACGGTGGAGGAGGCTTATGAAGTCGCCGATGCGATCGATCGCGGCGACCTGGACGATCTGAAGGACGAACTCGGCGACCTGTTGTTCCAGGTCGTGTTTCATGCGCGCATGGCCGAAGAGCAGGGCGCTTTTGATTTCCGCGACGTGGTCGCGGCGATCAGCGACAAGATGGAGCGCCGGCATCCGCACGTGTTCGCGGGCATGAGCATCGCCGACAGCGATGCGCTCAATGCGATGTGGGATGCGGAGAAGAAGAAAGAGCGGTTGGCGAAGCATGCTGCACAAGGGCATGGCGCTTCCGCCGATGCCTCCGCGCTGGCCGGCATCGCCCGCGGCCTGCCGGAATGGCAGCGCGCTTTGAAGCTGCAGAAAAGGGCCGCGACCGTCGGCTTCGATTGGCCCGGCCCCGCGCCGGTCATCGAAAAGTTGAAGGAAGAATTGGAAGAAGTACGCGTCGAATTCGATGCGCTCGCGGCCGCGCCGCACAGCGCCGACGTGCGCGACCGGTTGGAGGACGAACTCGGCGATCTGCTGTTCGTCGCCGCGAATCTCGCGCGCCATGCGAAGGTCGATCCCGGCGCTGCGCTGCGTCGCGCCAATCACAAGTTCGAGCGGCGTTTCCGGGCGATGGAAACCATGGCCGCCGCCGACGGCGTGCGTCTGGCCGATCTGCCGCTGGAGGCGCAGGACGCCTACTGGAACCGCGCGAAGGCCCTTGAATCCGCCGGAGCGGGTGCCGACCCGTGAAATGTCATCGCCACCGCGAACGCGACGCGGTCGGCGTCTGCGCGGCCTGCGGCAAAGGCCTGTGCGCGGAAACCTGCATGCACGATGGCGCCCTCGGCCTGCACTGCGATGCGGGCTGCGCCCGTCGCCTGCAGGCCCGCGAACGCGCGGGCGCTTCGACCCCGGTCGCGTGGTTCTGGTCGACGCTGCTGGTGGCCCTGGGCGCGGCGCTGCTGTACTACGGTTACCGCTATTCCGAATGGTCGATGAGCGTGCCGAACCTGCTCGGCATGTTGTTCGTCTGGTACGGTGTTGTCCTGCTGTTGCAGCGTGCGGCGGATCGCACGCACAAGTCCTGATCGGAGACGCCCATGGCCGGTTATTCCAGCTTCCGCGAGTTCTATCCTTTCTACCTCGGCGAGCATCGCGACCGCACCTGCCGCCGCCTGCATTTCGTCGGCACGTCCGGCGCGCTCGGCTGCATCGTCGCGGCGATCGTGCACGATAACCCGTGGTGGTTTCTCGGCGCGCTGGTATGCGGCTATGCGTTCGCGTGGGTGGGGCATTTCTTCTTCGAGAAGAATCGACCGGCGACGTTCAAACACCCGTTCTATTCGTTCCTGGGAGATTGGGTGATGTACAAGGACATCCTGATCGGCAAGATCAAATTCTGATCATCGGACCTGTAGAGCGGGCTTCAGCCCGCTGGTTTGACATGCACATTGTCGATGGATGATGGAAAGCAGCGGGCTGAAGCCCGCTCTACGTATTCGTCGGCGTCACTCCAGGAAGATCAACCACGCCGCGACCACGATCAGGCCGAAGCCGGCCCAGTGGTTCCGCTTCAGCGGCTGGTCGAGGTACATCGCCGAGAAGCCGGCGAACACCACCAGCGTGATCACTTCCTGCATGCCCTTGAGCTGCGGCGCCGAGTAGATGGCGCTGCCCATGCGGTTGGCCGGCACGATGAGCCTTGCTTCAAGGCAGCATGGACTCGAACAGCACGATGCCCCAGCTCACCGCGATCGCGGTCGTGAGCGGCGCGCTCTTGTACTTCAGGTGCCCGTACCAGGCGGAGGTCATGAAGATGTTCGAGCACATCAGCAGGACGATGGGGACGATGCGTTCGAGGAGGGTCGGCATGGGGGCGACGGTCGGAAGGATCATGCGATGATGCGGGGCGTTGCGCCGGTCCGCCAAGGCCCCGGTCCGCAGCGGTTTCCCGGGAACATTCCCGTGCCTCCAAGGTCAACCCGGGGCGCCCGCGAGCGTTCACCCCCTTTCAATCTGCGATCTCCAGAGCCCCCATGCCCGCATCCCGCAAACCGCGCGTTCCCCGTTTCGTTATCGTTCTGGTCGCGCTTGCGGTCGCAGCCGCGGCGATCTGGTTCTGGAAAGGCCGCGGCGCCGGTGGCGACGAACAGAAGTTCCGCACCGCGGCGGTGGAGCAGGGCGACATCCGGGTGGCGATTTCGGCCACCGGCACGCTCAGCGCGCTGTCGACGGTGGACGTGGGCAGCGAGGTGTCCGGCAAGGTCGACGAGGTGCTGGTCGACTTCAACGATGAGGTGACCAAGGGCCAGATCATCGCCCGCATCGATCCCAGCACCTTCGAGACCCAGATCGAGCAGGGCGACGCCACCATCGCCAACGCCCGCGCCGGCCTGCAGACCGCCCAGGCGGGGCTGCGCAACGCCGAACTCGATTACGCCCGCAAGGCCAAGCTGGTGGACCAGAAACTCATCGCCCGCGGCGACCTGGATCTGGCCCAGTCCGCGCGCGATCAGGCGCGGGCCCAGGTGGTCTCGGCTCAGGCCCAGATCCGCCAGCAGCAGGCATCGACGCAGAATTTTCGCCTCAACCTCGGCCGCACCGTGATCCGCTCGCCGGTCGATGGCGTGGTGCTGCTGCGCTCGGTCGAGCCCGGCCAGACCGTCGCCGCCAGCCTGCAGGCGCCGGTGCTGTTCAAGATCGCCGAAGATCTGGTGCGCATGGAAATCGTGCTGGCCGTCGACGAGTCCGACATCGGCCAAGTGAAGAAGGGGCAATCGGTGAGCTTCACCGTCGACGCCTTTCCGGACCGCCAGTTCCGCGGCACGGTCAGCCAGGTGCGGCTGTCGGCGACCAACACGAACAACGTGATCACCTATCCGGTGGTGGTTTCGGTGGACAACAGCGACCAGGCGCTGCTGCCGGGCATGACCACCAATGCCGAGATCGAAGTCAGCCGTCGCGACAACGTGCTGAAAGCGCCGAACGCGGCGATGCGCTTCAAACCGCCGGTGGAAGACCCGTCGGCGCAGCCGCAGCAGCGCGGCGGCGGCATGAGCGAAGAACTGCCGGCGATCGCCGCCTCGCTGAAGTTGGACGCGGCGCAGCAGGCCGCGTTCGACGAAGCGCTCACGAAGATGCGCGAACGCATCGCCGCGCGCACCGCGGCGCCGCCGCAGGGCCAGGGCGGCAGCGCATTGTTCGGCGGCGGCAGGCCCGGCGGCGGTGGCGGCCAGTCTTCGGGCGGCGGTAACAACGCCAGCGGTGCGATGCGCCAGCGCATGATGGAACGCTTCAATCAGCAGTTCACCGGCTTCCGCACGGCGTTGAACGAATCGCAGCGCCAGCAGTGGGACGCCGCGGTCAACGCGCTGGTCGGCGCGCGTCGCGCCCCGATCTATGTGCTGGCCGACGGCAAGCCGAAGCAGATCATGGTGCGCGTGGGCGCGTCGGACGGCAGCAGCACCGAAATCACCGGTGACATCAAGGCCGGCCAGCAGGTGATCGTCGGCGTGCAGACCGCGGAGCCTGGCAAGTGAATGCAGTCACGCGCGCCCGCCCCGCGCATCCCGTGATCGAAACGCGGGTATTGAGCAAGGTCTATTCCGCCGGCACCGAAGCCGAAGTGGCCGCGCTCAAGGGCGTGGACCTGAAGATCGAACACGGCGAATTCGTCGCGATCATGGGGCCATCCGGTTCCGGCAAGTCGACGCTGATGAATCTCATCGGCTGTCTCGACACGCCGACGTCCGGCACCTACCTGTGCGACGGCGTGGATGTCGCGACGCTGGACGCCGAAGAACGCGCGGTCCTGCGCCGCGACAAGATCGGCTTCGTATTCCAGGGCTTCAACCTGCTGTCGCGGATGAGCGCGCAGGACAACGTGGCGATGCCGCTGAGTTATGCGCGCGTGCCGCCTGCCGAACGTAAGCGCCGCGCCGCGGAAGCGCTGGCAGCGGTGGGTCTGGGCGAACGCATGCAGCATCGTCCCAGCGAACTCTCCGGCGGCCAGCAGCAGCGCGTGGCGATCGCGCGCGCCCTGATCCACCGGCCGGCGATCATCATGGCCGACGAACCCACCGGCGCGCTGGACACGCGCACCGGGCAGGAAATCCTTGCGCTATTCGAACGCCTGCGCGGCGAAGGCCACACCATCATTCTCATCACCCACGACGCCGAAGTGGCGGCGCATGCCGACCGCACCTGTGTGATGCGCGACGGCGAACTGCACGATGCCGTGCCGGAGACGGCCGCATGACCGCCGCCCTCGATCCGAAATTGCAGGATTCGCTCAGCCACGATCCGCACCAGGTCCCTGGCGGTATGACCGTGGTCGAAGTGTTGCGCACCGCCACCTTCGCGCTGCGCGGCAACTGGCTGCGCAGCGCGCTCACCTCGCTGGGCGTGATCATCGGCATCGCTGCCGTCATCGTGATGGTGTCGGTGGGCCAGGGCACCCAGGCCGAGATCGAAAAGCTCGTGTCGGGTCTGGGCTCGCAGCGTCTGGATATCGGCCCCGGGGCCGCTCGCGGCGCCGGTGGCGTGCGCATCAGCGGCAGCAGTTTCTTCACCCTGACCGAGGACGACGCCGACGCCATCCGCCGCGAAGTGCCGGGCATCCAGTACACGACCTCGCTGCTGCGCGGCAACACCCAGGCGGTGTACGCCGAGAACAACTGGTCCAGTTCGTGGCAGGGCGTGGAGGCCGACTGGTTCGACATCAACGGCTGGGAACTCGCCAGCGGCCCGGGCTTCGAATCGCGCGATTACACCAGCGGCGCGAAGTCGGCGATCCTCGGCGAAAGCGTGCGCCGCGAACTGTTCGGCGAAGAAGAAGCGCTGGGACAGACCATCCGCCTCGGCCGCGTGCCGTTCACCGTGGTCGGCACGCTCAAATCGAAAGGCCAGGGCGGTTTCGGCCAGGATCAGGACGACCTGATCGTGGTGCCGCTGGGCACCGCGCGTCGACGCATGTCCAGCAATGCATCGCTGCCGCCGGGCGCGGTGCAGCAGATCTCGGTCGGCGTGGCCGATCCCGACGGCCTGTCCACCGCGCAGGCCGAGATCGAAGCGCTGCTGCGTCAGCGCCACAAGATCCAACCGGGCGAAGACGACGACTTCAACGTGCGCAATCTCGCCGAGATCGTCGCCACCCGTACGCAGACCACGAAACTGATGTCGTGGCTGCTCGGCGCGGTCGCCGGTATTTCGCTGATCGTCGGCGGCATCGGCATCATGAACATCATGCTGGTGTCGGTGACCGAACGCATCCGCGAGATCGGCCTGCGCATGGC
>CALRWS020000038.1:0-50173 GCA_943371935.1 Chitinophaga pinensis | reverse complement strand
CAATATCGATCAAGTATCGAAGTTCGATACCGCGGGCTCAACCGCGAGGCGCGGTTCGCCGGTCGGCGTCGATCCTTCAGCGCGCCTCGCGCAGCCCGTTGCGGACGCGACGCACGATGGTCCACGCGACCAGCGCGCACAGTGCGGGGAACAGCCACGCCGCCCACGCCGGCAGCAGCCCGGCGATGCCGATCCACAGCGCGATGGCGCCCAGCACGAAGGCGCGGTCGCTCTTGCCCATCGGGCCGTCGTAGCGCCGGGTCGCGCCGAGCGTCGGCCCCAGTGCGCCGGCGAATTCGCTCAGCCCCGCCAGCACCACGAAGGTCGCCACCCACACCGGCGCGAAGGGCGCGACCGCAGCGAACGGCAGCGCCAGCGCGGCATCGGCGATCACATCGGTGAGTTCGTTGAGATACGCGCCGAGTTTCGACTGCTGGCCGAATTCGCGCGCCAGCATGCCGTCGATGGCGTTGAAAGCCATGCGCAGGAACATCCACAGCGGCACAAGAAGAAAGGCGCCTGGCCCGGGCGCGGCCGCGTACAGCCAGACGCCGAGGGCGATCGAGATCGCGCAGGCGGCCAGGGTCACCTGATTGGCGGTGACGCCCAGTGCATGCAGGCGGCGCACGATCGGCCGCAGCAGCGCCTGGAATCCGGGTTTGAGGGTGTAGATGCTCATGGCTCTGGTGTGTCTGTCGAGGCGGGCTGATCTGCGGTCCGGATCACATTGTTCAGGCAATGCTGCAGCAGGCGCGCCAATTCGTTGCGCTCGTGGGTGTCAAGACCCGCCATGACCTGATCGATCACGCAGGTTGCCACCCCATAGCCCCGTTGGAATAGCGCGCGTCCTTCCGGCGTGATTTCGGTGCGTTGCACCCGTCCATGGACCGGATCGGCACTACGGGCCACCAGACCATCCTCCTGCAGACGCAGCAGAATCTGATGCATGGTCTGCGGCGACACCATGGCCTGCCGCGCCATTTCGGCGCCGGAGAGCCCAGGCTGCTCCAGCAGCGCATGCAACGCCGCGGCGCGGGGAAAGGTGATGTTCAGCCCATGCACGCGCATCTGCGCCTCGATCGCGCTGTTCAATTGCTGGTGCAGCTGTTTGAGTAGGAAGCCGAGCGCGTGCGTATGTCCGCCGCTGTCAGGCGGAGCGTGGCGTCCCGCCGAGCCTTCAGGCTGTACGGGCGCTCGACGGCGCCGGGATGGGGGTTTGTTCGAATTCATCAGCATGCTGATAAGTTATCAGGATGCTGATAACTTATCCGGGCAATCAACTAGGACCAACTTCCATGATGCCGTGTTCTGCTGTTCTGCGAGTGGTCGTACTCTGGTCAATGATCGCGATGGCCGCTTGCGCCGACCCACCCAAGGCCGCGCCTGTGCCCAGCCTCTCGGTGATGCTGGAAACGCCCCGCCTGATGCCAATGGATCGCGCCATGACCGCCTCTGGCACGATCGCTGCCCGGGAAGAAGTCGTCATCGGCGTCGAACTGTCTTCGATCCGCGTCGATTCGGTCGATGTCGAGGTGGGCGACCGGGTCCGTCGTGGCGACGTGCTGCTGCGCCTGGACAGCCGCACTCTGGACGTCGCGGTTGCCGAAGCAGACGCCGGCGAGGCCCAGGCCCAGGCCTCGCTGCAGCTGGCGATCGACAAGGCGCGCCGGGCACGGACGCTGGTGGCCCAACAGTTGATCTCCGCCCAGAGCGCGGAAGAGTTGTTTGCCGCCGAGCTGAACGCACGCGCCCAGCTGACCCTCTCCCGCGCCCAGCGCGAACGGGCGCGGCTTCAGCGCGATTACGCGGTGGTGCGTGCGCCGGACGATGGGGTGATCTCGGCGCGCAGCGTCCAGACCGGGCAGCTCGCCAATCCCGGCGCAGAACTGATGCGGTTCATCCGTCGGGGCGAGCTGGAATGGCGAGCCGAGCTCGCCGAAGACGAATTGATCAGGGTCGCGCCGGGAACCGAGGTGCGTATCGCCGGCAACGGGGCCGCCGAGGTCGTCGGTCGGGTCCGCCAGGTATCGCCGGCGCTGGAGACGCGCAGCCGCACCGGGCTGGTCTATGCCGATCTGGGCGACAGCGGTGGCCGCCTGCGAGCCGGGATGTTTGCCGAGGGCCGGATCGTGCTGGGTCGCGATCAGGTGCTGACCGTGCCGGCCGAAGCCGTGCTTCGGCGAGACGGGCATGCATATGTCGTGGTGGTCGATGCCGGCGCGCGCGCGCGTCCCCGACGGGTCGAGATCGGCAGCGCGCAGGGCGACCGCGTGGAAGTGCGCAGTGGTCTACGCAAGGACGAGCCGGTAGTGGCCCGCGGCGCCGGCTTCCTCAACGATGGCGATCTGGTACGGGTGGTTGCGAAGAACGCGCCCGCAGCGGATTCGGCGCCGGGGCGCTGAGATGAACTTTTCCGCCTGGTCGATCCATCGCCCGCTGCCGGCGATTCTGATTTTCATTCTGCTGACGGCAGCCGGCGTCGTCAGCTTCCGCCAGCTCGCGATCTCGAAGTTCCCCGACCTGACGCTGCCGACGATCACGGTCACGGTGAGTCTGCCAGGCGCCAGTCCGAGCACGCTCGAAACCCAGGTGACCCGGAAGATCGAGGATGCGGTCGCCAGCATCGCCGACATCGACGACCTGACCTCGACCGTCAACGAGGGCGTTTCGGTCACCCGGATCGCGTTCGAGCTGGGCCGCGACGGCAATATCGCCAAGGATGAGGTCCGCGATGCGGTCGACAGGATTCGCAGCGATCTGCCGAGCGAGATAGACACGCCGATCGTGTCGCTGGGCAATGTCGCTGGCGGGGATATGATCACCTATGCGGTCGCGGCGCAGGATCTCGACGACGAAACGCTGAGCTGGTTCATCGACGATACCCTGAGCAAGCGCCTGTTCGCGGTGCCCGGCGTGGGTACGGTGCGTCGCATCGGCGGCATCGACCGCGAAGTGCGGGTCGACCTGCGCCCCCAAGCTGTGCAAAGCTTCGGCGTGAGTCCGGCGGCGCTATCCCAGCAGCTGGCGCGGATCCAGCAGGAACAGCCCGGTGGCCGCACCACCGCGAACGGCGGCGAGCAGGCGGTGCGCACGCTCGGCACCGTCGAAGACGCGGGCGCGCTATCGCGCTATCCAATCTTTCTCCCCGACGGCCGCCTGGTCCGCCTGTCGACCATCGCCGATGTGCGCGACGCCGGTGGCGAGGTCACCCAATCGGCCAGCCTCGACGGCAAGCCGGTGATCGGCTTCGCAGTGCAGCGGACGCTGGGCTCCAGCGAAGTCGATGTCGGCGATGCGATTCGCGTCACTGTGGCCGACTTGCAGCGTGAGCATCCCGGTCTGCGCTTCACCGAAGTCGCCTCGACCACGCCGGAAGCGCAGGCCTCCTACGACTCCTCAATGACCATGCTGTGGGAGGGCGGATTGCTCGCGGTGCTGGTGGTGCTGTGGTTTCTGCGCGACTGGCGCGCGACGTTCATTTCCGCCGTGGCCCTGCCGCTGTCGATCATTCCGACCTTCGCGGTCATGGCCCTGCTGGGGTTCAGCCTGAATCTGGTGACCCTGCTCGCGATGGCGGTGGTGGTGGGCATTCTGGTCGACGATGCGATCGTCGAAGTCGAGAATATCGACCGCCACCTGCGGATGGGCAAACCGCCGAAGCAAGCGGCGCTGGAAGCGGCCGACGAAATCGGTCTGGCGGTGATCGCAACCTCTTTCACGCTCGCCGCGGTCTTCATCCCGGTGGCTTTCATGCCAGGGATTCCGGGGAAATTCTTCAAGGAATTCGGCTGGACCGCCGCCACCGCCGTGCTGTTCTCGCTGCTGGTCGCACGCCTGATCACGCCGATGATGGCGGCTTACATGCTCAAGCCGATGCCGCATATGGAGGGCGACTCGCGCCTGATGCGCTGGTATATGCGCCTCGCCGATCGGGCCCTGCGTCATCGCACAGCGACGCTCTGGATGGCATTCGTCCTGTTCATCGCTTCGCTCGGGCTGGTGCCGCTGCTGAACACCACCTTCATTCCTCCCGGCGACGGTTACCAGAGCACGGTGGTTCTGGAATTGGCACCAGGCACGCCCTTGCGTACTACGGCCGAGGTCGCCGAAGACGCGCGCCGCCGGATCGCCGACATGCCCGAACTCGAACACGTGTTCGTCACCGTCGGCAGCAGCAGCGGCAATCAGGGGCCTGGCGGAGGCGGGCAGGTCGACGAAGTGCGCAAAGCCACCTTGACCGTGAAATGGACCCTCGACCGCGATCGTAACCAACAAGCCCTCGAAACCGATATCCGCGGGCGCCTGCGCGACCTCACGGGGGTGCGCGTGAACTTCCGGGGCGATGGCCCCGGCCGCAGTCTGCAGTTGGTGCTGGCCGGCGATGATCCGGTTAGGCTGGCCGAGGCTTCGGGCAATGTCGAACGTGCGATCCGCCAACTCCCCGGTCTGGGCACGGTCAGTTCCACCGCGTCGCTGACCCGGCCCGAGATCATCGTCCGCCCCGATCCCGCCCGCGCCGCCGATCTGGGGGTGTCCACTGCCGATATCGCCGCCGCGGCGCGGGTCGCGACCCGCGGCGACTACGACCGCAATCTCGCCAAGCTCAATCTGCCCGAACGACAGGTGCCGATTCGCGTCCAACTGGCGGACGATGCGCTGTCGGATCCGGCGCTGCTCGGCCAGTTGCGCGTGCCCACCGCCACCGGCGGTGCGGTGCCGCTGTCGACGGTGGCAGAGATATTCACCGCCAGCGGACCGTCCCAGATCGACCGCTTCGACCGCCGCCGCAATGTCACCATCACTGTCGATCTCAATGGCCGCCCGCTGGGTGAAGCGCAGGCTGAGATCGAAGCCTTGCCGGCGCTCGTCAATCTGCCGCCCGGCGTGATCACTCAGCCTGCGGGGGACAGCGAGATCTTTGCCGAATTGTTCCTGGGGTTCGCCGTCGCCATGGTGACGGGCCTGTTTTGCGTCTATGGCGTGTTGCTGCTGTTGTTCAACCACGCCAGCCAGCCGATCACCATTCTGGTCGCCGTGCCGCTGGCCGCCAGCGGCGCGCTCGGCGCGCTGTTCATCACCAGCACCGACATTTCCCTGCCGGTGATGATCGGACTGATCATGCTGATCGGTATCGCGGTCAAGAATTCGATCCTGTTGGTCGACTACGCGGTCATCGCTCAGCGCGATCACGGCATGTCGCGCCACGAGGCGCTGCTCGACGCTTGTCACAAACGCGCCAAGCCCGTGCTGATGACGACCCTGGCCATGGGCGCGGGCATGTTGCCGATCGCGCTCGGCTTCGCCGCCGATTCCAGCTTCCGGGCGCCGATGGCGATCGCGGTGATCGGGGGTCTGATCACCTCCACCGTGCTTAGCCTGGTGGTGGTGCCGGCGGCGTTCACCGCGATCGACGATGCCGAGACGTTCGCCGCACGTCTGCTGTCCCGCAAACGCCCTGTCGCAACAGTGCCGAACGCGGGAATCTGAGCGCCGCCCTCACCGCAGACACCATACGGTCTCGAACGTATGGCAATCGTCATCGACTGCCCCCATCATTTCTGTGTTCCTTTCGAGTTCCCGCGCCATGTCCTTGTCCCTGTTCGACTTTCTCGCCGCCGGTCTGCTGCAGGCCGGCTGGGGTTCGCTGCTGATCTATCTGCTGGTCGCGACCCAGATCACCATCTTCGCGGTCACTCTGTATCTGCATCGCAGCCAGGCGCATCGCGGCGTCGATTTCCATCCGGTCATCGCGCACGTCTTCCGCTTCTGGACGTGGCTGACCACGTCGATGATCACGAAGGAGTGGGTCGCGATCCACCGCAAGCACCACGCGAAATGCGAGACCGAGGAAGATCCGCACAGCCCGATGATCAAGGGCATCGGCAACGTGTTCTGGCGCGGCGTCGAGCTGTACCGCGAAGCGCGCGGCGATCGCGCCTCGATCGAGCAGTACGGCAAGGGCGCGCCCAGCGACTGGATCGAACGCAACGTCTACACCCGCCATCCGCTGGCCGGGCCCACCCTGCTGCTCTTCGTCAGCTTCGCGCTGTTCGGCGCCATGGGCGTCGCGGTGTGGGCGATCCAGATGGCGTGGATCCCGTTCTGGGCGGCCGGCGTGGTCAATGGCCTGGGCCACTGGTGGGGCTACCGCAATTTCGAGACCACCGACACCGCGACCAACCTCACCCCGTGGGGCGTGTGGATCGGCGGCGAAGAGCTGCACAACAACCATCACGCCTTCCCGAGCTCGGCCAAGTTCGCGCTGCGCCGCTGGGAATTCGACATCGGCTGGGCCGCGATCCGCACCCTGGAAACCATCGGCCTGGCGAAAGTGCTGCGCGTCGCGCCCAGCCTCGACATCCGCCCGAACATCCAGATGCCCGATACCGACACCCTGAAGGCGCTGTTGACCCACCGCTTCCAGGCGATGACCGACTACCAGCGCAAGGTGCTGGTGCCGGCGCTGCGCGATGAGGCCCGGATCGCCGGCGCGAAATTGCGCGCGATGCTGCCGCGCAAGCTGGAGAAGGGTCTGGTCGACGACGGCCGCTGGCTGAAACCCGATGCCCGCGAACAACTGCAGCAGTGGATCGATCAGCGTCCGCGCATCCGCACCCTGGTCGAATACCGCGCGCGCCTGGCCGCCGTGCTGGAGACCCGCAGCCAGAGCGCCAACGACACCCTGCAGCAGCTGCAGGCATGGTGCCGCGAGGCCGAGGCCAGCGGCATCGAGGCGCTGCAGGAATTCTCGCTGCGGATGAAGGGTTACTCGCTGCAGCCGGTGCGCGCGTAAGCGCCCTGCCACGGCGTCCGGTTGCGTCCCGTTCGCATAGCGCTCACCCTTCGCCGATGATCCTTGCCCGCCCTGTCCTGATCGCCTGCCTGATGTTCGCGCTGACGCCCGTCGCGTCGGCGCAACAGCAGGCTTCGCCGGCAGCGCCGGTGAAGCCGACCGCAGCCGGCACCGCGCCGCAGGGCACAGGCGACTATCTCTCGCGCATGGATACCGACGGCGACCGCAGGATTTCGCTGCTCGAATACCAGGAGTGGCTCACCTACGCCTTCGACGGCATGGACCGCAACCGCGACGGCGTGCTGATGCCGGACGAACAGCCGGGCGGCCGCGGCAAGGCGATCACCCGCGACGCGCACCGCGCGCGCGTGGCCGAACGCTTCGGCCGCCAGGACATCGACCGCAGCGGGTTTCTCGACGCAAGGGAATTGGCGGCACCGCCGCAGGGGAGATAGGTCAGCGAGACGGCAGGCTTCTAGAGGCGCATGCCCAGCCAGATTACGGTTTCCGTTGAAGTGGATACGACCGGATCAAGCACCCGCGACCAGAACGTGCCGGTCCCGGCGAGCGCCGCCGAGCGGTCGTGATGCTGTTGTTCCTCGTCGAGAATGGCCTTGATGGCCTGCGTTGCGGCCGGGTCCAGGGTTTCAAGCTCGGCGATCTGTCGTTCGAGATGCATCAGCACCACGCGCTCGACAGCGACGGTCGTCGCCGCGATGGCGCTGGCGCCGAACAGGCCGGTGATCAGCCCCAGTGTCAAACCCCCGATACCGCACAGCCCATAACTGCGACAACGGCTGTGACTGCGGCGCGCAAGTTCGGCGCGGAAGAGTTCCCGATGTCGACGCTCGTGCGAGCGGAATTCGATCAGTTCATCGAGCAGCGCGGGCGCCGTGAAGCGCGCCAGGAGGATCTGCCCGGTGTAGATGTTGACCGCGCCGTGTTCACCGGCGTGATTGACCTTCAGGATCCGGTTGCCGAGCGTCGAGCCGGTGATCGTTTCCGGCTTGTGACGATTGTCCGCAGCGCTTGGCATCGAAGTCGTCCGGGTTCAGTGGGCCAGCCGCATTGGATCCGGATTGAATGCGTCGCCAGGCTGCTGCGGCGGCGACTCAGCGCAACGCCATCAACACAGGCACGGCGAGCAGCCGCGCCGCACTCACGGTGACGCCGAGATCGAACAGGGAGGCGTCCGGTGCCCGCCATCTGAGCAAGGCGATCATGGCCAGCAGCGACAGCGGCCCGCCGATCGTCGGAATGAGCGTGAACGGCGCATGGCCGATCGCGACGATGGCGATATCCGCGGCCGTGTACGGAACCCTGAGCAGGGACAGCGCCATCGGGATGATCGCCGCGGCGACCAGCGCGGACACGATGGTGATCGTGAGGGGCGTCATTTCACCGGATCCGAAGTGAAAGCAGTCCGCCGCGGATCAGACCGCGATGCCGGCCGATTCCGTCGATGGCGACGCATCGCCGCCCAGCATCTGCTTCCACGCGAAGTACATCGCGCAGGCGATGAAACACACGAAGAATCCGTTCAGCAGCGCGTTGCCGATGAGCAGCGCAGTGTTGCCGGCGATCAATGCGACGGTGCCGATGAAGATGCCGAAACCGATGGCCGCCGCGAACACCAGCACGATGCCCAGCAGGATGAAGACGATCACCGCCGGCAGATTGCGCATGCAGGCGGCGAAGCTGCGCTTCATCGCGGCCACCAGGCGAACGTCGGTGAACAGCATGTCCGGCACCACGGTCAGGGTCAGGAACAGGGTCGCGAAACCGATGCCGACCACCAGCGCCATCCACAGCGTCAGCCGCCCGACCGGCATGTCGAGCAAGAGATTCGGATCGATCTGCTTGCCCGCTTCGGCCTGGGTCTGCAGCTCCGCCATCAGCGCCGCCAGCTTTTCGATGTTCTGCTGACCGACCAGCGCATACAGCAGCGCCAGGCACAGCAGCAGGACCACCACTTGGGGGATCAGCGTGCTGATGAGCCGCCCGGCCTTGCCGGAATGGATCGCGGCCAACAGGTGCGCCGGGGCTGCGCTGCGCCCCTCGTCGACCTCGTGCGCCGCGAAGATCATGCCGGCCATGATCAGGGGGCCGATCACGAAGAACGCCAGCTGCAGCGCGGCGGCCGCGCCGGGTGCCGTCGTGACGACGAGCGCCATCGACAGCCACAGGCCGGCGTAGATCAGCATCAGCAGCCCGAACCCGACCGGCGAACTGCGCAGCAACCGGAATGCGCCGAGCAGCCATTCCGCGCCGGCGGAGGCCGGCACCTTGCGAATTTCCATCGTTGTCCTCGGATCTGTGGCGGGGTCGGCAGGCTGTCGGAGAAGCCCGCTAATGGCCGCGCAGTGTAGCGGCGTGACGCACGAATCGCCGCAGCACCCCGCGCGCCAGCGGCGTGGGTTTGATTTCTTTGCTCATCCGCTGATGGCAGCGGCCGTCGCGGTGCAGCGCGTCGCGGCGCGCGTGCACGTAGCCGCGCATGTGGCCGGCGCTGAATTCGGGATGGAACTGCACGCCCCAGGCGTGATCGCGCCAGCGGAACGCCTGGCAGTTGTCCTGTTCCGAGCGCGCCAGCACCGCGGCGTCGGCCGGCGGGCGCAGCACGGTCTGCAGATGCGTCACCTGCGCCGCGAACCGCGGCGGCAGCGTGGCGAACAGCACGTCGTGCGCGGCTTCCGGGTGCAGATCCACCGGGACCGTGCCCATCTCGCGGCCGGTCGGGTTGTCGCCGACCTCGCCACCCAGCGCATGGGCGATCAGCTGATGGCCGTAGCAGATGCCGAACACCGGCAGCCCGGCGTCCAGACCGTCGCGCAGCCAGTCGGCGGTACGCTCGCTCCAGTCGTGGCGGTCGGTGACCATCGCCCCCGAACCCGTCACCAGCACGCCGGTGTAGGGCCGGTGGCCCGGCAGGGTTTCGCCGGCTTCGACATCCACCACCGTCACCTGGTCGGCGCGCAGCCCGGCGGCAACCCGGATCCAGTGCGGAAACCGCCCGTGGCGGCGCATGCTCGGCACCGGCTGGCCGGTCTCGATGATCAGGTACTGCGGATCGGGCTTGGACATCGCGGCGGCATGGGCAGCGGAGACTGCCGCTTATACTACCGAGTCCCCACACTGCCAGCGCCTTTCCATGCAGGGACCGACCTTCCAGGAACTCATCCAGCGCCTCAACGCCTACTGGGCCGCCCAGGGCTGCGTGCTGATCCAGCCGCTCGACCTCGAAGTCGGCGCCGGCACCTTCCATCCGGCCACCTTCCTGCGCGCGCTGGGCCCGGAGCCGTGGAACGCGGCCTACGTGCAGCCGTCGCGCCGTCCCACCGACGGCCGCTACGGCGAAAACCCCAACCGCCTGCAGCATTACTACCAGTACCAGGTGGCGATGAAGCCCAACCCCGACAACATCGTCGAGCTGTACTTCGAGTCGCTGAAAGCCCTGGGCGTCGACCCGCTGGTGCACGACCTGCGCCTGGTCGAGGACAACTGGGAATCGCCGACCCTCGGCGCCTGGGGCCTGGGCTGGGAAGTCTGGCTCAACGGCATGGAAGTGACCCAGTTCACCTATTTCCAGCAGGCCGGCGGCATCGAATGCAAACCGGTGCTGGGCGAGATCACCTACGGTCTCGAACGCCTGTGCATGTACCTGCAGAACTGCGACAACGTCTACGACCTGGTGTGGACCGTCGGCCCGCAGGGCACGGTGACCTACGGCGATGTGTTCCTGCAGAACGAACGCGAGCAGAGCGCCTACAACTTCGAGCACGCGAACGTGGAGGAACTCTTCCACCGCTTCGATGCCTGCGAAGCCGAGGCGCTGAAACTCGTGGAACTGAATCTGCCGCTGCCGGCCTACGATCAGGTCTGCAAGGCCAGCCACAGCTTCAACCTGCTCGACGCCCGCCGCGCTATCTCCGTGACCGAGCGCCAGCGCTACATCCTGCGCGTGCGCAATCTGTCCCGCGCGGTCGCCGAGAGTTATTACGCGCAGCGCGAGAAGCTGGGTTTCCCCGGTCTGAAGCAGGGTTCGACGCTGGACAAAGCCGCGGCGTGAACCCGCGGCCGGCCCGGCCGATGTCCGGGCCGCGCAGTCCGCAAGCCGATTCCACCGTCGCCGCGTCGCCGTGGCACCGGCCGCGCGAACGGAGTAGCGTGGCCGGTGCGGAGCCGAGGGAGTGGCCCGGATCGGGCCGCCGGTTCTGCGGGAGACTCTGCATGAGACGTGTACTCGCAGTGATCGCGATATTGGGCATCGGCGTGCTGCACGCCCAGGCGATGCCTACGCAGACAATGCTCGCACAGGCCGCATCCGCCGAAAGCGCGCCGCAGCCGATCGGTGCCATTCCCCTGGACCAGGTCATCGCCCAGCTCGACCGCAACGGCAACGGCTGCGTCGATCACGAGGAAGGCCGCAACTACGTCAGCCGCCGTTTCCATCTGCTGGATCGCAACGGCGACAACACCCTGGACGCCACGGAGGCGCCGCCCGGCCCGGGCGAAACCAGCACCGACCGCCCGATCTCGCTGAACGACTGGCAGGACGCTTACCACGCCCGCTTCGACAGCTACGACACCAACCGCGACCGCTGCCTCTCGCAGGATGAGATCGCCGCCGGCCGCGCCGCCGATGCCGGAGGAACCAACGATGGCCGCTGACCGACTGCTGATGTGCCTCGCCGCCGCGGGTCTGCTGGTCATGGCCGGCACCGCGCGCGCCCAATCCACCATCACCTGCGAATCCAGCGGCGGTCAGTACCGCTCGTGTCCGGTCGACACCTCAGGCGGCGTGTCGCTCTCGCGCCAGCTCAGCCGCGAAGGCTGCTGGCAGGGCGACAGCTGGGGCTACGACCGCAACCGCATCTGGGTGAACCGCGGATGCCGCGCCGAATTCCGGGTCGGCACCGACCGCGGCAGCAATAACAACGGCGCCAAGGTCGCGGGCGCGGTGATCCTGGGCGTCATCGCCGCTGCGGCCATCGCCAGGCACAACGACCGCGACGACGACCGCCACGATCGTTACGACGATCACTACGACGACGGTTACGGCTATGGCAACCACAACGGTTACAACAATGGCTATGGCCGCGAGTTCACCTGCTCGTCGAAGGATGCGCGGATGGTCTGGTGCGGCCAGCGCGTGAACTCGCGCCAACACGTCGAAATCCGCCGCCAGCTCAGCGATTCCCCCTGCATCTACGGCCGCAGCTGGGGCGTGCAGCGCGGCGACGTGTGGGTGGACGACGGCTGCCGCGCGGTGTTCGTGGCGTATTGAGGCCGCACGGCGGGCGGTTCGGGGTCGGATCGCCGCGCGCGGTCGGTTAAAGTAGCGCGTCAGCGGCCGACAGGGCCTCGCCCTGCCGGCCGTTCTTCTGTGGCGACCGCCCAGACCGAGGTTCAACGCCTTTCCCGCAGGGAGAGCGGTTGAAGTGAGGTTCCGGCGCGCCCGATGCACTTGCCACACACCGTACCCTCATCCGCCCTTCGGGCACCTTCTCCCGGCGGGAGAAGGAAGAAGCAGAAAGAGCCGCACCATGAGCGACAAGCAAGCCCTCCTGATCGAACTCGGCACCGAAGAATTGCCGGTCAAGGCCTTGCCGGGTCTGGCCCAGGCCTTGTTCGACGGCGTCATCGACGCGCTGGCCAAGCGCGGCATCGCCTTCGACCGCGACGGCGCCAAGCCGCTCTACACCCCGCGCCGGCTCGCGGTGCTGCTGCCCGGCGTCGCCCTGGAGCAGCCCGAACAGCGCAGCGAAGTGCTGGGCCCCTACCTCAACATCGCGCTCGACGCCGAAGGCAAACCCACCCGGGCGCTGGAAGGGTTTGCCGCGAAGGCCGGCATCGACTGGACCATGCTGGAAAAGACCACCGACAACAAGGGCGAACGCTTCGTCCACCGCGCGGTGAAGCCCGGCGCGCGCACCGCCGACCTGCTGCCGGAGATCCTCGCCGAAGCGCTGGCCGCCATGCCCATTCCCAAGCCGATGCGCTGGGGCAGCCACGAATACGGCTTCGCGCGTCCCGCGCACTGGCTGGTGCTGCTGCTGGGCGACCAGGTGATCGACGCCGAAGTGCTGGGCATCCGATCCGACCGCATGAGCCGCGGCCATCGCTTCCATCACGACAAGACCGTGTGGATCAGTACGCCGGGCGACTACGTCGACGCCCTGCGCGCGGCGAAAGTGCTGGTCGATCCCGAAGAACGCCGCGCCCGCGTCGTCGCCGAAGTCAACGGCGCCGCGCTGAAGGTCGGCGGCACCCCGCGCATCACCGACGACAACCTCGAACAGGTGCAGTGCCTGGTCGAATGGCCCAAGGCCGTGCTGTGCGCGTTCGAGCGCGCGTTTCTGGCGGTGCCTCAAGAAGCCTTGATTGCAACGATGGAAGCGAACCAGAAATTCTTCCCGGTGTTGGATTCAGAAGGCCTGCTGACCGAGCACTTCATCGGCATCGCCAACATCGAGTCGAAGGACGAAAGCGAAGTCCGCAAGGGCTACGAACGCGTGATCCGCCCGCGCTTCGCCGACGCCAAGTTCTTCTTCGACGAAGACCTGAAGCAGGGTCTCGCGTCGATGAACGAAGGCCTTGAAAATGTCACTTATCAGGCAATGCTCGGCACAGTGGAACAAAAGGTGGGGCGAGTTATCAAGCTGGCGGAGAATATTTCTGCCGAAGTCGGCATTGATACAGTGCTTGCATCCCGTGCAGCAGAATTCGCAAAAGCGGACTTGCAATCGCGCATGGTCAACGAGTTTCCAGAATTGCAGGGCATCGCAGGTCGCTATTATGCAATGCGTGATGTGTTGTTGGACGATCTATCTGTCGATGAACGCAAGCAACTCGCCAGCTCCATTGATGAAGCTTATATGCCGCGCTTCGCAGGCGATGCCATCGCACCGAGCAAGCTTGGACAGGTACTGGCGCTCGCTGAGCGACTTGATACGCTTGCCGGTGGTTTCGTCGCAGGGCTGAAACCGACGGGAAACAAAGATCCGTTCTCGCTGCGACGAAATGCATTGGGGCTGGCCAGGACTTTGATCGAAGGAAATCATGATCTAGATATTCGGAAAAAGATCGGTATTGCAGTCTGCTCTGCGAGAAACGCGATCTTGTTTGCAAGGGCCGAAAAACGCGAAGCGGACGCAGAAGATGCTCGACGCAAAGGCGTGGCAGTGAATGATATTCAGGTTGGCAGCATTCAAATGCGATCTGATTCAGAGATTGCTGATGAATTAAGCGACTTTATCCTCGACCGCCTTCGCGCCTACTACGCCGACCAAGGCGTCACCCCGCAGCAATTCGAGGCCGTCGCAGCGCTGATGGGAGGGCTCGCGGCTAAAGCCGCTCCTACGAAGAGCGGTGGCGACGCGCCGGATGCCGTCGTAGGAGGGGCTTCAGCCCCGAGATCTTCGGCCGCCGCGACCTCTGGCTCCCTCCTCGACTTCGACCGCCGCCTCAAAGCCATTGGCGAATTCGCGAAGCTGCCGGAAGCCGAAGCCCTCGCCGCCGCCAACAAACGCATCCGCAACATCCTGAAAAAAGCCGACATCGCGATTCCCGGCACCGTCGACACCACCCTGTTCGTCGAAGGCGCCGAGCGCGACCTGCACGCCGCGGTGGAGCAGGCCATCGCCGACACCGACGACGCGCTGAAGACCCGCGACTACGTGGCGGTGCTCGGCCGCCTCGCACGCCTGCGCCCCGAGGTCGACACCTTCTTCGACAAGGTCATGGTCAACGCCGACGACACAGCGGTGCGCGGCAATCGTCTCGCCCTGCTGCAGCGCCTCGCCGACCGCCTGGGCAGCGTCGCTGCGATCGAGCATCTGTCGGTGTGATCACGCCCACTGCTGACGCCGGTGCGCACTGCTCTTGATGCAAGGAAATCACCAATGCCGCGCCGCCGCCCTGTCGTCCTCTCCGCCGTCGCTGTACTTGGCGCCATCCTTGCATCGCCGGGAGATGCGGGCGAGAGCCCATGGGCGCAGTTGGTGTCGGCGACGCCCAAGGCGTCCGACTCCAGCCAGTATGCAGTCGGGATCTATGCCATCGATGATCGTTGGTCGCGCTCACCGGAAACCTATGTGCAGATCGCGCCCGGGCGGCATCGCATCCTCGTAATGGAGCTGAGCAGAAATGCTTCCGGCCGGGTGACTCAGATCGAGCTGCCGATCGACGCAAAGCCGTGCGTGGCCTATCACCTGCTTGGTGTCTATCCGCGCGGTAAGTCCGACCCGGCTTGGCGGCCTGTCGTCGTTACCGAACATACGATCAAGCGCTGCATGAAGAAACACGGGATCGCGTCGCCGGACAAGACCATCCCCACGCCGACGCCCTGAGCAGCGCGCATTCCGGAACCATCCGGCGCCTCGATGATCGCTCGGCCGTGCCATGCGTCCTGCACGACATGCGACGCATGACTCGACGATATCGATCCGCTTGCGCCGGTTGTGACGCACGACCGGCGCGCGCGCGGGATGCCTTGTTACGATCGCGGTCGCCGCATCGAGGATGCGGTGCTCGCGCGCCCCCCGTCGCGGGGAAGCCAACGCCACGGACATGGCCGCGGGGACAGACCCGACTTTTCAAGGAGAGATACCCATGAAGCGCATGCTTCGGACTGCCGTCGCCGTCAAACTCTCGGCCCTGTTGCTGGCCATCGCCGCGCCGACGGTCGCCTCCGCCGCTACCGAGGCCTATATGGACTGTTCGCTGCAGAGCAACGCCTGCTTCGGCTATGCCAGCAGCGATTCGGGTCCGGTCAACTACACCTATCAGTTCGACTACAACCGCACGGATGCGATCTTGCCGGCGGATTGCACCAACCAGGAAGACTGCCGGTTCGATTGCCGCGACAACCCGGGCTCGATCAGAGCGCGGCTGGTCGTGTTCGACGCCAATTACAACGTCGTGGCGACCACCGACTGGGTGCCGGGGATGTGTACCCAGGACGACTCATCCTTCCGCAAGCGAATGCTGTAACGCGACTGCGGCATCATCCGCCGCGGAGCGCACCCGGAAGCGCCGGTACCCCCGTGCCGGCGCTTCCGCCCTTTTCGCCGCACGGCATTCTGCACGATGCCCATGCGCGTCCTCGCGCTGCCCCGATTGACAGACTGCGCCCGGCTGTTATTTTTCGTCGGATGGAATCGTCAATTCAAAACGCATGGAGCGAATAAAGATGCAGGCCCGTCCGAGAATCTTCCCCATCGTCCTTGCGGCCATGCTGGCCTGCGGCCCCGCGTACGCCGCCGGACGCGGGCCGTGGTCCGAGATCAAGGTCGGCGGCCTCGCCGACAACGATCGCGCCGAATACGACGTGATGCTGGTGATGATCAACGGCTCGATGGATTTCCCCGACCGTTCGCTCTACGAATTTCCGCCGGGACCCTACAAATTCGGTCTCGCCAGCAAGAAGCGCGGCCACAGCGGCGAGATGACCATGCAGCCGTTAGCGGTCGAGTTGCGTCCCTGTACCCGCTACACGCTGGTGGCGGATCATTCCGATCCGCAGCCCAACCGCAGTTGGCGGGCGACCGTCCTCGCGGAAGAACCGATCAAATCCTGCACGAAGAAGTTCGGCGGACAATCGCCGCCGTCCGACGCTGCCTCGGTGGCCGGCTCCTGAGTCTGGCGCCGCCGCGGGCGTCGAAGCGCCCGAATCCACGATGATTGCGGGCGCCCTCTCCGGCGCATGGCAATCTGCACGATGGCCGCTCGTGCGATCCACGCACTGACAAGGAAATTGCGCGCTGCTGTCATCTTGGTCTGCTGGAATCGCGGCTTCGAAACACAGGGAGCGAGCGCACATGCACGCCCGTCCGAACGTTTTCCGTATCGTCTTCGCGGCCATGCTGGCCTGCGCTCCCGCATTCGCCGCGGGGTCCGAACCCTGGTCCGAGATCAAGGTCGGCGGCCTCACCGACAAGGATCGCGGCGAGTACGACGTGATGCTGGTGGCGATCAACGGCTCGATGGATTTCCCCGACCGTGCGCTCTACGAATTGCCGCCGGGCCCCTACAATTTCAGGCTCGCCAGCAAGAAGCGCGGCAGCAGCGGCGAGATGACCATGCAGCCGTTCGCGGTCGAGATCCGGCCCTGCACACGCTACGCGCTGGTGGCGGATCATTCCGATCCGCAGCCGAACCGCAGTTGGCGGGCGACGATCCGCGCGGAAGAACCGATCAGATCCTGCATGAAGAAATTCGGCGGACAATCGCCGATGCGCGACGACGCGGCGGTGGCCGGCCCCTGAGCCGGGCGTCGCCGCGGGCGTCGAAGCGCCCGAAGCCACGATGAATGCGGACGCCCTCCGCCGGGTGCAAATCCGGATGTGCCGGGTATCCTGTCGCGATGCCATTCGCCTCCCGCCACGCGCTCGCCGCAGTCCTGTTCACGCTCTGCAGCACCGCGCACGCGGCGCAGATCACCGATGTCCGCATCGACGGCCTCGACGAGGCCATGACCGAAAACGTCCGCCTCGCGCTGTCGCTGGAAGACGCGAAAGGCAAGCGCGTCTCCGACGCGCGCCTCGATTATCTGCTGCGCGTCGCCGAGGACGAAACCCGCGAAGCGCTGGAACCCTTCGGCTATTACTCGCCGGAAATCGCGATCAGCGACAGCGCCGCCGGCGTATCGCTGGCCGAGGATGCGCCGGTCAGTGTGTCCATCGTCGTGCGCCCGGGCGAACCGGTGCGCATCCGCAGCGCGCAGGTCGCGATGCTGGGCGACGCCGAAGACGACCGCTATCTGAAGGAAGAGATCGACGCGTTCAAGCCGAAGGTCGGCGATGTGCTGGAGCATGCGAAGTACGAACAGAGCAAGGCCTTCATCACCCGCCGCCTTGCCGAGCGCGGCTATTTCGATGCCGATTTCGCCGCACGAAAGATCGAAGTCACGCGCGCCGAAAAAGCCGCCGACATCGATCTGCGCTGGGACAGCGGCGACCGTTACGCGATGGGCGAGATCGTGTTCGAGCAGGCGCCGGAACGGATCATCCGCGACAGCGTGCTGCAGAATTTCGTGTACTGGGAAGAAGGCGATTACTACCACCAGGGCCGCCTCGACCGCCTGCGAAAATCGCTCGGCGGGCTGGATTACTTCAGTCGCATCGACATTCATCCACAGCCGGAAAACGCGGTGGACGGCCGCGTGCCGGTGACCGTGCGGCTGACGCCGGCCAAGCGCAGCATCTACAGCGTCGGCGCCAGCTTCGGCACCGACAGCGGCTTCGGCGTATCGCTGGGGCTGGAGCGTCGTTATCTGAACTCGCGCGGACACAAGGGACTGGCGCAGCTGGACTACGCCCAGAAACGCAAGACGCTGACCCTGCAACATCGCATCCCCGCGTTCGCGTGGCGCGACGGCTGGTACACCACCAGTGTGCAGGCCTACGACGAGCAGACCGACTACATCGATACCCGCCGCTACGAAGCGGTGTTCAGCCGCAACGGCCAGTACAACCGTGAACTCAATCTGGTCGCATCGGTCCACGCGCTGCAGGAGCGCTGGGCCTATGCCATCGACGACCGCCTGCGCCCGGTCACGCTGTATCGACAGTCGACCTATTTCTATCCGTCGCTCGTCGCCGAATACATCAAGGCCGACGACCGCATCCAGCCGCGTAACGGGTTCGGCGGCACCGCCACGCTGCGCGGCGGGCTGGAGGGCGCGGGTTCGGACGCCAACTTCGCGCAGTTGCACGTGCGCGCCAGCTGGTTCAAGGGCCTGGGCGAGCGCAGCCGCTTGATCGTGCGCGGTGAAGTGGGTTCGACCTTCACCGATGCGCTGGTGGAAATTCCGCCGACCCTGCGCTTCTACGCCGGCGGCGACCGCAGCGTGCGCGGTTACGAATTCCGCGAGATCGGGCCGCGCATCGTCGGCGCATCCGGCCGCGACGATTTCGCCCTGGGTGCGAAGAACGTGGTCACCACCAGCCTCGAGTACGAGCAGTATCTCAACGACACCTGGGGCTTCGCCGCCTTCGTCGATGCCGGCAGCGCCTTCGATAACCAGCTCGACCGCCTGCGCAAGGGCATCGGTCTGGGCCTGCGCTGGAAGTCGCCGATCGGGCCGCTGCGCGTGGATGTCGGCCATGGGCTGGACGACCCGGACGCGTCGTTCACCCTGCACATCAATCTTGGCGCGGATCTGTAATCCATGAGCGATCGCGCATTGACCGAAGACGAACGCGACGCGCGGATCGCCGAACTGCGCGCCCGCCGCATCGCGCGCGCGCGCTGGCTGGCCACGCGCAGCGTCGTGCTGATGCTGGCGCTGACCGTGCTCGGCGCGCTGCTGCTGTATTTCCTGTTCAATACGCTGCGCGGCCGCGACGTGCTGCTTAACCAGATCGTCAGCCGCCTGCCCGCGGGCAGCGAATTGACGTGGTCGCGCGCAGAGGGTCCGGCGTCCGGGCCGATGATCCTGCACGACCTGCGTTACGTGCATCGTGGCTGTCCGGACAAGGACGGCAAGCCGGTGGCGTGGCCCGATTGCAAAAACGCGCTGGTCACCACGTTCACCGCGAAGCGGGCGATGCTCGACCCGATGCTGCAGCCGCTGCTCGGCCGTCGTCTGCGCCTGGAAGCGTTGAGCATTTCCGGCGCGACGTTGCTGCTGCCCGACACCGACGAACCCTTCGAGCTGCCGCGCTGGCCGGAGTCGCTGCCCGCGATCGCGCCGCCGCTGGCGTTGGAAGCCGACGATATCCGCATCGACGATCTGCACGTGGTGCGCGCGACCGCGCCGCAGCCCGAATCGATCATCCGCCTGCGCAGCGTGCGCGGCGGGCTGGTGGCCGAAGACGGCCGCCTGCAGCTGACGCGCGTCGTCGCCTTCAGCGACCGCGGCCGTTTCGCCGCGCACGGCGAATACGTGCCGCGCGATCGCTATCGCATGGATCTCACCGCCAGCGCGGTGTTGCCGGCCGCTGCCGGGCGCACGCCGGCCTCTCTGGGCCTGGTTGCGCGCGGCGACCTGCGCGCACTCGAAGTCGCGCTCGCCGGCCGCGCGCCGGCGCCGGTGAAAGCGCGCCTGCGTCTTGAAGGCGAAGCGCAGCCGCGCTGGCGTTTCGAAGCGAACGGCACGGCGGTGACCTTGGCCGCGCTGCTCGGCAACGACGACGATTCCGAACCGTATGCCTTCGATCTGCGCGCCAACGGCGTCGGCGGCAAGGCGAATGTGCGGGGCCGCATCGCGCAGGGCGACATGGCCGCGACCGTGCTGCCGTCGAAGATCTCGATCGAGGAACAGGTCCTGCTGCTGTCGCCGCTGTCGGTCGAAGTGCTCGGCGGCACCGTTGCGGCGACCGGCCGCGCCGATTTCAACGATCCGGCCGATGCGCGTTTCGCGGGCACGGTGAGCGCGCGCAAACTGCGCTGGCAGGGCGATACCAAGGACGCGGTGCCGGCAGCTTCGATGACCATTCTCGGCGACGGCGATTTCAAACTCGCCGGCCATCTCCGCGAATGGACCGCGCAGGGCGACGCCACGCTGCTGCGCGGCGCCGAGCGCGCGGGCGTCAGCGTGAAGGCGCGCGGCGACGACAAGACCGCGCATATCGACACGCTGCGCGCGACCATGCCGACCGGTCGCCTCGACGGCGCCGGACAGGTGTGGTGGCAACCGACGCTGCGCTGGCAGGCCGACGTCCGGCTCGCGGGTTTCGATCCCGGCTATTTCCTGCCCGACTGGCGCGGCGCGGTGAACGGCCGCCTGCGTTCGACCGGCGACACGCGCAGCGACGGCGGCCTGGATGCGCGCGTGGATGCGAGCGAACTCGGCGGCCGCCTGCGCGGTCGCGCGCTGAGCGGTCGCGCGAACGTACTGGCCCATCTGCCCGCGCGCGAGGGCGATCTCATCGGTGCGGAAGGCGACATCGCCCTCGGCCTCGGCAGCAGCCGCATCGACGCCAAGGGCCGCGTCGCCGATACCATCGACATCGACGCGAAGTTCTCGCCGCTGCAGTTGAACGATCTGCTGCCCACCGGCGAAGGCGTGCTGCGCGGCACGCTCAGACTCACCGGCGCGCGCACCCAGCCGAACATCGACGTCGATCTCGCCGGCCAGTCGCTGCGCTACGACGCTTGGACAGCGGAATTGCTGCGCGTGAACGGACGCCTGCCGTGGCGCGCGGGCGCGGCAGGCGCGCTGAGCATCGACGGCGAGAACGTCGACGCCGGAGTCGCGTTCGCGCGCCTGCATCTGGACGCGCGCGGCGCGGTCGAAGCATTGAGCATCGACGGCGATGCCGACAGCTCGTTCGGCAAACTCGCGCTGGCCGGCGATGTCGCGAAACGCGGCACGCAGTGGACCGGCGCCTTGAACGCGCTGCGGCTCGCGCCGACCACCGGCCCGGTGTGGTCGCTGCAGGCACCGGCGCGATTCACCGTCACCCCGACCGCAAACGCGACGCGGCTGCAGCTGGCATCCAGCTGTTTCGCGGCCGCCGACAACGCCGGCTCGCTGTGCGCCGACATCGACTGGCCGACGCGCGCCGACGTGCGCGGCAAAGCCGTGCCGCTGGCGCTGCTGGCGGCGTATCTGCCGGAACGCAAGGACGAGCGCGCCTGGCTGCTGCGCGGCGATGTCGATGTCGAGGCGCAGGTGCGTCCGCGCGGCGCGAGCTGGCAGGGCACCGCCCGCGTGCGCTCCGCCGAGGGCGGGCTGGCGCTGGACGCACGCGGCCGCCGCGAGATTCTCGGCTACGCCGATCTCGATCTGGACGCGCGTTTCGATCCGCAGCGGATCGAGGCCGATCTGACCAGTGCGCTGCGGCCGAACGGTCGCGTGGTCGCGAAGATCGCCACCGGCTGGGACGACTACGCGCCGTTGAGCGGCGACATCCAGATCGATACCGAAACCCTGACCTGGCTCGAACTGTTTTCGCCGGACATCGTCGATCCGACCGGCCGTTTGAACGGCCGCATCGCTCTCGGCGGCACCCGCGCGCAGCCGACGCTGGGCGGGCAGGCGCGCTTGACCGCGTTCCGCGCCGAACTGCCGTCGCTCGCGCTGAGCCTGCGCGACGGCGACGTGCGGATGGACGCGCAGCCCGACGGCAATGCGCGCATCGCGGGCAGCGTGCGCAGCGGCGACGGCACGCTGCAGGTCGACGGCACGCTGGGCTGGCAGAGCGACGACACCCCGCTGCAGCTGCGCCTGAGCGGCAAGAACATCCTGGTGTCCGACACCCGCGAACTGCGTGCGGTGATCGACCCCGAGGTGACCGTGCGCTACAGCGCCGGTCAGCCCATCGCGGTTGCCGGCAGCGTGCGCATCGCCAGCGCGAAGATCGATCTGGAAGGCCTCGACGCTGGCGTGTCGGCATCGGAAGACGTGGTGGTGCTGGACCCGGCCAATCCCGAACGCACCGGCAGCTCGCCGCTCGACCTGGATCTCGCGTTGACGATGGGCGACGACGTGCGCCTGCAGGGCTTCGGCCTGGAAGGCACGCTCGGCGGCAGCGTGCGCATGCGTGCGCGCCCCGGCCGCGAAACCGTCGCCACCGGGTCGCTGGACATCGACGGCCGCTATCGCGCCTACGGCCAGAAACTGCAGATCACCCGCGGCCGTCTGGTGTGGTCCAACACCGCCTTCGCCGATCCGCTGATCGACATCCGCGCCGAGCGCGAAGTCGGCCAAGTGACCGCGGGCATCGACGTGACCGGCCGCGCTTCGGCGCCGATCGCCAGCGTGTGGAGCGACCCGGCCAGCAGCGAATCCGAAGCCCTGGCCTACCTCACCCTCGGCCGGCCGCTGTCCAGCGCCAACGCCGACGAGAACCGCCAGCTCAGCGCCGCGACCGCCGCGCTGTCGGCCGGCAACCTGCTGGCCTCGCAGCTCGGCGCGAAGATCGGTCTGGACGATGCCGGCGTCAGCGAATCGCGCGCCCTCGGCGGCAGCGTGGTCGGCATCGGCAAATACCTGTCGCCGCGGCTGTACGTGAGCTACGGCGTGTCGCTGCTCGGCACCGGTCAGGTGATCACGCTGAAATACCTGCTTCGAAAGGGCTTCGACATCGAGATCGAATCCAGCACCGTCGAGAATCGCGGCTCGGTGAACTGGCGCAAGGAAAAATAGGTCGCCAAGCGGTCACGCGCAAGCCGCCGGCCGGGCGGCTATGCTGGCGCCTTCGCAAGAAGGCGGGCGTCATGGGCGAGGCGATCCACAACTCCTTCACGATCCGTGAGGCGGCGCCGATCGCGCTGCTGCTTGCCGCCGTGCTTGCCGGGTGTTCCACCGTGCAGCCCGCGCGCAACCCGCCTGCCACGCCTTCGATCGATCGTGCCGCGCAGTATCGCGTCGCCAACCTCGCCCGCGGCGACAATTCCGACGCGCTATTGCTCAGCCTCACCTTTTCCGGCGGCGGCATGCGCTCGGCGGCGGCCTCCTATCATCTGCTGAATGCGTTGCGACTGCAGTCGGTGCGCATCGACGGGCACGACGGCACGCTGCTGCGGGAAGTGGATTTCATCTCTTCGGTCTCGGGCGGCAGCATTACCGCGGCCTACTACGCGCTGCACCGCGAACGTCTGTTCAGGGATTTCGAACCGAAGGTGCTGCAGCGCGACCTGCAGGGCGACATCCTCAGCGGCGTGCTGCATCCGCGCCGTGCATGGGCGCTGTCCAGCGCCTACTACGGTCGAGGCGATTACCTCGCCGATTATTTCGACCGCACGCTGTTCGAAGGCAAGACCTTCGCCGATCTGCCGCGGCAGCGGCCGTTCATCCGCATCGGCGCGACCGACATGATCGACGGCAAGCGCATCGAATTCACGCAGGAGAGTTTCGACGATCTGTGCAGCGATCTGGGCCCGGTGCCGATCGCGCGCGCGGTCGCGGCTTCAGCGGCGGTGCCCGGCGTGTTCAGCCCGGTCAACGTGGCCGATTACGGCGATTACGGCCAATGCCCCGGCGATGCCGAACCGCGCCGCTACCTGCATCTGATCGACGGGGGCGTGGTCGACAACCTCGGCATTTCCGGACCGCTGCAGGCCATCGGCCGCTACGACGGCCTGGTCAAGACCATGCGCCGTTTCGGTTTCCGCGGCATCCGCAACTACGCGATCATCGTGCTCAACGTCGAGAGCGATCCGCGCGATGCCCGAGATGGCGATCCGCGCGTGCCCGGACTGTGGCGCACCGTCAATGCCGCTATCAACGGCAACATGCGCATCGATTCGCAGGCGGTCGCAGTGCAGCTACGCCAGCGTGTTGTGGACTGGAAGCGCCAGATCGAGCACGACCCGGACGCGGTGCGCAGCGGCGTGTTCGCGACGCCCACGCCGAAGGTGTTCCTGATCGAGCTCGGCTTCGACAAGGTCGCCGACCCGGCGCTGCGCGCGCGCCTGCAGTCCATCCCGACCGCGCTGCGGCTCACCGCCGAGGACGAAACGCTGCTCGCGGATTTCGTCCGCGACGCGCTGCGCGATTCGGTCGAATACCAGGCGATGCTGGCCACGCTCGCCGACGAAGCCGAGCATGGGCCGCCGCCCGTCCCGCCGTCGCTTGAACGCCCCGCCCCGCGCGATGGCGCTGATCCTGCCGAGTACGATGCGATGTTTCGCGAGCGTACGCCGGAGCCGTTGCGTTGAGAGGAACGTCGGGGTCAGAGTGGATTTTTTTCGGCCAGGTCGGGGGAAATCCACTCTGACCCCTGCTTCCCCCATCCGCGTCAGACCTCTGTTTCTCGTAGGGCGGGTGAAACCCGCCTTGCGGAGCCGTAGCACAAAACATGTCTGAACAAGCGCGATCTTATGGGTCGCCGCACTCACGATGTCACCGCTTCGACATGGCGGGTTTCACCCGCCCTACGGGCTACGAATGTTTCGAGATGAAGTAGTGGCGCCTGCGCTCGATGCCATTGAATACAAGATATCGTCGTTGCAACAGAGTAAAGATCTCGCTGAGAGTGTTTTTGGTGCAGACTTCTACGCAGAACTTCAAAAATCTACGACGGAAGGTTTTCTGCTGACCACTCAGTCCATGCATGAAAGAGGCCTTCGTGGTCTTCTTCAAGAAATGGCGAAAAGAAAGAAATGGGATGAACGCGCTCGACGTGCCATTCAGAGCGCTGTGTGGTCGGGCGGTAAAAGACCCACTATGCAGGATCACTTTGAGAAGTGATTTGACGCACCGATACGACTTTTTGGCGATTTAGAAGATCTGAACATCCTTCAGTTGCTGGGAAGCGCCCTTCGTCATGGCGACGGAGCATCAGCGGAGAAGCTTCATGCTTGCTGCCCATCGCTATGGATCAATTGGGTTCCGCCCGGCACGGAGCTGCGGATAGGCGAAAGTCTAATCAAAGTGAGGGCTGACGAACCAAGACATCCAAGTTTTGACAACATAACTTTGTCGCGCAATGTATTAGAACAGATGCTGTTGGCTGTCTTTGGCTTCCGGGAAGATATCGAGTTTGTGCGTTGTAATTCGTTTTCCAGTAGACACCCCAGTACTGATAAGCACATGGACGAGATCCGATTGAAGCGAAGTCAGAGGAAGATTACTCGACGGTGGAATCCTGGTTGAACGCGTAATGCAGGCTTGAGCCCACCCTACGCTTTCTCGACAATCGGCTCTTCGTAGGGCGGGCCCTGGCCCGCCGATTACGGGGCCGCACAGCGTGCTTGCGCCGCGAGCGAAGGTTTTCCATGCGGACCCCGCCTATTGGGTTGGATATTCTGGGCATGCTGCATATGACAACCGTCCCTGCCATTCCCTGATCAGGCTGCAATCCGTCTAAGATTTGTTTGGAAAACGTCGAATCCGAACCGGAAACAGGCATTGCCACTGCATTTACAGGCCCTATTCCGCAGACTCAGCCCCGGCCTCTCGTATAAGATTAGGGGCCGATGATCCAGTGACGCCCCTTGTCCCACCGATATCGGCCATCCGTTCTTGAATGGCGGCCGATCTATATCATCGCTCGCGATTCCCACGTTCCGCAATCCTTGAACGCGCCTAGCACCTTTCCACAATTGTCCAACTTTGAAGAAGGTTCCAAACTGATGAAGCCTACCCTTGATTCAATCGCATCGGCGAAAGCGAAACTGGCCGACGAAATCCGTGCGCTCGAACAACAGGAAGAAGCATTGCGCAAGGAGCAGGCGGCGGATGCGTTCACGCAGGTGATGAGCGTGTTGCATCTGTTCGGTCAACATTTCGACAGCGCGCAGAAGGCGCAGATCGCCGCGCAGGTGACGGCCGGCGCCAAGCCGCCCAAGAAGGCCGCGGCGCAGAAGACCGAGCTGCCGCCCAAGTATTGGCTGCCGCACAACGGCGAGACGTGGTCGGGTCGCGGTCGGCCGCCGCGTTCGTTCACGGCGTGGGAAGGCACGGTGTCGCACAAGGAATGGAAGGCCCGGCACCCGAAGGAAAAGTTTCCGAAATTCCCCGGTTAATGCGTTAGCACCTGCCAGGATGGCAGGTGTGGAAATCCTTTGTTCCGAGCGCGGGCATCGCCCGGCGAGGGACCTGATGATGGCGCAACGCCATGACAGCAGGTTCCTCTTTCCGTTACGCGGACGTTCGGGACGACGGTAACGTGATCGGTCCTTGGTCGAGTGGCGTGCTGTTCCACGGCGAGCCTTGCCAAGCCTTGCCCTGATCGGCGCACCGAAGTGCGATTGCGCTTGTCGCGTGTTGCGGTCGTTCTCGGTGGCCGATGTTTAAAGCGCCCGCGTGCATGGGCTGCGGGCAAACACATCGACCGCTGTCCGCATGGCAGGCCATGAAAGCTGCCTTTGTGATCTGCCGGCCGTCGGGCACGTTGCAGTCTTGTAGCGCGCACGGCATGCAGAATGCACCGCGCGATGACTCGTGATCGTCTTTTAATGTCTACAAGTGGCGCCTTGTGCGCAGGTCAGGTATTACTGGGTCAACGGCAGAGGATGATCGATTCACCGATGCCCTCGACCTGATCCTCATGCCAACCGCGGCGCTGATCAGCGACCCACACAGTGTCGCCTGCTCAGGCCCGCCGCCACTGTTGATGCATCACGTAGACAAGGAACTCCCATGACCCAGCTTCGCATGAGACTCACCGCCAGCGACGACGAGACGATGCAGATCATCAACCGGATCTCATCGGTGGAAGGCATCGAATCGGTCGAGGAAATCGACGATCTGATGCCGCATATGGACGATGAGGATTCCAGCTCGGCCGGACTCCCCGACGACATCGGTCCGGGCACCCACCTCATCCTCGTGAATGGCGAAAGCGACAGCGATGTGAAACTCGCAATGGACGTGGCTTTTGCCTCCGCCCGCGAAATGGGCATCGTGGTCGAAGTGGTCGAAGACCACTGAAATGTCGGCCAGCGGCGCCTCGCTCGGTTACGACGTGCACCGCGCGAGTCGGCCTTCCGATTGACGGAAGACCTGCGCCAACCGGATGACGCCGCGAGTCGTTCATGCGCGGCCGGAATCCGGGATTCGATGCATTCGCATATTGTCTGGACCACTGATGCGTTGACTGGGCGTACAGGCCGCATGTGCTCTGATCAACCGCACGCGATCGACATCATGATCGATGATGCTTCAACGCGTACCCGTCCCGCACACCAGCGGTAGATACGATCCGCATCAATGATCCGCATCAATCCCCCAAGGAATATCCCATGCAAAGAATTCTCCCAGGCACATGGATCGTGGTCGCCGATGGCGGCGGAGCACGTTTTTTCCACAGCGAAGGGCAAAACGAAGCGTTCGCCCTGAAGCAGGTGCAATTGCTGCAACCCGAGGATCTACTGAATGATGGGCCCGCAGGTCATCGCCCCACCGAATCGACTCAGCAGTCGACCGACGAAGCGACATTCGCCAAGCAACTCGCGCATCGCCTCAACGCCGCGGCGCTCAAGAATGAATACGAACACCTTGTGCTGATGGCCGATCCGCAAACCCTTGGCCAGATGCGGCCGCAGCTGCACAGGGAGACCACGCGCCGCATCGTTGGGGAAGTCGCCAAGACCTTCACCAATGCGCCCATCGAAGTCATCAGGGACGCACTGCTCAAGGCGTGAAGGTCTGGAAAGACGCGAATCTGTCCCGTCGCTTGCTTGTCTTGCTCGGACGCGTCGTAAACCGCACCGCCGTTTGTCCTGACCTGTTCCTGTCAATTCCAAAGAGACGGGTCGTACGAATCACAAAGCCGGCAAAACGACCTGTGGTATTTCCTTTCTACTCGACGAAGTCAGTGCGGCGGCTCGATTCATAATGCCGGCAGTATTTTCTCCGTCAGCAGCTTCATGGTGAACCGGTGTGGCTGCTGCACGTCGAAGTTGGTGGTGGTGATGACCACCACCGCGTGCAGATCGGGGAACACCTGCACGCTGTTGCCGCCGTTTCCGTTCATCGCGTACGACGACCAGGTCTTGCCGGCGACCGGGAACTGCATGCGCCACCACAGGTAACCGTATTCGACGCCGTCGTCGACGCGGGCGTGGGGCGCGATCGAGGTCTTCACCCAGTCCGCGGGCACGAGCTGTTTCCCGGCGTGACGACCGCCATCGAGATACAGCTGGCCGAGCGCGAGCAGGTCGCGGCTGCGCAGGCCGAGGCCGCCGCCCGCCTGCGGCAGGCCCAGCGGCGAGAACTGCCATTCGGGTTTGTCGATGCCGAGAGGTGCGAACAAAGTCCGCTGTGCGTAAGCATCAAGGCGTTCGCCCACCGCGCCCTGGATGGAGGCGCCCAGCGTGGTGGTGCCGGCGGTGCAGTAGCGGAAGCTGCGGCCGTAGGGCGAATCCGCGGGTTTCGGCATCCACGCCGGGAAGCCCTGGATCGGCAGGTCGAGATAGAACTTCACCCAGTCCTCGACCAGATACATGCGTTCTTCGTTGCCGCGGGAATACTGGTTCTCGTCGTGGCATTCGAGCAGCGACGACATCGTCGCCAGATCCTCGAACGTGATCCTGGCCTTGCGCGGATCCGGATTCTCGATGGTGTTGCGGTAATCGAGGTACGGCAGCATCGGCGTCTGCGCGCTCGGGATCTTGCCTTCGCGGATGGCGATGCCCAGCAGCATGCCGGCGACGGTCTTGGTCGCCGAGCGGGTATTGCGCCGCGCCTCGGCGCCGCCCTCGTCGAAATAGTGTTCGTAGACAAGTTTGCCGTCTTGGGCGATGACCACGCTGGTGATCTGCTTGTAGTCGCCGGCCGTGACCGCGCGGGTGAGCTCGTCGAAGGCGGCATTCTGTGCCAGCGCGGGCGATGCCGCGAGCGCGAACGAGAGGGCGAGCAGTGTGCGTTTCATTGGTGGAATGTCCTGGAATGCGGTCGTGTGCGTGCGGTGTGCAGCGTTGCGACACGCTAACAGCATTGTGAGGACGCGATTTGTACGCATCGAACCATGCGCCCGCGGTTCGCGGCGATGTCGTCGGTGGCCGCGGCGGTCAGCGCAGGCGCCGATAGTCCGAGGGCGTGCAGCCGAAGTGCTGACGGAACGCGCGGCTGAGGTGGCTCTGGTCGCTGAAGCCGGCGAGCGCGGCGACATCCATCAGCGGCCGTTTGCGGTCGCGCAGCAGCGCGGCGGCGCGCTCCAGCCGGCATTCGCGTAGATATTCGCCCGGCGAGCGGCCGTAGCGGCGGCGGAACGTGCGCGCGAACGCGACCGGATGCACGCCGGCCAGCCGCGCCAGGTCGTCGATGCGCGGCGGATCGGCGCAGTCGTCGCGCAGCCGGTCGCGGGCGCGTGCGAGCCACGCCGGACCATCGCTGGCTTCCAGCCGCTGTCGCTGCTGCAGGCTGTCGAGCAGGACTTCGAGCCCGGTTTCGATGTCGAGCGCGGCGCTGTCGTCGCCGTGCAGCGCGGCGCGCAGGGCGAAGGCGTGGCGTTCGGACAAGGCACCGGGCCGGATCGCGCGCGTCGGCAGCGCGCGATCGCTCAGCGCGTCAGCGGGGATCGACAGGGTGAAGAAGCGGCCTTCGAGCCCGCGGAAACAGTCGCGATGGACGGTGCCCGGCGGGTTGTAGATCAGCGCCGGCGAGGCGCACACCGCCGGCATGCCGTGGGCGCTGCTGACGTAGCGGCCGGCCAGCACCAGCACGAAATGCGCGTCGTCGTGGCTGTGGGTTTCGACGTCGTGCTCGGGCACGGTCGGCTGCAGCTCGGCCAGCGCGATCGCGCCGACCTGCCGCCGCCGCGCGACGGCGCCGTAGAACATGCCCGGGCGGAAACTCTTCATCGCGACGGTGGCTGTCCTAGCGGCGGTGCGGTCAGTCTGCGCGCCCGGCGGGCGATGCTCGCGTGTCGTTGGTCACTGACCCCTGCTTTGATCGTCCAATATCCGTTCGAGCGCCTGCGCCAGCACCGTGTCCTCGTCGTCGCCCGCCAGCGGCGTGGCGATGGCGATGTCCGGGATCACACTATCCGGAACCACGCCGCGCGGGCGGGCGTCGCCGTTCGGGCGCAGGATCCGCGCCTTCGGGTAGCCGACCTCGATGCCGGTGTTGGGCAGCGCGAAATGCTCCATCGCGCCGTAGGTGCTGGCGAGATCGGCGGTTTCCTCGCCGAGTACGGTGCCGAAGCCGTAGTCCTGCACGATCGACGCGACCGACACCGTATTGGAATACGAATGCCGGTTCACCAGCAGATACACCTTGCCGGCGAAGCGCCCCTGCGCGCGCGGTGCGACCCACGGCATCGGGACATCCACGCGGCTGCCCGGCGCTTTGCCGACGTAGGCGGCGGCGAGCTTCATCGACATGCTGTCGGCATCGCCGCTGATGCTGTCCAGGCGCTTGCGGTTGGAGGCTGTGGTCTGTTCGCTGATGCGGATGTCGAAACCGTTTGTGAAGCGGAACGGTTTGTCGGCGATCCAGGCCAGCAGGTGGTCGCTGAAGGAATTGTCGCCGCCGGGGTTGTTGCGCAGATCGATCAGCAGGCTGCGTGCGTCGCGGGCGATGGCATCGGCGAAGGCGCCGTCGATGAAGGTCTTGAATGCGGTGGGATCCCATGGCGTCGCCGCGTCGGGGCGGTTGTCGTAGAACGGCCCGGGGCGCAGGTATGCGACGCCGTTATCGAGCATGCGCGTCTCTCGCGCGTTCCAGTCCAGTTCGAACCGTGCCGGCCGTGCGGCGATGACGGCGCTGTACTCGGTGCGACTGCGCGCGGCGACGGTGGCGTCGATCCGCCGGCCGTCGGTCTTGCGCACCGTGACATCGAACGCGGCGTGCTCGCCGTGCGCCAGCCAGACCAGCAGCGGCAGGCGGGTTTCCAGCTGGGTGTCGTTGAGGTAATCGTTGTCGGCGGAGACCAGCGCGCGCGCCGGCGCCAGCCAGTCCCGCACCGGCAGGTCGGCGACCGACAACACCTCGTCGCCTTCGTCCACCGCGTCCGAGCCGCTGATGTCGTCCACCACGTAGGCGCGACCGTCGACGAAACGCAGGAACAGCGGGAAGGCCCTGCCGCCCTGGCCGCGATAGGTCTCCCAGGCATCGGTGGGCAGCTCGACGCGGGCGTGCGCCACTCGGCCGAAGGCGGCGAAGCGCTGGAAGCGGACGCGGGCTTCGGGCGTCGTGAGCGGCGCGTCCAGTTCGGCGCGCATCCGGCGGTGCAGCGCGTCGTAGTCGGCCTTCGAACGACGGGCGTACAGGTCGTAGTGCGCGGCCTGCAGGCCGGTGTAGAGCGCGTCGAAGTCTTCGCGCAACTGTTCGGGCGCGTGGGGCGGTTCGGCTGCTGGCGCGACGGGGGGCTCGGGTACGGCGCAGGCGGCCGCAGCTGCGAACAGGGCGAACGACAGGGCAGGGACGATGCCGGAACGGAATGACATGCGGAGCTCCAGAGACAATGATAATGATGGCGCGGCGACGGGCGTCGACGGCAGCGCATCACAGCCCCGGCGGTGCGCAACCGCCATGACCGCAAGCTCCCGGTTTCCTGATCGTTTCCTCCCGGCCCGAATCCCACGTGGAATTTCCAGTCAATACAGACGCTTGCGTAGATGCCCTGAGCATAGGCGAGTGGCGTGCGGACCGCAGCGCCTGCACCCTCGTGGGGCCCGCGGGCGAGCAGCGGCTGGAGCCGAAGGTGATGGATCTGCTGTTTCTGCTGGCGGGTGCGCCGGGCAGGGTCTTCAGCCGCGAGCAGATCCTGGAGGCGCTATGGCCGGGTCTGATCGTCGGCGACGACGCCCTGGCGCGCACCGTGTCCAAGCTGCGCCAGGCGCTGGGCGACGATGCCAGGGCGCCGCGCTATATCGAAACGATTTCCAAGCGCGGCTATCGGCTGTTGGCCGATACCGTGCCGGCGGCTGGTTCGGCGGCCGCGCCGGTCGCGAACGCAACGGCAACGCGCTGGCTGCGGGTCGGCGTGGGGCTGGTGGCGTTGGGGGTGCTGATGGTCGTCGTCGTATTCGTGATTCCCGCGAACCTGCGCAATGCGCCCGCGCAGCATGCACGCCAGGCCGCGGCGTCAGACGAACATTTCAGCTTGATCGCGCGCGCCGACGACGCCTACTTCCAGTTTTCGCGCGGCGACAACGAGGCGGCGATCGAGCTGTATCAGCGCGTGCTGGGCCTGCATCCGGACGACGTGTCGGCGCTCGCCGGTCTGGCCAACGCGCTGACCCAGCGCAGCATCCGCTGGCCGGAACCCGTGGGCGATGGCCCGACCGAATTCACCCAACTGCGCGACGCCCTGGCCAACGGCCATCTCGACCGTCCGCAGGCCCGGCAGCAACTGCAGCGCGCACGACAGTTGGCCGAACGCGCGGTCGCACTGGCGCCGGATTCGGCCGCAGCGCACAAGGCGCTGGGCTTCGTGGCCGGCGCACAGCGCGCCTTCGAGCCGGCGCTGGCCTCGTACCGACGCGCAGTGGCGCTGGACCCGGATGCCTGGGGCGCGATGATCAATATCGGCGATGTGCTGGAGATTACCGGGCGCCAAGCCGAGGCGCTGCCGTGGTTCGAACGGGCCTACGCCGCCATGGCCCGCAGTTACGACCGCAACCCGGCGCAGGTCCGGCCCTGGCATGCGCGGCTGGGCGTCGCCATCGCCGAACGTCATCGCGACAGCGGACAACTGCCGACGGCGGAAGCCTGGTATCGCAAAGTGCTGGCGCAGATGCCGCTGGACCCGGGCGCCACCGCAGGGCTTGCTGCGCTACTTCGTGCGGGCGGCGGTGCCACCGAAGCGGATCGCCTGTGTGCCGAATTGGCGCAGCGGCTGGGGCCGGCGCAGGGGTGTGCCCTGCGTCGACCCTGAGGGCTGCTTCAGCCCACCAGCAACCGGTTCATCCGCGCGATGAACGCGGTGGGGTCGTCCAGGCTGCCGCCTTCGGCCAGCATCGCCTGCTCGAACAGCAGCGCGGCGTAGTCCTCGACGCGCGCGGGGTCGGCATCGTCGGCCTGCAGGCGCTTGAGCAGCGCGTGCTCCGGATTGATTTCCAGGATGGGCTTGGAGGCCGGCGCTTCCTGGCCGATCGACTTCATCAGCTGCTGCATCTGCAGCGACATGTCGTATTCGTCCAGCACCAGGCAGGCGGCGGAGTCGACCAGACGGTTGGAGACGCGCACGTCCTTCACGCGGTCGCCCAGCGCGGCCTTCAGCGTGTCCACCAGCGGCGCGGCGGCCTTCGCGGCTTCTTCCTGTTTCTCCTTGTCCTGCGCGTCGCCGAGTTTGTCGAGGTCGATCTCGCCCTTCGCGACGTTGCGCAGGGTCTTGCCCGCGTACTCGTGCATGTAGCCGGACATCCAGTCGTCGATGCGCTCGTGCATCAGCAGCACTTCGATGCCGCGCGCCTTCAGCGCTTCGAGTTTCGGATGGTTGCGCGCGGTGTTCCAGCCGTCGGCGGTGATGTAGTAGATCTCTTCCTGCAGGCCGGCCATCCGCGCGATGTAGTCGTCCAGCGACACGCGTTCATCGGCCGATGCGCTGCGGGTGGTGGGGAAGCGCAGCAGCTTGAGCACGCGCTCGCGGTTGGCGGTGTCCTCGGCCACGCCTTCCTTCAGCGTGGCGCCGAAGGCTTCCCAGAACGCGGTGTACTTTTCGGGTTCGTCGCGCGCGATCTTCTCGATCATGTCGAGCACGCGCTTGGTCAGCGCACCCTTGATGCGTTCGACCTGGCGGCTTTCCTGCAGCAGTTCGCGGCTGACGTTGAGCGGCAGATCGTCGGAATCGACCACGCCGCTGGCGAAGCGCAGGTACGCCGGCAGCATCTGCTCGGCGGCGTCCATGATGAAGATGCGCTTGATGTAGAGCTTCAGGCCTTTGCGCTCGTCGCGGCTGTGCTGGAAATTGAACGGCGCGCGTTCCGGCAGGAACAGCAGCGAGGTGAAGTTCTGGTTGCCTTCGACGCGGTTGTGGGTCCACGCCAGCGGGTCGGAGAAATCGTGCGAGACGTGCTTGTAGAACGCCTTGTAGTCGTCGTCCGACAGCTCGGTCTTCGGGCGGGTCCACAGTGCAGATGCCTGGTTGACGGTCTCGAATTCTTCGGCTTCGGGCGCTTTGGTTTCGGTATCGTCGTCGTCGGTATTCGCGGCCGGTTTGGCCATGCGGATCGGAAAGCCGACGTGATCGGAGTACGTGCGCACCAGCGATTTCAGTTTCCACGCCTGCAGATAGTCGCCGGCGTCTTCGCGCAGATGCAGTTGCAGGGTGGTGCCGCGCGGGGTGTCGGCGGATGCGGGTTCGATACTGAACTGGCCGTCGCCGGTCGAGCGCCAGGTCCAGGCTTCGCTGTGACCGGCACGGCGGCTGGTGACGGCGATGCTGTCGGCGACGATGAACGCCGAGTAGAAACCGACGCCGAACTGGCCGATCAGCTGCGCGTCCACCTTTTGACCGGCGGCGATGCTGTCGAGGAAGCGCCGCGTGCCTGAATGGGCGACCGTGCCCAGGTTCTGCATCAGCTCGTCGTGCGACATGCCGATGCCGTTGTCGCGGATCGTCAGCGTGCGCGCGTCGGCATCGATGGCCAGATCGATGGCCAGATCGCCGCCGCCGTCCAGCAGCGCGGGCTCGGCGATCGCCTCGAAGCGCAGCTTCTCGCAGGCGTCGGAGGCGTTGGACACCAGCTCGCGCAGGAAGATGTCCTTGTTGGAATACAGCGAATGGATGACCAGTTGCAGCACTTGCTGCACATCGGCCTGGAATGCGTGCGTCTCGACGCGGGTCTCGGCCTGCGGGGCCGTGTCGGTGGTATCGGTGCTCATCCGGGAACTCCTGGAAAGTCTGTGGAACGGACAGACCGCGGAGATTGGGCACCGGTCGACGGGTTTCAAGGGCTATGGAAGGCCATGCCGCCAGCCTCCGTCGGGAGGACGATGGCTGGCGGCGGATGTGCGATGGCGCCACCGGGTGCCCTTGCGGGCGCCCGGCGGTCCGGATCGTCAGGGCAGTTTCGCCTCTTCCTGCAGCGCCGCTCCAGCGATCGCACCTTCGGCGAACACCGGGTCGCCCGTGGTGCCGACGTCGAACAGACAGTCCTTGAGCAGTTTTTCGTCCTTAGATGGGCGCGCAGACCTGTTTGGCCAGGTCCACGTTCCTGGGATCCATCGGCGACACCTTGTCCTGCAGGAACGGCTCACTGACGAACTTGTCGGGAGTGACGTCACGGCCGTAGTCGAACAGGCTGGTCGTCTTGTTCACGCGCCACTTGTCGGAGAAACCCGGGCTCGTCCACTCGCCCTGGGTGAGCGCGCCCATGATGCCGTCCGTCGCCCTCGTGCGGTGCGCACCGACATCGGCCATTGCCGGGTCTGCAGCTCCATGAGAATCCGGATTCTCATGCAATCGCAAAACTCTGCGTGCATTGTGGACAACGGACAACACGATTTCAGGCCGATCACCTCTGGGGAGGTCAAGCCGAGCGGGTCGCTACCGCCGGCGGAATTGCCGCTGCGCGACGCGCTGGTGCAAGGATGGCGAGCTGGCCCAGTAGCCACAATACAACGGCACCGATTGGCAAATAGATCAGTGGCAGGCGCGGCAACTCGTACTTGCCAACGAGAAACTGATTGATGCCATATGCCATCAGCATACCAAGCACGATACCGATCGTAGCCAACAGGAAATTCTCGATCTGGAAATAACGCAAGATCTGGCTGCGCGTCGCACCGAGCGCCCGGCGCACGCCGATCTGGCGGGTACGTTGCTGTACCCAGAAACTGGCCAAGCCGACGATGCCCAGTGCAGTGACGACCAGCAGTGCCGAACATACGATGGCCAGAAGCCAGGCCATCTCCCGATCCTTGTCGTAATAACTGTCACGCATTTCTTCGATGGTTGACTGCGAAAGGATGGGACGATTCGGGTCGATACGTTGCAGCGCTTGGACGGCCAGCTTCAGCACTTCGGGGCGCTGTGCCGGATCCGAGACACGTATCAGGTAATTCGGAAACGCACCCCGCGCCGGCAGCAGGATGGAATAGTCATAAAACGCAGGATCATTGTATCCATGAGGCTGAGCGAGATGCTCGACCACTCCTACCACAGTGATCGGAGAATCACCCCATGCGTAGAACGATTTTCCGACAGGATCCGCGCCGGGAAACAGCTTTTCCGCCATGCTGCGGGTGATGATGGCCGACGGGATGCCCAAGGTGCTGTTGGCAGCATCCAAGGCCTCCCAGTCGATCAATTCATCCGCAGAGAAGCGCCGGCCGGCCACTAGGTTCAGGCCCATGGCATCGATCAGCTGTTCGTCGCCGATGTAGTAGGAGGCCTCGAACAGGGGGGTTTGTTCCGGATTCAACTTGATGTCCAGACTTCTGCCCAACACGGCCAGCGGGAGCGTATTGGCGGAAGAGGCGGATTTCACGCCTGGCAGCGCACGCAAAGCGGCCAGATCCTCTTCTGTCAATGCTGCTGCGTTGTCCTTGGCGTCGGTTTTGTTGAGTTGCACGCGCACGACCTCATTTTCCGCGAGGCCCGTAGGGCGATCCATGAGTTGGATCCGCGTGGTGATGAGGAACACCGCGTTGCACAGGATCGCGCAGCTCAGCGCGATCTCCATGACGATCAGCGATGCTGCCGTCTTGTGGCGGCGCAGAGCGGAAAGGATGGGGCGAATGTCCATGGCGGTCTCCGTAAGATTCCCTCTCGCCCGCGTAATGGGAAAGATCGGGATGGCATTACATTCGCGCTTACGCAGTCAGGTGTATCCGGAAGGGCGTCACGCCCACTTCCAAAAGCACTCAGCGCAACGCGAGGTGAGGGATTACTGCGTTTTGAGCTGGATGGCAGGAGTAATCTGGCACGCGCGCCACGCAGGCAGCAGGCCGGCGAGCGTGCTGGCGGCCATCGCCAGCACGAAGGTGGTAATCAGCATGATGGGATCCAACTGCGCGAGATCAGCGTAGCCGGCCGAGCGCTGCCGAACGGCCCACAGGCCCAGCAAGGCGAAGGCCAAGCCCAGCAGACCGCCTACGAAACCGATCACGCCGGCTTCCACCAGATACTGGGTGAAAATGGCTCGGCGCGACGCGCCAAGCGCACGCCGCACGCCAATCTCGCTGGAGCGCCGCAAAAACTTCGCCAGCAACAGTCCGCTCGTGTTGAGCAGACACACGAGTAGAAATCCGAACGCCATCCACACCTGCAGTCGCACGTCGCTCGGCACGACCTTGCGATGGTCCATCCATTCGTTTACGTCGCGCAGCCTAACGTTGGTGGGGCGTACGAAGCGGCCAGCGGCGCGCTGCTGGTTGGAGTAATTCGTCAGATACTGCCGATAGGCGGCCACCTTCTCAGGGGAGTCCAGTTGTACCCAGTACTGCAGCCAGGCACAGGGTGCGTTCACGCCGGTCTCGCCTTCCGGATCTGCGCTGATTTCTTCACTGCCCCAGCAATACATGCGGCCGGCGGTGTCAAGCTTCAGATCGAGCGCCGTCGAGAACGGTACGAAAACCTGCTCGACCTCGCTGTATGCGCCCGCGTACAAGTCATAGAACTTTGGCGTAGGCCGCCAGTCGTCAAGCACGCCGACGATGCGCAACTCGGCCTGGCTCACCTGCAGTGTCTTGCCGACACTGTTGCCACCGCCGAACAACTGGTCGTTAAGAGACTTTGAGATCACCGCGATACGGCTGCGCGCCTCGTCCTCATCGCGGCCCCAAGCGTTTCCGTAGAGGAAAGGAACATCGAACATCGCAAAGAAATCACTGGACGTGTACCGCGCATCTGTGGAGAGCGAGCCCAGGTCTGCACGTTCCTGCTTGATCAGGACACCGCCCTTCTTCATCACGGCTTGGCGATCGCCACGGCCTTGGCGCAGTAACTCCTCGGCGTCGTAACGGGTCATCTGATCTTCGGGTTCTCCACCCGGGACATATTCATCCATGTTGCTGGAGTCCAGCTGCGGATAGAACAACGTATGGCTTTTGCCGGGCAACGGATCGCCCGACAGGATGCGGAACACCGTCAGCGTCGTCATGCTGGCGCCGATGCCCAGAGCGATTGCCAACACCATCAGTGCAGTGAGCACCTGGTTGCGCTTGAAGCTGCGCAAGGCGAGGTTGAAATAGTATCCGTACATGTCGATTCTCTCTTCACGTTTGCGCAGGCGCAGGACGTACTCCGCCGCTTCTCAGATCGATCCGCCCGAAGGGACAGGAGATGGTGGCGAGGGTGCTACGTGGCGTCATGAGTCTGTATGTGCTGGGCCACGCTCGGCCGACCCGCCACTTCGGTCAGATCTGTCGCCATTCCGTCCACGATGTGGACATTGCGACGCGCGCGCGCGGCCAGCTCCGGGTCATGCGTGACCATGATGATGGTCGTACCTTGCGAATTGATGTCCTCGATCAGCTCAAGCACGCTGCGTGCCATCTGCGAGTCGAGGTTGCCGGTAGGTTCGTCGGCCAGCAGCAGGCGCGGGCTGCCGGCCAGCGCGCGTGCGATCGCCGCACGCTGTTGTTGTCCGCCAGACAGTTCGGCCGGGAAGTGCCGCATGCGCGAGGCCAGCCCAACGCGTTCGAGCGCATCCTGGATACGGCGCTTGCGCTCGTTCGCTGGCATGCCGCGATAGCGCAATGGGACGTCAACGTTGTCGAACAGGTTGAGGTCAGGGATCAGATTGAAGCTCTGGAAGATGAAGCCGATCTTCTGGTTACGTAGACGTGATCGCGCGTCGTCGGACAGACCGCTGACATCCTCGCCGTCGAGCCTGAACTGCCCGCCCGTGAACGTCTCAAGCAGCCCGGCGATGTTGAGCATCGTCGTCTTGCCCGAACCGGACGGGCCGGTGATGGCGATGAACTCGCCTTCCTTGACATGCAGGTCGAATGAGCGCAACGCGTGCGTTTCTACCAGCTCCGTGCGATAAACCTTGGTGACCTGACGCATGTCTAACATGGGATTGATCCTGCGAGAAAGTGAAAAAGGCGTACTTACTCATCATTGCCAGGCCTCCGATTGAATGAAGGCGCTAGGCGGGCATCGTAAGATTCGTTTCGTTGGGTGCGCGGACGGTTTAGTTGATCCGAACGAGCTCTGCATTCTCGAACAGCTCGCTGCCTGAGACGATGATACGTTCGCCTTGCTGCACGCCGCTGACGATCTCCACCGCGTTGAGGCTGCTTGCGCCGGTCTGTATCGGACGGCGAGTGGCCCGCCCGCCGGCATCGACGACATACGCCGTGTTGCCGCCGTGCTGTTCCAGGAACGGCCCGCGTTCGACCATCAGAACGCTGCGGCGGGTGTCCATCACGATGCGCGCGGACAGTCGCTGGTTCTGGCGCAGGTCGGGCGGTTGCTTGCCTTGGGCGAACCGCAGGCGTGCGTTGACTTCGCCGCTCACCACTTCCGGCGACACGGCCGAAACCTCGGCGGCAAAGGTATTGCCGTTGCTCGCGATCTGAGCAGGCATGCCGATGGCAAGTTCGCGCGCAAAACTCTCGGGTACCTTGATCTCTACTTCAAACAAGGAAAGATCGACAACGCTCAGGATAGGCGCCTGCACGGCGACGTTGGTGCCCTGCGCAATCTGGACCTGTCCTACCTGCCCATCGAATGGCGCGCGCAAGGTCAGAGCTTCCACCTGGCGACGCAGCTCGGCGGCGACGGAGCGTTGACGGTCGGCCAAAGAGCGCTTGTTGCGCGCATCCAGTCCGGCGCCCTGGCCTTGCAAGCCCGCATCCTTGCGTGCGGCCGCCAAACCGATCGCTGCCTTTTTCAGTTCATCCTGGGCCTTGAGGAACTCGTTCTGCGGGACAGCGCCGCCGCTGTAGGCGCGTTGGTAGCGCTCCATTTCCCGCTCGGCGGCGGTGCGGTCGATCTGCGCCTGGTCCACGACCTTGTCCGCATTGGCACGTGCAATCTGTGCGTCCAGCACCGCGCGGTTGGCTTCGGCTTCCATGCTGGCCAGCGTGGATTCTTCCTGCGCGAGCCTGCTACGCAATTCCGGGCTGTCGATTACAGCCAGGACCTGACCTTGCTTGACCCTGTCTCCCGCAACCACCTTCAACGCCACGGTGCCGCCGGCAATGGCATACAGGGTGGGGCTGTTGGCCGCAATGACGCGACCATCCGCGCTGATATCGCGCACCAGGTCGCCACGTTTTACTTCTGCGATGCGCAGTCTGGAGGAATCGTAGGAACGTCCGCCGCTGGTCCAGCCCGCAATGACCCAGCCGGCAAGCGCCAGGACCGCCAGGCCCACGGCTGCGCTGATGATCCAGCCGCGACTGCGGGGCGAATTCGTCATCGTCGTTCGGACAACGGTGTCCTGGGCAGAGGTGTCACGGATATTGGCGCGGCTGAAGTCGTTCATCTATGTGTCTAGCGAGTGTGTGGATTGGACTTGATCCTCATGGTCGTTAAGCAATACGCATGCCATGGTTAAATCATTGATTCATAAGGAGGCGGTGGTCGTGAAAGTGTCCATGCGGACACTGTCCGCGTCCGCCCAGACAGCGGATCGGACAGTGGGAGAAGCCGACCGGCTCAATGGCCACTGCTGTCGCGATGAAGAAGATGGCCGAAGGGATAACCGGGGAATGGCCGATGGGCTCTCTTCCGCACGCCAACGCTATTCATCTACAGCGTTCCCAGTACTTGATCGTTGTAGAGGTTCGTGTGTGCAAGGGCGCCGAACATCCGGATTCCGCAATCAAGGGCTGTCAGCATCGGCACCCGTCTCTGCATCGAAGCGACGAGTCCGGTTGATGCTGGATACGACACCCTCGCCTAACACGATGATCTGGTCGGCCAGGTCGAAATAGCGGTCATCGTGAGTGATGACTACGACCGCCTTGCCCTTGGCTTTCAGTGCCGGAAGAATCTCGTTGTAGAAGACCGCTTTGAACGTCGGATCCTGGTCGGCGGCCCATTCGTCGAAGAGGTAGAGATCCTTGTCTTCGATCATCGCGGCCAGCAGCGCCATGCGACGGCGCTGACCGTCCGACAGCGATAGTGTCGAGAATCTTCCGTCGCGATAAGTGACCTTTCCGTGCAACTGTAGCGTGTGCAGATAGTGGTCCACCATCGCAGCAAGTCCGTCGTCGGTCACTCCAAGGATCTGATCGAACAGATGGTAGTCGGAATAGATGGCGCTGATCGTTTGACGATATGTACCGATCGACGCGTTGGTGATCGCCTGGTCGCCGAAGTAGATGGTTCCTTCTTCGGCGCGGTAGTGCAGTGTCAGTAGTTTGCCGAGCGTCGATTTGCCCGAACCATTGCCGCCGACGATGTAGGTGATCTCGCCCTTGCGGAACTCAAGATCCAGCGGCCCGACATGGAACCCGTTGCCGTCCTTGTGATACCGGTAGCCGACCTGTTCAAAACGCACTCGGTCCCAAGCGCGCGGTGCCTCCTGCTCCTGCGCAATATCCTCGGCCGGAATTTCCTGGAAAAGTTTGGTAACGCGCTGCATCGACACGCGGGACACTGCAATCTGCGGGATGAAGTTGAGGATGATCGACACCGGACCCGTTACATACAGCAGGGCCATGACCACGCCCACCAATTCCTGGTTGCTGATGACGTGATAGTTGACGAAGACGAAAATGATCGATCCGATCACGAAGAAGCTGAGAAGGTCACCGTAATTGCTGGCAGTACGTACGATGGTGTGCCCCGTCTTTTCCAGTCGCGTCACATCGTTCTCGTGGGCAATCAGTACGCACCGGAAATAGTCCTCGCGCTTGCTGTCGTTGAGCTTGAGCTCCTTGATGCCCGAAATCAGACCGTCGATCGACTCCTGCAGGCTATCGAAGCTGCGACGTGCCCTGATGAAATAGTTGCGGCCGATCAGCATGGGAATCTGGTAACTCAATACCCCGAAGGCGATGCAGCCGAGAACGAACCAGAATACATCGGCATTGAGGACCAGAAGAAATCCCAGCATGCCTAAGAGAGTGACAAGGTTGATGAGAAGGTCGGGCAGCATGCGGGCGCCCAGCACGATGCGGGGGACGTCGGTGGTGAGCGCAGTGATCAACCGGGCGGACCCGATGTTCTCCAGCGCGGACAGCGGCGCACGCGCGATCCGATCGTACAACCGACTCCTGAAGTCTGAAGCCACATCGATCGCCACGCGGGTTAACATCACCTGTGACAGCGTCCGGCCGACAAGGATGAACAGGCACACTGCGACGAATACCAGCGCGAAAGGCGCGTTGGAGATTTCCAGCGAAAGTACGCGGGTAGGCGCCGCAGCGATCTCTTCAAAGCGCATATCGCCGGGCCTGAGTACGCTCATGATGAGCGGGATCAGGAGCGAATAGCACACACCAGAGAGTCCGCCGAGGATGATCGATATGAATACCTTGTTCGGTGCCGTTCTGGAAAATTCAGCAAACATGTTCATGCCGCGTGCCATGTCATTTGCCGCCCTGCGATGCCGCGGTAGTATCAGGAGTGCCTTCCAGCGTGCGATAGGTCACGTCGCGAAATGGGACAACCATGTCGTCGTAGTGCGGACTCATGATGTTTCCGGATTGGCCGGTCGAGTTCATGTACAAGTGCTCGGTGCGGTCGCCCTTCATGGCGATGACCTGCCTGAACCCCGCGCCGAACTTCTGCAGGTAGCCGTCGGCGTTGTTGAATTGGGAAGATGCCACGTTGATGGAGTTCTCCGACCCTCCATTTCCGATCCGGCGCTCGAACAGCTTGGTCAGAGGCTTCCATTGGCTGAAGGGGGTATGGCTATAAGTCGTCCTCTGAACCTCGTCCCAGCGCCAACTGGCCATGCTCCAGTCCCCCTTGAGCTTGTATAGCTCCCACAAGGCAGTGTTCTGCGTGGCGGCCAGAACGTCATCGCAGGTCTCGCGCCCAGGCGTTCCGCTGTTGTCGCACCAGGTCCGATCGTCGCGCTTGAGCAGGGCCAGGACATAATCAAGGCGGACGTCTTCCTGCAGGTTACGAAGGATGTTCGTGGCCTGCGGATTATTCCAGGAGCCGTGCAGTTCGTCTCCAAAAGCGGTCTGTCGGAAATGGCGCATCCAGCCGGCGAAGATCGCGGCCGCCTGACTGTCGGCGCGCATGTCGCCGTTCCAGTTTTTCAGATAGCTGGCGGCCTGATCGGCATGCTCGCCTTCGGGCAAGCGCCGTTTCAGCTCCGCGATCAATGCTGCGGCATCGAGGTCCAGTGTGTCGCTCTGGATCCGCTGCATGTCGTCGAGGCTCATCGGTCGATGGGCGTCGATCCGCTCCCGAAGCAGGTCTTCGATGCGGCGTGCACGCGCTGGCGGCGCCCAATCGTGCGAGATGAAATATGGATAGGAGCTGCTGGCGACCTTGTTATTGGCGGTGACGATGTAGCCTGATGGCGGGTTGTAGCTTCGCGGCCATTGCATCGGTGATACCTGTCCGGACCATCCGTAAGCATCATCCCAACCCGGCGAGGGCAGTGTGCCTTCGCCCTTCCTGCGAACGGGTATGCGCCCAGCACCTACGTAGCCGATGTTGCCGACGCGATCGATGTAGACGATGTTCATCGCTGGCGCGACGTGGTGGCTCAGCGCGGCTTCGAAGCCGGCCCAGTCCTTGGCATAGTTCAGCCTGAAAAAAGCCTCGTAGCTGGTGTCGCCCTCATCGAGAGCGGTCCAGCGCAACGCGACGGGCTGATTGAACACGCCGAAGTGGTCGCTGATCACAGGACCATTCCGGGTGGAGCGTACTTTCAGTATGACAGGGGCGTAATGCCTGCGTAGCCGCTGCGGAAAATCGGCGCGTACATGCAGGGTCTCGGTTCGCGTCTGGAAGGCATGCCACTCACCGTTCACTTGGTAGCGTTCTCCAGTGGAATCCGGTCGCTCGAAGAACAGATCTTGGGCGTCGGCCATCATGTTGGTCCCACCCCAGGCGATACTTGCGTTGCGCCCGAGCACCGCCACCGGCAGTCCTACCAGGCTCATGCCAGATACATTGAATGTCGGCGCGTCCACGCTGATCGCGTACCACAGCGAGGGAATCTGCAGACCCAGGTGCGGATCGTTGGCGAGCAGGGCTGCGCCATCCCGAGTATGTCGTCCGGACACCACCCATGCATTGCTGCCAACGTTGGGATGCGCAAGGGCGTAGTCGCGCTCCAGCTTTTCCTGAAAGTCGGCCAAGGCCAGCAGGTTCGCAGCGTCGTGACCGGCAATGGTGGCGATCGTGGTTGGCGCGTCTTGGGGATATGCAGGAAAGAACGCGGCCAACTGGGTATCGGTCAACGATTGCCTGGCGACATAGCGGGCGATCTCACGGCGGAAGTTGCCGCCCAGGTCAAGCGCGAAGAGCTTGACCCATGCCAGAGAGTCCAGTTCGGTCCACGGCTCGGGCCGGATGCCCAACACCCGGAACTCGACAGGCAAGGTGTGCTTTTCGGCAATCCAGGCATTGATGCCTGCGGTATACGCGGTGAGCGATTGCCTCGCCTCCGGGCTGAGCGCGGGCCAGGCTGATTTCGTAGACTCATAAAGGCCCAAAGTGCGGAACCAGACGTCGGTGTCGACGCTCTTTTTTCCGAAAACCTCGCTCAGCCGGCCGCGTGCCATGCGTTTTTGCAACTCCAACTGCCACAGTCGATCCTGCGCTTGCACATACCCGACGGCAAAGAACGCATCGACGTCACTGGCGGCACGGATGTGGGGGACGCCGCTGGCATCGCGGGTAATGGTGACCGGCGCGGAGACGCCCTGGGTCAGTTGAAGCACTCCTTCGTCCGGAAGACTGGACTTCAGCGAGGAATGTACCCAGAGCGCACCAATCAACAGGGGCAGCAGGACAGCCGCGATCATGCGCGTCCCAAGAGGAAAAGAAGAAAGAGTCATCGACGGTCAGTCGCCATATGTAATGTCGACGCACAGCATCACGCGCCGTGAAGCTTGAAAGCCGACTGAAAAAGGATTGGCGCTACCCGAAGGGGACTGACGCTGAGGCGCAGGGCTCGGCGCGAAGTGCAGTGGATAAGCTCGTGTGCAACGTGCGGCTTTAACGGAATCGTCACGGAAATAAATCAGCTCGTCGTACGAATAACTGAAATATATGGGCGAATTGCAGACGTTAGCCATGTTTCCGATCCGTCCCTAGAAAAGCAGCCAGTACGAGGTCCAATATACCGTAGCGACCGAGCCCTATCAATCGCTATAGCGATAATCTATTATTTGCGCCGAAGCGAGGGGAAGTGTCGCTTCGAGTATGCGGGTGGGGCAGCGTCGAGGGGGGTGCTGTACCCGAAATGATGATCGTGACAGGACAGTGCACTTGAGAAGATACGCATTGTGAGTTCGTTAGGGAGTGGGCATGGAGAGTTTTCCAGAAATCGTGCTTCGGCGTGCGAAATTTGAGCCTGATGACATTGCATGCCGCTTTTTCAAAGGGCCGGGGCTGTCTCAGGAAATAATCACCTTTTCTTCGCTTTGGGAGCAAGCCGCGTGCCTGGCGCAGTATCTGCAGGCGCAGGATCTGACCCATGAGCGTGCAGTTCTGGTCTGCAAGTCGCAGAAGAACTTCGTCGTAGCGTTCTATGCCTGCTTGCTGGCGGGTGTCGTAGCCGTTCCTTCCTCGCCGCCCAAACGTCAGGTATTGCAGCTTCGCTTGAAGCTCATCGCGAAGAATGCGAAGGCGCGGGCCATCATCTTCGATGCCGACGAACTGGCCAACGCCGACCTTGCGCTGGATGGCGAGGACCTGCTTAAGATCGACCTGCGGCACTACACTGGTGCTGATACGTTTTCAGCGTGCGCTGCCGCCTGGGCACCGGTGCTTGCCGATGAGTCGGCGCCGGCCTTCCTCCAATACACGTCCGGCTCCACCGGCGATCCGAAGGGTGTCGTGGTCAGCCATGGCAGCCTCGTACATAACTGTGCGGCGATCCAGGATGCCATGGAGATCACGCAGGAATCGAGGCTGTTCACGGCTCTTCCGCTCTACCACGATATGGGACTGGTGGGCGGCGTCCTGCAACTGATGTATTCGGGCTGCGAGGCCAGCTTCCTTTCGCCAACCGAATTCGTGCAGTACCCGGAACGCTGGCTGCAGATCATTTCAGAATTTGGAATCACCGTCAGTGGGGGTCCGAATTTCATGTACGACTTGGCTGCTCGGACCATCCAGGCCGATGCGATCGAAGGTATCGATCTGTCGTCCTGGCGCGTCGCCTTCTGCGGAGCCGAGCCGATTCGAGCTTCGGTTGTCGCGCGTTTCACCGAGAGATTCGCAAGCCAAGGATTCCGCGCAGAGGCGTTTTATCCTTGCTACGGCATGGCCGAATCGACGTTGCTGATCACGGGCGCACGTGTTGGTTCCCTGCCCACCACGCAACGGCACGCTGGCGTCGAGGTGATGGGTTGCGGCCTGCCATGGCGCGATACTTGCGTGGAAATCGTCGACCCACAGTCGCTGACGCGCGTACCGGCGGGCGAGAACGGCGAGATCTGGGTGAGAGGCCGAAGTGTCGCTCAAGGCTACTGGGGATGGCCCGAGCTGAGCCAGCAGGTTTTCCAAGCTGGTATTACCGGCGGAGACTCCGGTTACCTGCGCACCGGCGACCTCGGATTCATGCACGACGGCCAGTTGTACGTCACCGGTCGACTCAAGGACCTCATCATCGTCAACGGCAGGAAGTATGTGCCGCAGGACATCGAAGATAACTGCCAGCGAAGCCATGATGCGCTCCGGCAATCCGGGGGCGCCGCATTTGGCGTCAGCGATGGGCAGGGCGAACGACTCGTCGTCGTTTTCGAACTCAAGCGGGAATGGTTGAGGCGCCACCAGGAATGGCCTGCGGTGCTCAATTCCATGCGTAGCTCTGTAAATGCCGAATACGGCTTGTCCGTGTCGGACATCGTACTGCTCATGCCTGGTGCTTTACCGCGCACTTCAAGCGGAAAGGTGAGGCGGATGCAGTGCCGAATGGACTATCTCGCCGGAGCCCTGGAGGGTGTCGCGCCGCGTTGATGCCGACGGCGTGCGGAACACGCGTTCCTGCAGAAGTCCGTTCTTAATATTTGCGATGGCTCTCTACTACTGTGCATCTGACCACAGTGTTCGGGGTTTTCTGGAAGTTTCTTGGAGAAGTGATTGATGAGCAGGCGCGAGCGGTGGTTGAGGGATGTGTTGGCGGAACTCATGGAAATCGACGCATCGCAGATCTCGTTGGATCAGTCCTTTTCCGAGCAGGGAGTGGACTCCCTCACTGGCCTGCGCCTGACGCGCAAGCTCGAGGATCAGCTCGGTGTCGAAGTTGAGTTGGAGTGGTTGTTTGATCATCCCAGCATCCAGGCGTTGGCGCGCTTCCTGGACGAACGCTTCGGCGAAATCGATGTCGAAGACATTAATGCCAAAAACTGCAGGATCAACGCATGACGTACCAAGGAATGGCTGAGTTGTGGATGCCATTGTCGGAAGCGCAGCACAGCCGCTGGTTTCTCTATCGACTGAACCCTGAGGCTCAGGGCGGTCACAATAACGTGTTCACGGCGGTGATCCACGGCGGCATCACCACGGGGGCGTTGTCGACCGCTTTGCGCCGGCTTGCCGACCGGCATCCGATGCTGCGCGTGCGCTTCCGCGAATCCGATAGCGGTGTCGAGCAATGCGTGATGCCGCTTGCCGACGTGCCGTTGTCGTTCGCCGACCTGTCGGCGCTCGACGAGGCCGCGGTGCTGCAGCACATACGCGATGACGCCACGCAGGCATTCGACCTAAGCCAGGGGCAGATGATCCGCGCCGGGCTCTATGCTCGGGGAACAGGCACGCAGATATTGATGTTGGCCTTCGACCACATCGCTGTCGATGGCTGGTCCTATTGGTTGCTGCTGGAAGATCTCGGCAGGTTGCTCTGCGATGAGGGGCAAGGCGGTGAGCAGCTATCCGTCATGCCATCGACCTACGCGGACTACGTCCGTTGGCAGCGAGCGTGGCTGGAGACGCCGGCTGCGCAGGTGCAGCGGGCATATTGGAAGAAATGCTTGAGCGATGAGCAGCAGATGCTGCAGATGCCAACAGATCGGCCGCCGACGACCCCAATCGGCGAGCGCGATGAAGTCTCCGTCACGCTGTCGCCTACGCTGAGTCAGCAGTTGCGTGAACTGGCCCGGCGAAGCTCTGGAACGCTCTACACGGTGCTTTTGGCGGCCTATCAGGTCCTCCTGCATCGGCATACCGGCCAAGATGACATTTCGGTCGGCTCCGCAATGCCGGGACGCAGCCGACCGGAATGGGATGCAGTGGTCGGCGATTTCGTCAATCCCATCGTGCTGCGGACTCGGTTCGAGCACGACACGACGGTCGGCGATGTCTTGCGCGACGTACGCAACACCGCCCTGCGCGGCATGAAGCATCAGGACTACCCATTCACGCGCGTGGTCGGGGACTTCCCTTCCGCACGCGATACCGAACAGCATCCGTTCTATCAGACGATGTTCGTCTTCCAGAATGCCAGGCATGGCGGCGGTCTGCGTGCCTTGTGGAGCGGAGCGGACGATGGCCGCCGTGTGGCATGGGGCGGTGTTGAACTGACGCATTATCCTGCCAGTCAGAGCGGCGGTAACGATGCCATTCGTCTGATGTTGGAGGCGATCGAGCTGGAGTCCAGCATCCGCTGTGATTTCAAATTCGACCGGGCATTGTTCGAGCGCGGCTCGATTGAGCGCCTGGCCAGTCACTGGATCACCCTGCTGGAGGGCATTGTCCTGGATGGCACGCGGCTGATTGCGCACCTGCCGCTGTTGTCGGCAGATGAGCGCGAGCAGGTATTGGTGGCGTTCAATGCGACGCAGGCGGCGTATCCGCAGGATCGATTGATCCACGAGCTGTTCGAAGCGCAGGCGGTGCAGCGGCCAGATGCGATCGCGCTGGAGTGCAGGGACGAGTGCCTGAGCTATGCCGGACTCAATCGTCGCGCGAACCAGATCGCACATCGCCTGATCGCGCTGGGCGTGCAACCCGATGACCGGGTCGCGATCTGCATGGAACGAAGCCTCGAGATGGTGGCGGGGCTACTCGGCATCCTCAAGGCCGGTGGTGCCTACGTGCCGTTGGATCCGGAGTACCCGACCGAACGCCTGGCCTACATGCTGGGCGACAGCGCGCCGGTGGCGGTGCTGACGCAGGCACGTCTGCTTGATCTGTTGTCGACGGCCATAGCTGGCGATACGGACGTGGTCTTGCTGGCTTTGGATGAAGATCAGACGTTGAGTGCGCAGTTTGAGCAAGATCCGGTCGTGGCGGGTCTGACCTCCATGCATCTCGCGTATGTCATCTATACCTCGGGTTCAACGGGACAACCGAAGGGCGTGATGGTGTCGCATCAAGGCGTGGTCAACTACCTCGCTCATGCGCAGGTATCCTACCTGCACGACGACATTCAAGGTGCCCTGGTGGCTACGCCACTGGGTTTCGACGCCACGGTGACGACGCTGCTGGCGCCCTGGTTGGCAGGTAAGCCTGTGGTTTTGCTGGCCGAAGACAGCCAGCAATGCCTGACGGAGGTGCTGGATTACTTCGGCAGGCCGGAGCCTTGGTTATTCAAACTGACACCCGCGCACCTGGATGTGCTTTCCAATCTGATTGGGACGGCAGTAGTGCATACACCGCACCGACTTGTAGTCGGCGGTGAGCAGCTGACGAGGCTGACCCTGAACCGCTTTCGCGAGCGTGTGCTTCCCAGCGCGATAGTGGTCAATGAATACGGTCCGACAGAAACGGTCGTGGGTTGCACGACGTTCGTCATCGATGGGCGTCAAGAGGACTTGCAGCGGGACCTCATCGTCCCGATCGGCCGACCGATCGCGAACACGCGGATCTATATTCTGGGAGCGCAGGGCGAGCCGGTGCCGGTGGGCGTGGCCGGCGAGATCCACATCGGCGGTGCGGGTGTGGCGCGTGGCTATCTCAACCGTCCGGAGCTGACCGCGGAGCGGTTCGTGAAGGATCCGTTCTCGAACGAACCGGAGGCACGGATGTACCGGACCGGCGACCTGGGTCGCTGGCT
>CALRWS020000037.1:0-51103 GCA_943371935.1 Chitinophaga pinensis | reverse complement strand
CCTCGTTGTCGGAACACCCCAACTCAGCGAGGACCGCTTCACACCATGCCCGCTTCCACGCCCGCTCCCCCGTCCGACCCGCGCCGCTGCACCGAACACGGCTTCCCCACCCACGACGACGTGTCGCTGTTCTACCGCCACTGGCCCGCGCGGGGCGACGCCTCCACCGGCGCCATCATCCTGATCCATCGCGGCCACGAACACTCCGGGCGCATGGCGCATCTCGCCGACGAACTCGGCCTGCCGGACTTCGACGTCTTCGCCTACGACATGCGCGGCCACGGGCGCTCGCCCGGCGCGCGCGGCGACAGCCCGAGCTTCGCGACGTCGGTGCGCGACCTGCAGACCTTCGTCGATCACATCGCCGCGGTGCACGGCGTGAACGTCGCCGATGTGGTGGTGGTGGCGCAGAGCGTGGGCGCGGTGCTCGCCAGCACCTGGGCGCACGACTATGCGCCGAAAATCCGCGGCCTTGTCCTCGCGTCGCCGGCATTCAAAGTGAAACTGTATGTGCCGTTCGCGCGGCCCGGCCTGGCGCTGATGCGCAGACTGCGCGGCAATTTCTTCGTCAACAGTTACGTGAAGGCGAAGTTCCTGACCCACGATCCCGAACGCATCGCCAGCTACGAGTCCGACCCGCTGATCTCGCGTCCGATCTCGGTCAATATCCTGCTGGGGCTGTACGAAGCCGCCGACCGCGTGGTCGCCGATGCCGCCGCGATCACCCTGCCGGTGCAACTGCTGATCTCGGGCAGCGACTGGGTGGTGCATCACGCGCCGCAGCATGCGTTCTTCGAGCGTCTGGGCAGCGCCCGCAGGGAAAAACATGTGTTCTCCGGATTTTTTCACGACACCCTCGGCGAACGCGACCGCAAGCTCGCCACCGACCGGATCCGCAGCTTCGTGCGCGGCCTGTTCGAGAACCCGCCGGCACCGGTCTCACTGCGCGACGCGCATCGCACCGGCTTCACCGCGGACGAATCGCGCGCCCTGGGCCAACCGCTGCCGTGGTACACGCCACGCGGCGCGTACTGGGCGCTGACGCGCGCATCGCTGAAACTCGGCGGCCTGCTGTCGCGCGGCATCGCGCTGGGCCACGCCACCGGCTTCGACTCCGGCAGCACGCTGGATTACGTGTATCGCAATCAGGCGCAGGGCGTGCCGGTCATCGGCACGATGATCGATCGCACCTATCTCGACTCCATCGGCTGGCGCGGCATCCGCGTGCGCAAGACCCACATCGAGGAACTGCTGCGCAAAGCCTTCGCACGGGTGAACGCGCGCGGGCTGCCGCTGCGGGTGATGGATGTCGCCGCCGGCCACGGCCGCTACGTGCTGGATGCCATCGCCGCGAGCACTGCGAAAGGCGACGCGAAAGACGATGCAAAACCCGCGTCGATCCTGCTGCGCGACTACAGCGACATCAACGTGCGCGACGGCCGCGCGCTGATCGCCGAGCGCGGCCTGGGCGAGATCGCGCAGTTCGTGCAGGGCGACGCCTTCGACCGCGACGATCTGGCGAAGGTATCGCCTGCGCCGACAGTGGCGGTGGTGTCGGGGCTATACGAATTGTTTCCCGACAACGATCAGGTGGCCGCGTCGCTGGCAGGCATCGCCGCCGCGGTGCCGCCGGGCGGCTGTCTGGTCTACACCGGCCAGCCGTGGCATCCGCAGCTGGAATTGATCGCCCGCGCGCTCACCAGTCATCGCCAGGGCCAGGCGTGGGTGATGCGTCGGCGCACGCAGGCGGAGATGGATCAGCTGGTCGAAGCCGCCGGTTTCCGCAAGCTGGAACAGCGCATCGACGCTTTCGGGATTTTCACGGTGTCGCTGGCGGTGCGGGAGGGATGAACGTCGGCACTTTTCTGGATGGTGGCGATGGTCTTCGGCGGATGCGCAGAGCAAAAGCCAAATCCCCCCGCTGCCAGCTGCGCTGGCATCGACCCCCTTTTTCAAAGGGGGTAAGCAACCCGGTTGCTTCCATTCTGGACGCTTGCGGACCTCTCGCTTCGGATCATTTTGTTTCGGATCATCTCGCTTCAAATCATTTCGCTTTAGATCATTTCGTTTCGGATCATTTGCTTCCGAATCACCGCACTTCCAATCCGCTGACCCTGTATTGGATGCCTTCGCTTTTCCCCCCTTTAAAAAAGGGGGGCAGGGGGGATTTGCTCTTCAGGCCTCTGCACCATGGATAACACCCCCCGCGCAGTCACGCCTGCCAAACGTCCGTGGAAACAAGCCGCAGCCTGGCTCGCCTTCCTCGCGCCCTTCTTCTATCTGAGCTACGGCTTCGCGAACCATCTCGCGTCCCAGCGCAGCGGCGTGGGCGCGGTGGTGTTCGACTGGGAGCGCAGCGTGCCGTTCATCGCATGGACGATCGTCCCCTACTGGTCGATCAACCTGTTCTACGGCCTCTCGCTGTTCCTGTGCCGCACGCGCGACGAACTGCATGCGCACGGCCGTCGTTTGCTCACCGCACAGCTCGTGGCGGTGAGCTGCTTCCTGCTGTTTCCGCTCGGCTTCACCTTCGTGCGGCCGGACAGCGACGGCATCCCCGGGATGTTCTTCGCCGCGCTCACCAGCTTCGACAAACCCTTCAATCAGGCGCCGTCGCTGCACATCGCGCTGCTGGTGATCCTGTGGGATCTGTACCGTCGCCTGCTGCCGCGCGGCCTGCACTGGCTGCTGCACGGCTGGTCGCTGCTGATCGCGGTCTCGGTGTTGACCACCTATCAGCATCACTTCATCGATATCCCCACCGGCGCGCTGCTCGGCCTGCTCTGCCTGTGGCTGTGGCCGCTCGATGCCGACAGCCCGCTGCGCACGGCGCGGATCGCGCACGCACCGGAGCGCCGACGACTGGCGCTGTTCTACGCCATCGGCGCGGCCGCGTGTTTCGCGCTGGCGACGCTCGGCGGCGTGGCGCTGTGGCTGTGCTGGCCCGGCGTCGCGCTGCTGATGGTGGCGCTGCACTACGCGGCGTTAGGTGCCGGGGGGTTCCAGAAGGCGGCCGATGGACGCATCTCCCATGGCACGCGCTGGCTGCTGGCGCCGTACCGGCTGGGCGCTTGGATCAATTCGCGGCTGTGGACCGCGCGCCATGCGCCTGCGGTGCGGGTCGCCAGGCGCGTGTGGCTGGGGCGCATGCCGACCGCCGCGCAGGCGCGTGCGCTCGGCATCGCGCGGATCGTCGATGTGAGCGCCGAGCTGTCGTCGCCCGTCGGCATTCCGACGCGTTGCGTACCGATGCTCGATCTGATCGCGCCCTCGCCTGCACAGCTCACAGCGGCGGCAGAAGCCATCGAAGCGCAGCTGCGCGACGACGGCGATGTGCTGGTGTGCTGCGCGCTGGGTTACTCGCGCAGCGCGGCTGCGGTCGCGGCGTGGCTGCTGCACACGGGCCGCGCCGAGCATGTCGATGAAGCGATCGCGCGCGTGCGGCAACAGCGTCCGCAGCTCGTTCTGCGGGACGCGCATCGAATGGCGCTGTCGCAACTCGCTTCATACCAGCCGGCCTCATACCAGCCGGCCTCATACACGCCGGCACTGCACCCATGACGACACCTGCACTCGCGCCGACCCCGCTCGATGCCGGCGACCGCGCGCGCTGCGCGGCGATGGCGCGTTGGCTCGAAGCGTCCTCGACGCTGGGCGCGCTGGCGCTCTGCTGCGCAGTGGTCGCGGCGCTGGGCACGCTCGCGCATGCGTGGCGCGATTCGGCGCTGGGTTTCGCTGTGGTCGCGCTCGCGCTGACGCCGGTCGAACGTTACCTTGCGCTGCGGATCCGCTTCGACGCCGGACTGTTCGCAGATCTGGCCAGCGGGCGGATCGATGATCTCGCAGCCCTGGATGCGACTCTGTCTGCGCTCGGTATCGTCAAGGACCCGCGATCTTCACGCACGCTCGACGACAGACTTCTCGGCAGCCGACGCCTCTGGCGGCGCCATGCGCTCACCGTCGGCCTGCAAGCCGCGTCCGTCGCGATCGCGGTTGTGTTTGCCTGATTCGCGGCTACCATCGTCGCTCGAACCACGCACAGGAGCCGCCGGCCGATGCTGGAAAGACTGGTCGCCTCACTCATCATCGGCTTCGTGCGCCTGCTTACCGGCGCACAGGCGTTCTGGCGCGGCGGTCGTCCGAACGCCGCGCAGCGCATCTTCTTCGCCAACCACGCCAGCCACGGCGATTTCGTATTGCTGTGGGCATCGCTGCCGCCGTGGCTGCGCCGACGCACGCGACCGGTGGCCGGCGCCGACTACTGGAACAGGAGCGCGCTGCGGCATTTCATCGGCGGCCGGGTGTTCCGCGCGGTGCTGATCGATCGCGAACGCAAGGAAGGCGGCCCCGATCCGGTCGAACAGATGGTCGCGGCGCTGGCCGGCGGCGATTCGCTGATCCTGTTCCCGGAAGGCACGCGCAATACCACCGATGCGGTGCTGCTGCCGTTCAAGAGCGGCCTGTTCCATCTGGCGAATCGATATCCCGGCGCCGAGCTGGTGCCGGTGTGGATCAACAATCTCGCCCGGGTCATGCCCAAGGGCCAGCTGATCCCGATCCCGCTGCTGTGCACGGTCACCTTCGGCGCCGCGCTGCCGCGCATCGACGGCGAAGACAAGGCCGCGTTCCTCGAACGCGCGCGCGCGGCGATGCTTGCGCTGCGTCCCGATCATGACGACGACGACAACACACCATCCGATCTTCCGGAGCCCCGCTGATGCAGAATCCTTATCCCACGATGTACGCGCTGCCGATCTTCGCCGGTGCGGTCGCGGTGCTGATCGTCGCGTCGGTCATCGGCCTGATCCTGAAGCTGCGCTTCGCCCCGCAAGAGCCGCACGGCGTGATCGACAATCTCAACAGCCGCATCCGCGCCTGGTGGTGGATGGTCGGCATCCTCGCGGTCGCGTTCTGGCTGGGCAAGGGCGGCGTGATCGTGCTGTTCGCGCTGCTGTCGTTCTTCGCGCTGCGCGAATACATCACCCTCTGCTACACCCGCCGCGGCGATCATCTGGTGCTGCTGCTGGCGTTCTTCATCGCGCTGCCGGTGCAGTACGCGCTGATCTGGATCGACTGGTACGGGCTGTATTCGATCTTCATCCCGGTCTACGCCTTCCTGCTGCTGCCGATCTTCGCCGCGCTGGGCGCCGACACCACCCGCTTCCTCGAACGCGCCTCGAAAGTGCAGTGGGGGCTGATGATCTGCGTGTTCTGCCTCTCGCACGTGCCGGCGATCATGACCTTGAACATCCCCGGCTACGAAGGCCGCAACCTGCTGCTGATCGCCTTCCTGGTACTGGTGGTGCAGGGCAGCGACGTGCTGCAGTACATCTGGGGCAAGCTGCTGGGCAAGCACAAGGTCGCGCCCGAACTGTCGCCGTCGAAGACCTGGGAAGGGTTGATCGGCGGCGTGGTCAGCGCCACCGTCCTCGGCGCCGCGCTGCACGGCATCACCCCGTTCACCGCGCTGGAAGCCGCGCTGGTCGCGCTGGTCATCTGTCTGATGGGCTTCTTCGGCGGCCTGGTGATGTCCGCGATCAAGCGCGACCGGGGCGTGAAGGACTGGGGCAGCATGATCGAAGGCCACGGCGGGATTCTCGACCGGGTGGATTCGGTGGTGTTCGCCGCGCCGATTTTTTTCCATATGGTGCGGTATGGGTGGATTTGAGTTCCGTCAGACGCATAGGGCATGCTCAAGTACGCCGCTTTGTGTATTTGATGACTTTACGCCCTCTTCCATGCATCCCACCCATCCAATACAGATACATCGGATGTGCCCACGCACACCGTAGCCAACGGATCCAGCCATTCACCGGCAGGATGTCCGCGTCGTTTGGCCGCTTCGAGCACGCCGGAAAAATCCCAGTCGCCCGTGATGATTTTGTCCGTCAATAGAAGATTTTTCAGCATTGACAAGGCTACGAGCCAACTGTCTGGTAGGCGGTGGCAGACTTCATACATGCGTAATTCGATGGTAAGCGGTTGCAATAAATCGCTCTCAGGAACGGCCAGCGCACGGTCGAGCATCACGAGCCCCTCATCTGTGCGCCCGATCGTAAGCAGCAGCCTTGCGTAGTTGCCGAGATTGTTCGCATGGCCCGGATCGGCCGACAGCGCACGGAGGTAGTTCTCTTCCGCTTTGTTGTAGTCTTTACGGACGTCCTCGAGAAACACGGCGTAGTTGCCGAGATAGTTCGCATTGGTCGGATCAGTGGCTATCGCACGGAGGTAATTATCTTCCGCTTTATTGTAATCCTTTCGGATACGCTCTAGAAACAATGCATAGTTGCCTATATGGCGCGCGTCGACCGGTTCGGCCGACAGCGCACGGAAGTAATTTTCTTCTGCCTTGTTGTAGTCCTCGCGGATGTCCGTGAGAAACAATGCGTAATTGCCGAGATTGTTCACATGGGTCGGATCGGCAGCGAGTGCACGAACATAGTGATCTTCCGCCTTTCCGTAGTCCTTGCCGATCTCCGTGAGAAAAAGTGCATAGTTCCCGAGGTAGTCAGCATCTAGCGGATCGGCGGCCAACGCGCGGAGAAAATATTCCTCTGCCTTTTCGTAATCTTCTCGCACAGTCTTCAGGAAGATCGCATAGTTGCACAAGAGCTCGTGTGCGTCTGGCAAAGCACTGATCGCCTTTTGATAAATGCGTTCACGTTCATCGTCATCGATTGCTGCTTTGGCTTTCTCCTCCCACTGCCACCAGCGCAAAGCGCCGGAAGTACGGCGCATGGTTTTTTTCAATGCTTGAGCCAAGGCATCGGCTTCGCTTGCGCTTGATGTCATCTTTTGCTGCTGTTCAGAGACTGGCGATAGCTGCATGGCTGCGGCACCGATCCGATCATCCGTAGCAGCAACGATTATCGGAAGACGACGACGGTCTGCATCCAATTTCTCTTTCAAGGCCAACACTTGTTCACCAATACGTTTCGCACGCAATTCCGCACGATCGCGCACGAACTGGTCAGGCACTTCAAAACCGAGCTCTTCGCTCAACAACATCATCGTTTCATCGAACCCTGGAATCGGCACAAGACAGCCATTCTGGGCCGCCACGAAGTGCTGGATCTCGCTCGAAGGCAGGCCGCCGCCTTTCCAGTAACACCAATACACGCCTCCCGGCACGGATGCCGGCGGTAACTGCCTGAGAAAGCCCATCAGGCTGCCATCGTTGCCACCATAGCCGATGACAATGGGCGTGTAGTGGCCGAACAGCTTCGTCAGTGCTGCTCGGAAGCCATCGGGAAGATTATTCAGATCTTTCGGCGCGCTTTTCGGTGCCAGCAGTAGATCGCGATGCACCTTCACGACCAGCGGCCGGCGTATGCGGGCGCTGATGAACCCCGCAAGTGACTCGTGCCCGCAGACCAGCGGGTAGGTTTTGCAGAATATCGACAGAGCATCGGCCACGAGATTATCGAAGTTAGTGGTGACCACCACCCTGTGCTGCGTGATCTCCATGATGCGCGCCAGCACCGAGTAACCATAACTGGGCTCGGAATCCTGCATCTGTTCTTCTAAGTACGCGTAACCGCGGTCCGGGTCACGAGCATACATTTTGTGGTACAGCTCGGAATAGCATGCGGCTGGATCCGCGGGGTCGTAGTGCTTGATTCCCAGCGTCTTCGTATTCGCCCAGACCTTGCTGTCGCCATCTGCTTCACCCGTCGCTTCGCGGTGCAGGGACCGGATCCAGTCCTCTACCATCTGCGACGCGCCCTTGATGCCGGAGGATCGCGACGCCCCAGCGCCCAAGACGAAAGCGAACGCCCGGTTGGGCATCCGTTTGTGGTCTTCGATGAAGCGGTCAGCCAGCGACAGTAGCGAAATGGTTGGCGGTTCCTGCAGATCTGGACTTCCTGTCATCCTGTTGCCCCCTGTGAAGTGCCTCGAAAATTAACATGATGCGTGCAAGCTTTGACGCACAACCAACCAGTGGCGGGCTTACCATATGGTGCCGCGCACTTGCATCAACCCCATGCCCGAACTCCCCGAAGTCGAAACCACGCGCCGCGGTCTGGCGCCGCATTTGGAAGGACGTCGCGTGGTCGGGGTGACGCTCCGTCGGCCGGATCTGCGCTGGCCGATTCCGCATGAGATCGAAGCGCTGTTGCCGTCGCAGACGATCCTGTCGATCCGGCGGCGTGCGAAGTATCTGTTGATGGATACGCCCGCGGGTTCAGCGCTGTGGCATCTGGGGATGTCGGGGAGTCTGCGGGTGTTGGCGGCGGATACGCCGGTGCGGGCGCACGATCATGTGGATGTGGTGATTGGGGGGGATGCTGCTGCTTCGGAGGCAGCCCCCACCCCAGCCCTCCCCCGCGGGCGGGGGAGGGAGCTAAGCGAGACGCGCGTGCTGCGCTTCAACGATCCGCGACGCTTCGGAAGTCTGCTATGGCAGCCGCCGGGGGAAACCCATGAGCTGCTGCGCGGGCTGGGGCCGGAGCCGCTGTCGGACGACTTCAGCGGCGATCTGCTGTTCGAGCGCAGCCGCGGGCGCAAGGTGCCGGTGAAGGCGTTCCTGATGGATCAGAAGATCGTGGTCGGCGTGGGCAATATCTACGCGGCCGAAGCGCTGTTCGCGGCGGGCGTGTCGCCGCTGCGCGCGGCGGGCAAGGTGTCGCGCGAACGCTATGCGGCGATCGCGACCGAGATCCGCCGCATCCTCACCTACGCCATCGCCCGCGGCGGCACCACGCTGCGCGATTTCATCAGCCCGGACGGCGCGCCGGGTTACTTCGAGCAGGAGCTGTCGGCCTATGGCCGCGGCGGCGAGCCGTGTCCGCGCTGCGGGCGGCCGCTGAAGCAGGCGATGCTGGCGCAGCGGGCCACGGTCTGGTGCGGGTACTGCCAGCGCTGACGGGCGCGGCCGGGGCTGCGGTATAGTCGGCCACCGAATGTCAGGGCTCCGAGCCTGTCCATGAGCGAACGCGAACACGCCGAGATCACCCAATGGCTCGATGCCGCCCGCGACGGCGACCGCGCTGCCCTGGATCGCGTCCTCGGGACGCTGTACCACGAGCTGCACGCGATGGCGCGACGCCAGTTGGCCGGGCAGTACGGGCAGACGCTGGACGCGACCGCACTGGTACACGAGGCGTATCTGAAACTGATCGGCCGCCGCGACGTGCAGTTCGACGACCGCGCGCATTTCTTCGCCTACGCCGCTTCGGCGATGCGCAGCGTGGTGGTGGATTACGCCCGCCAGCGCCTGGCGCAGAAGCGCGGCGGCGATCTGCACCGGGTGACCGAGCTGCCCGACGATATCGAAGGCGGCCTGCGCCTGGACGAGGACATGCTGGGACTGGACACCGCGCTGACCAAGCTGGCCAGCGTGGACGCCAAGTTGGCCCAGGTGGTCGAGCTGCGCTATTTCGCCGGGCTGTCGGAGCAGGAAATCGCCGAACTGCTGAAGCGCTCCGAGCGCAGCATCCGCCGCGACTGGCAGAAGGCGCGGCTGTATCTGCTGGCGTCGCTGGGCGACGAGAACGGCCAGCGCTGAGCCGTCCAGCGCTGAGCGCCGCCAGCCTGTAAGCCAATGCGGTCGCGCGCGCTGCGTGCGACCATGATCCTCCCGCTCCAGACCACGCCGCCAACCGATGGATGCCGAACGCTGGCAGCGGCTGTCGCCGCTGCTCGATGCGCTGCTCGAACTCGATGCCGAAGGCCGCAAGGCGCGGCTGGAAACGCTGCGCGAGGAAGACCCGGCGCTGGCCGATGAGCTGCAGGCGCTGATGACGCTGGAGGACGACAACGAGGATTTCCTTTCCGAGCCGCTGGTGACGCCGCCGCCGATGGCGAAGCCGGACACGATGATCGGCCCGTACAAGCTCGACCGCATGCTGGGCGAGGGCGGCATGGGCCAGGTGTGGCTGGCGCGTCGCGCCGATGGCCTGTACCAGCGGAGGGTGGCGCTGAAGCTGCTGCGTCCCGGTCTGGCCGACCCCAACCTGCGCCAGCGCTTCACCCGCGAACGCCAGATCCTCGCCCGCCTGGGCCACCCGCACATCGCGCGCCTGCTCGACGCCGGCATCAGCACCGACAACCAGCCCTACCTCGCGCTGGAGTACGTGGAAGGCGAACCGATCACCGACTGGTGCCGCAGCCGCGATCTCAACGTCGAAGCGCGGCTCAAACTCATCCTGCAGGTCTGCGAGGCGGTCAGCCACGCGCACGCGAACCTGATCGTGCATCGCGACCTGAAGCCGTCGAACATCATGGTCACGCCGCTGGACGAAGTGCGGCTGCTGGATTTCGGCATCGCCAAACTGCTGGACGGCTCGGAGCCGGGCCGCGACAACACCCGCACCGAGGTGCGCGCCTTCACCCTGCACTACGCCGCGCCGGAACAGATCCGCGGCGAGCCGGTCACCACGATGACCGACGTGTATTCGCTGGGCGTGGTGCTGTACGAACTGCTGGCGGAGGCCAAACCCTACAAACTGAAACGGCAGAGCGACGCCGAGTGGGAAGAGGCGATCCTGATCTCCGACCCGCAGAAGCCGTCGGCCAACCTGCTGCGCGAAGCCGACAGCGACCCGTCGCGCACCCAGGCGCTGCGCCGGCGCGCGAAGGAGATCTCCGGCGATCTCGACAATATCGCGCTGAAGGCGCTGTCCAAACGCCCGGAACACCGCTATCCGTCGGTGGAAGCGATGGCGCTGGATCTGCATCGCTATCTGGAAGGCAAGCCGGTGCTGGCGCGGCCGCAAAGCATGGCCTACCGCACCCACAAGTTCGTGCAGCGCCACCGCTGGGCGCTGGCGACCACCGCGCTGATGCTGACGATGCTGACCTCGGCGCTGGTGCTGGTGACCTGGCAGGCGCGGCAGGCGGTGCGCGAAGCCAGCCGCGCGCAGGCGCTGCAGCGGTTCGTGACCAATCTGTTCGAGCAGGCCGGCGGCGGCGATATCGGCGGCAAGCCCGGCCCGCTGGACGTGCGCAAACTGCTGGAAGCCGGCGAACAGCGCGGCAACCGCGAACTGGCGCGGCAGCCGCTGGACCGCGCGGAGCTGTTCGGGGTGATCGCGCGGCTGCGCCTGGGCCTGGGCGATTACCGCGAAGCCGAACGCCTGCTGGAAACTCAAACCGCGATCATCGATGGCCTGAAGGATCCGCCCGACAGCCTGCGGCTGGCGTCGGCCACCGATTACGGCCGCACCCTGCGCCTGCTGGGCCGGCCGGCCGTCTGCGTGGCGCGGATGCAGCCGCTGGAGGCCGACGCCCGGCGCCAGCAGCGCCAGCTGCCGGTGCAGGCAGCCGATTTCTACTCCGAGCTGGGGCGCTGCCAGCGCGACGAGGGCAATCGGCGCACGGCGCGGCGGCTCTACCAGCGCTCGCTGGAAATACGCCGCAATGCGCTGGACGACACCGCCGGCGTGGTCGAGAACCTCGCCGATCTGGCCGATCTGGAGCGCGACGCCGGCAACAACGAAGCCGCGCTGCTGGGCTTCCGCAACGCGCTGGCGCAGCTGAAGGCCAGCGTCGGCAACCGCCATCCGCTGGCGATCGGCCTGCTGCAGCGCCTGTGCGATCTGGAGCGCGGCGCCGGGCAACTGGTCGTCGCCGAACGCGACTGCCACGATGCCCTGAGCCTGGCCCTCGACCGCCACGGCGACCAGCATCCGTCGAGCGTCAACGCGCGCCGCCAGCTGGCCGCGATCCATGTCGACCTGGGCCGGTTCCGCGAAGCCGGCGAAGCCTACCGCGCCAGCCAGCCCTGGCTGATCGGGCGACTGGGCCGCCAGCACGTGGACGTAGCGCGCGACGACAACAGCCTGGGCATCGTGGCCTGGGAACTCGGCCACTTCGACCTCGCGCTGCGCCATCTCGACCGCGCGCTCGCGGTGCTGCGCAAGGATCCGACGTCCGCGCTGTATCAGGGCGTGCTGTTCAACAAGGCCATGGTGCTGCACGACGCCGGGCGCGACCGCGCCGCGCTGCCGCTGCTGCTGGACGTGGAGCGCCTGCGCATCGCCCGCCTCGGCAAGCAGCACGAACTCATCGGCGACACCGAGCGCATGATCGGCGAGGTGCAGGCCGCGCTGGGCATGGATGCCGAGGCGCGCACGCGCCTCGACGCCGCGGTCGAACTCACCCGCGCCGGCTCCGGGTACGGGCCTTCGCATCCGCACACCCGCCGCGCCGAACTGTCGCTGGCCTTGTTCGATCTGCGGCGCAGCGATCCGCCGGATCCTGCGGCGCTGGCGCAACTGGAACAACTGGCCGCGTTGCCGAGATCCGATCCGGAGCTGCGCAAGGTCGCATGGCTGGCGTCGACCGCCATTGCCCTGCAACACTGCCGCCAACCCGGGTTCGGCGATGGGCCGCAGAGGCTGGACGATATCGCCGAAGACATCGCTGCCGCGCTGCCCGAAGGCGGGGCCATCGCACGCACTTTCGAACGGGAACGCGGCCGCTGCCGCTGACAGACGCAGGAGAACCCGATGACACCGATCCGCCCACTGCTGGTTTCGCTCGCTTTCGCCGCCTCGCTGCCGGCCAGCAGTGGCTGCGCGCGCTCGCAACCCCATGCCGACGCCGCGGAGGCCGGCGCAACGCCGACGACCGCCGGCAAAACCGGCACGATCGAAGGCCGCATCCTGCATCCGGCGCACGTCGTGCCCGCGCTGCGCATCTGCGCCATCGGCAGCGGCGCGCCGGAGGACGCGAAACGCGTCTGCATCGACACCCGCCCGAGCCAGGACCGGTATCGGATCGACGGCCTGCCGCCGGACGACTACGTCGTGATCGCCGCGGCCAACGAAGGTCCGTATCGCATCGGCGGACATGTGCAGCCGGTGCAGTGCATCCGCGCGCCGTGCCCGGACATGCCGGCGTCGGTCGCGGTGGCCGCAGGCGAGACCGTGTCGGGCATCGACATCAACGGCTTCTACGAAAACCGCGACGATTTTCCGGCGATTCCGGCGGGCTAACCGTTCGTAGGAGGGCCTTCAGGCCCGATCTTCACACCAAGCCCTGAACAACATGCTCGGGGCTGAAGCCCCTCCTACGAAAGCAGATCCATCGAATTCAAACATATTCGAGCCGGATCGAGGCAGGGGCGTTACGACAGCGGCAACGGCTGCTGCAGCGGGTCGATGCGGCCTTCGCCGCGCATGACTTTCTTGTACTCGGCGCGGCTGACCGAGACATAGCGGTCGTTGCCGCCGATCTCGACCTGCGGGCCGTCCTGCAGCGCGTGGCCCTGTTCGTCGACGCGCACGGTCATCGTCGCCTTCTTGCCGCTGTGGCAGATGGTCTTGATCTCGGTGAGCTCGTCGGCCCAGGCCAGCAGGTACTGGCTGCCCTCGAACAGCTCGCCGCGGAAATCGGTGCGCAGGCCGTAGCACAGCACCGGAATCCGCAGCCGATCGACGATCTCGCTCAGCTGCCACACCTGCGCGCGGGTGAGGAACTGCGCCTCGTCCACCAGCACGCAGTCGAGCTTGCCGTGCCTGGCGATGTCGTTGCGCGCCCAGATCTCCAGATCGTCGTCGCGCTCGAACGCCTGGCCTTCGGCGCTCAAGCCGATGCGCGACGCAACCGTGCCGGAGCCGGCGCGGAAATCCAGCTTCGGCGTGAAGATCAGCACGCGCATGCCGCGTTCGCGATAGTTGTGCGCGGACTGCAGGAGGGTCGTGGTCTTTCCGGCGTTCATCGCCGAATAGTAGAAATAGAGCTTGGCCATGGCGCCTAGTTTAAGGGGTGGCACCGCGGATGCGGCGCCGCCCCCCGGCGGCGACTCACGGGGCTTTGAGTGCTTCCGGCGCGTCCTCGATCTCGCCCACCCGCACCAGGCCTTCCTTCCACACCTTGTCCTCGAACGCCCAGTACTTCTCCGGATCGGTGCGCGAAGCGTCGTACAGACCCTTCAGACCGACGCCGCCGATCGAGCCGAACAGCTGGTTGCCCGGACCGACGGTGGAAATCAGCACGCCGGCATCGAAGCCGGTACGCGAACCGGTCATCTGCCGCTTGCCCTGCGCGAGCGCGCGCTCGAAGCGCGGCTTGGCGACGGCATCAGCGTATTCGTCGACGATACTGCGGCCGCGCTTCGGCACATCGGCCTGCTGCTGCGGGGTGAGTTCGCGCCACATCTTCTCGCGGATGGCGAGGAAGTCCGGATAACCGCGCTCTGCGGCCAGATCGGCCCAGACGTACGCTTCGACGCGGTCGGCGGTCACGCCCACGCCGTGCCAGTACAGCAGGCTCAAGCGATGCTGCGAATACTTGTCGGCATAGCGCGATGCGATCCGGAAGGATTTGGCCGCGTCGCGCCAGTTGCCGGACGCCGCCGCCTTGTTGGCGTAGATGCGGTGGAGTTCATTGGGATGATTGACCGCCATCTTCGTCAGCGCGTCGAAGTTCGCGACCGCGAACGCGTCGGTGTCGACGGCGACCGCCTGTTCCATCGACCGGGAATCGGAAGGCGCGGGATCTGCGGCATGGGTTGCGGTGGTCGCCATCGCCGGCAGCGATGCGAAACCCAACATGAGGGCATACGGAAGCAATCGTTTCATGGGGCTCTCCTGGCACGTCGTCTGTCTGCAGGACGGGAACAGCACGGAGAATGTGACCGGCAGCGACGCCGAAACGCGCGGTGCAGGACGGCAGCCGCAACCGTTGCCGTCCCGTTGGAGCCCATCAGCGACCCGGTGCGATCAGCCCCGGATCGAGGCGGGCGATCCGGCTTCGGGCAGCGGTGCGTCGGGCGCGTCGGGCGCGTCGACAGGCGGCACGGTCTTCGGACTCCGCGGTCCGCGGTCCTCAGGGCGCCTATCTTCCGCGCGCGGCTCGACGCCCTCGATCTCGCCGAGCGTGACGGTACCGATCTGCGGCGCCTTCCAGTCCGCGTCCTGCCAGGCCCAGTACTTCTCTGGCTGCCAGTAGCGCGGGTCGTAAAGACTCGTGCCCAGGACCGGTATCGATCCGTCCCAACCCGTCACGCCCGGGATGTGGACCTCCACGCCGCGATTGGCCCCGACGCGGCTCCCGGTGATTTCGCGACTCAGGACCCTGAGCTTGAATGCGTGCCGGGGTTTGGCGACATCGTCCCCGAACCGGGCATAGACCGCCTGCCCGTCTTCGACGGCGCTCACGCGCTGGGTTTCGCTCAGTCCTTTCCAGTACGTTTCGCGCAGGGCGAGGTATCCGACGTAGCCGCGTTCGGCGGCGAGATCCATCCAGATATACGCCTGCACCGGGTCGCGCGGCGCGCCTTCGCCCTTCCAGTACATTTCCGCGATCATGCCCTGCGATGGCTTGTCGGCCAGGAAAGCGGCGCGACGGAAAAGCCGCAGGGCGTCGTCGTAGCGTTTCCGTTTGTATGCGTCGAGACCGAGCAGGCGATATTTGATGTCGAGATGCTGTTCCAGGAAACCCGCCGAGACCACCGTCCAGTCATCGGTGGGGTCCGGCGGCGGCGCAGCCGCGACGAAGGACGGAGCAAAGACCGCAAGGCACAGCGCCAGCGCCGCCGCCTTTTTCTTCCCGACGAATGCACGCATCCCGGACTTCCTTTCTGATGGCCTTGTCGAGTCCCGACTTTAGCGTAGTCCCGCCCGGGAGCGTCAATCGACGGTGCCCGGACCCGGCGGCTCCACGTCGTTCACCTGCGGCTCCGGGGCGTCGACCTGCGGAGCAGTTGCAGGGATGCGCGACGGCTTGCCGGTCTCCTCGATCTCGCCGATGGTCACCTTGCCGATGCGCGGCTTCATCCACAGCTTGTCCTGCCAGGCCCAATACTTCTTCGCATTCCAATAGCGGTCGTCGTAGAACTTCGACCCCGGAATCGCCTGCGAACCCTCCGGGCCGGGAACCTCGATCTGCACGCCGCGATTGAAACCGGTGCGGCTGCCGGTCATCTGGCTCTTGCCGATGCGCAGCTGATGTTCGTAGCGCGGCTTGGCTGCCGCATCGCCGAAGCGCGCGTACAGCGCTTGTCCTTCCTCGATCGCGCGCGCGCGCTCGGTTTCGCTCAATGTCTTCCAGTAGCGCTCGCGCTGCACCAGGAACCCCTGGTAACCGCGCTCGGCGGCGAGGTCCATCCAGATGTAGGCCTGGACCGGATCGCGCGGCGTACCCTGACCGTTCCAGTACATTTCCGCGACCATGCCCTGCGAAGGTTTGTCGGCGAAGAAACCGGCGCGGCGGAAGAACCGCAGCGCATCGTCGTAGCGGCCTTTCCTGTACGCCTGCATGCCGTACATGCGGTACTTCAGATCCTGGTGGTGATCGAGGAAGCCCGCGGTGATCAGCAGCGGATCGGCTTCCGGATCGGGCGGCGGCGTTTCGGCGGCATGCGCGAAAGGGGCCGCGGCCGCAAGCGACAGCGCGATGGAAAGCAGGAGCGGGCGGATCATGGGGGCACGCATCATCGGGTCAGGCTCGGCTGGGCTACCACGCAATGGATGCACACGTTAGCCGAATCGTCGCGCCGACGCAGGTAAACTGACGACCTATCGGTCATCGGTCACCCCCGCTTTTTCCATGCACGGTCTCAACCCTCCCCAACGCGAAGCGGTGCTGCACGCCGATGGCCCGATGCTGGTGCTGGCCGGCGCCGGCAGCGGCAAGACCCGGGTGATCGTGGAGAAGATCGCGCACCTGATCCAGGCGAAGCATTACCCGGCCAAGCGCATCGCCGCGATCACCTTCACCAACAAATCGGCGAAGGAAATGCGCGAGCGCGTCGCCAAGCGGATCCGCGGCGACGGCGCCGAAGGCCTGACCATCTGCACCTTCCACGCGCTGGGCCTGAAGATCCTGCAGATCGAACACGCGAAGATCGGGTTGAAGCGCGGGTTCTCGGTATTCGACAGCGACGACTCGATAGGCCAGGTCAAGGATCTGATGCCCGGCGCCAAGGGCGATGCGATCCAGGCGATGCAGGGGTTGATCTCGCGCGCCAAGAACGCCGGGCTGTCGCCCGAAGAGGCGCTGGACGCCGCGCAGAGCCCGCGCGAGCGCGAGGCCGCGGCGCTGTACGCCAAGTACCAGAAGCGCCTGACCACCTTCAACGCGGTGGATTTCGACGACCTGATCCGGTTGCCGGTACAACTGTTGGAAAGCGACGCCGACTGCGTACTGGGCTGGCGTGAGCGCATCGGCTATCTGCTGGTGGACGAGTGCCAGGACACCAACGACGCGCAGTACCGGCTGCTGAGGGCATTGGCCGGCGAGAAAGGCAACTTCACTTGCGTGGGGGACGACGACCAGAGCATTTACGCCTGGCGCGGCGCAAATCCCGAGAATCTCTCGCAGCTCGGCAAGGATTACCCGGCGCTGCGGATCGTCAAACTGGAGCAGAACTACCGCTGCAGCAATCGCGTGCTGCGCGCGGCGAACGCGCTGATCGCCAACAATCCGCACGAACATCTGAAAAAACTCTGGAGCCAACAGGCCGACGGCGAACGCATCCGCATCCTCGAATGCCGCGATGGCGAGCACGAGGCCGAACGCATCGCCGCGGAAATACAGTTCCTCAACAGCACCAAGAAAGCCGAGTGGCACGAGTTCTGCGTTCTGTTTCGCGGCAATCACCAGTCGCGGCCGCTGGAAAAAGCGATGCAGCTGCAACGCGTGCCGTATCACCTCAGCGGCGGCACCGCGTTCCTGGATCGCGGCGAAGTGAAGGACGCGCTGTCGTGGCTGCGGTTGATCGCCAATCCCGAGGACGACGCGGCATTCCTGCGCGCGGTGCAGTCGCCCAAACGCGAAGTCGGCGCGACCACGCTGGCGAATCTGGCCGAACTGGCGCAGCAGGCCGGGTTGCCGATGTCGCGGGCCGCGGAATCGATGGGCATCCTCAAACAGCTGCAGCCGCGCGCGGCCAACGCGCTCAGCGGTTTCGTCGACATCGTGCGCGACCTGCGCAACGACGCGCGCACGCTCACCCCGGCCGAACTGGTGCGCAAGCTCAACGATCGCTCCGGCCTGCTCGCGGCGCTGCGCGCGCAGTGCAAGACCGATCAGATGTTCGCGATCCGCCGCGGCAATCTGGACGAACTGGGCGACTGGTTCGACAGCGCGCGCGGCGGCGCCGGCCCGGGCGAACTGGCGGCGTCTCTGGCGCTGCTCAGCCACGCCGACAAGAGCGACCCGGGCAATCAGGTGCGCCTGATGAGCCTGCACGGCGCGAAGGGCCTGGAATTCCGCTACGTCTTCATCATCGGCCTGGAAGACGGCACGCTGCCGCACGAGGCCAGCCTGGAAGAAGGCCGGCTCGACGAAGAGCGGCGGCTGCTGTACGTCGGCATCACCCGCGCGAAGGAACAGCTGTGGCTGTCGCATTCGCGCGAAGCGCAGCGCTGGGGCACCAAGCTGCGGCTCACGCCCAGCCGTTTCCTCGACGAGCTACCGGACGACGAGATCCAGCGCGACGGCGCCGATCCGGTCGCCGACGCCACGCGCAAGCAGGAACGCGCCAGCGCCGGGTTCGCCGCGATCAAGGCGATGCTGGAAGGCTGAGCGCGTAGACCGGATGAACCTCTGAATGGACATCGTGATCGTCTGTGTCGTCGCGCTGCTGGCCTCCGTGCTGACGTTCTTCTCGGGGTTCGGCCTCGGCACGCTGTTGCTGCCGGCGTTCGCGCTGTTCGTGCCGCTGGAGCACGCCATCGCGATGACCGCGGTGGTGCACCTGCTCAACGGCCTGTTCAAGCTCGCGCTGCTGCGCAAGCACATCGACACCCGGGTGCTGCTGCGCTTCGGCCTGCCGGCGGTGCTGGCGGCGGTGCTGGGCGCATGGCTGCTGTCGGCGCTGGGCACCCTGCCGGCGCTGCATGCCTACACCGCATTCGGCCATCGCTTCGAGATCCTGCCGCTGAAGCTGGTCATCGGCCTGTTGCTGCTGCTGTTCGCGATGATCGAACTGGTGCCGAAGCTGCGCGATCTGGAATTCGATGCGCGCTGGCAGCCGCTCGGCGGCGCGCTCAGCGGTTTCTTCGGCGGCCTGGCCGGCATGCAGGGCGCGCTGCGCAGCGCGTTCCTAGCGCGCAGCGGCCTGGACAAACAGGCGTTCGTCGCCACCGGTGCGGCCATCGCCTGCGTCATCGACGTATCGCGGCTCGCGGTGTACGCCAGCACGCTGCTGGCGGTGTTCGGCACGCTCGACCACCGCTTGCTGGCCTGCGCGGTGCTGGCCGCTTTTGCCGGCGCCTGGCTGGGCAACCGCCTGCTGCACAAGACCACGCTGCGCGGCCTGCAGCGCGTGGTCGCGGCGATGCTGTTCGCGTTCGCGATCGGCCTGATCCTCGGCCTGCTGTAGCGCGGCGGCCCGTCACGGGCCTCGGCTACACTTCGGCGATCGCCTTCGTCCATTCCGTTTTCGTGGAGCCCTCATGCGTCGATCCCTGCTGTTCACCGCCCTGTTCACCGCCGCGCTGGGGCTGAGCGCCTGCCGCACCGTCCACGACGCCGCATCGACCGAAGCGCCGCCAGCGCCGCCCGTCGTCGCTGCTGCGGCCGTCAGCGCCGCCGACGACAATCTGAACGCGGTGCTGTGGGTGCAGCGTTCGGCCGAATACCGGGCCGCCGCCGAAACCGTGTATCGCGCCGCGACCGACAAACTCGACGCCGCGCTGAAGGATCCGGCCTGGGATGCGCTGGTGCCCGAGGAACGCGCGACGCCGCCGCGCGGCCTGCCGCCGGCGATCGTGATGGACGTGGACGAAACCGTGCTGGACAACTCGCCCTACCAGGCGCGGCTGGTGAATGAAGGCAAGGAATACAACGAAGTCACCTGGGACGCCTGGGTGCGCGAGGAAAAGGCACAGCCGGTACCGGGCGTGGTCGAGTTCGCGCGCGCGGCGCAGGCCAGGGGCGTGACCATTCTTTATATCTCCAACCGCGCCGAGCACCTGATCGGGCCGACGCTGGCGAACCTGCGCGCGGTCGGGCTGCCGGTGAAGGACGACAGCGTGTTCCTGGGCCTGGGCACCTTCATCGCCGACTGCGAGCAGGAAGGGTCGGAAAAACTGTGCCGCAGGCAGTTCGCCGGCCGCAGCTACCGGGTGCTGATGCAGTTCGGCGACCAGCTCGGCGATTTCGCCCAGATCCTCGCCAACACCCAGGACGCGCGCACGGCGCTGTACGAACAGCACCGGCTCTGGTTCGGCCAGCGCTGGTGGATGCTGCCCAACCCGACCTACGGCTCGTGGGAGCCGGCGATGTTCGGCAACGACTGGCGCCAGCCGCGCGAGCAGCGCCGTGCGCTCAAGCGCGAGGCGCTGAATCTCGCGCCTTGACGGCAACGTCCGGGATCGGGCGGGCAACGTCGCGCAATGCTCATGCCATCGGTTGTGCCGATGGCGTTGAGGAATCGCTCCGATCCGCATTCCGCGATCAGTCGAATCAATGACTTGCCCCGCTTCTCTTAAAGCGTTGCATTAGAAGTCACCCGCCGTTACCCTGTTTCCCATCCGGCAACGCCGGAGCCATGCCACAACCGTGATCCTCCGGCCCCGGCCGGAATTCGGGAGACCTTCGGGTCTCCTTTTTTTTGAAGCCGGTCGCTTGTGGGACCCGGCCCGGCCCGCCAAGATGCGGGACCATGCCGCAGCCCGTGCCCGCCGTCCCCAGACCCGCCCCCGCGCTGCCCGCCCTGCTGGCGGCATTGTTGACACTGGCCGCGGCCGGCTGTGGCGGCGGCGAACGGGTAACGCCCACCGTCGCCAGCGAGCCCACCGACGCCGTGGCCCTGCTCACCCGGCACCTGCGCGATAACGATCTGCAGGCCTTCGCCCGCGATGCGGTCCCCCCGGCGCTGCGACCGCAGCTGGCCGCGGCTTGGCAAGCCGGACGCACCCGCTGGCCGCTGGAAGAGTTGCCGTTCGACCACAAGATCCCCGGCATGCTGGCGGTACTGGCCGCCGACAAGGCCGATACCCGCCTGCGCCGCAGCTTCGAGGGCCAGTTCGCCAATGCCCACGGTGAGATCCGCGCCGCGGCGAAGTCGCTGGGGCTGTTCGGAGTGAAGTTCCTGCAGACCGACATCGCGCTCAGCGCCGAGGAACGCGCGCACTACGCGCAGCTGGTCGCGGTGATGAGCGACTGGGGGACGCGCGCGAAACTGGGCGATCCCAAGCGCGCGCGCGGGACGATCGCCCGGCTGACCCTGGCCGCGCGCCAGAGCGGGCTGCGCGAGGAAGCGGATTTCCGGCGCTACGGCATGGACGACAGCCTGCGCCGGCTGACGCCGGTCGTCGCCGCATTGAAGGAGAGCCTGCGCGCCTACGATCTGGATCTGGACCGCAGCCTCGACGCGATGACCCTGTCGCTGGTCAGCCAGGAGGGCGAGCGGGCCCGGGTGCGGATGCGCTACCCGCTGGACGGCAAAACCATCGATACCGTGGTGGCGGTGGAACGCATCGACGGCCGCTGGTACCTCAGCGATTTCCTGCGCCATGCCCGCGCCGCCGCGGCCGTGCCGCCGGAGCCTGCCGTCCCCGCCCCGATGCCCCCCTCGCCGGCTCCCGCGGATGCGCCCCCGGGCACGCCGCCGGTCGTCCTGCCCCCGGAAACCGCGACGACGAAACCGACTTCGTCATAATGGCGGCGATCATGCCGACATCCCCGAACCAGCCGCCCCTCTTCGACCCCGCGCAGCCCGCCGACGCCACGCCGGCGCCGCCCGCTGCCGAGCCCGCCGCCCAGACCTCCGGGCCTGAAGCCGCACCTGCCGACGCATCGCCCGCCGAAGCCACGGCCAACGACATGCCCGCACCGGAACAGACCGAACCGACGATAGCGGCCGCTCAGCCAAGCCCGCCGCCCGCCGGCCCAGCCCAGACCCGCAGCGGCCGCCGGCCGTGGTGGGCCGGGCTGTTGGCCAAGGTGCTGGAACCGTGGATCGAACTGCGCATCGAGCCGCTGCCCGAATCGCTGAACGACGATCCGCGTCCGATCTGCTTCGTACTGGAGGATTACGGGCTGTCCAACGCGTTGATCCTCGACCGCGCCTGCCGCGAGGCCGGGCTGCCGTCGGCGCTGCGGCCGCTGCCCGGCGACCCGCTGAAACGCAAACGCGCCTATGTCGCGCTGTCGCGGCGCAACGCCAACTCCACCCTGGGCCTGGCCGCGGACATGGCCGTGGACCTCGCCACCGGCAAGCCGCCGAAGATGGCGCGCCCGGCGCGACGCCATTCCGAAGCGCTGGCGCGGCTGCTGGAAGCCCACCGCGTCGATCCGGCGCTGGACGTGCAGCTGGTGCCGGTGTCGATCTTCGTCGGCCGCGCACCGGACCGGAACAACGGCTGGTTCTCGGTGCTGTTCTCGGAGAACTGGACCCTGGTCGGCCGCTTCCGGCGGCTGCTCGCGATCCTGCTCAACGGCCGCGACACCTTCGTGCAGTTCGCTACCCCTATCCCGGTGCGCACCATCGTCGCCGAAGACCTTCCGCCGGAACGCGCGGTGCGCAGGGTGTCGCGCGTGCTGCGCACCCACTTCAACCGCATCCGCGAGGCGGTGATCGGCCCGGACCTGTCCACCCGCCGCCTGCTGATCGACAAGGTGCTGACCTCCGAGCCGGTCAAGCAGACGATCGCCGACACCGCGCGCCGCGAAAACACCAAGGTCGAAGACGCCTGGAAGAAGGCTCACCTCTACGCCTACGAGATCGCCGCCGATTATTCGCCGCCGGTGGTGCGTTCGGCCTCGTTCCTGCTCACCACCGTGTGGAACCGCATCTACCGCGGCGTGCTGGTGCATCACCTCGACAAGCTCAAACAGGTCGCGCCCGGCTATGAAGTGGTGTACGTGCCCAGCCACCGCAGCCACATGGATTACCTGCTGCTGAGCTATCTGCTGTACACGCAGGGGATCGTGCCGCCGCACATCGCCGCCGGCATCAACCTCAATCTGCCGGTCATCGGCACCATCCTGCGCAAGGGCGGCGCGTTCTTCCTGCGCCGCAGCTTCCGCGGCAACGCGCTGTATTCGGCGGTGTTTTCCGAATACGTCGCGCAGCTGGTAGCGGGCGGTTATTCGATCGAGTACTTCATCGAAGGCGGGCGCTCGCGCACCGGCCGCCTGCTGCAGCCCAAGGGCGGCATGCTGGCGATGACCATCCGCGCCTACCTGCGCCAACCGGTGCGCCCGGTGCTGTTCCAGCCGGTCTACGTCGGCTACGAAAAGCTGATGGAGGGCAACAGCTACCTCGACGAGCTGTCGGGTAAACCCAAGGACAAGGAATCGGTCTGGCAGCTGCTGATGGGGATTCCCCGCGTGCTGCGGCAGAACTACGGCCAGGTGGTGGTGAATTTCGGCGAACCGATCACCCTCGCCGACATCCTCGCCGAACAGGCGCCGGAGTGGGACGGCAAGCCGGTGGGCGAGGACGAGAAGCCGCATTGGCTGGCCAGCGCCACCGATACCCTGGCCGACCGCATCCAGATCAACATCAACCGCGCCGCCGACGTCAATCCGATCAACCTGCTCGCACTCGCGGTGCTGTCCACGCCCAAGCACGCGATGGGCGAAGCCGACCTGCTGGCGCAGATCGCGCTGTCGAAAAAATTGCTGGCCGAAGTACCGTACTCCGACCGCATCACCGTCACTCCGCATACGCCCGAGCAGATCGTCGCCCACGGCGAGGAAATCGGCGTGCTGGCGCGCACTGCGCATCCGCTGGGCGACGTGCTGCACGTGGATGGCGACACCGCGGTGCTGCTCAGCTATTTCCGCAACAACGTACTGCACCTGTTCGTCGCCACCGCGTGGATCGCCTGCTGCTTCCAGCACAACCGGCGGATGAGCCGCAACACGCTGCTGCGCATCGGCCGCTCGCTGTATCCGTTCATGCAGGCCGAACTGTTCCTGCCGTGGGACGAGGACGGCTTCGCCGATCAGCTCGAACGCACCATCGCGGTGTTCATCCGCGAAGGCCTGCTGGAGCAGGTGAGCGACGACGACGGCGGCATTCTCGCGCGCAACGCCGGGCAGTCCGACGAAGTGTTCCGCCTGCGCGCGCTGGGCCACCCGCTGCAGCAGGCGTTCGAGCGCTACTACATCGCGATTTCGGTACTCGCCAAGAACGGCCCGGGCGCGCTGGGCGCGGGCGAACTCGAAAGCCTCTGCCACCTCGCCGCGCAGCGCCTCAGCCTGCTGTACGCGCCGGCCGCCCCGGAATTCTTCGACAAGACCCTGTTCCGCAGCTTCATCCAGAAACTGCGCGAACTGAAACTGGTGTGGCCCGACGAGAACAGCAAACTCGTCTTCGACGCGCGCCTGGACAACTGGGCGAAGGACGCGCAGACCATCCTCGGCCGCGAACTGCGCCACACCATCGAGAAGGTCAGCCCGGAAGCGGTGAAGCCGGAGACGCCGGCGGCTGCGGATTGATCGCAGTTCTGGATCGGAAGCGGTGAAGTCGGAGACGCCGGCGGCGGCGGCTTGATCGCAGCAGCTGGCGGCACGCCGCAGATCAACGCAACCGCGCGGCTTTCGCTTTCGGCGGAACATCGCGTCGCGGCGCCGGCGACGCGGGCCGCAGACGGCCGCGCTGTTTGGCGACGACCACCTCGTACGGGGCGCTGAGCACGGCCTCGTTGCCAGCACGGTCGATGGCCTGGCAGACGGCCTGCCGCATTCCGACAGTGGCGGTATCGATCGGCGTGCAGCCCAGGCTGAGGACGCCCGACAGCGCATCGGTGGCGCTGAGCTGGAAATCATGGGTCGCGCCGATCGGCAGTTGCGCGGGCGGCATGCTCGCGGTGATCAGCGGGCGGGTCATGTCGATCCGGATCGGTATGCCCGGCGTTGTCGCGATGTTGCCGGCACGGTCGCGAACGGACTGGATCGGGAAGGTATGCACGCCTTCCTCCGACAGATTGGTGGGTTGTGGACAGCGGCCCACCAGTCCGGAGGTCGCGTCCGAGCAGCGATAGTCCACATCCACGTGCGTGCGATACCAGCCTTCGGCATTCGGTGCCTCGGGCTGCAACTCGACGACGATCCGCGGCGGCGTGGCATCGCGTTTGAGCGTAAGGGATTCGCTGCTCGCAAGGCCGCCGCGATTCTTCAGGCTGCACTGCAGAGGGATGTAACCCGAATCGCGGTTCTCGATATAAGAGTCGCATCCGGACATCTCGACGATGCCGCTTTCCGGCTCGTCGTACATCCAGCGGATATCGATGTCGCCGATATACCAGCCGCTCTCCCCCATCGGGCCGACGATGCGGGAGGCGATCAGCGGCGCGGTGGTGTCCGAGGACGAGCCGACCTCCAGCCGGTAGGCACGGCGGCCGACGACACCGCTGGCGTCGCGCGCTTCCACCGTGAAGTCGAACGCACCGGTCGCATTGGTATACGCACGCAGCAGGCCGTCCGGATCGAGTTCGATCCACGCCGGCAGCGCGCCGGACACGACGCGGAACGTGGCGGCGCCGGTGTTGCCGGTCGTCACGAGCCGTACTTCATACGCTTGCTGGACTTCCGCGCGCGGCAGCGCGTCGGGCCCGAGCGTCAGACCCGGCGACTGGTCGCTGCCGTTGCTGCCCCAGCAGATGCGCGCGCCGTCGTCGCGGATCGCACAGGTGTGGACGACGCCCGCCGACACCGACGCGAAGCGGCCCTGCGGCGGCGTGGCCTGGCCCTTGTCGTTGCGGCCCCAGCACACGAGCGCACCGTCGCTGCGGATCGCGCAGTTGTGGAACGCGCCCGCGGACAGCGCGCGATACGTCGCACCGGGCGGCGGTGTCGCCTGGCCTTCGCCATCCATGCCCCAGCAATGCAACAAGCCATGGACGGCGATGGCGCACGAATGACGTTCGCCGACATCCAGCGCGATGAATTCGCCGGCCGGCGCGGCGGTCTGTCCGTCGGAGCCGTAGCCCCAGCAGGCCAGCGTGCTGTCTTCGCGGATACCGCAGCTGTGGTTGAGGCCGGTGGCGACGCGGCGGAATGTATCCGCGGGCGGCGAGCTCTGGCCATTGACGTTCCAGCCCCAGCAGGCCGCACCACCGTCGGTGCGCACCGCGCAGCCGTTGAACTGGCCGACGTCCACATCGCGCACCGCAGTGCCCGGCAGCGGCTGGCCGCCGCCGCGGTGCACATCGCCCCAGCATTGCAGGCTGCTATCGCCGAGGATCGCGCAGCTCTGGTCGCCGTTTGCGCCGACTGCCGAAGCGCGGATCAGCGGCGCAGCGCGCTGTCGCTGCGCGTTGTCGCCCCAGCAGTCGACCAGACCGCTGCCGGAAGCGCTGCAGGTGTGCGCTCTTCCCGTGGAAACGCTGCCGGTGCCGATGCGCAGCGTGTTGAATTGGCGTACGAATACATCGGAACCGATGCAATGCAGTTGATTCGACATACCGATGCCGCAAGCGAAGTCGCCAGCGACAACCACTTCGTCGAGATCAGCGTATGGAAAATCCAGGCTGTAGGGGCCTTCCTCGCCGTCGCAGACGATTTCGGCTGTGCCTTCGTGCCACTGCCAGCAGACCATATCTTCGCCGAGCGCCAGCAGCCGGGCATCGTATCGCGCGACCCGTTCGAGCCAAGCCCCGATATCGCCCCAGCATACCGGGCGCGAACCCGGGTCGCGATTGGCGCAGATCGCGCTGTCGCTGGCGACCAGCGACCGGAAGTGGTTGCCTACCGGGATACCCGACACCAGCGGACCCTGGCCCCAGCATTCCACGGTTCCAGCGACCGTGATCGCGCAGCTGTAGCGGTCGCCCGTCACGAGGCTGGCATAGCGTCCGGGTGGCGCTCCGGTCTGCCCGAACGTGTTGTCGCCCCAGCAGACGGCCGCACCGTCGATGAGGAGGCCGCAGGCATGCGCTTCGCCGACGCTGACCGTCGACATCGCGGCGGTCGGTGTGGGGCCCAGCGACGCGCCCCAGCATGTCGCTGCGCCTCCACGCAGGATGCCGCAGCCGCTGGCTGCGCCCAGATCCAGCTGCGAATAACGGCCGGTCGGCGGCTGCATCGATGGCACGCGTTCGGCGCAATGCGCCTCGCCGCCGGCATCGAGCGCACACGCCTCGCCCCCGCCGACCGTGAGACCGGTCAGCGTGGTGCCCTGTTCGTGCAGCCAATTATCCCAACCGTAATCCCAACCCCAGCATTGGGCCGTACCGTCCAATCGTGTAGCGCACGCATGGGCACCGCCTGCGGAAATCTGCGTGAAGCGGCCCGGCGGCGCATTCAATGCCCCGTCGTACAGATATCCCCAGCACACGGCGCTCCCGTCTTCGCGCAATGCGCAACCGAAGTGGGAACCGGCCGACACGGCGATGAAACCGGCGTCCGTCGGGGCATCGTTCTGTCCGTAATAATTGTTTCCCCAGCACGCGATGCGTCCATCGCTGCGCAGCGCGCAGGCATGTTCGTTCTTCACGCTTACGCTGGTGAAATGCCCCGGCGGGACCGCGCTCAAATCGATCCCGTCCAGCCCGCCTTTTCCCCAGCATTGCAGCGTGCCGTCCGTACGGATGGCACAGCCATCCATGAACGCAATCGACACTGCGATGAACCGTTCGCCGGTGGGCGCCAAGGCGCCAACGCCGTTCTGGCCGGTACCCCAGCACTGTAAAGCGCCGTCCGGACGCAGGCCGCAGGCCTGTTCCGAACCCACGGCCAGCGACCGCCACGGCCCCGGCGGTGGCGTCGTCGCTCCCCCGGCCGAATTGCCCCAGCACACCGCTTCGCCATCCGAACGCAGCGCGCAGCTGACAAATGCGCCGGAAGCGACCGAGACATAGCGTCCTGCCGGCGGGTGATACAGGCCGTAGCTGGTACTGCCCCAGCACTTGAGCTGCCCTGTGGTGTCGATGGCGCAGTTATGGCCATAACCCACCGCGAGCGACGGCCCGCTGATTTCGAATGCCTGCGACGGTGTGGCATAGGCTTGCAGCGCTGACCATGCCAGAAGCGCGCACAACACCCTTCGCGTCCATGACGATGCACCCAACTGCCCACGCTGCAGCGACCACTCCATTCGATTCCCCTGTCGTCGTCCCGGCGTGGGCGGCGCTTTCACGGATTCTAGCGCCCGCATGACGACATCCGCCTGTCGGACGGCACGCCGCCCGATCCGGGCGACGTGCATGCGCAAGCCCTCAGCGCTTGGCGGGCTTCACGCCGCGACGGATCGATTCCGGCAGTACGCGCCGCACCTGCTTCGGCGCACGTTGGTTCTGCGGCATCGGTTGCCCCGCGCCGCCGGTGCGGCGGGTTGGATACACGACCAGATACACCGCGCTCACGCTGTTGCTGTTGCCGGCGCGGTCGATGGCCGTACAGGTGGCCACACGCAACCCGGATCCGGTGTCCAACACGCTGGGTGGGCTGGTATCGATCGGCGTACAGCTCTGGCTCGCGATGCCGGAAACCGCGTCCGTGGCGCTGAGCTGGAAGTCGTGGGTCGCGCCGACGAACAGTTGCGCGGGCGGCATCGTCGCCGAGAGCTGGGGGCGGGTCCAGTCGATGCTGATCAGGGTCGCCGGTGTGGTCGCAATGTTGCCGGCATTGTCGCGGGCCGACTGGATCGGGAAGGTGTGCACGCCTTCCACAGACAGGGCCGCAGGCTGTGGGCAATCGCCGTTCATGCCGGAGGTCATATCCAGGCAATCGTAGAACACACTCACCGGCGCGGTGTACCAGCCCTTGGCATTCGGCGCCACGGGATTGAGCCAGGTGCGGATCTGCGGCGGCGTGGCGTCGCGCTTCAACGGCTGGGATTCCACCTGTCGTCTTCCTCCCCTGTTCAATGCACTGCACGTGACAGCGCTTGAACTGAAGTCAACACTGATCACCCTTTCATCACAGCCCTCGGTCTCGACGATACCGCTTTCTGCATCGCTCGCGTCCCAGCGGACATGCACATCGCTCGTATACCAACCGTTATCGCCGATGGTTCCGGAGATGATGCCGCCCGTGATCACCGGCGGTGTCGTGTCCGACGACGGACCAATCTGCAGACGGTATTGTCTGCTGGCGACGAAGCCGTTGGCGTCACGCACTTCGACCACGAAATCGAACGCGCCCATCCATATCGTCCGGCCGCCCAGCAACCCGTCCTGTCCAAGCACGATGCCTGTCGGCAATGCACCCGACACCAGCCTGAATTTTGGCGATCGCAGCACATAGCCAGCACTCCCCGTCGCCAGGAATCGAGCTTCATACGGCACATTTTGATCGCCGCGAGGCAAGTCGACGGGGCCAATCGCCAAGCTCGGCGACTGGCCGCTGCTGTTGCTGCCCCAGCAGATGCGTCCGCCGTCATCGCGGATTGCGCAGCTGTGCGCCACGCCTGCGGACACCGAGGCATAGCGACCGGGAGGCGGCGCCGACTGTCCTTTATCGTTGCGTCCCCAGCAGACCAGGCTGCCGTCACTGCGGATCGCGCAATTGTGGAACGACCCGGCCGACAACGCGCGGTACGTCGCACTGGAATCCACAGGCGGCGTGGCTTGACCTTCGCTATCCATGCCCCAGCAGCGCAGCCCACCGCCGACGGCGACCGCACACGAATGACGTTCGCCGACATCCACAGCAATGAATTCGCCGGCGGGCGCCATTGTCTGCCCATCGGCACCGTAGCCCCAGCACGTCAGCGTGTTGTCGTCGCGCAAACCACAGCTGTGATTGAGGCCGGTGGCGACGCGGCGGAATACCTCCGCGGGCGGTTCGCTCTGGCCGTTGGCATTCCAGCCCCAACAAGACGCGCCGCCGTCGGTGCGCACTGCGCAACCGTTGTACTGGCCGATGTCGATGCTGCGCACGGTCACGCCCGGCAGTGGCAGGCTGCCGCTGCGGCTATCGTCGCCCCAGCACTGCAACGTATTGGTACCGATCACCGCGCAGGCATGGTCGGCGCTCACGTCGAATGTTCGGGCGCGTACGTGCGGCGCATCGCGTTGGCCGAATGTGTTGTCGCCCCAACAGTCGATCAGGCCACTGCTGCCAGCACTACAGGTATGCGCGGTTCCCGTGGCGATCATACCGGTGCCGACGCGCGTCTCTCTATTGAATACGCCCCAAAACGATTGACCGCCTCTGCAGATCAGTTGACCCGTGCGGTCAATGGCGCAAGCACGGTTTCCCTCGGCCGCCACTGCAACCAAACTGCCTGGCGAAAAATACGGCACACCCTGAAGGTAATCGCCATAGCACGTGACATTTTCACCCACCTGCCAGCAGACGAAATAGTCGCCAACCGCGGCCACCGGATATCGGATCTGCTTGACCAGATCAAGCCACGCCCCGCTATCGCCCCAGCATTGCGCATCGGATTCGCGACTGGCGCAGACCACACTTTTATTTGCATGGAGCGAACGGAATCCGCCCCCCACCGCTACGCCCGACACCACCGGCCCCTCGCCCCAGCACGAAACGGTTCCCACGACACTGACCGCACAACTGTAGCGGTCGCCCGCCACGACGGTGAGATAGTCGCCTGGCGGCGTATCGCTCTGCCCGAAGCTGTTGTCGCCCCAGCATACGACTGCGCCATCGGTCTGAATGCCGCAGGCATGCGCTTCGCCGACACTGACCTCCGACATCGCCGTAGTCGGCGTCGGACCCAACGAGGCGCCCCAGCACACTGCACCCCCATTGCGCAGAATGCCGCAACCGCTGGCAGCACCCAGACTCAACCGGGAATAACGACCGGGCGCGGGCTGCATCGACGAAACATTGCCGATGCAACGTGGCTCTCCGTCAACGTCGAGGACACAGACTTCACCGCCACCGACCTCGACACCGGCAAGCCCGACGCCTGCTTCATTCATCAGCAGATACGGACTTCCAGGACCCCAGCACTGGACCTTACCGTCGAACTGCACCGCACACGTCGAGTCCCTGCCCGCGGAGATCTGCACAAAGCGCCCCTGCGGCGCATTCAAACCGCCGTATATGGGTATTCCCCAGCATGCGATCGTTGCATCTCTGCGCAGGGCGCAGTTGTGCAGATCGCCCGCGGAAACAGCAATGAAATCCGACTCCCTCGGTGCCGGTCCGGCGTAATCATTCCCCCAACAGAAGATGCGACTATCGCTGCGCAACGCGCAAGCATGGTCGGCCATCGCACTGACACTGATGTAACGCCCCGGCGGAACGTCGGTCAGATTGTCCCAGTCGTCGTGGGACCAGCATTGCAGTGTGCCATCCGTACGGATGGCACAGGCCTTCCTGTAGGTCATGGACAGCGCCATAAACCGCCCTGAAAGGGGTGCGATGGCACCAATGCCATCGCTACGGCCCCAGCACTGCAAGCGTCCATCCGGGCGCAAACCACAGGCCTCTTCCGACCCTGCCGCCAATGATCGCCATGGCCCCGGCGGCGGTGTTGGCGGCACACGATTATACGAGCCCAGACAAACCGCTTCGCCGTCCGAGCGCAGCCCGCAACTGAAGCCTTTCCCCGACGCGACGGAGACGAAATGCCCTTCCAGCGTCGTGTTGGGTCCATCACCAGTCAGTTCCCAGCACTTGAGACGGCCATCTTGCTGGATCGCACAGGTGTGCGAATCGCCCATCGCAATGGTCGGCCCATCAATCTCGGAAGGATTCGATGGGCCTGCGTAAGCCTGCACGGCAGGCCATGTCAGCAACAGGCACAGCACCCAACGCACCCACGCCGATCCACACGCACGCCAGTACTGCGGTGACCCATCCATTGCAAATCCTCTGTCATCGCCCCCGTGGGCAGCGCGTTGACCGATTCTAACGCCGGGAACATGAAATCCTTCGCTCGATGGCAGTACAGATCGCCATGCGCGTACTGGTCAGGTATCAGATTCGCTGTACGTTCTGGTATCAACCGGCATACGACTCTGGCTCGCGATCCCGGACAACGCATCGCTGGGGCTGAGCTGAAGACATTTTCCGGGAGCCGCTAACCTCGGGCCGGATGCACGCATCCCGTCCAGCTCATGCAGAATGCAGCCTTTCCGATCACGCGCCTCGCGCGGAGCCCCCAATGCCGCGATGGCCATCCCCCGCGACCCTGGTCTCGACCACGCTGCTTGCGATCCCGCTGCTGTGGTCCCACCACGCCCACGCCCAAAGCCTCGCCTGCGGCACCTACCTCGACGCCGAATCCGGCGCGCGGCTGGAGGTGATCGATGGCGAACGCGCGCGGGTCGTGTACGACGGACTAGCGCCGTCGGCGCAGCGCTATCGGCGCACGGGCGCGAAGCTGCGGCTGTTCAATGTCGATGACGGCTATCCCGACAGTTACACGATCAGCGCCGATGGCCGCGCGTTCACCGGCGACGATGCGACGTTCCGCAAGACCTTCGTGCTGCAGCAGGCGGCCGCTTGCGGACAGACGCAGCCGCCAGCGGTGGCCGGAAGCTGTCGCGCGGATCTCGACGCCTGCATCGCGACCATCGACAGCGCGACGCCCGCCGCATTGCAGGCCGCCTGCGACGACGACCTGCCGTTCGCGTGCGTGCGCTGGATCGACGGCGCGCATCGCAAGGAACAGACATCGCCGTTGGATACCGGCCCGCCGCCGGAATGTCGCGAGGGCACCGTGGAATTCTCGGCGGAGGCCTGTGACCGCGCCATCGCCAAAGCGCTCGGAACCGCATTGGCCGAAGTCGCGACTTCGATGTACGCCGACGACGTGCCGCTGCCGCCCGAACGCCTCGACACCTTGCCCGCGCTGTGCGCGCGCCACGGCTCGGCGAAGGTCTGCGCCAAGGTCGCGGAAGAACTGTGGGTCGGCGGCCGTTTCGCGCAGACGCGCGACGCGCTGCGCGTGGGCTGCGAGCGCGGCGGCGACGGCGATGCCTGCAAGCATCTCTCACCACTGGCTGCGCTCGGCGATGCGCAGTTGAAGATCGTCCCGGCGACGACGCTGCCCTGCGGTCGCTACATCGCCGACACCGGCTTGATGAGCGAACTGGATTTCGGCGACCGCGGCCTGGTCGGCGGTATCGGCGGGAATCTGCGCGCGCGGCTGGAAGCGGGACGGGTGCGGATCCGTCACGACAAGGGCGGCGACTTCGTGCTGCAGCGGATCGACGGCGATCGTCTGCTCGGCATCGACGATTGGAATCGTTACGCGGTCTATCGTCGCGATGACAGCGACGGCGGCGCGACCGCGTGCGCCGCGCCGATGGTCTTCGACGAAACGCCGCTGGTCGAGGACTGCCCGCAGCCCGGCAACGACACCGCTGCCGCCTGCTGCGCCCGCGGCAGCCTGCACGGCTGCAACATCGCCGGACATCAGCTCGCGCTGGGCAATGCGTGGGCAGAGGCGAAACCCTATTACCTCAAGGTCTGCGCGGCCGGCGTGCGCATCGGCTGCGAGAACCTCACCCAGGTGTTCGCGCGCGGCAACGACGAGACCGTGCCGGAAGATCTCGACGCCCTGTGCGCGCCGAATCCCCGCCACGTCGCCTGCGATGTCCGCGAAACCACGAACTGGGCGCTGCTGTCGTTCTCGCAGATCACTGATGAGCTGTTGCGTGAAGTCGAACAGGAACTGGACACAGATCCTGCGGATGACGAACCGCAATCGAAACTGCGGAAGTGATCCGCCAACGCGTCATCGCCCCAGCAGGAAGCGCAGCGGAATATCGACGCGTGCGCGCCAGGCCGCTTCGTTGTGTTCGGCACCCTCGAAGCCGCGGGTGATCCATTCGCGGTCTTCGACGTAACCGGCATCGCGCAGGGCCGCGTCCATCCGGGCCTGATGCGGCGCATACCGCGCGTCGATCCCGACGGTGCCGTGATCGAAATACAGCCGGTGCTTGCGCGCGTCCGGCAGGTGCGCGCCGAACCAGTCGACCATGCAGCCGCCGCAGGCCGGCCAATGGGTGGATACCGCGCCGACGCCGCCGAACACCTCGGGATAGCGCGCGATGGCGTACAGCGAGATCAGACCGCCCATGCTCGATCCCATCATCGATGTGTCGTCGCGACCGGGCTGCGTGCGGTACTGCGCGTCGATGAAGGGCTTGAGTTCGTCGATCACGAAGCGCAGGTAGTCGTCCGAACGGATATCTTCCGCGGCGCCGATGGGGCGGCCCTCGATGCCGCTGCCGACCGTCGCCGTACGCACCGGCGCCTTCGGCATGTATTCGGCGAAGCGCAGCGGCGTGTTGGACATGCCGACCACGATCGCCTCGCGGACGTCGCCCGCTTCGATCAGGCGGGTCATCTCCCCATCGATATCCCAGTCGATGCTCGTGTAGCTCAGCGACGGATCGAAGAGGTTCTGTCCGTCGTGCATGTACAGCACCGGGTAGCGGCGCGATGGGTCGCGACCGTAGCTGGGCGGAAGCCACACATCGACATCGCGCGCATCGACATGGCGCGAGGGCACGCGATGCCAGCTTTCCGTCGCGCCGGTCGCGTTCAACGGCGGCGCATGCACGGCGTAGGCCCAGCGCAGGAATACCGGCAGCATCCGCGCCCATGAGGCTTGCTCGTGCTTGCCACCAGCGAGCACGAACAGCGATGCGTCGGCGCGCGTGCCTTTCGCGGCGTGATCCAGGTTCACCGAGTGGCCGAGCTGGCGCAGGCCTTTCGCGCGGGGTTCCGGTTCGCCGGGTACGCGCCAGCCGTCGATCAGGTCGCGGGCATCGTCCAGCACGTCGATGACGCCGTCGCCGTCGCGGTCGTCGGTTTCTTCCGCGTCGCCCACCGCGAAGAAGAAGCGGCCTCCGGCGTGATAGGCGCCGGCCGCAATCATCTGCTGCGCGAACCTGCCGGACTGGATGCCGGCGATCTCATCGGGCTTCGGCGACAGCCACAGCGACGGCGAAAACCCGCCGACGTTGGCGAATATCCCGGGATACTGCCAGCCGAGGTTCAGCGCGTTCGCGCCGCCCAGCGACCAGCCGAGGATCGTGCGCGCCTCCGGACGCGCGCGGGTGCGGTAGCGCGCATCAATGATCGGCACCAGCCGCGTCGCGACCCACTCCGAATACGCGTGCGCTTGGGTGCCGATGGCGCCGACGCGCAGCGGCGAGACAAGGCTGCGCTTCGCCGCAAGATCGGAGAAGCCATACGCGCCCATGCGATCCTCCGGCATGTCGATCGCGACCGCGATCAGCGGCCGGATCTCGCCGCGGTCGATCAGATCGTTCAGCGTCGCCTGCAACGCAACCGCTTCGGCGTCCTGTCCGTCGTTGAGATACAGCACCGGATAGCCGATCTGCGCCGTCGGATCGTATCCGTTCGGCAGATATACGCGCACCCGCAGGCCGTCGGGCGCGAGTGCGGGCACGGGAAGCGTCAACACATCGATACGCGCCGGATCCCGATGCGGCAAGACGTCTTCTGCATGCACTGTGGACACGGCGAGCAGCGACATCAGCGCTGCACAGCGGAAAACAGACATTGATGTCATCGCGGACACTCCTGCGAATGGATCAGACGGGCGCCAGATTACGCCGGCAGGTGAAAAAACCGTTGAGGCACAGACGACCCGCACGCGGATCCGCCGACAGCAATTCGGGATGCGCCATTTCGCCGGTGTGGAACACGGTGCCTTCGTAGAAGATGATGCGGTTGTAGCGCGCCGGCACGGTCTGCAACTTCGTGAACCAGGCGTTCGACGCGGTCATGTAGCCGGTGTCGATGCCGTAGCGTTCGCGGAACGCATCGCGATCCAGCGTGTTGGCGTCGGCGATCATCGGCAGCAGGACCTCGGGCGGATGATTGGGGCCGTAGAAACTGGTACCACCCAGGCGCGCGTCACGGAACAGATACAGCACCGAGGCGACGATGCGATGCTTCGGCTCAACGCTCAACCGGTCGATGTGGCAGATCGACTGCGACGGCCGCAGCCGCTCGGGCGGCGTGGTGGTGATCGCGAGCCGGCTGTACATGCGCTCGGTGCGGCGCACGTCGAACGCACGGCGCAGATGCGCGGCGAAGAACGCATCGAGCTGCGTCGAGAAACCATCCGGCATGCGCAGTTCCGGGCCGGGATAGCCGTTGTGCCCGGCTTCCGAAAATTCGCCGATATGCCGCGCGGCGTACTCGACCATCGCATCGGGATCGAGCAGCGCATCGTCGATGACATGGCAGACGTGACGTCCATGGATGGTCACGGTCTGGATGCGCGGCGCGGGATTGAACATGTCAGTATCGGCGGTTTCAGTGGCGTGATCAGCGCATCGGCACGAAGCGGATCGCCTGGCCCCCACCTGCGCCCAGTCGCAGCGTCAGCGTATCCGTGCGCTTCACCTCGCGCGTTTCGCGCGCGAACGCGAAGCGGTTCGTTTTGTAATCCGCACTGTCGCCGTCGCGATAGATCTGCGCGACGTAGGTGCGGTCGGCGTCGAGGAACGACAGCGGCACATCCAGCGTGCGCGCGTTCTCGTCGGTCACGCTACCCAGATACCACGCCTCGCTGTTGCGGTCCTTGCGCGCGATGGTCGCGTAATCGCCGATTTCGCCGTTGAGCGCGCGCGTGTCCTGCCAGTCGACCGGCACATCGCGGATGAACTGGAACGCATCCATGTGCTTCGCGTAATTCTCCGGCAGATCGGCGGCCATCTGGATCGGACTGTACAGCGTCACGTACAGCGCGAGCTGGCGCGCGACCGTACTCTGCAGCGGCTGTCCGCGGCCCTGCAGACTGAGCACGCCGGGCGTGAAATCCATCGGTCCGGCGAGCATCCGTGTGAAGATCAGGATGGGCTCGTGCTCCGGCGGATTCGGCGGGTTGCCCCAGGCGTTGAATTCCTGGCCGCGCGCGCCTTCGCGCGAGATCCAGTTCGGATACGTGCGGCGCAGTCCGGTGTCCTTGATCGGTTCGTGCGCGTTGATCGCGATGCGATGCTTCGCCGCCGCTTCCAAGACACGCAGGTGATGGTTACTCATGAACTGGCTTTCGTGCCACTCGCGCGCCACCGGGCTGTCCGCGCGATCCTGGCGCTCGATCTGTCCGGCGTCGCAAACGTAACCGGTCTTCACCGAATCGATACCGAGGCGCGCGAACGTCGCGAACGCCGCGTCCATCTGCCGCTCGTAGTGGCTGACCGCGCACGCGGTTTCATGATGACCGACCAGATGCACGCCTTTCGATTTCGCGTACGCAGCCAGCCCTTCCAGATCGTAATCCGCCGTGGGTTTGGCGAAATCGAACTGCCACCCGTTGGCGAACCAGTCGCCGTCCCAGCCGGTGTTCCAGCCTTCCACCAGCACGCCGCGGAAGCCGTATTTCGCGGCAAAATCGATGTAGCGCTTGGTGTTTGCGGTGGTCGCGCCATGCTTCGGACCTGTCGCCCAGCTTTCCTGCTCCAGATGCAGCGACCACCACACGCCCACATACTTCGACGGCTTGAACCAGCTCACATCGCCCAGTTTGTTGGGCTCGTTGAGATTGAGGATCAGGCTGGATTCGACCAGTCCGCCGGCGTGATCGGCGATCTGGATCGTGCGCCATGGGGTGGTGAACGGCACACGGCGCACGACTTTCGCCGGGCTGCCGGGCGTCAGCATCGCGCGCAGCCGTCCACCGTCGCCTTTCGCGAGATTCATGCCGGCGTAGTCGACCAGCGCCGCCTCGTGGATGGAGACGTGAACGCCGTCGTCGGTGCGCAGCGTAATGGGTGTTTGCGCCACGCCCACTTCCGCCAGCGGCGTGCGGCTGTAGAGATACTCCTCGCGATTCCATTCGAACGCCGGAATCCACCATGCGGTCGCCGGCTTCGCGATCGCGAATTCGGTCAGCTCCTCTTCGATCTGCACCTCGTCCAGGCCGGCCTGCTTCGGGAATTCGTACCGGAAGCCGATGCCGTCGTCGAACACGCGCACCACCACGTCGAAGCGTCGGCGGTCGCGGTCGCTCTCGACGAAGCGCGCGCGCAGTTCGTTGTAATGATTGCGGACGAAACGGCGCTCGCCCCAGTGCTGTTCCCAGGTCTCGTCGAAGCTGCGCGCCGTCTGCGAGTCCAGCGCGATGCCGCGCAGGAACTGACGCCCGTTGCGCAGGATGAAGCCCAGCCGTGAGTCGCCGATCAGCGGCTCGCCCTTGCGCGCCACGCGATAGGCCAGCCGGCCTTCGCCGCTGAGATCCAGTTCGACCTTCAGCGCACCGTCGGGCGAAGCGACTTCGGCGACGGTGGCGGCATGCGCGGAAGTTGCCAGCCAGAGCATCGACAGCAACAGCGCGGCGAACGTCGCACCACGTCGCGCTGTCGCGCGCCGCGGCGAAATCCCATCGCCGCCAGCTTGGCTGCCGTCGACCCCCTTTTTCAAAGGGGGTAAGGCAACGGCATCGATCTCTGAATGGTCGTCGCGCACTTGGCATCTTTGGAGAATGACTTCGGCTCGCTCATCGTTCGGCAGACCCCATCCATGCGGCGATCTCATTTGAAGCCCTCGCATTCCCCCCCTTTGAAAAAGGGGGGCAGGGGGGATTTGCTCCTGCTTCAAAACCCCACCGCAGACAGCGGATCCATGGCTCGAATCGAAGACGATCTTCATGCGTATTCCCCGAAACACATCATTCAATGACATACACCACCGCGGTACGCGACGGGATCGTGAAACCACCGCTGGCCGGCTCGTAGCGGGCCTCGCGCGGCCGCGTATCCGCTGCGTCCGCCGCGCGCTGCACCGGATGCAGCACATATGCCTTCCGCGTTTCTTCCGGCAACACCAATGTCTGCACTTCCGGCGAGACGTTGATGGCATACAGGATCTCGCGGAACCCGGCACCGGCGTAGCCCGCGCCATCGAGATGCGCCGCGATCACGACCGGATTCTGATCCGGACCGACATTGCGGAACGTCAATCGCGCACGCACATCATCGGCCGTACGCATGCGGAACAGCGACGAACCGGCGCGGATTCGCAACAGATCGTTGAACGCATCGCGCATCCAGACGATCTCCTCCGGCCGCGGTTTGATCGATGCGTCCGCCAGCACCGGCTTCAGCAACGCCCAGTCCTTGCCGTTGTCGCGCGACGGCGGCAGCCCGGCGCCGAAACCGTTGTCGGTGTAGGTCCAGTCCAGTCGATTGAACCAGTCGCCGGAGTCGTAACTGTTGCGGTCCAGCGATTTCGAACGCAGCACTTCCATGCCGGCGTGGTGGTAGGCGATGCCCTGACTGAAACTCACGAACGCGGCGCCGAGCAGTTGCACGCGCGCACGATCTTCCCGCGAGGTGTCGCGCGGGAGCTTCAGCGCGAGGATGTCGAACAGCGTCGGATTATCGTGGTTCTCGACATAATTCACGACCTCGCCCGGCTGCGCGGCGTAACCCGCGGGTTGGCCTGCGTAGTCGATGTCGGCCAGCCGCTTCTCTGCGCCGTCGTACGTCGTCATGCGCACATCGCGCAGCGTGCCGGCCAGCCCGACCCGCGCCATGTCCGCCGCGCGCAGCAGCGCGGCGGTTTGATCCTTGCCCGCCGCCAACGCATTCGGCGCGTAGTGCAGGCCGCTGATCAGGCCCTGCGCCATCAGCGCCTCGCCGCTGTCGCAACAGCCGCCGCCCCGCAGGGCATCGCGCGCGCGGTCGCTGAACGTGGCGATGCCGGTGTCGTTGAGCGAACGCTGCGACGCCTGCACGAAGCGCGCGCCGTCTGCGATCTCCCCGAAGTTCCAGCCTTCGCCGATCAAGTCGATACGGCGGCCGGCGGCGGCGTCGACCGCGCTTTGCAGGCGCAGCATCGCGTCGCGCGGCTGGTGGCCCATCAGATCGAAGCGGAACGAATCGATGCGGTAGTGCTTCGCCCACAGCGCCGCCGATTCGATCATCAGCTTCGCCATCATCCGGTGTTCGGTAGCGGTGTTGTCGCAGCAGGTCGAACGCTCGACCTTGCCCGCGGCGTCGAGGCGCTGGTAGTAGCCGGGCACGATGCGGTCGAGCACCGAGCTCGATGCCTGGCCGGAGGACGTGGTGTGGTTGTAGACCACATCCATGCCAACGCGCAGGCCTGCGCCGTGCAGCGCCTGCACCATCGCGCGAAACTCGCGCACGCGGCCGGCGCCGTCGTCGGGATCGGTCGCGTAACTGCCTTCCGGCGCGTTGAAGTGATACGGGTCGTAGCCCCAGTTGAAGCAGTCCTTCGCTGCGACCGCGCCGGTCGCCGCCTGCTGCGCGTCGCTGTCGGACGCGGCGTCCGGAATCTCCGGCGTGACGCATCCGCGCTCCGGCACGGTGGCGATGTCGAACACCGGCAGCAGATGCACGTCGGTCATGCCGGCGTCGCGAAGCGCGCGCAGATGGCGCATGCCTGCCGCGCCGGTCTCGGTGAAGGCCAGATACTTGCCGCGCCACGCCGGGCGCACGGTGCTATCACCGATCGAGAAATCGCGCACGTGCAGTTCGTAGATCGTCATGTCGGTGGCGGACGCCAGCGGCGCGGGACGCGGCGCGCCGTCCCAGCCGGCGGGTTTGGTCGTGACGTGATCGAGGTCGAGCACCACGCTGCGCTTCGAGTCCGCGGTCAGGCCGACCGAGTAAGGATCGGTGACGCGATTGCGGACGATGCCGACGCCCGGGACGAAGACATCGACCAGATAGGCGTAGCGCTGGCCATGCATCGCGCCGGGAAGGTCCAGCGTCCACACGCCGGTGGCGTCGTCGCGCCGCGATGGCAACGCGCGCGTGGCGTCGCCATACAGACATACGGATACCGCCTGCGCGGTCGGCGCCCACAGTGCGAATCGGGTGGCGAAATCTTCGGACATATCCGGCCGGCCATAGCGGCCCGCACCGAGGGTTGTGGATTCCGCGCTTGAGTACAGATCGTCCAGCGCGCCCGGCGTCTGCAGCGCAGTGGCGTCCAGCACGCGACCCTGCGCGTCTTCTTTGACCAGCAGCACTTGGCCACGCAGCAGTTCGGGCAGTTGCTGCATCGCGTTCTCAGGCAATTCAAAGCGGACGCCGTTGCCGATGAAAGCGAAGCCTTCGATACGCGCGACTTGCCTGTAGTCACCGGCAGGCTGAAGCACGATCGCACGGTCGCTGCCCTGCACGCGCCCTCCGACAGGCACGTGCAACTGCGCATTGGCTGAGGCGTATAACAGGAACCGTTGCTTCGGCGCGAGATGGACACCCGGCCACTGGATCAGGCGGCGGTCCAGCCAATAGGCGCGCGCATCGCGCGCGGGCTCGGCCGCCGGATGCAGCACCGTCGCGGTGTCGATGGCATCGCAGGCGGCATGCGGGGCGTACGCATGAACGACCGGGGATGCCAACGTCGCAAACATCGCGATGAATACGTATGCAGCCGCGCCTCGCGCTGTTCGTCGCTGCGCTGCGGGATGACCCGCGCCTGCGGCCGTCGCATACTTGTGGCGCATATCAAAGAGACTCGGATGCATGAACGCTGTACCTGTCGACGCTGGACGTGTGTCAGAAATCGTGATCGTGGGCGGCGGCACCGCCGGCTGGATGACCGCCGCGGCGCTGTCGAAAGTGCTGAACCGATCCTATTCGATCCGGCTGGTGGAATCCGAGGAGATTGGCACCGTCGGCGTGGGCGAAGCCACGATCCCGATGATCAAACTCTACAACCAGGCGCTGGATCTGGACGAGAACCAGTTCATGCGCGAAACCATGGGCTCGTTCAAGCTCGGCATCGAATTCGTGGACTGGGGCCGGCGCGGCGACCGTTACATCCACGGCTTCGGCAAGATCGGCCAGGATCTCGGTCTGGTGCCGTTCTACCAGTACTGGCTGAAGATGCACCAGGCCGGCAAGGCCGCGCCGCTGGACGACTACTCGATCAACACCCACGCCGCGCGCCACAACAAGTTCATGCGCGCGATCAGCGACCGTCCGAATTCGCCGCTGGCCGATATCGGCTATGCCTACCACTTCGACGCCGGGCTGTACGCGCGCTTCCTGCGCCGCTACGCCGAAGCGCGCGGCGTGGTCCGCACCGAGGGCAAGGTGGTCGGGGTGGAGCAGCATCCCGAGAACGGCTTCGTCGCCGCGATCACGCTCGACAGCGGCGAGCGTGTTCCCGGGCAGCTGTTCGTCGACTGCTCCGGATTCCGCGGCCTGCTGATCGAACAGACGCTCAGGACCGGCTACATCGACTGGACCCACTGGCTGCCCTGCGACCGCGCGGTGGCGGTGCCGTGCGAGCGTACGACCGCACTTACGCCGTACACGCGATCCACCGCGCGAGAGGCCGGCTGGCAGTGGCGCATCCCGCTGCAGCACCGGGTCGGCAACGGTTACGTGTTCAGCAGCAAGCACATCAGCGAGGACGCAGCCACCGCAGCGCTGCTGGCCAATCTCGAAGGCGAGGCCCTGGCCGAGCCGCGGCCGCTGCGCTTCGTCACCGGCAAACGCAGGAAATTCTGGAACAAGAATGTCGTTGCGATCGGCCTGGCCAGCGGGTTCATGGAGCCGCTGGAATCGACCAGCATCCATCTGATCCAGTCCAGCATCGCGCGGTTGACCGCGTTCTTCCCGCACGCCGGGTTCGACGAGACCGATATCGACGAGTTCAACGCCCACTCCGATTTCGAGTTCGACAAGATCCGCGATTTCATCATCCTGCACTACCACGCCACCGAGCGCGACGACACCGCGTTCTGGGACCATGTGCGGACGATGGAGGTGCCCGAGTCGCTGCAGCGCAAGATGGATCTGTTCAAGAGCAACGGCCGCATCTTCCGCGACGGCAGCGAACTGTTCGCCGAACCCAGCTGGATGCAGGTGATGCACGGCCAGCGCATGGCGCCGCGCTCGTATCACGCGCTTGTCGATGTCTATCCGGAAGAGAAGATCGCCGAGTTCATGGCCAACATCCGCGGCGTGATCGCCAAATGCACCGACGCGATGCCCACCCACGAAGCCTTCATCGCCAAACACTGCGCCGCGAAGACCATGTGAGCCTCGACGGATCGATGCGTCGACACCGTGTTGTTGCATGTCGATGACGTGTCCGCGCGTGGTGTCGGGAGCGCGACGATGCCACGCCACCGCCGTCGACGCGCATGCGTTGCGGCGCATTTCCGCTTGAATACGTTTGCATCCGTCGATGCTGCACTGCAACGTGCCGCGGGCGATGCGCACGGGCATCGTAGCCGCGCACGACGCGTCAGCAACGACGCGCGCAGGCATCACCGGGAACCGACGCAATGACCGCAGGCATGACGCACACACCCACCACGCACCGGAAGCCGGAGCTGTCGTTCTGGCAGATCTGGAACATGTCGTTCGGCTTTCTGGGCATCCAGTTCGGCTTCGCGCTGCAGGGCGGCTTCATGTCGCGCATCTTCCAGACCCTGGGCGCCGAAAAAGACGCGCTGCCGCTGCTGTGGATCGCCGCGCCGCTGACCGGGCTGCTGGTGCAGCCGATCATCGGCTACTTCAGCGACCGTACCTGGCACCCCATCCTCGGGCGGCGCCGGCCCTACTTCCTGATCGGCGCGATTCTCGCTTCGATCGCACTGATCTTCATGCCGCACTCGTCGGCGCTGTGGATGGCGGTGGGTCTGCTGTGGGTGCTGGATGCTTCGATCAACATCAGCATGGAGCCCTTCCGCGCGCTGGTGGCCGACAAGCTGCCGGAACAGCAGCGCTCCTACGGCTTCGTGCTGCAGACGCTCATCATCGGCATCGGCACCTGGGTGGCGAGCAATCTGCCGTGGTTCGTCAATCAGCTGGGCGTGTCCAACGAGGCCGGGCCGGGCGTGGTGCCGCTGTCGGTGAAAGTGGCATTCGCGGTCGGTGCGTTCGTGTTTCTCGTCAGCATTCTGGTGACCGTGTTCACCACCAGGGAATATCCGCCCGAAGACCTGGCGCGCTTCGCCGAAGAGAAAAAATCCTCCGGCAATTTCATCGCCGAAATCTTCCACAACATCCTGCACATGCCGCGGCAGATGCTGGCCATCGGCGTGGTGCAATTCTTCAGCTGGCTGTCGTTCTTCAGCATGTGGAGCATGGCCACGCCGGCATTGACCGAGCACGTGTTCAAGGCCCCGGCGCCCGATCCCGCCGCGTTCGACACCGCGATTGCGGCGCAGGCCCAGGCGTTCCAGACTGCGAATACCGCGTATCAGAACGCGGCGGATCTGGTCGGCTCGTACATGGGTTATTACGGCCTGTCGTCGATGGCCGTGGCGCTGCTGCTGAGTTTCTACGCCTCGCGCTTCGTGCTCAACCGCAGGCTCGTGCACTTCGTGTCGCTGCTGCTGGGCGGCGCCGGCTTCCTGTCGATGGCCTACGTGCCGTCGCCGCAGTATCTGATCCTCTCGTTCGCGCTGGTCGGCGTGTCGTGGGCCAGCATCCTGTCGATGCCTTATGCGCTGCTGGCGTCCTGCGTCGAAGAGAAAAAGATGGGCCTGTACATGGGCATCTTCAACATGTTCATCGTGATTCCGCAGATCGTGGCCGCCACGCTGCTGGGGCTGACGCTGAAGACCCTCTTCGACAATCAGTCGATCTATGCGCTGATGATCAGCGGAGGCAGCCTGATCGTCGGCGCGCTGTGTCTGGTGCTGGTGCGGGAGCCGAAGGCCGCGCACGATGGCGTGGTCCAAGCGGCGCACTGAAGTCGTGCTTGCGATGTCCTAGATACACGGTGGTCAGCGGCGGATTGCAGAAATGTAGGCAATCCTTTACCTGTTGCCGTTGTCGGAGACCCCGCCCTCCGGCGGCGAGTCCGGTTGATGAACACGCAGGACAATCTCTTCATGTTTGCCAATCACACGAAAGCAGTATCTGGTCATGGGGGGACGGGGCCGAAGGAAGTGGCGAAGGCCTGCGGGAAAGTCTGGCGCCGTTCCGGCCGTGTAGGGGAGTCATGACGCATACGGACCGATCGCGCGAAGCAATGCGATGAGCTGGCTCGACCGATTCCTCAACGGCGCGTAGTTCCCGAACCGCTCATGCCATCCGCGGGGCGTGGCGTTGGGCCAATTCGGTGTCCTGCGTCATTTCGGCGGTAGTCGTGCGCTGCAGCTCGGCCCATTCGCGGGAATTCGTTTCGACGGAACGTCCTCGCGCTTCGTCGACGGGAACACTCATGCGCAGGTGGGCTGGATCGTCGAGCTTTCCTGCCACGGCGAAGACCCGATCACCACTGGCCGTGGCCACGATGTGGTCGACGCTTGGCAGGCCGGCCTCGCGGCTGCGCAAGGCCACCGTCGAAGCCACGTTGGCGAGTTCCGTCTGGTCGAGTGGCAGCTTGCACGCCTCGCAGCCTTGCAGGGACGCCGCATAGCGCGCGAAATCCGGATGGCCCGTGCTGCTCAGTGACGCGACGTCCACGGTTCCGGCACCAGGCATTGCCAGCGAGGACTGCTGTTCTCCGGTGCTTTGCGGCGAGGAGTACACCCGATCCAGCGGCTTGAGGTCCCTGATCGTTATCGCATCGACGATGTCTTCGGCGTACTCATCGGCCCAATGTCGATACGTTCGCGGCATGTCCTCCGATACGCCCAGGCCGTTGCCCGGGCGAGCACTCTGGGCATCCACGATGTCGTTCTCAAGCCCTTGCACGTGGCCCGAGGACACATCGGGAGCGGCGGGCTTCTCACCGGAGACCAGTGCGCCAACGCCCTCACCCAAGGCCCGTCCCGCATCGTCGGCAAGGGGTCCAACCACCGGGATCTTTCCGCCCAATTCGCCGAGGATGGCAGCCCCGTAGTTGCCAAATTCACCTTGCGTCGCAGCACCCGCCGCAAGCTCGTCCTGATATCGCGTCAGGGAGATGTCGGTAGCGACGCGAGCCGCAGCCTGCAGGGATCCCAGCGTCTGCAGCGCATATCGCTGGGCCAAAATGCCTTCCGGTGTATCTTCGAGTGTCGCAAGGCCTTTGCTCTCCTCCGTGCCCTGAATGATCGCCGCGGTGTAATCCTGTGTGGCGTCGCTGATGGCGGTATGCAGAGGATGCATACCCTGCCCGGGTGGCGGCACTGGGATCTCGAGACCGCGCGCGTCGGCGCTGATCGAGGCTTGGCTCCAGAAATTGGCGAGCATTTCTGGATTTTCCGGTGCTTTGCCGTCCTGACTGCTGTATTGATCCAGCAGTAGGTCGGTGTGATGCTGATAGAGGGTCGTTGCCGCAGTGAGCCCGTCGGCTGCTTGGCCGCTGCGCAGGACCGAATCGTCGGGGTTGTAGGGGTGGCTGTCGTTGTACGCGACCAGCGTCTCGAAGGCCAGACGTGGATCCCTCGCTGGCGAGTCGCTGTTGAAGTGCTTCTCGCGCAGCGCAGGGTCATTGGCGAGCATCGAATACGCCATGCCTTGCGCGTCCAGCGCGGCGGCGGGGTCGTCGTGTGCCGTCTCCGGCGGGTACTTGTCGAGCAACGCCAGCGCATACGCCTCACCGGCGCCACCAGGCCCGCCATGGTCGCGGCCGAGGAGACTCGCGACGCGCTCATCGCCTGCCTCGAAATTCGCAGCGAGCGCTGTCAGGTGTTCGACCTTGATCTCACCGCTGCGAAACGCGGCATTGACGACGCCCGCAATCACAGTCTGATCCTCGATCACCTGCTGACCACGCGAGCCTTGGCCGAGCGACTGCCCGGGTTCCATCAAGGCAGGTGCAGCAGACCCCGGATCATCCGCGAGCACGAAAGCGGCGAGGCCCGGCATCTGGTCGTCGGTCAGGAGTCGCGTGACGATCTCGCGCCTCTGGTCGTCGTTGAACTCCGGGCTTGAAATCAGCTTGGCCAATCGCCACTCGGTGCCATTCAACGAGTTGTTGCCGATCGACAACTCGTTGGTAATGAAGTCGTCCCAAGCCTGATCGGTCGGGAATAGGGGCTGTGTTGCCATGGTGACGTTTCCGGTGTCTGGGGGAGTGCAGGAAATTCAAACGCCCTTTCCGGCAGTCTGCACCGCAGCCGGAGGCGCCGCAAGCGTCGGTTTGGCTCGGCTTGGCCGTGGTTGGAGCGTCTCATCGCATAGCGTTTCGGCGGGTTGATGTGTGTTCGGCGGCGCCGTTCGCGGCCATTTCCCGCCGGTTGCCGACAACGGATCGAACGCAGCCCTGCGGGATCATGGCCGCATCGGGTCTCCGGTGGCGGTTTTTCGCTGTCGACGGCGTGCCCGACGGGGCGTCACACGGCCGCATCGGTGGCATCCCCAGGTAAAGTCGACTTCGACAGGTACATCGCGCTACCCAGGAAGATGACACGACAGCCAGCGACTACACAGCCAGCTGCAACACAAGGGATACTTAGCCCGCGGCCCCGCTCGACCGCCGCACCACCAGCGTCGCCGGCAGCATTTTGCTTTCCGCCGGCTGCTCATGCACGCGCTTGAGCAGGGTCTCGACCAGCAGTTCGCCCGCACTGGCGGTGTCCTGATACACCGTCGTCAGCGGCGGGTTGCAGAAACGCGACATCGCGATATCGTCGAAGCCGACCACCGCGATATCCTCCGGCACGCGCAGGCCGTGTTCCAGCAGTGCGCGCAGCGCGCCGATCGCGATCAGATCGCTGGCCGCGAACACCGCGTCGAACAACACGCCGCGACCGAGCAGCGCCTTCGCCGCTTCGTAGCCTTCCTCTTCCGAACTCAAGGCGTCGACCTGCAGCGCGGATTCGGCCGGGATGCCGGCTTCGCGCTGCACGATCTCGCAGCCGCGGTAGCGCGCGTGGAATTCCGGGTAATGACTGGAGGCATCGCCGAGGAAAGCGATGCGCTTGCGGCCGAGGCCGAGCAGATGCTCGCCGACCAGTCGTCCACCGGCGAAATTGTCGCAGCCGATCGACACGCCCGGCTGGTCCGGCAGTACCGCGCCCCAGCGCACGAAATGGGTGCCCTGTTCGACCAGACGTTCGAGTTTCGGGCGGTAGTCGACGTAGTCGCCATAGCCCAGCAGGATCAGGCCGTCGGCCTTCATGCTGTCCTCGTAGTCGGCGTGCCAGTCGTCCGACAGCTGCTGGAACGACACCAGCAGATCGTGGTTATGCCGGGCGCAGGCGCGGGTAATCGAGCCCAGCATCGACAGGAAGAACGGGTTGATCTGCGAGCCGTCTTCGGTCGGGTCCTCGAACAGCAGCAGCGCCAGCGTGCCGGCGCGCTGGGTGCGCAGGCTCGACGCGCGACGGTCGACCTTGTAATTCAGCTCCTGCACCGCATCCAGCACCCGCTTGCGGGTATCGGCGTTGACCAGCGGGCTGCCGCGCAGCACGCGCGAAACGGTGGCCTGCGACACCCCCGCACGATGGGCGATGTCGACAGAAGTGGCCTTGGTCTTGCGTGGGCGCATGGGGCTGTCCGTCGAATGCTGTGACGCAGTGTAGAACCTCGGGGACCATCCCGCACCGGGACCACCCGCCCCGTCGCCGCTCATCGCCCCCGCGGGCGCGTCAATGCGCGGCGGATCCCACCGCATCCGGCCCGCGGCGCGCGCCCTGGCGCACCGCCAGCCATGCGAACGCAGACAGCAGCATGCAGACGCCGCCGATCGCGAACACCAGCCCCTTGTCCTCCAACTGCGACAACAGATGGCCCACGCCCAGGCTCACCGCCAGCTGCGGCAGCACCACGCTGAGATTGAACACGCCCATGTACAGACCGATGCGCGCCGGCGAGACGCTCTGCGAGAAGATCGCGAACGGCAGGCTGACGATCGCGCCCCAGCCCACGCCGATGATCGCCATCCCGAGGTACAGCGATGCCGCGCTGTCGGCGAACGCATAGACGTAGCCGAACCCCAGCGCCATCAGCACCAGGCTGACCGCATGCACGCGCACTTCGCGGAAGCGCTGCGCCAGCGGATTGAGCAGCAGCGCCGGCAGTACCGCGGCGACCGCATTCAGCGACAGGAAACTGAAGGACATCAGCTGTCCGGTGGCTTTGTCGTCCAGCTGCGGGAACCGCTGCTGGACGAAGCCGATCATGAACACGAACAGCGTCTGCATACCGAACCAGCTGATCGCATGCGCCGCCAGCACCTTGCGGAAACCGGCGATGTCCTCGCGCCCGTCCGGCGTCTGCCGTTCAGTCAGTGCGTGCACGATCAGCGCCAGCGCCAACGCGCCGAACACCACTTCCAGCCACAGGCTGTGGGTCTTCACGCCGGCGATCTTCAGACCCATCGCGATCATCGCGTAAGCCGCGAACGTCCACAGCGGGCGCATCAGCAACAGCAGCGCGCCGATCCGCAGTTTTTCAGTGGGCGTCCCGGTTTCGGCATGCGCCAGCACCCGCGGCTCCTCGACCAGCAGAGCGGGCACGATCGAGAACACCAGCGCCAGACCGGCGCCGAAATAGATCAGAACGATATTTCCCCAGATCGCGCCGATGGCGTACGCCAGCACGCCGAACGTGCCGGAGACCGTCTGCATCCAGGTGTAGCCGGCGGTGCGCTTCGCGCCTTCCGGGGTGACATCGGTGATCAGCGAACGGGTGGGGTTGAAGCCGAGGTTGATCGACAAGTCCAGCGCCAGCGCGACCGCGACCGCCACGCCGAGGATCGCGTCGAAGCCGAGCGCCTTGTCGATCGCGCCGATCGACGGCAAGGCCAGCAGCATCAGCGCGGTCAGCACGCCGCCGACCAGGATGAACGGCCTGCGCCGCCCGCCCCAGTACCAGACGTTGTCGCTGATGATCCCGATGATGACCTGGCCGATGATGCCCGCCAGCGGACCCGCGGCCCAGACGATGCCGATCTCGTCCAGTTTCAACCCGTATTTCGTCGACATCAGCCAGCTCAGCGCCGAGATCTGCACCGCCAGCGCGAAGCCCATCGCCGTCGACGGCAGACTGAGCAGCATCAGGAACGGCAGCGACAGGCGTTGTTGCATCCGCAGCATGGGCGATCCTCACCGGGTGGTGGGGCAGCATAGCCGGTGGGTTTGCGGACCGGAATGAATACGGTTGCTGCTGCGCTGCAGCATGGATCGGTGCATCGACACGGCGTTCGATGCCCGGCGCACGGCCGGCATGGCCCGGTTTCAGTCCACCCGCTCGAACGAAAACAGCTTCGCCAGCGGATGTTTCTTTCGTTCGATCAAGGCACGCAGCAGCCCGGCGCCGATCATCGAATAGGTGATGCCGTTGCCGCCGTAGGCCATCGCGAACTGCACGCGCGGGCCGTGCTGCGGGTGCGGGCCGAAGAACGGCAGGCCATCTTCGGTCTCCGCGAAGGTGCCCGCCCACGAGAAGGCGGGCTGCAGCGGCAGTTCGGGGAAGAGTTTCCGCACTTGCTTCACCAGCGTCCGCGCCTTCTTGTCGACGCGGGCGTCGCGGCGTGCGGGCACATCGATGGCATCGTCCTCGCCGCCCACCAGCAGCCGGCCATCGCCGGTGCTGCGCAGATACAGATACGGCCGCGCCGATTCCCATAGCATCGTGTCGGCCAACGGGCCGAGCGCTTCCGACGCGATGGGATCGGTGATGAAGGCATAGCTGCTGCGGTTCTTCGCCACCCGTTTGCGCAGCCAGCGCTGGTTGGCGTAGCCGGCCGCGAACACGACATGGCCGGCGCGGATCGAGAACCCGGACGTGGTGCGCAACTGCACGCGCCTGGACGTGGCGTGCAACGCTTCGATGCAGGTGCGGTCGTAGACGCCGCCGCCGCGTTTGGCCACGTCGGCCAGCAGCCGATACGCCATGCGGTAAGGATCGATCCTCGCCGCCAGCTTGCTCAGGATCGCCGCGGGCGCCGCGATGCCGAAACGTTCGTACAGGGCCGCGGGTTCCAGCCATTCCATCTCGAAGCCATGCCGCCCGCGCATGTCGAATTCATCGCGCATCGCGCCCACGTCCCGGCGGCGGCTGGCGTAGTACAGGCTCTGCATCCGCGCGAAATCGACATCGCCGACCTTTTTTGCCAGCGCCTGCAGCATCGGGATCGCTTCGGCGCAGGCCAGATACGCCAGCGCCGCCTGGTCTTCGCCGTACTCTTTGGCGAGATCGACCATGTGCGTGTCGATTTCATACTGCAGCAGCGCGGTGCTGGCGGCCGTGCTGCCCCAGCCGATGTCGCGCTGTTCGACCACGGCGACCGAATGCCCGTGCGTCGTCAATTCATGCGCGATCAGGGCGCCGGTGATGCCGCCGCCGACCACGACCACGTCGCAGGCGAGATCGGCTTCCAGCTGCGGGAAGGCGTACATCAGCCCGTTCTTCACCGCCCAATAGGGGTAACCGCTTTTCAGGTCCATGCACGTCTCGCGCGTCGATAACGGAGCCCGGGTAGAGCGCAGCGAAACCCGGGGCTTTTCATGGTCATCGCCGAGAGCCCCGGGTTT
>CALRWS020000036.1:0-52790 GCA_943371935.1 Chitinophaga pinensis | reverse complement strand
CCCGGAGCGGTCCCGCCGCCATGACCCTCGCGCTTCGCCAATCGATGCACTGTCCCGCTGAGACAGGCTCTACAGGGCAATGCTTTTCCAAGCTGCAAAACGCGACAGGCTTCACGCAGCGTGCCGCAAGCCTTAACCTGATGCACATGAATGATGTGGCAGAGGTCAGCGACGAAAGCCTCATGCTCGCCTATGCGGCGGGCGATGTAGCTGCGTTCGAGCGCCTCTACCAGCGCCATCGCGGCAAGCTCTACCGCTTCCTGGCCCGGCAACTGCACGGCAACGGCGCGCTGGCCGACGAATTCTTCCAGGACGTGTGGCAGCGGGTGATCACCGCCCGCCACAACTGGAAACCCGACGCGGCGTTCTCCACCTGGCTGTACCGGATCGCGCACAACCGCCTCACCGATCACTGGCGCTCGCTGCAGCACCGCCCACCGGCGCCCGCCGACGCCGACGAACGCACCGAACGCATGCCCGACCACGACACGCCGGAACGGCAGTTGTCGGAATTCGAGGAACGCCGCCGGCTGCAGATGGCGCTGGACGAATTGCCGGACGAACAGCGCGAGGTGGTCCTGCTGCGGCTGGAGCAGGAACTGAGCCTGGAGGAAATCGGCGAAATGACCGGCGTCGGCCGGGAAACGGTGAAATCCCGTCTGCGTTACGCGATGGATAAACTCCGCCAGAGACTGAATCAATGAGCCGCCCGAGCGAACCCTTCAACGCGGAAGAACGCGACCTTGCCCAGCGCCTTGCGCGCCTGGGCGGTCCGCGCGAACCCGCGGCTGCGCTCGATGCGATGATCCTGGCCGCGGCGCGCGCTGCGGTGTCCGACACTGCAATGCCCGCCGCCGCAACACCGGCCGAACCGCAAGCCGAGCCGATACCCGTCGATCCGAAGGTCGCGCCGCTGCGTCCGCGCAAACCCGCGCCGCGCTGGCCGGTGGGTCTCGGCCTGGCCGCCACGGTCGTGCTGGCCGCCGGCATCGGTTGGCGTCTGCAGATCGACGGCGACACCCATTCCGAAGCCGCCAGCGCGCCCGCCGCAGTATTCCACGACGAGGCGACCGAAGCGGTGCTGCTGGAACCGCCGCTGCAGCGGACCCCGCCGCCTCCGCCACCGCCAATGGAAGAAACGGACGCGCTCGCGCGCCGCACCGATGCGCCGCAGTCACCGGCCGCAAAAGCAGCGCCCGCGCCGCAGGAACTGGAATTCGTTGCCGATGCGGCTGCGCCCCAGAGCATCATGGCCGAAGCACCGCCTCCGCCAGCGCCGCCGGCACCTGCCGCCGCAGCCATCGGCGGCAGTCCGGCTGCGAACGACAGCCTGGACGAGGTCACCGTCACCGGATCGCGCATCCAGCGCGAACGCGCGACCGGTGCCGCCGAATACACCCGCACGCCGCTCAACGAACGCCGGGAGCAGGCCGCGCAGGCGGCCAAGTCTTCGCCGCCTGCCGCAGCAAGCCCAAGCCGTACGGCGGCAAGCGCGCCGGCGTCGCCGCCTGCCTCGGGCGAGCGCGCGCGCGGCCTGATCGGCAATGTCGAAAGCGATGTCGAAAGCGATCTCAAAGAACGCAAATTCCAAGACAAGGCCCGCAAGAGCGACGGCTACGACGACCGCCCGCCGGTGTCGGCGGATTCGCCCGAATTCCGTCAGGCCTGGCTGCAGCGCATCCGCGCCCAGATCGCGAAAGGCGACACCGATACCGCGCGCAGTGGGCTACAGGAGTTCCGCCGCCGTTATCCCGACATCGAGCTGCCGGAAGACCTGCGCAAGCTGGCGGCGACGCTGCCGCCGCCCGCGCCCTGACAGCGGCGCCCCTCACCATGGCGGCGCCGCTGGATACCCTCACCGCGCCCGCGGCACACGTCATCGAAGTCAAACACAGCCGCTTCCTGGCCCAGGCGCTCGCTGTCGATTCCGCCGACGCGGCGCAGGCCGCGCTGGCAGCGCTCAGCGACCCCGCCGCGACGCATAACTGCTGGGCGTGGCGGGTCGGCGATCAGTACCGCTCCAGCGACGATGGCGAACCCGCGGGCACCGCCGGCCGCCCGATCCTCGCCGCCATCGACGGCCAGGGTTGCGACCAGGTGCTGGTGGTGGTCACCCGCTGGTACGGCGGCATCAAACTCGGCGCCGGCGGCCTGGTGCGCGCGTACGGCGGCGCTGCGGCCGAATGCCTGCGCCGCGCCGACAAGCGCCCGCTGATCGCCTACGCCGAACTGGAATTCGCCTGCCCGTTCGCGCACCTCGGCGATGCCCACGCGGCGCTCAACGCGGTGGGCGCGAGCAAATCCGCCGAATCCTTCGACGCCGACGGCGTTACCTTGCGCGTGCGCCTGCCCGCGGATCGCGTCGACGACTTGAAAACCCGCCTGCGCGACGCCACCCGTGACCGGGTGCGGTTCGCAGCGCTTGGCTGAACGTAACGTCTTCCAAGGCGTTGCCGGCAAGGTGTGATGGTCCGATCACCTCCCTTTCCTACCGGCCGCAGCATGAGCTCCCCAGATCCGAACCCGCCCAAAGCCCCCATCGGCAGCCTGCGCACACTCTGGCCATTCGTCCGCACGCATCGGGGGCTGCTCGTCGCCTGGCTGCTGGCGCTGGCGATCTCGTCGGCCGCATCGCTCAGCCTGCCGCTCGCGATCAAAGTCATGATCGACGATGGCTTCCGCAGCAGCAGCGGCAGCGACATCGATCGCGCCTTCCTGCTGATGTTCGCCGTCGCGCTCGTGCTGGCGCTGGGCACCGCGGCGCGCTTCTTCTTCGTCTCGCTGCTGGGCGAACGCGTGGTTGCCGATCTGCGCGAAAAACTCTATGCCCACCTGATCGGGCTCGACCTCGGTTTCCACGACCGCAACCGCAGCGGCGAACTGGTCTCGCGGCTCACCGCCGACGTCGAACTGGTGCGCAACGTCGTCGGCAGCAGCATGTCGGTGGCGCTGCGTAGCAGCATTACCGTGGTCGGCGCGCTGGTGATGCTGTTCGCGACCAGTCCGCGGCTCGCGGCATGGGCGCTGGTCGGCATTCCGCTGGCGGTGCTGCCGGTGATGATCGGCGCGCGCTATCTGCAGAATATCTCGCGCAACAGCCAGGACCGTATCGCCGACGCCAACACCCTCGCCACCGAGACGCTCGGCGCGGTTCGCACCGTGCAGGCGCATGCGCGCGAGTCCTACGAACGCGGCCGTTTCGACCATGCGGTCCAGGTCGCGGTGCGTACCGCGCTGAAGCGGATCGGCGCGCAGTCGATGATGACCGCGACCGTCATCGTGCTGTTCTTCGGCGCGATCACCCTGGTGCTGTGGTCGGGCGCGCACGATGTGCTCGCAGGCAGGATGACCGCCGGCACCCTCATCCAGTTCGTGCTGTACGCGATCTTCGCCGGCGGCTCGGTCGCGGCGCTGACCGAAACCTGGAACGAACTGCAGCGCGCGGCCGGCGGCATGAGCCGGATCGGCGAGCTGATGCAGGAAACCGCCGGGATAGTCGCGCCCGCGCACCCGACGCGACTGCCGCAGCCGCTGCGCGGCGAGATCGCGCTGGACGCGGTGAGCTTCCACTATCCGATGCGTCCTGATCTGCCGGCGCTGGAGGATTTCCGACTGCGCGTGCAGCCGGGCGAGACCGTGGCCCTGGTCGGGCCGTCCGGCGCCGGCAAGAGCACGGTGTTTTCGCTGCTGCTGCGCTTCCACGACCCGCAGGGCGGGAAGATCGCGGTCGACGGCGTCGATCTGCGCGAATGCGATCCGGTCGAACTGCGCGAACGCATCGCCCTGGTGCCGCAGCAGCCGACGCTGTTCGCGACCAGCGCGCGCGAGAACATCCGCTACGGCCGGCTGGAAGCCACCGATGCCGAAGTCGAAGCCGCGGCGCGCTCCGCCGAAGCGCATGAATTCCTGACCGAACTGCCGAAAGGCTACGACGAGGAACTCGGCGAGCGCGGCGTGCGTCTCTCCGGTGGCCAGCAGCAGCGCATCGCCATCGCGCGTGCGCTGCTCAAGGACGCACCGATCCTGCTGCTGGACGAAGCCACCTCCGCGCTCGACGCGCAGAGCGAGCGCGCGGTGCAGCACGCGCTGGAAAACCTGATGCGCGGCCGTACCACGCTGGTCATCGCGCATCGTCTCGCAACCATCCTCAAGGCCGACCGCATCGTGGTCATGGACCGCGGACGGATCGTGGCCGAAGGCACGCATGAGGCACTGCTGGCGGAAGGTGGGCTGTACGCGGAGCTGGCGAGGCTTCAGTTCCTCGATTGAGTCGCGACACGGGCGAAGGCTTTCTGTCGCAGCGATGCTGGAATCGTTCGTATCCCGCATCGCCGCGCGGCGTGGCTGCACGCGCGCGGCTCGAAACGTATCTGTCTTGAAGATCGCGGCGTTGTGAAACGTCCGCAAATCGCGCAATCCCGTGAAGATCGCGATTCGCCCATGAGCTGGAGTGCGCCGTAGTGCGGGCATGAAAACCCGCAACGAACGCAGCGTTTGCGCGACCAATGAAAAGCCGGCACTGGTTGCCGGCTTTGCACAACCAATAAAAAAACCGGCAACGAGTGCCGGTTTTTTAGGTATATGGTGCGCCCGGAGAGATTCGAACTCCCGACCCCCAAGTTCGTAGCCTGGTGCTCTATCCAACTGAGCTACGGGCGCATGTTGCGTGACATCTTGTGCAGCGGTGTTGCAGAAGCGGAATTGTGCCAATCCTGATCGACTTGGTCAATCCTTGCGCTGGATTCGATGCATCGAATCCGTTGCTGTCGACGTTACGCCACGCTGCGGATCACTCTGTCGCGCGATCGAATCGTGCGCGATGGAATGATGGGCAGCAAATGGCGGAGAGTGAGGGATTCGAACCCTCGATGGAGCTTTTGACCCCATACTCCCTTAGCAGGGGAGCCCCTTCGGCCTCTCGGGCAACTCTCCGTCGACGCGTTGTGCGCGTGATGAAAGGATACCGGCTCAATCGTCCTGCGGCAAACCCGAATTCGGGCCGCGACCGGTTTCACCGCGCTGGATGCGCTGATAAATCTCTTCGCGATGCACGGCCACGTCTTTCGGGGCCGTAATGCCGATACGCACCTGGTTGCCTTTCACTCCGAGCACAGTCACGGTGACTTCGTCGCCGATCATCAGAGTTTCGCCAACCCGGCGAGTCAAAATAAGCATTGCATGTCTCCATTGGCCGATGTCCCCTCATCGGTACCCTGTCGTTGGCTTCGCGACCGAATCAAGCGGGGATGTAACGTAGTCGCGAACGCAAGTGAGTAAGAATAACCGGATCGGCGGAAATACGGAAAGCGCCTGAAGTCATGCTTCAGGTCGCAGTCGCCTTTCTACCCAATCCCGAACGCCGTCCAAAGCCATGCCTAGTTGAGGGACGTCGTCTCCGCCCCCTTGCGCCATGTCGGGGCGGCCACCGCCTTTGCCCCCGATCTGACTGGCCACGTGCCCCAGCAGTTCTCCAGCCTTGACTCGCCCGAGAGCTGCGCCGCTCACGCCCGCAATGAGCGCCACTTTACCACCCGAAGCCCCCGCCAGCACTATCACAGCATCGCGAAATTGCTGTTTCAGTCCGTCGACAGCGTCGCGGAGGGCCTTGACGTCGAGACCTTCGACCCGGGCGGCCAGCACCCGGATCCCGCCCACGTCCGCCGCCGAGGCCGCCAGATCCGCCACCGCGGCGTTCGCGGCCTTGGCTTTCAGGCCCTCCAGCTCGCGTTCCAGCTTCTTCTGGCGATCCAGCAGCGCCCGCAACTTATCGCCGATCTCGGTGGGATTGCCGCCCAGCAGCTCGGCGGCCTCGTCCAGACGGCGTTCTTCGCCGACGATGTAGTCCAGCGCACCCTGCCCGGTTACGGCCTCGATCCGGCGCACACCGGCCTGGATGCCGCCCTCGGAGACGATCTTGAATACGCCGATGTCGCCGGTGCGGCCGACGTGGGTGCCGCCACACAGTTCGGTGGACGTCTCGCCCATGCGCAAAACGCGGACGTTTTCGCCGTATTTCTCGCCGAACAGCGCCATCGCGCCGAAATCCAGCGCTTCCTGCATGCCCATGTGACGAATTTCGGCCTCGTGGTTGGCGCGGATCTCGGCGTTGACCCGGCGCTCGATCTCGGCCAGCTCGGCCGCGGTCAGCGCCTGGAAATGCGCGAAATCGAAGCGCAGGCGATCCGGGGCGACCAGCGATCCCTTCTGGGTCACGTGGGTGCCGAGCACGCCGCGAAGCGCTGCGTGCAGCAGGTGGGTGGCGCTGTGGTTGAGCACCACCGCGCGGCGGCGATCCTGGTCGACCTGACCCATCACATGGTCGCCGCGCTTCAGCGTGCCGGCCATCAACCTGCCGACGTGGCCGAAGAACTGGCCGGCCAGCTTCTGGGTGTCGGACACCTCGAACAGCACGTCCTTGCCCGCCAACTGACCGGTGTCGCCGACCTGACCGCCGGATTCGGCATAGAACGCGCTCTTGTCGAGCAGGACGATGGCCTGATCTCCGGCCTCGATGCCGTTGACCGGTTTGCCGTCCTTGAGGATCGCGACGACTTCCAGACCGCCGGCCATGAGACCGTCGTAGCCGAGGAATTCGGTCGGCGACAGCTGGGCGATCAGGTCGGCCGGGAGTGCAACGCCGCCGCCGAATTTGCCGCCCTTGCGGGACTGCTCGCGCTGCTCTTCCATCAAACGGTCGTAGTCTGCGGTCACTGCCACCGGCAGTTCCGGCAGGCCCTTCTCGCGCAGGATGTCGAGGATCAGATCCGGCGGGCAACCATAGGTGTCGTGGAGGAGGAACAACTGCTCGCCGTCGATCGCACCGTTGCCCTGCGAAAGATAGCCTTCGAGGCGCATCATGCCGGCGTCGAGCGTCTGCGCGAACGCGGCTTCCTCGGCCTTGAGCGCGCGTTCGATCAGCGCACGTTTTTCGATGAGTTCCGGATAGGCATCGCCCATCACATCGATCAGCGGCTGCAGCATGCGCCAGAAATTGCCCTCGGCGCTCAGCGCGCCGAGCTTCCAGAGATGACGGATGGCGCGACGGATGATCCGTCGCAGCACATAGCCGCGGCCTTCGTTGCTGGGCAGCACGCCGTCGACGATCAGGAAGCTGCAGGCGCGGGTGTGATCGGCGATCACGCGCAGCGATTTGTGTTCGAGATCGGTCGTATTCGTGATCGCGGCCGCAGCCTTGATCAGATGCTGGAACAGGTCGATCTCGTAGTTGCTGTGCACGTGCTGCAGCACTGCGGCGAGGCGCTCCAGGCCCATGCCGGTGTCCACGCACGGCGCCGGCAGCGGCAGCAGCGTGCCGTCGGGCTGACGGTCGAACTGCATGAACACATTGTTCCAGATTTCGATGTAACGATCGCCGTCCTCATCGGGCGAACCCGGCGGACCGCCGGCGATATGCGCGCCGTGGTCGTAGAAGATCTCGGTGCAGGGGCCGCAGGGGCCGGTGTCGGCCATCTGCCAGAAGTTGTCCGACGCGTACGGCGCGCCCTTGTTGTCGTCGATGCGGATGATGCGCTCGGCCGGCAGCCCGATCTCCTTGTGCCAGATGTCGAAGGCTTCGTCGTCGGTGTGATAGATCGTGACCAGCAGCTTGTCTTTCGGCAGCCCCCACACGCCGGTCAGCAGTTCCCAGGCATAGGCGATGGCGTCGCGCTTGAAGTAGTCGCCGAAGCTGAAATTGCCCAGCATTTCGAAGAACGTGTGGTGCCGCGCGGTGTAGCCGACCTGGTCGAGATCGTTGTGCTTGCCACCGGCGCGCACGCAGCGCTGGCTGGACACGGCGCGGGTGTAGCTGCGCTTCTCGGCGCCCAGGAACACGTCCTTGAACTGGACCATGCCGGCGTTGGTGAACAGCAGGGTCGGGTCGTTGCCCGGCACCAGCGGGCTCGACGGCACCACGGTGTGGCCCTTCGAGCGGAAGAATTCGAGGAAGTCCTGGCGGATCTTCGATGTGGATGGCGTGGCTGTGGTCGTCATGGCGTCGGCAGTGTGACGGGCGCAGTTCGCGCACCGCAGGCGCGGCACTCTGCCGGCGCGGGATCGAGCGAACAACCCGGGACTGGCTAGATTAACAGGCGGTGGGGCGCTGGAAGTGGCTTCAAGCGGCGATTTCCTCCTGTGGGAGCGGCGGAAGCCGCGATGGCCCCCCGAAAGACTTGACCAGCCATTCGGCTGTTGAAAGCCCGCAGTTCATCGCGGCTTCCGCCGCTCCTACAGAGCGATCAGGCTTCGTCGTCATCGAGCCGCACCGCCGCGCGGACCTGATCGCCGCTGAAGCCGCGGCGCAGCAGGAAATCGGCGGCCTTGCGCTGGATCGCGCGGTCGTCCAGCCGGCCGGGAAACCGGCGTCGGGCCAGATCGCGGGCGTTTTCGGTCCAGTCGCCGTCGTAGGCCTCCATCGCAGCGACGACGGTGTCGCGGTCCAGGCCGTGCATGCCCAGTTCGGCGCGGATCCGCAGCGGGCCGTAACCGTTGTTGGCCCGGCTGCGGACCAGCAGTTCGGCGAAACGGGCGTCGTCCTGCCAGCCTTCGGCGGTCATCCGCTCGACCGCGGCCTGCGCGTCTTCGGCTTCAATGCCGCGCGCGGTCAGTTTGCGGGTCAATTCCTTGCGCGAATGTTCGCGACGGACCAGCAGCCCGAGCGCACGCTGGGCCGGGGTGAGTTCCGGGCGGCGGCGCTTGCCGGGTTCGGCGGTCGCGGCGGGCTTGTCGTCGTCCGGTGGAGGTTCGATTTCGTGCATGGGGCGATTTTATCGATTCGGCCCGGAAGCGTTCGCATTCCCCGTAGGAGGGCCTTCAGGCCTGAGCTCTACCAGGATCGCGGCGATCGTTCGGAAAAGATCGGGCCTGAAGGCCCTCCTACATGTTTCCCGCGAGTCATCAAAACGGCTGCCACTGCCCTTCGCGCAGCACGAACAGCCGGTCGGTCAGCGCGTAGCTCGCTTCGGCGCGCATCTTCGCGGCCAGTTGCCTCAGCTGGGAGATGGCATCGGCATTGGCGGAATCGACGAACAGCAGCAGGTCGCGCGCGGGTACGGCCGCGACCGGTTCGCCGCGCAGTCTGTCGCGCTCGCGTTCCCACAGATCGGCGAACAGCAGCAGCGAGGCTTCGTAATTGCCGTCGGCGGTGACCATGTTCACCAGCTCGCCCCGATGCACTTCGATCCCAGGGAGCAGGCCGCGCAGATTGCGCACCGCGAGCGCGCGCAGGTCTTCGCGCTGCACGCCCAGGCCTGCCAGCTCGTCCGGATTGAGGTAGGCGATATTGCTGGGCGTATCGATGGCGTAGACCACCACCAGATCGTCGTTGAGGTCTTCGTAGAGGTTGTCCTGCACCTTCTCGTTGCCCATCCGCCGCATCGATTCGCGGATTTCTTCCAGCCAGCCGCGATCCTTGACGATCGGGATGATCGCGTCGCGGCTGCGTTCCAGCCCTTTCGTCGCCTCCGCGAACGAGCGCACGAAGCGGTCGATCAGATCGTGGCGGTTGCGCTCCGATTCGCCGAGATACATCTGATAAGCGTTGTCGAGGAACGCCCGGCTGCCGCCGTCGGCGGTGGCATTGATGCCGAGCTCCAGCTCGCCGGCGACCTGGACATCGACCCCGGGCGCCGCGATCCGGACGCGACGGGCGACTTCCTCGGTGAATTCGGCGCGGGTCATGCCCGGAGCGGATCGCGCGCCGCCGAACAGCGAACGCAGGAAAGAGAAGAGTCGTTGCATCGATCCGATCCCGGGTGGCGACGGGAGAGCATAAACGAGCTTTCAGGGCCTCCGCCGGCGCCCTGCCCGGCGCCCGGGCATCGAAATGTGATCAACGTATAACTTGCGCAGGATATATTTGCATTGACAACTATTGCACACAGAAAGAAAATGCCCGCCATGAACGATTCGATCGAAAACTCCCCGCCCCCTGCCGATGGCCCCGACCAGCCCCATCCCGGCAACGCGTCCGGCTCGCAGTTGGGCCTGCTGTTCAAGCAGGTCCGCGACGCGATGTGGGCGCGGATGGCGCATGAACTCTCGCTCGCCGGCCACGAATTGACCTTCAGCCAGTACATCGCGCTGAAGCGGCTGTCGGAAGGCGAAGCCAGCGCCACCGAACTGGCGCGCGCCACCGAGCTCAACCCCGGCGCCATCACCCGCCTGCTGGATCGGCTGGAGGAAAAGGGCTTCACCCAGCGGATCGCGGATCCCGAAGACCGCCGCGCGCTGCGCGTGACCCTCACCGACAGCGGCCGGCTGATGTGGGCCGATATCCACCGCTGCGGCCTGCGCGTGCGGGCCCGCGCGCTGGAAGGCATGTCGGAGGAAGAACAGCAGCGATTGCTGCGCCAGCTCGCGCAGGTGCGCGACAACCTCAACCGCGAGGACGTTTGAATGCGTCGGTTCACGATACTTTTGCTCGCTGCTGCGCTCGCGTCGGGCTGCGCCAGCACCCACGGCCTGGCGCCGGCCTCGACGCCGCGCGACCCCGATACGCTGGCCACCGCGCAGAGTTTCGTCGGCGCGCTGTCGCCGGCCGCGTGGCCGCAGCAGGACTGGTGGACGCGTTGGGGCGACCCACAGCTCGACGCGCTGATCGCCGAAGCCCTGTCCGGAACACCCGCGCTCGACGCCGCCGACGCCCGCGCACGCAAGGCGCGCGCGCTGGCCGGACTTGCCGATGAGGCGCGGAAGCCTGCTCTCGGCGCTTCGGCCCGCTATTCCGGGGCGTATCTGCCCGAAGGCCTGCTGCCGTCGCCGATCGGCGGCGAATACAAAGGCGTGACATTGGCGACGCTCAACGTGCAATACGCCCCCGACCTGTGGGGCGGCAAACGCGCGCACTGGGAATCCGCGCTCGGCACGCTGCGCGCGGCCGAAGTCGACGCGCAGCACGCACGGCTGACGCTGGCGGCGAACATCGTCCACGCCTACGTCGCGCTGGCGCAGGCGCACGAGGCGAAGACCGTCGCTGGCGAAGAATCCACCCGCGCCGATCGTCTGCTCGGCCTTTCGCGCCAGCGCGTGCGCGCCGGGCTGGATAACGATCTGCAGGTGCGTCAGGCGGAAAGCGCGCTGGCATCGGCCAGCCAACAGGGTCAGGCCGCGCAGCAGCAGATCGACGCTTTGCGCAATGCGCTGGCGGCATTGCTTGGTCAGGGCCCGGACCGTGGCCTGACGCTGGACGCGCCAAAACTGCTCGCCACCGATGCGCCCGCGCTGCCCTCGGCGCTGCCGAGCGAGCTGCTCGGCCATCGTCCCGACGTGGTCGCCGCGCGCTGGCGGGTGGAAGCCGCCTCGCGCGGCATCGACGCCGCGAAGGCCGAGTTCTATCCCAGCATCAATCTGACCGCGATGGTCGGCATCGCCTCCGGCAAGCTGTCGGATCTGTTCACCCGCGATTCGCTGCTCGCCACCGCCGGCCCGGCCGTCTCGCTGCCGTTCTTCCGCGGCGAACGCCTGCGCCAGCAGCTCGCGTCGAGCGACGCCGATTACGACCTGGCGGTCGCGCAGTACGACCAGAGCGTGATCGGCGCGGTACGCGAAGTGGCCGACGCGCTGCAGGCGGCGCGTACGCTCGATGCGCAGATCGCATCGGCGACCCAGGCCCGCGATGCGACGCGCAAAGCGCTGACGCTGGCCGACAGCCGCTATCGCGCCGGTCTCGGCACGCAGCTCGATGTGCTCGGCGCCCAGCGCCCGCTGTTGCAGCTCGATACACAACTCGCCGCGCTCCGCGCGCAGCGCCGCAACGTCGCGGTCAATCTCGCCGTCGCCCTCGGCGGCGGCACCGCGCCCTCCTCTCCTGCCGCTTTCTCCACGGTCGCGCCATGACAACCGAAAATCCCGGTCCAGCCTCCAACCCCGCTTCCAGCCCGCTTCCAGCGCCGAAGAACGGCAAGCGCCGCCGCGCGCTGCTGGCGCTGGCCGGGATCCTGATCGTCGCCGGCAGCACGTTCCTCGCCTATCACTCCATGGTCGGCCGCTGGCACGAAGACACCGACGATGCCTACGTGCAGGGCAATATCGTCACGATCAGTCCGCAGACCGCGGGCACCGTGGTCAGCATCGGCGCCGACGACGGCATGAAGGTGAGCGCCGGTCAGGTGCTCGTTCAACTGGACCCGAACGACGCCAAGGTCGCCTACGAACAGGCCGAAGCGAATCTCGCCTCCACCGTGCGCCAGGTGCGCGGCCTGTTCAACGCGGTCGACGCCGGGCAGGCCGATCTCGCCGCACGCGAAGTCGCAGTGCGCCAGGCGCGCGCCGACGTCGCGCGTCGCGCCGGACTGGTCGCCAGCGGTGCGGTGTCGGCGGAGGAACTCGCGCATGCACGCGCGCAGCTCGACGCCGCGGAAGCCACGCTCGGCTCCGCGCGCGGCCAGCTGTCGCGCAACCGCGCGCTGGTGGACGACACCACGCTCGCGCGCCAGCCGCAGGTGCAGGCCGCGGCCGCGCAGCTGCGCCAGGCGTATCTCAATCTGCAGCGCGGCGCGATCGTCTCGCCGATTTCCGGCTACGTCGCCAAGCGCAGCGTGCAGCTCGGCCAGCGCGTGCAGCCCGGCGCCACGCTGATGACCGTGGTGCCGCTGGAACAGGTGTGGGTGGACGCGAACTTCAAGGAAACCCAGCTCGCGAAGATGCGCCTCGGCCAGCCGGTCGAACTCACCTCCGACCTGTACGGCGACGACGTGCGCTACACCGGCAAGCTGACCAGCATCGGCCTGGGCACCGGCAGCGCGTTCGCGCTGCTGCCGGCGCAGAACGCCAGCGGCAACTGGATCAAGATCGTGCAGCGCGTGCCGGTGCGGATCGAACTCGACCCGAAACAGATCGTCGAACATCCGCTGCGCCTGGGCATGAGCATGTCGGTCGACGTCTCGCTGAGCGAACAGGACGGCCGGATGCTGCCGAACGTGTCGCCGACGGAACCGGTGCTCAGCACGACCGCCTACGCCAAACAGCTGGGCGATGCCGACGCGCTGATCGAACGCGTGATCCGCGAAAACCGCCCGCGCGGCCGCGGCTGATCGCGACAGACCCGGATTTCCCATGAGCGCCATTTCTTCCAGCGACGCGGCACCCGGCGCGCCCACAGCACAGCCCGCCCCGGCCGCCGCCGGCTTCCGCCCGCCCAATCTGGCGCTGACCACCGTCGGCCTGGCGCTGGCGTCGTTCATGCAGGTACTCGACACCACCATCGCCAACGTGTCGCTGCCGACCATCTCCGGCAACCTCGGCGGCAGCGCCAATCAGGCGACCTGGGTCATCACCTCGTTCGCGGTGAGCAACGCCATCGCGCTGCCGCTGACCGGCTGGCTCGCGCGCCGGTTCGGCGAACGCAAGCTGTTCATGTGGTCGACGCTGGCCTTCGTATTCGCGTCGTTCCTGTGCGGCATCGCCCACAGCATGGGCCTGCTGGTCGCCGCGCGCGCGCTGCAGGGATTCGTCGCCGGTCCGATGTATCCGGTCACCCAGGCGCTGCTGCTGTCGATCTATCCGCCGGCCAAGCGCGGGCAGGCCATCGCGCTGCTGGCGATGGTGACCGTGGTCGCGCCCATCGCCGGGCCGATCCTCGGCGGCTGGATCACCGACAACTACAGCTGGGAATGGATCTTCTTCATCAACGTGCCGATCGGCATCTTCGCCAGCATCGTGGTCGGCCGGCAGCTCAAGGGCCGCCCGGAACGCCTGGAAATGCCGAAGATGGACTACATCGGTCTGGCGACGCTGGTGCTGGGCGTGGGCGCGCTGCAGATCCTGCTGGACCTGGGCAACGACGAGGACTGGTTCCACTCGACCACAATCGTGGTGCTGGCGATCACCGCCGCCATCGCGCTGACCGTGTTCGTGATCTGGGAACTCACCGACAAGGATCCGATCGTCGACCTGCGCCTGTTCCGGCACCGCAATTTCAGCGCCGGCACCGCGGCGATGGTGATCGCCTACGCGGCGTTCTTCAGCGTCGGCATCCTGGTGCCGCTGTGGCTGCAGCGCAATCTGGGCTATACCGCGATCTGGGCGGGCTTCGCCACCGCGCCGATCGGCATCCTGCCGGTGCTGCTCACGCCGTTCGTGGGCAAATACGCGCATCGTTTCGATCTGCGGCTGATCGCCAGCCTCGCGTTCGTGGCGATGGCAATGACCAGCTTCGCGCGTTCGTATTTCAATCTCGGCGTGGACTTCCAGTCCATCGCAACGATCCAACTGCTGCAGGGACTGGGCGTCGCGCTGTTCTTCATGCCGGTGCTGAGCATCCTGCTGTCGGATCTCGAGCCGCACGAGATCGCCGCGGGCTCGGGCCTCGCCACGTTCATGCGCACGCTCGGCGGCAGTTTCGCCGCATCGATCACCACTTACGCCTGGAGCGAACGCGGGGCGGTGCATCACGCCCATCTGACCGAAAAAGTGTCGGCCTACGATCCTTCGGCAGTGGCGGCGGTAACCCGGATCGGCGGCGGCGATCTCCAGACCGGCGCCGCAACGCTCGAACGCATGATCACCAATCAGGCAGCGCAGATCGGGTTCAACGAGATCTTCCACATGCTCGGCATCATCTTCCTGGTGGTGATCGCGTTCGTGTGGATCGCGAAACCGCCGTTCGCGGCCAAGATGGGGCCTGCCGCCGGCGGGCATTGACCGAACCGCAACCGCATTAGGCCGTCGCCTTACTCGGCGGCGGCTTCCAGCGCATCGGCGAGGCGCTCGACCGCGATCACTTCCATGCCCTTGTACGCGCCGGCCTTGGGCGCGTTGGCCCTGGGCACGATCGCGCGCTTGAAACCGTGGGTCGCGGCTTCCTTCAGCCGCTCCTCGCCGTTGGGCACCGGTCGGATCTCGCCGGAAAGACCAATCTCGCCGAACGCGATGGTCTTCTCGGCCAGCGGCCGGTCGCGCAGCGATGACAGCACCGCCAGCAACACCGGCAGATCGGCGGCGGTTTCCTGCACGCGGATGCCGCCGACCACGTTCACGAACACGTCCTGATCGCCGACCACGATCCCGCCATGGCGGTGCAGCACCGCCAGCAGCATCGCAAGCCGGTTCTGTTCCAGGCCCACCGCGACACGGCGAGGGTTCGACAGCGGCGATGAGTCCACCAGCGCCTGCACTTCCACCAGCAGCGGGCGCGTGCCTTCGCGGGTGACCATCACGCAGCTGCCCGGCTGCGGCGTGCTGCCGCCGGACAGGAAGATCGCCGAGGGATTCGGCACTTCGCGCAGGCCCTTGTCGCTCATCGCGAACACGCCCAGCTCGTTGACCGCGCCGAAGCGGTTCTTGAACGCGCGCAGCACCCGGAACCGGCTGCCGCTGTCGCCTTCGAAATACAGCACCGCGTCGACCATGTGTTCGAGCACGCGCGGGCCGGCGATGCCGCCCTCTTTTGTGACGTGACCAACGAGGAAGATCGCGGTGCCGGTTTCCTTCGCATAGCGGACGAGGCGCGCGGCGCTCTCGCGCACCTGGCTGACGGAGCCCGGCGCCGCGGTCAACGATTCGGTCCACAGCGTCTGCACCGAGTCGGCGACCAGCAGCTTCGGCCGCATCTGCGAGGCCTGTTCGAGGATGCGCTCGACGCCGGTTTCGGCCAGCGCGCTCAGGCCATCCAGCGGCAGCCCCAGCCGCGACGCGCGGCCCGCCACCTGCGCCAGCGATTCCTCGCCGGTGACGTACAGCGCCGGCAGCCGCCCGGCCATGCTCGCCAGCGCCTGCAGCAGCAGCGTGGATTTGCCGATGCCCGGATCGCCGCCGATCAGGATCACCGCGCCTTCGACCAGACCGCCGCCGAGCACGCGGTCGAACTCACTGATGCCGGTGCTGGTGCGCGCGTCCTCGTGATGCAACACATCCTTCAGCGGCGTGACCTTGGGCGGATCGACCTTGCCGGCCCAACTGCTGCGCCGCGCAGCCGGCGATGCCGCCGACGCCGCGGATTCCAGCACGATCTGGGTGAGCGAATTCCACGCCCCGCATTCGCCGCACTGCCCCTGCCATTTGTTGGACTCGGCGCCGCATTCGCCGCAGACGAAAGCGGTGCGGGCTTTGGGGGAGGCTTTGCTCATCGGGATGCTCGTGCGGTGCGAGCGCGTACTGTAGCCGCCCTCGGTCGCAGGCGGCGAGACGCCCGCGCGTTCAATGCGCCGCGCGGGCCTGCAGCGTCGCCGTGCCCCACCACGCCCAGATCACCGCCGGCAGGCTGAGCAGGCCCACCGCCATGAAGGTTTCGCGCAGACTCATCGCGAACCACAGGTGCCCGGGCCAGCGCGCGGTCAGCATCGGCCAGACCGCAAGCCACAGCAGCCGCGGCACTTCGATTGCCAATGCCCATGCGCGCCCTTCCAGCAGCAAACCCAGCGATATCAGCCCGGACAACAGGAAGCCGGCATACATCGCCGTCGCCACAGCATTCAACGTCGACGCAGACGCGAGGAAGTCCACGCCCAGCGCCAACAGCAGCAGGAAGTGCAGCAGACAGTAGATCCGCATCAGCGACGACAGCGGCGGGTCGTATTCGGCCCGGGCGATGTCGAACGCCGGTTTCGGAAAACGTTCCGACACATCCGCGGGCCGCCACCCGGGCCGCGCGACCCACACCCGCAGCTTGTCGCGCCAGCGCCGCGCATGTCGGGCGTCGTTGGCCAGCGCCCAGTACACCTCCACGTTCGCCCACAGCGGGTTCCAGCTGCGCAGCGGCGCGCGGGTGCCGAAGACCGGAGGCTCCGCCGGATCCTCCTCAATGAACGTGCCGAACAAACGGTCCCACAGCATCAGCAGGCCGCCGTAGTTTTTGTCGAGATACCGGTCGTTGACCGCGTGATGCACGCGATGGTTGGACGGCGATGCGAACACGCGATCGAACCAGCCCAGCTTCGGCACCAGCTCGGTGTGGATCCAGTACTGGTAGATCAAGTCGATCACCGCCACCACCGCGAACACTTCCACCGGATAACCCAGCACCGCCATCGGCAGGTAGAACACCCAGCCGAGCAGCGCACCGCTGCTGGTCTGGCGCAGCGCGGTGGCGAGGTTGTAGCGCTCGCTCTGGTGATGCACCGCATGCGCGGCCCACAGCACGCCGACTTCGTGCCCGCAGCGATGCAGCCAGTAGTAGCAGAAGTCGTACAGCAGCAGGCCGCTGATCCACACCCAGACGCTGTCGGCGGGCAGCGCGAACAGCGCCACGTGCTCGACCACCCAGGCGTATACGCCGATGGTGAGCAGTTTGGTGAACACGCCGACGATCTGCGAGAACGTGCCCAGGCCGATGCTGTTGATCGCGTCGTTGAGCCGATACACCCTGCGGCGCATCAGCCGCGACGCCACCAGTTCCACCGCCATCAACACGAAAAACGTGGGGATGGCGATCATCATGATCTGTTCCGCGGTCGGCATGACTCAGTCCCGCTGCACCGAACGCGCGATGCACCACTGCGCGGCGTAATACGTCCCCAGCACCAGCAGCGCGCGCGCCGGCACGCCGCCAGCGAAACGATCCCACGCCAGCAGACTGTCGCTGACCATGAACAGCACCGCGCCGATCGCCGCCAGCCGCGCGCTGCGCGGCAGCGTCTGCGCGATCGCCGGCGTCCACATGCGCGCCAGCGCGAACGCCGCCATCGTCGCCAGCACCGCGACATAGGCCAGCACCGGAATCTTCAGCGCCTCATCGACACGCGGCAGCAGCCCGGCGAGGTTCCCGCCCGCAACCACCGCGACCATCAGGAACCCCACCGCCCTCGCCTTCCCGCTCGACCCGGGTGCGAACGCGACGATGTAGCAGAGATGCGCCAGGAGGAATGCGACAAGCCCCGGCACGAAGTGATCGCCGGGCAGCATCAGGAGGACATCGCCGATGAGCGACAGCACGAGGCCGGCCAGCACCGCGCGTCGATAGCGCGCGTCCAACGCCGGCTGTGCAGACAGCGCAAGCCACAGGATCAGCAGAGTGGTCAGCGGCTTGCCGATGTAGTGCAGCCAGAGCCAAGGGCCGTCGAGCGTGGCGCCGATGATGGCGGCGAGTGCGGAGAGGAAAATGAGCACATCCATGGCTCGTGATCGCATCGGGGAAACCTTGTCGAAATAGAGGCTCGTACCTTAGCGTATGTTGATGGCAACATAGCGGGATGCGGAACCGCGTGTCTCCCGACTGGTCCGACACGACAACATGCAGGTGATTGTCACAAACTGTTTCATCGGGCATGCTTGGCTCAAAGTCCTCAGCAGGGAAGACCACATGATCAAAGGCATGACGCCCGCGGACCGACAACCGGACCATCGATATCGAAGGACTACGTGACATGACAGAGTCCGAGGCTCGCGATCAGAACCGACGTAAGCATCAGTCTCGAAACCGCCGAGGGCGCGCGCATGAGCAATAGACCCGTGTCTATTTCCTGGATCCCTGGTTTTTTGGCTCTGATAGGACTTCTTGTTTCCGGTTGTACGGGCAGAACAACAATGGTTCGTGCGGAACAGCAATTACAACCAGCATCCAAGTCTGATTATCCGACGACCGTTCCCGATCCACTTGGCGGGGTCTGGTATGTTGATGATGCAGAAGGTCGAGCCTCATGCCGGAAATATTGGACAACGGATGCGGCTACGATCGAGCGAACGGGACAAGACCCATTGATCGGCGCGATGGTCATTTCTCGACAAATCGTTCATCGCTATTCGGAATACGGCGAAGGAGATTTTTTTGTCGTCAGCAAAGCCTCCAAGGAAAGAGAGGGCGTCTGGATTCTGAGTGGACATGTATTTGTGGATTCCCTACCCGGAGAGGGCGAGCGTGGAGCCGAAGTCTCTGAGCGATTCGAGCTTTCGATGAGCGGAACAGCATTGTCTTCGTCAGAAGCAGTAGGTCAAACATATTTCCGCTGCGGTCACGTGCGGAAGGATTTGTATGGCGCAAGTAGACTTTGATTTAAAAAAACACGGGTGATTTATGCCTGAAACGCCAAGAACCTATGATGTCAAGCAGTATGTCTACGATCGTCACGGTGAAAGAAACGAGCAAGCGGATTCTTTCGACGACCTCGTTACGCATCATCCGCGTGCTAACCGAAACATCCGGATGCCCGACGGAGGAGTCGCTCAGGCCGAGGACATGCTTCCCGGGTATCGAGGCGGCAATCGGTCTTACGCGTTCATCGGGGGAGAGTTTCAGGAGATCATCGACTCCGAATCGGATCGATATCGAAATTTGAGGCAAGACCAAGTGTTGGTCTCGAAAGATTTCATTCTTGAGAACCCGGAGCCGGTCGCAGGAAGAACCGCCAGGCAAGTCGATGTTCCGTCTCCCGTCGCTGGATACGTCAATGCGGTCAGTCCGAACGCCGGTTTTGTCGAGATCATGGATCAGCAAGGAGGCGAAGTCATTGCTCGCGTTCGACATATGTCCGGGATCACGGTCAATGCTGGAGATAATGTCGAATACGGACAGGCACTTGGCACTCAAAACAACTTGGGACTGAACCTTCCGGCCGGACGGGGCGTCCATGTGCACCTCGACATGGATACACGCTATTACCAGCAATACGAAGACTATATTCGTGATTTGTCGGATGGCCGGTTGCCGGTGCAAGCGGAGTTTCGAGATCGTGTTTTGCCCAGGCCGACGGTAGACGATGGCGTCGCGAGGCTCGGCGAGTCCAGCGACCGAGTTCGCGACGTGCAAACAGCCTTGGCGGCGGATCGTTATCGTGCTGCAGATGGTGGTCAGATTGAGCCCAACGGCATCTACCGCCCCGAAATCCAAGGCTCGGTCATCGCGTTCCAGCAGGATCACGGCTTGCTGCAAACCGGCGATATCGATCTGGCGACATGGCAGCAGGCCACGCACATCAATCAGCGCGCACAGATCGGCGGCAATGTGATCCTGCAGCCCGAGCCAGGGTTTCTCGGGAATCGAATCATTGAGGGATTGCAGGCCGGGCCTGCCGAAGCGCTTGCTCCAGGCGACCCGCGATTTGGCCTGCGTCCGCCCTCCGACCCAGCACGCACTGGGCGAGAGCCGCAATGGAACGAACACGCCGACCATACGCAGGTTCGAGAACGCGGTGGCGAAAATGTCCGCGAGCCAGTGCTGCGCCGAGAACCACTCCAGGACGCCGCACCGCAATTGCATCCCCTACCTCCACGAATGCCCGGACCCGTTGAGCGTCCCGGCGCTTCCGGGCGAGCCGAACCTGATCAGCCACACGGCGAGAATGGACCACCTCAGAGAGACGGCGCTGTGCTGCTGGACAACCCATCCCACGAAAACCACGCGATGTATGCGACGTTGCTCCGCACAGTGAACGAGCGCGATGCGCAACTGGGCCGCGAGCCCGACGAGGTCAGTCGACAGCTCGCGGGCCGGCTGACCGAGCAGGCGCGTGCGCGAGGTCTGGGCACGATCGGCAACGCCAGTTTCACGCCCGACGGCACCAGGGTCGGCATCACCGACACGAAAGATCTGGAAGCGCCGTGGGCGAAGACTGCCGTGGGCGATGTTAGCCAGTTGGCTGGACAGAGTCTGGTGCGCAGCAGCGAGAACGTCGCGGCGATCAACCAGCAACAAACGCTTGAGCAGAGTCTGAAACCGCCGACTCAAACGCAGTCGATGTCGGGGATGGAGGATCCGGCACCGAAGGGGCCTCGGATGGTGTAACGCCTGGAAATCACCAAACAGAAAGCCCCGAACTTCGGGGCTTTCTGTTATTGGCTTCTGCGAAAAGCGAAAAGCCCGCGCTTCAAGGCTTCCCCTCGTGACGACTCGTTCATCATCGTCGTTACCGCAGTGCTGCTTGGCGTGGTGCCGGAAATAGGAATCGAACCTACGACCTACGCATTACGAATGCGCCGCTCTACCAACTGAGCTATTCCGGCGTTTGAAGCTTCCGTCCCGGGCCATCGGTCCGGGGCGGGAGGTGAATTCTAGGTTTCGCGGGGGTGGCGGTCAATCGATCCGTCAATCGACCAGTTGCAGGCGCAGTTCCTTGGGCAGCGCGAAGATCATGTCCTCGGGCTTGCCGTCCAGTTCGCGCAGCTCGCCAGCGCCCAGTTCGCGCAGGCGGGCGATCACGCCGCGCACCAGCACGTCCGGGGCCGAGGCGCCCGCGGTGACGCCGATGTGGCGGCGGCCTTCGACCCAGCGCGGGTCGATCTCGTCGGCGCCGTCGATCAGGTAGGCCTCCACCCCTTCGCGCTCGGCCAGTTCGCGCAGGCGGTTGGAGTTGGAGCTGTTCGGCGACCCCACCACCAGCAGCAGGTCGCACTGCTCGGACAGCTCGCGCACGGCGTCCTGGCGGTTCTGGGTGGCGTAGCAGATGTCATCGTTGCGCGGGCCCTGCATCTCCGGGTAGCGCTCGCGCAGGGCTTGGATGATGCCGCGGGTGTCGTCCACCGACAGCGTGGTCTGGGTGGTGTAGGCCAGATTGGCGGGCTGGGCGACCTCCAGCCGCGACACGTCGTCGATGTCCTCGACCAGATAGATGCGGCCGGTGCCGGCTTCGGAGAGCCACTGGCCCATGGTGCCCTCGACCTCGGGATGGCCGGCGTGGCCGATCAGCACCACATCGCGGCCGGCGCGGCAGTGGCGGGCCACTTCCAGATGCACCTTGGTCACCAGCGGACAGGTGGCGTCGAACACCTTCAGACCGCGGCGGGTGGCTTCGGCGCGCACCGCCTGCGAGACGCCGTGGGCGCTGAAGATGACGGTGGCGTTGTCCGGCACTTCGTCCAGTTCCTCCACGAACACCGCGCCGCGCTGGCGCAGGTCTTCGACCACGAAGCGGTTGTGGACCACCTCGTGGCGGACGTAGATGGGGGCGCCGAGAGTCTCGATGGCGCGCTTGACGATCTCGATGGCGCGGTCGACGCCGGCGCAGAAGCCGCGGGGGTTGGCGAGGATGATTTCCATGCCGGGATTATCCCCCTTCCGCCGGCTTCTTGCCGCGGCCGCTGAACACCCCGAACACCACCAGGGCGATAGCGCCGCCGACGATGGCCGAATCGGCGATGTTGAACGACGGGTAGTAGTAGACCTCTTTCCAGTGCCACTGGATGAAATCGATCACGTGGCCGTGCAGCAGCCGGTCGATCAGGTTGCCCAGCGCCCCGCCGATGATCAGCGAGAACGGCAGCGCCTCGCGCCAGTGCCCACGCGCGGTGCGCGAGAGCCAGTAGGCCAGCAGGCCGCTGATGCCGATCGCCAGCGCGGCGAAGAAGTATTTCTGCCAGCCGCCGGCATCGGCGAGGAAGCTGAACGCGGCGCCGGGGTTGTAGGTGCGGTACCAGTTCCAGTAGCCCTCGATCACGGGCACCGGCTGGAACTCGGGCAGGCTGGTCAGCACCCACTGCTTGGACCACTGGTCGAGGCCGATCACCACCGCGGACAGCAGCAGCCAGATCAGGGCGTTGGGTTTGGGGGCTTGGGTCATTCCGACATTCTGCTCTTGTAGAGCGGGCTTCAGCCCGCTGGATGTTGCGCCGCGCGGATCAGCGGCCTGAAGGCCGCTCTACGGAATCAAAACCAATGGCGCTCTTCGCCCGGGCCGTCGACGTTGCTTACGCAGCGCCCGCAGATCTCGGGATGATCGGGATGGGCGCCGACATCTTCGCGGTGATGCCAGCAGCGGATGCACTTCGGCTTGGCGCTGACGATGGCGGAGACCGCATCGCCGCCCTGCACCACCGTCACGTCACCGCTGATGAAGTAGAACCGCAGCTCATCGGCGATCGGCGACAGCCACGCGAACTCTTCCGCGCCGCAATGAAGGGTGATCTCGGCATCCAGCGCGGCACCGATCTCGCCGCTGGCGCGCATCGGCTCCAGCGTCTTCGCGACCTGTTCGCGCAGCGCGAGCAGGCGGTCGAAGCGTTCGCGATCAAGGACGACATCCTTCACCGCCGCATCCTTCGACGCCGCGTCGTCCAACAGCGCATTCGTGGTCAACGGCGCCAAACCCTCGTACCACGTCGCGAACAGCACGTTCTCCTCACGCTCGCCCGGCAGGTGCTGCCACATCTCGTCGGCGGTGAAGCTGAGGATCGGCGCGATCCAGCGCACGAAGGCTTCGCTGATGCGGTACATCGCGCTCTGCGCGCTGCGCCGGCCGCGCGAATCCTCGCGCATCGTGTACAGACGGTCCTTGGTCACGTCGAGATACAGCGAACCCAGATCGACGCTGCAGAAATTGATCAGCGCCTGCACGATCTCGGCGAAGTCGTAGCGCGTGTAGGCGTTGGCGATCTGGTGCTGCAGCGCGTCGGCACGATGCACGATCCAGCGGTCGAGCGCCAGCATGTCCTCATGCGCCAACAGATGCGCGGCCGGGTCGAAGCCGTGCAGGTTGCCCAGCAGGAAACGTGCGGTGTTGCGCAGGCGGCGGTAAACGTCGGCGTTGCGCTTGAGGATCTCCTGCGACAGCGTCATCTCGTTGGTGTAGTCGGCGGACGCGATCCACAGGCGCAGGATGTCGGCGCCGAGCGTCTTCATGATGTCCTGCGGATCGATACCGTTACCGAGCGACTTCGACATCTTGCGGCCGTGTTGATCGACTGTGAACCCATGGGTGAGGCACTGCCGGTACGGCGCGGCCTTGTCGATCGCGACGCCGGTCAGCAGCGCGCTCTGGAACCAGCCGCGGTGCTGGTCGGATCCCTCCAGATACAGGTCCGCCGGCTTGCGCAGACCGTCCTCCGGCCGCTGCGCGAGTACGCAGTCGTGGGTGACGCCGGAGTCGAACCACACGTCGAGGATGTCGGTGACCTTGTCGTAGTCGCCCGCCAGTTCGCCAAGTAGTTCTGCAGCGTCCAGCGCGTACCACGCATCCACGCCTTCGCGCGCGACGCGCTCGGCGACCTGACGCATCAGCGACGGCGAATTGGGATGCGGCTCGCCAGTCTCGCGATGCACGAACAGCGCGATCGGCACGCCCCAGGTGCGCTGGCGCGAGATCGTCCAGTCCGGGCGGCCTTCGATCATGCCGGCGATGCGCGCTTCGCCCCAGCCGGGGAACCATTCGACCTGCTTGATCGCGTCCAGCGCGTCGGCGCACAGATTCGCCTGGGTCATCGAGATGAACCACTGCGGCGTGGCGCGGAACGCCACCGGCTTGTGGTGGCGCCAGCAGTGCGGATAGCTGTGATTGATGTCGTGATGCGCGAGCAGCGCGCCGATGCCGCGCAGGGCTTCGACAATGACCTCGTTGGCTTTCCAGATGTGCAGGCCGGCCAGCACGATGTCGCCGAGCGGCGGCGTCGACGGCAGATACACGCCGCGACCGTCGACCGGGTTCAGCTGCGCCGCGGTATAGCGCTCGATCAGCCCGTATTTCAGGCCGACCGCGAAGTCTTCCTGACCATGACCGGGCGCGGTGTGGACCGCGCCGGTGCCGTCTTCGGCGGACACGTGATCGCCGAGGATCAGCGGGATGTCGCGTTCGGAATAGAAGGGATGCGCGAGGACGATGCCCTCCAGCGCGGCGCCCTGCGCGCGGCCGAGCAGCGTCGCTTCTTCGATGCCGTAACGCTTGGTCGCTTTCTCCACCAGCGCTTCGGCCAGCACCAGCAGTTGACGCTTGCCGTTGCGCGCCGGGCCTTCGACCAGTGCGTATTCAAGATCCGGGCCCAGCGACACCGCCAGCGAGGCCGGCAGCGTCCACGGCGTGGTGGTCCAGATCGGCACCGCGACCGAGGTGTCGTCTTCGATGCCGACGCCGAACTTCGCCGCCAGCGCATGCGGGTCGCGCGCGGCGTAGGCCACGTCGACCGCAGGCGACTGTTTGTTCTCGTATTCGATCTCGGCCTCGGCCAGCGCCGAGCCGCAGTCGAAGCACCAGTACACCGGCTTCACGCCGCGCAGCAGGTGACCGTTCTCGATCACTTTCGCCAGCGCGCGCATTTCGTTGGCTTCGAAGCTGAAATCCAGCGTGCGGTACGGGTTTTCCCAGTCGCCGAGCACGCCCAGGCGCTTGAAGTCGCGACGCTGGATGTCGATCTGCTCGTTGGCGAATTCGCGGCACTTGGCACGGAACTGCGCTGCGTCGAGTTTCACCCCGACCTTGCCGTGCTTCTTCTCGACCGCCAGTTCGATCGGCAGGCCGTGGCAGTCCCAGCCCGGCACGTACGGCGCGTCGAAGCCGGCCATCGTCTTCGACTTGACGATGATGTCCTTGAGGATCTTGTTGACCGCGTGGCCGAGATGGATCGAGCCGTTGGCGTACGGCGGGCCGTCGTGCAGCACGAACGTCGGCCGGCCCTTGGCCTTCGCGCGGATGCGCGCGTACAGGCCATCGGCTTCCCAGCGCGCCAGGGTGTCCGGCTCGCGCTTGGGCAGGTCGCCGCGCATCGGGAACTCCGTCGCGGGCAGATGGATGGTGGATTTGTAGCGCTGGTTGTCCAATGGCTTGTCTTGGTCGCTCACGCGGGGGCTCGTTCGGTCGTCTGTATCGATTGCGGCGACCCCAACAGGCGGCGCGCCTGTTCGGCATCGCGGTCCATCTGCACGACCAGGGTCGGCAGGTCGGGGAATTTTTCCTCGTCGCGCAGGCGGGCGACGAATTCGACTTCGATATGGCGGCCGTAGAGATCGCCGTCGAAGTCGAACAGATGCGCTTCCAGCAGCGGCTCCTTGCCGTCCACGGTGGGACGGGTGCCGAAGCTGGACACCGACGGCCACGGCGCGTCGGCGACGCCGTGCACGCGGGTGGCATAGATGCCGCGCAGCGCCGGGGTCTTGCCGCCGAAGCGCAGATTGGCGGTGGGATAGCCCAGCGTGCGGCCCAGTTGCTTGCCGCGCACCACTCGTCCGGCGATGGCATAGGGCTGGCCGAGCAGGCGCGTGGCGGTGGCGAAATCGCCGCTCTGCAGCGCAGCGCGGATGCGGGTACTGGAAACAGGGATGCCGCCCAGTTCGACTGGCGCGATGGTTTCCGCCGCGAAACCAAGCTCGACGCCCATCCGCTGCAGCAGCGCGAGATTGCCGGCGCGGGCGCGACCGAAGCGGAAATCCGGGCCTACCCAGACTTCGCGCGCCTGCAGCCGCGCGACCAGCAGGTGCTGCACGAAATCTTCCGGCGACAGGCTGGCCAGCGCGGCGTTGAAGCGCAGCAGGCCGACGCGATCGATGCCCAGCGCCGCGAACCCGCGCAGCTTCATGCGCGGCAGCTGCAGCCGCGGCGGCGGCGAACCGCCGGCGAAGAATTCGCGCGGCAGCGGCTCGAAACTCAGCGCGACCGCAGGCACGCCCAGGTCGCGGGCGCGCGCCACCGCGCGGGCCACCAGCGCCCGATGGCCAATGTGCAGGCCATCGAAGGCGCCGATGCAGACCACGCTGCCGTCCGGGCACAGCGGCCTGCCGTCGAGGTCGCGGAACAATTCAGTCATTCGGGTCCGGGCCGTCCGGCCATGACGCCCGGACAAGCTAAAGTTCAATGAATTCCGGAGTATAGCGAGCGCGGCCGATTCTGGCCGCAATGTCGGATGCATCAGTGACGCAGGTCGCGCGGCCGCAATCCCAGCGCGATCAAGGCCACGCCGTAGGTGCCCGCCCCTGCGGCCACCACCGCCAGCAGCCAGCCGACGCGATGCCACGGGTTGGCGATCGCGGTCCAGTCGCCGACCCACTGCGAGATTGCCAGCACCACGGCCGCCATCGCCGCGCAGCCCAGCGCGATCCGCAGCAGGTGCTTGCCCCAACCCGGCTGCGGGCGCAACAGGCCGTCTCGGCGCAGGTAGCGCCACAGCAGCCAGGCGTTGAAGATGCCGGCCAGACCTGTGGCCAAGGCAATTCCGCCGTGGGCGCCGTCGATATCGTTCAGCCACAGCGGCAGGGTGAACGCGATGGTCATCAGCACGTTGGCGATGACCGTGTAGATCGCCGCGCGCATCGGGGTTTTGGTGTCCTGGCGGGCGTAGAACGCCGGCGACAGCACCTTGCTGAGCATGAACGCGGGAATGCCGATGCTCATCGCGCTGAGGCTGATGGCCGCCATCCGGGTGTCGTGGGCGGTGAATTTGCCGCCCTGGTAGACCACGGAGGTCAGCGGTTCGGCCAGCAGCAGGAGCCCCAGCGCCGCCGGCACACCGGCCAGCAGCGCCAGCCGCAGGCCCCAATCCAGCGCCGTCGAGTAGCCGTCGGCATCCGCCGCGGCGTGGCGGCGCGACAGATGCGGCAGGATCACCGTGCCGATCGCCACCCCGAACAGCCCCAGTGGGAATTCGACCAGCCGGTCGGACAGATACAGCCAGGTCTGGCTGCCGGTGACCAGTACCGAGGCGAACATCGTGCCCACCAACAGGTTGAGCTGGGCTACCGAGGACGAGAACAGCGTCGGCACCATCAATTTGGCGACCCGGCGCACGTCCGGATGGCCGAACCCGGGTTTGAAGGTCGGCCGGATCCCCAGCCGCCCCAGCGCCGGCCAGAGCACCAGCAACTGCAGGATGCCCGCGGCCAGCACGCCCCAGGCCAGCGCCTTGGCTGGTTCCTCGAAGCGCGGCGCCAGCCACACCATCGCCGCGATCATCACCAGGTTGTGCAGCACCGGCGTCACCGCCGGCAGCGCGAACTTGCCGAAACTGTTCAGCACCGAGGCGACCAGCGCCATCATCGAAATGAACAACAGATACGGGAAGGTGATCCGCAGCATCTCCACGATCAGGCCGAATTTCTCCGGCTCGTCGACCGAACCGGGCGCGAACAGCCCGGCGATGAGCGGGGCCGCCAGCATGCCGATGCCCGAGACCACGAACACCACGGAGAACAGCGCGCCGGCCATGCGGTCGACGAATTCCTTGAGTGCCGCGTCGTCGCCGCGCTCGCGGATCTCGTTCAGCACCGGCACGAAAGCCATCTGCATCGAGCCCTCGGCGAAGATCCGCCGCAGGTAGTTCGGGATGCGATAGGCGATGACGAAGGCGTCCATCGCCGCCGAACTGCCGAATATCCGCGACTGCAGGGCATCGCGGGCGAAGCCGGCGATCCGCGACAGCAGGGTCATGGCGCTGAAGATGGAAGTGGAGCGCAGCAGCCCGCTGCGGCGAGCCGGCTTGGGGTCGGAACCGCTCATGCCGCCGTCCTTCGTGCTGCCCGGTTGACCCAACCCTCTGAATCCCCCATAATTTTCTGTCTAGCTGTCCGCATAGCGGCGGCCTGCCCTCTCAAATTCATGCTGCTTTCTCATTTGATGCGATTTGGCAGTGAAGGAACCACTCGGTTCCGAACCTCCCGACCCAACCGATAACCCCAGGATTCCACCGTGGCCAACATCAAGTCCGCCAAGAAGCGCGCCAAGCAGACCGTCGTGCGCAATGCGCGCAACACCGCCCAGCGCTCCATGCTCCGCACCGCCGTCAAGAAAGTGTTGAAAGCGCTCGACGCTAACGACGCCGCCGGCGCCGAAGCCGCTTTCGCAGTCGCCCAGCCGATCCTCGACCGCTTCAGTGCGCGCGGCCTGATCCACAAGAACAAGGCTGCCCGCCACAAGAGCCGCCTGACCGCTCGCATCAAGGCCATCAAAGCGGCCGCCTGATCGCGTCGATGTGGCTGCAGCCAAAAACCCGGCCTCGGCCGGGTTTTTTGTTGTCGTCAAGTCGCTGCTCAAAACCGCGACCGTAGAACGGCCTTCAGGCCGCTGCGTTATCGCCCAGCGGCCTGAAGGCCGCTCTACCTGGACCAGCTCAGCCCGCATCAGTCGCGTTGACCACCGCCGCAGCGGCTTCGGCATCGGCTTCCAACTGGTCTTCGCGCAGGCGATCGAAGAAATGCTGGATTTCCAGCATGATCGGCCAGGTACCTTCGCGCGACAGCGCCGACACCAGGAACCACGGCTGGGTCCAGCCCAGCTCGGCCACGATCTCTTCGGCCAGCGCGCGCGCCTCGTCCTCGAACATCAGGTCGGCCTTGTTCAAGACCAGCCAGCGCGGCTTTTCCAGCATCGCCGGATCGTACTTCCGCAGCTCATGTTCGATCGCACGGACCTGCTCGGCGGGCGTCGCTTCCACCCCGCCTTCCATCGGCACCATGTCGACCAGATGCAGCAGCAACCGCGTGCGCTGCACATGGCGCAGGAACAAGCTGCCGAGGCCGGCGCCGTCGGCGGCGCCCTCGATCAGGCCCGGGATATCGGCGATCACGAAACTGCGGTGCGGCTCGACGCTGACCACGCCCAGGTTCGGATACAGCGTGGTGAACGGGTAATCCGCGACTTTCGGCGTCGCCGCCGACACTGCGCGGATGAAAGTGCTCTTGCCTGCGTTCGGGAAACCGAGCAGGCCGACATCGGCCAGCAGCTTCAGCTCGAATTTCAGCGTGCGCTCTTCGCCCGGCAGGCCGGGCAGCGCCTTGCGCGGCGAGCGGTTCACCGAACTCTTGAAGTGCATGTTGCCCAGACCACCCTTCCCGCCGCGCGCCACCAGCAGGCGCTCGCCGTGGCGGGTCAGGTCGCCGATGGTCTCGTCGGTCTGGACATTGATGATGACGGTGCCGATCGGCACGGTGATGGTGAGATCTTCGCCGCCCTTGCCGTAACGCTGGGCGCCCATGCCGTTCTCGCCGCGCTGGGCGCGGAACGAACGCTGGTGACGGAAATCGACCAGGGTATTGAGGTTTTCGTCGGCTTCGACCCAGACGCTGCCGCCGTCGCCGCCGTCGCCGCCGTCAGGACCGCCCAGCGGGATGAATTTTTCGCGTCGGAAACCGACGCAGCCGTTGCCGCCGTTGCCGGCAGTGACGTTGATTTCGGCTTCGTCGACGAGTTTCATGGGATGAACAACTTCTGTAGGAGCGGCTTGTGCCGCGAACGAATTCTGCGACGCGCAGAATAGACCACTCTGGTTTTTGCCGCTGATCGCCGACCACTCACGCCATAAACGAAAAGCCCCGCCGAAGCGGGGCCTCTCGCGTATGCGTTCAGCGGATCAGACGACGCTGACCGTACGACGCTTCTTCAGGCCCTTGACCGAAAACTCGACCTTGCCGTCGACCAGCGCGAACAGCGTGTGGTCGCGGCCGAGGCCGACGCCCGGACCCGGATGGAACTGGGTGCCGCGCTGACGGACGATGATGTTGCCGGCGTCGACGGCCTGACCGCCGAACAGCTTCACGCCGAGGTATTTCGGGTTGGAGTCGCGGCCGTTGCGCGAGGAACCTACGCCCTTTTTATGTGCCATGGCGGCTTCTCCTTACTTGTTGCCACCGGCAATGCCGGTGATCTGGATTTCGGTGTAGTGCTGACGATGGCCCATCTGCTTGCGATGGTGCTTACGGCGGCGGAATTTGACGATGCGGATCTTGTCGGCGCGACCGTGACCGATGACGGTCGCGGTGACGCTGGCGCCCTTGAGCGCATCGCCGAGGGTCACGCCCTCGCCGTCGCCCAGCATCAGGACATTGTCGAATTTAATCTCGCTGCCGGCTTCGGCTTCGAGCAGCTCGACGCGGAGCGTCTCGCCTTGCATCACGCGGTATTGCTTACCGCCGGTGACCAGAACTGCGTACATGAACGGGATTCCTCTGTAGTTATTTGATGGAACGTGTTGCGCTTGCGCCCGTCCAAGCGGACGGAAAGAGGCGGGATTTTAATGACTTGCGGCGCCCATCGCAAGCGCCAGCCCGATGGCGCCGGGCTTGCCGCCGCCATGCCGCCTACGATCAGCCGCCCCTGACCCGGTCAGGGCTGGGACACGCCCTGGACCTGTGCCGTGTGTCGAAAACGCAATCCTTGGCATTTTCAAAGTCGCCAGTCCAGGACATGTCCAGACGGCCCGAGACGAATCAATCGCTTACGCGCTTATTCCGGTATCGCAGCCCTCCTTTCCTGCCTTGGCAAGCTGTTTTCAACAGCCGCCAGGAACGGACGAAAAGGCCGAATCCCTCCCCTCAATTTCAATCAACGGAGGCACTTGCCACGTGCGAACTGTGAAGCTAGCCTCGGTTCAGGTTGCAGAAGTTTTGCAGAGCGGCTCCAGGGGGGAGCCGCCGCGGTCAATGTCGGTCCACGTTTGTGGGCGACGTCGAGCGTCCAGGCCACTTGCGCAGGAAGGAGCCGTGAATAGATGTCCCAGTGTCGTTCGGAAGCCCACGCGGCTCTCACTCGAAAATCCCGCTGGCGGACACCCGCAGCGCGCGCGACAGGCGGCCCGAAGGCCCTGCAGCACCTCATGGCGGACATGCGAACAGCCTGTGCACCGCCCCCGATCTCAATCGAACGCTTCGTCGGCACTCGCCGGCGAGGTACATCTCTGTCCCACGGTTGGCCGTTGCGCCCGCCGGGGGACGGCGTCCCCCACCGTCAGAACACCGTCGGTGCAATCCAGAAGGTCAGTTTCAACATCAGTCCGCGCATCTAACGCGGACAACACGCATGAAGGAGCTATGCAACATGATTCGACCCAAGAAAAACAACGTCCTCAAACTGAGCGCCCTCGCGCTCGCCGCCGCCGCCATCGTCGCGCCGGCGGCCTGGTCGGGCGGCCGCGTTCCGCTCGTCGACCGCAGCCAGATCGACACCACGCGCGCAGCTGCACAGGAAGAACTGCACGACCGCTTCATCATTACCTACCGCGACAATAGCCGCGCCGCCAAGCTGGCGACGCTGGGCAAGCTGCCGGACGCCTCGAGCCGTCTCAGCATGGGCATCAACCCCATGCGCACCCTGTCGACCGGCGCCGACGTGATCCGCACCGATCGCAAGCTCGACGCAGCCCAAAGCAAGCAGCTGATGGTCGAACTGCTCCAGGATCCGAACGTGCTAGCGGTCGAGCCCGACATCCGCCTGAAGGCGAAGTTCGTGCCGAACGATCCGCTGTATGCCCAGCAGTGGCATTACAAGAACGGCGCCGGCGGCATCAATCTCGAGCCGGCATGGGACATCACCCGCGGTTCCGGCGTAGTGGTCGGCGTGATCGATACCGGCATCACCCCACACAGTGAATTCGCGGGCCAGCTGGTACCGGGCTACGACTTCATTGCCGATCTGGATACCGCCGTCGACGGCGATGGTCGCGATGCAGACCCGAACGATCCGGGCGATTGGCACGACGGCGAGTGCGACTTCTTCGGCACCCCCGCAGACAGCAGCTGGCACGGCACCCACGTCGCCGGCACCATCGCGGCGCTGACCGACAACGGCGCAGGCGTGGCCGGCGTCGCGCCGAACGCCAAGATCCTGCCGCTGCGCGCGCTGGGCAAGTGCGGCGGCTTCCTGTCCGACATCGCCGACGCGATCACCTGGGGCTCCGGCGGCACCGTCGCCGGCCTGCCGGCCAACGCCAATCCGGCCGAAGTGCTGAACCTGAGCCTCGGCGGCAGCGGCGCGTGCAGCGTCGCGTTCCAGACCGCGATCGATGCGGCCGTCGCGCGCGGCACGACCATCGTCGTGGCTGCCGGCAATTCCGGCGGCGATGCCGCCAGCCAGCAGCCGGCGAGCTGCAACAACGTGATCGCGGTTTCCGCGGTCGGTCCGACCGGCACACTCGCCAGCTATTCCAGCTTCGGCCCGGTGGTCGACGTGGCCGCTCCGGGCGGCACCGGCGTCAATCCGGCGGCTGACAATGTGCTGTCGGCGCTCAACCTCGGTCTGACCACCCAGGGCACGGAAGGTTACGCCTGGTCCGCCGGCACCTCGATGGCGTCCCCGCACGTCGCCGGCGTGGCCGCGCTGATCCAGTCGGCTTCGGCCACCCCGAAAACGCCGGCGCAGGTGAAGAAGATCCTCGAGAACACCGCCTACGCCAACGGCGGCTTCCCGAGCGGCTGCGGCTATGCCAAACCCTGCGGCACCGGCATCGTCGATGCCACCGCTGCGGTCCGCGTCGCGAACGGCACCGATCCGCTGCCGTCCGATCCGCCGCCGCCGCCGCCGCCGCCGCCGGCCACCGAGCTGACCAATGGTGTCACCGTCACCGGCATCACTGTCGGCGCCAACGGCGAGATCAAGTACCAGCTCACGGTGCCGAACGGTGCGACCAACCTGCTGTTCGCGATGTACGGCGGTACCGGCGATGCCGATATCTACGTCAAGCGCGGCACACCGCCGACCAACACCTCGTACGACTGCCGTCCGTTCTCGTTCGGCAACAACGAGACCTGCTTCTTCCCGGCACCGGCTTCGGGCGTGTGGTACGTGACCGTCAAGGGCTTCTCCGCGGCGACGGGCGTGTCGCTGTACCCGAGCTTCGTCGACGCCAACTATCCGTACAAGGAAAAGGCGACCGTCGAACAGCTGACCAACCATCGCACCCGCGTCGCGCTGACCTGGGAACATGGCAAAAAGCAGGTGGACATCTACCGCAACGGCATGATCTACAACAGCCGTCGCAACGCCTACACGTTCACCGACAACTTCCGCATCGTCGGCACCGGCACCATGACGTACAAGATCTGCAACCAGGGCACGACCGAGTGCTCGAACGACGTCACGATCACCTACACGTCGGCCAAGTAATCCCGACAGGTAGCATCGGCAATCGCAAGAAGATCCAACGCGTCACCCTCCCCCTGCGCAATGCAGGGGGAGGTTCTTCTCGAAACGCCAGTCCACGAGATCCCCCAACGATGTCCGACACCCCCTCTTCCCGCAGCGGCCGCGCGCTCGCGCTGTCGCTGATCGTCGCTGCCGCCGCCATTTCCGGCGCCTGCCAGCGCACACCTTCGCCCGACGCCAACACCGATGCCGCGCCGATCGCCGTACGCGCGCCGTTCGACGCCATGCTCAGCGTGGTCAACAACAGCGGCGCGATCCGCTTCGACGGCACCATCGGCGACGACGCCACCAAGGCGCGAATCGAACAGAGCCTGCTGTCCGCATACGGCCCCGGCCGCGCCACCGGCGACATCGTCGTCGACAAGGCCGCGCGCCCGCCGAAATGGATCGAGGGCCTCGCCGGATTCCTGAAAATACTCGAACCCTCGGTCGGCGCCGCAGTGCGCTTCGAGGGCGACCGCATCGTGCTGAGCGGCCAGGTCGCGCTCGATCAGCGCCGCGCGCTGCGCACCGCCGCCGAGAGCGCCTTTCCCGGCGCGCGTCTGCAGGGACTGTTCGAAATCCCCGCCGAGACCCCCGCCGCCGGCACCATCGCACCGGAAGTGCTGGCGAAAAACCTGAACCAGATGCCGGTGAAATTCGACAACGGCGGCGGCAACGTCAGCGTCGACAGCCTGGACCTGGTCGCGCAGGCCGCGGACTCGATCCGCGCCGCGCCGCCGGGCACAAAGTTGCTGATCGTCGGCCCGGTGGTCGCCACCGCGGACGCCGGCAACGACATGTTCCTGTCGAAACAGCGCGCCGAGGCGCTGAAGGTACAGCTGATCCTGAATGGCGTGAGCCCGGCGTCGATCGAGACCCGCGGCTGGGGCCAGAACCCCGACGGCACCCAGGTCGAAGGCGCGACACCGCCGCCAGAAGGCGCGGCGATGCGCTTCGAGCTGGTGAAGTGAACGGCGCCGCGGATTCAAGGCGTCATTGAACCGATCGTTCATCCGATCGGTCCGCAAACTGCCGCAAACGGGCGAACAACTGCGTTCTACGAGCGGATTTGCTCTACACAGGGGGGCTCGGTAGGCTTGCGGGTTGCTTCTCGCCGTGCCCGGCACCATCTCCGGGCCTGCGATGGCTTCCCCCTCAAGCCTGGACCCCCATTCGATGGCCATGGACACCATCCGCATCCGCGGAGCGCGTACCCACAACCTCAAGAACATCGATCTCGATCTGCCTCGCGACAAGCTGATCGTGATCACCGGACTGTCCGGATCGGGCAAGTCGTCGCTGGCGTTCGACACCATCTATGCCGAAGGTCAGCGCCGTTACGTCGAATCGCTGTCGGCCTACGCGCGCCAGTTCCTGAGCGTGATGGAGAAGCCCGATGTCGACCACATCGAGGGCCTGAGCCCGGCGATCTCGATCGAACAGAAATCGACCTCGCACAACCCGCGCTCGACCGTCGGCACCATCACCGAGATCTACGATTACCTGCGCCTGCTGTACGCACGCGTCGGTTCGCCGCGCTGCCCGGATCACCATTTCCCGCTGGAAGCGCAGACCGTCAGCCAGATGGTCGACCAGGTGCTGGCGCTGGAACAGGACCCGAAGACCGCCGAGCAGCGCTACATGCTGCTGGCGCCGGTGATCCGCGAACGCAAGGGCGAGCACGCGCAGGTGTTCGAGCAACTGCGCGCGCAGGGCTACGTGCGCGTGCGCGTGGACGGCGTGCTTTACGAGATCGACGCGGTGCCGGCGCTGACCCTGCGTCAGAAGCACACCATCGAAGCGGTGATCGACCGCTTCAAGTCGCGCGCGGACATCAAGCAGCGGCTCGCCGAATCGTTCGAGACCGCGCTGAAGCTCGGCGACGGCATGGCGCTGGTGCAGTCGATCGACGACGCCGACGCCGCGCCGCTGCTGTTCTCGTCGAAATACAGCTGCCCGGTCTGCGACTACTCGCTGCCGGAGCTGGAACCGCGGCTGTTCTCGTTCAACTCGCCGGTGGGCGCCTGCCCGAGCTGCGACGGTCTGGGCGTGAGCCAATTCTTCGACCCGGTGCGGGTTGTCGTGCATCCGGAGCTGTCGATGGCGGCCGGCGCGGTGCGCGGCTGGGACCGGCGCAACGTCTACTACTTCCAGTTGATCCAGTCGCTGGCCAAGCATTACGGCTTCAGCGTGGACACGCACTGGAACGAGCTGGATCCGGCCACCCAGCACGCCGTGCTGCACGGCAGCGGCGGCGAATTGATCGCCTTCACCTATCTCACCGACACCGGCGGCCGCAGCCAGCGCAAGCACAAGTTCGAGGGCATCATCCCCAACCTGGAGCGCCGCTACCGCGAAACCGAATCGGCGGCGGTGCGCGAAGAACTGGCGAAATACATCAGCGAACGCGCCTGCCCCGACTGCGGCGGCGCGCGCCTGAACCGCGCGGCGCGCAATGTGTTCGTGGCCGACCGCGCGCTGCCGTCGATCGTGGTGCTGCCGATCGACGAAGCCCTGGATTTCTTCGGCAATCTCGCCCTGAGCGGCTGGCGCGGCGAGATCGCGACCAAGATCGTCAAGGAGATCCGCGAACGCCTGAACTTCCTGGTCGATGTCGGCCTCGATTACCTCACCCTCGAACGCAAGGCCGACACGCTGTCCGGCGGCGAAGCGCAGCGCATCCGCCTGGCATCGCAGATCGGCGCCGGCCTGGTCGGCGTGATGTACGTGCTGGACGAGCCGTCCATCGGCCTGCACCAGCGCGACAACGAGCGCCTGCTTGGCACCCTCACCCGCCTGCGCGACCTCGGCAACACCGTGATCGTGGTCGAGCACGACGAGGACGCGATCCGCTTGGCCGATCACGTCGTCGACATCGGCCCCGGTGCCGGCATCCACGGCGGCGAAGTCGTCGCCCAGGGCAGCTTCGAGGATCTGCTGAAGGCGCCGCGCTCGATCACCGGCCAATATCTCAGCGGCAAGCGCCGGATCGAGATTCCGGCGCATCGCCACAAACCCAACCCGAAGATGAAGCTCACGCTCCGCGGCGCGTCGGGCAACAATCTGAAGAATGTCGACCTGACCCTGCATGCGGGCCTGTTCACCGCGGTGACCGGCGTGTCCGGTTCCGGCAAATCGACGCTCATCAACGACACCCTGTACGCGCTGGCCGCGAACGAGATCAACGGCGCGTCGCACAAGCCGGCGCCGTACAAGGACGTGAAGGGGCTGGATCTGTTCGACAAGGTCGTCGACATCGACCAGTCGCCGATCGGGCGCACGCCGCGCAGCAATCCGGCGACCTACACCGGCCTGTTCACGCCGCTGCGCGAGCTGTACGCACAGGTGCCGGAGTCGCGCGCGCGCGGTTATTCGCCGGGTCGTTTCAGTTTCAACGTGCGCGGCGGCCGCTGCGAGGCCTGCCAGGGCGACGGCCTGATCAAGGTCGAGATGCACTTCCTGCCCGATGTGTACGTGCCCTGCGACGTCTGCCACGGCAAGCGCTACAACCGCGAGACGCTGGAGATCCTCTACAAGGGCTACAGCATCCACGACGTGCTGGACATGACCGTCGAGGACGCGCTGAAACTGTTCGAGCCGGTGCCCGGCATCGCGCGCAAACTCGAAACGCTGATCGATGTCGGCCTCAGCTACATCCGTCTCGGCCAGCCGGCCACCACGCTGTCGGGCGGCGAAGCGCAGCGCGTGAAGCTGTCGAAGGAACTGTCCAGAAGGGATACCGGGCGCACGCTCTACATCCTCGATGAACCGACCACCGGCCTGCATTTCCACGACATCGAACACCTGCTGACGGTGCTGCACAAGCTGCGCGACGAAGGCAATACGATCGTGGTGATCGAACACAATCTCGACGTCATCAAGACCGCCGACTGGGTGATCGATCTCGGCCCCGAGGGCGGCCATCGCGGCGGCGGCATCATCGCCGAAGGCACGCCGGAGGAACTGGTCGCGGTCGCGGAATCGCACACCGGTCGCTTCCTCGCCCACGTGCTGGATCCGTCGCTGGCCGCGCGCAAATCGACCTCCTCGAAAGCGTCGATGACCTCGAAAGGCGAGCGCGCGCTGCCGCCGAAGTCGAACAAGGCCACCAGGGCTGCGGCCAAGAAGGCGGCTGCAAAACCTGTCGGCAAGGCGCCGGCCAAAACCGCCATCAAGACCAAGCCCCGGAAAACCCCGGCATGACCGACCACTCCGCCGATCCGAACCAGAACGCACCCGCGATGCTGTTCCGCATGCCCATCGATCTGCGCTGGCGCGATCTGGACGCGTTCAACCACGTCAACAACGCCAATTTCATGACCTATGTGGAAGAAGCGCGGATCCGCTGGTTCGAGAGCGCGGGCGACGACTGGCTGTCGAACGGGCGCATCCCGCTGCTGGCCGCGGTGCAGATGAACTATAGGTTGCCGATTCCCTACCCGGCCCGCGTTTTCGTCGAATTGCTGACCCAGCGCGTCGGCAACAGCAGCCTGACCCTGGGCCATCGCATCGTCGGCGAGGACGACCGTCTGTACGCCGACGGCCACTCGGTGCTGGTCTGGATCGAAATGGCCAGCGGCCGCCCGGTGCCGCTGCCGGATGCGGTGCGCGCGGCGGCGGAGATGATTCCCCGGTGACTCGCTGTAGAGCGTGCTCCAGCGCGCTGCTTCGAATCCGCCAGGCGAGATCGTTCAACACAAGCAACACATGATGCCGGGATCTGCGAATTGAACGGCGGGAACAAATAAAGCAGCGCGCTGAAGCACGCTCTACGCGGCAACAGGACCGCGTTGTCAGAGCTCCGGCTTGCGCACCTCGAACTCGCCCAGCAGCGTGCCGCCACCGGCGAGTTCGAACTCGACCACGACCCTGCTGCCGGGCTTCAGCGTCGCGCCCGGCCGCATCAGCATCAAATGCATGCCACCAGGCTTGAGCACCGCGGCGCCATCGGGCGCAAGGCGCAGCTGCGGCACCGGGCGCATCCTGCTCACACCGTCGACGACGCGGGTCTCGTGCAGTTCGACGCTACCGAACGACGGGCTGCGCGCGGAGACGATGGTCGTCGGCGTGGGACAGCGATTCACGATGCGGCCGAAGCCCGCCATCATCGGCATCTTGCTCGGCGGCATCCGCACCCATCCCTCCAGTACCTGCGGGCGGCACTCGCGCGCCGCGACTGGCGCGGACAGAACGAAAACGAAGGCGACGGCAGCGGCGAGGCGGTAGGCAATGGCGTGCATGCGAATATGATAGCCCCCTCCCCCCAAGGAAGCACCGACGCGATGACCGCCCCCCTCGAAACGCCTCTGATCCGTTCCCGGGATTTCGGCGTGATCCGTTGTCTCGAACTGGCGCGACCGCCGGTGAATGCGCTCGATCCCGACCTGTGCCGCGCACTCATCGCCTCGCTGGAAAACGCTTACAGCGACGGCGTGCTGGGCGTGGTGATCGCCGGCAGCCCGAAGATCTTCTCGGCCGGTCTGGACGTGCCTTATCTGCTATCCCTCGGCGACGACCGCCGCGGCGTGCTGGAATGCTGGCAGGCCTTTTTCGGCGTCGCGCGCCTGCTCGCGGAATCGCGGGTGCCGGTGGTCGCGGCGCTGACCGGCCACGCGCCGGCCGGCGGCTGCGTGCTTGCGCTGTGCTGCGACTACCGGGTCATGGCGCGCAGCATCGATGGCGAACGACCATTCACGATCGGACTGAACGAAACCCAGGTCGGGCTGGTGGTGCCCGAAGGCATCCAGCGTCTGCTGCGCCGGGTCGTCGGCGACTACCGCGCCGAACGTCTGGTCGTCGCCGGCGAGATGGTGACCGCCGAACGCGCGCTGGAGCTCGGTCTGGTCGACGAACTGGTCGATGTCGACCATGTCGTGCCGCGCGCCGTGGCATGGCTGGAAGCCTTGTTGAAGCTACCGCATCAGCCGATGCTGCAGACTCGCACCCTCTCCCGCCGGGCCGTGGTCGAAGCCCTGTCGCCGGACGTCATCCATCTGGAAGCCTTCGTCGAACAGTGGTGGGAACCGGAAACGCAGACGGCATTGAACGCGCTGGTGGCGAAGCTGAAGAAATAATCCGGGAACACCGTTTCTGTAGGAGGGCCTTCAGGCCCGAGCTCTTGGTAGGGGGCCTCAAGAAAGGCCTCCTAAAGAATCAACGCGCAGGCAGCGGCAGCAGCTCAAGCACGCGTTCCGGCGGACGACAGAGGCGCGTGCCCACCGGCGAGATCACGAACGGCCGATTGATCAGCATCGGATGCGCGGCCATCGCGTCGAGCAGCACCTCGTCGGACACGCCGGGTTCCGCGAGGCCCAGTTCGACGAACAGCGCATCCTTGTTGCGGATCGCTTCGCGCATGCCCAAACCCGCAGCGGCGACGACCTCGGCGATGCGCGCTTTCGACAGCGAAGCCGTGGCGTAGTCCACGATCCGCGGCTCGATACCGACATCGCGGATCAGCGCAAGCGCATTGCGCGACTGGCTGCAGCGCGGGTTGTGCCAGATTTCGACCGGCATGGTTTCGGCGGACATACCGAGCGTCGCGCGGTCGATCAGACGGTCGCGACCGGACGCGACGGATCTTCGATCCAGCCGCTCCACGAGCCGGTGAACAGGCGCGCGCCGGGCAGGCCGGCATGGGTCATCGCCAACAGATGGTGGCAGGCGGTCACGCCCGAGCCGCACATCGCGATGACCTGCTGCGGCGAACGGTCACCCAGCAACGCGGCGAATTCCTCCGCCAGTCGCGCCGCGGGCTTGAATCGGCCCGCATCGAGATTCATCGCGTACGGTCGGTTGATCGCGCCGGGAACATGCCCGGCAACGCGATCAATGGGTTCGATCTCGCCGCGATAGCGCTCGCCTGCGCGCGCATCGACCAGCGCATCGCCGGCCTCCAGCCGTGCGGCGATTTCGGCGGCATCGAACAGCAGGCTGCGATCGAACCCGCCGGAACAGGTCGTGGCCCGGATCGCCGGCAGCTCGGCATCGGTCGGCAGTCCAAGCGCAGTCCAGCGCGCCCAGCCGCCGTCGAGCACCGCGACACGGCGATGCCCGAACGCGCGCAGCAGGAACCACAGGCGCGCGGCATACGCGCCGTCGCCGTCGTCGTAGGCGACCACCTGCGTTTCGGGCGTCACTCCGCAGCGACCGAGCCATGCGCCGAAGGCGTCGGCATCGGGCCAGGGATGGCGTCCGGCGCCATGATGATGCGGGCCGGACAGGTCGCGATCCAGATGCGCGTACTGCGCACCCGGCAGATGCGCCTCGCGCCAGGCGGCTTCGCCGGCGCCGACATCGTTCAGCGCGAAGCGGCAATCGAACAGGCGCAGATCCGCGGCGCCGAGCCGGGTGGCCAACGCTTCCGCATCGACCAGCGCTGTCCAATCACTGAGTCCGGTGAAGGTCGTCATGGCAGCTCCGCTCGTGCGAGACGTTCGCGCAGATTGAACAGAATCGAGGCGGTCACACCCCAGATGCGCTGCTGTGGCGCCTGCGGCGGACTGCGGAACTGCAGTACGTGGCGGGAGCGCCCGCGATAGTCGATGTCGACGTGTTCGAGATTGTCCGGATGCATCAGGAAATCGAGATCGACCTCGAACACCTCGGCGACTTCGCCCGGATCGGGCACCGCGACGAATCGGGGATCGATCCGCGCCACCACCGGCAACACGCGGAAGCCGGTGATCGTGATCAGCGGGTCCAGGAAGCCCAGCGGCGTGGCGAGATCCAGGCCCAGGCCGATTTCCTCACGCGCCTCGCGCAGCGCCGCGGACACGACATCGAGGTCATCCGCTTCGATCCGGCCGCCGGGGAAACTCACCTGCCCGGCGTGGTGGCGCAGGCTGTCGGTGCGTCGGGTCAACAACACCTGCAGGCCGCTGTCGCGCGGCACCAGACCCACCAGCACCGCGGCGTCCACCGCTGGCGCATCGCCGAGAAGATCGGCAAGTTCGTCGTAATTCCACGGCGCGCCCGATGGCATCGCGGCGAGCGGATGCAGGGCACCGTGCAGCGACGGCGGCACGCCGGTCATAAGCGGGCCGGTCATAAGCGGGCCGATCATGAGCTGGTGTCGTCAATGGACGCAGCCCGGGTCGGCCGGGCCTCGCGCGCGGGCAGCACCACATCCATCATGTGCAGACGCTGGGCGTCGCTCATCGACATCCAGCCGGCGATCTCATTGCCGGTGCGCAGGCAGCCGTCGCAATACCCGACAGGGTCGAGCGTGCAGACGCCGATGCAGGGCGTGAGGACTGGGCGGACAGTGGTCATGCGTCGAAGTCTGAAAACATCACGCCGGCAGAGCGCCGGCGTGAGGGTGGATCATGCGGGGTGAACCGCTCGGTGCGAACAACGCACGGAATGGATCAGTTGCGCGGCGGCTGTTGCGGCTGCTGCTGCGGTGCGGCAACCACCGGGCCGACGTTGGCCAGCTTGATGTTGAAGATCACCACCTGATTGGCCATTTCGCCTGCGCGATCGACCGTGGTGCCGTGGGCGGCACTGCCCGGCAAGGCCACTTCCCAGCGCGCGCCGGTCGGCATCAGCTGCAGCGCTTCGCGCAGGCCCGGCAGCGGGATCTCGCTCAGACGCACGGTGACCGGACCGGCCGGCTGGCCTTCGCTCGGCACGCTGGTGTCGGCGATCACGGTGCCGTCGGGCAACGTGCTCTTGAATTCGACCGAGATCTGGTTGGCCTGGGTCGGCTTGGCGCCGTTGCCGGACTCGATCACGCGGTACTGCACGCCGCTGGGCAGTACTTTCACGCCGGACTTGCCCTTGTTCTGGGCCAGGAACGCGTCGCCCTTGGTCTTGTTCTCGGCAGCGCGCTTCTCGAGTTCGGCCTTGGCCTTGGCGACCATGCGACCCTGCAGCGCCTGCATCGCAGGACCCAGCAGTTCGGGAGACACGGCCGGATCCTTGCGACCGGTGGCGTCCTGGAACGCCTTCATGACGGTGGCCATGTCCAGTTGTTCGCCGCTACCGATGACACGGGCGATATCGAGACCGGCGCGATAACCGAGGGCATAGCTGACTTTACCCTTCTCGGACGTGGTGTCCTGGGCCGAGGCCGCACCCGCGGTCAGAGCCAGGGCCGCGAAGGTGGCGGCGGCAAGCAGACGCAACTTCATTCAGTAACTCTCCAAGAGTGGACTTGCCGGGGCTTCCGGCATGGAACGGGGCGGCCAGGCCGCCCCGGTGTGGACTGTTCGAACGACAGGCTAGGATACTGTCCGCAGCACTTAACCGCCACTGAGGACAGCGGTCCGACCCGTCCCGGTGCGCGCAAGTTCCCCTCCCGATCACGCGCCGCGGCGCTTTTTCCCCACCGATATCCTCGACAGATCCCGACATGACCCAAGACTCCGCACTGCCTCCGCCCGCTTCCGTGCTGCTCATCGAAGACCGCCCGGTCGAGGGTCATGGCACGATCCGCCGCATCGCCATCGACCGTCCCGAACGCCTGAATGCGTTGAATGCCGCCACCCTCGACGCCCTGCACGTGGCCTTCGACGCCGCCGCCGCCGACCCTGCGGTGCGGGTGGTCGTATTGACCGGCAGCGGCCCCAAGGCGTTCGTCGCCGGCGCCGATATCGCCGAAATGAGCGGGTTGAGCCCGGTCGAAGGCCGCGATTTCTCGCTGCGCGGCACCCGCATGATGCGGCGGATGGAAACCATGCCCAAGCCGGTGATCGCGATGATCAACGGCTTCGCACTGGGCGGCGGCCTGGAACTGGCGATGGCCTGCCACCTGCGCATCGCTGCGGATACCGCCAAGGTCGGCCAGCCCGAGATCAACCTCGGCCTGATCCCGGGTTTCGGCGGCACGCAACGCCTGCTGCGCCTCGCCGGTCGCGCCGCGACCCTGGAACTGTGCCTGCTGGGCGCGCCGATCGATGCCGCCCGCGCGCATGCGCTGGGCATCGTCAACCGCGTGATGCCCGCCGCGGATCTCGAAGCCGAAACCATGAAGATCGCGGAACAGCTGGCCGCCTCCGCCCCGCTGGCCCTGCGCGGCATGCTCGACTGCGTGAACGTCGGCGGTGAATGCGGCATCGAGGAAGGCCTCGAATACGAAAGCGCGCAGTTCGGGCTGATCTTCTCGACCGAAGACATGCGCGAAGGCTCGCAGGCGTTCCTGGAGCGGCGCAAGCCGGTGTTCAGCGGCCGATGAGCGCAGCGGCCTGCCCTGCTTGCGAGGACGCCACGTTGCGCGCGATCGCCGATGCGCTGGAGATAGGCGATCTGGACCGGGCGATGACGCTCGGCCTGCTCGATGCGCGCCCGGAGGACATCGCCGGGCGCTGCGATACTTGCATCGCATGCGCGCACATCGTGATCGCCGCGCGCGACGAACGCCTGCGCGCGCTCGCCGCGCGCGAGCGCCATCTCGCGCGGCAGGAGAGACTCGCGGAACGCGCAGCGACACGAGCGCGAAAACGCGAAGCCGCTGCGCCACGAACCTCCATCGCCGCGCCCTCGCTGCCGGCAGCGGCCGCCGCTGCGCTGGCGCGCGCGAAGGCTCGCGTCGCCGCGAAACGACTCCCGGAATAGATCGAATGGCGACGAAGAAGAAAGCCGCACGCGCGCCCCGCGGCGGCATGCCGGCGGCCGACATCCAGACGATGTTCGAGCGACTGCGCGAACTCAACCCGCACCCGACCACCGAACTCGAATACTCGACGCCGTTCGAACTGCTGGTGGCGGTGATCCTGTCGGCGCAGGCCACCGATGTCGGCGTCAACAAGGCGATGCGCCGGCTGTTTCCGGTCGCGAATACGCCGAAGGCGATCGCCGCGCTGGACGTCGAAGGTCTGAAGCCGTACATCGCCACCATCGGATTGTTCAATACCAAAGCCGCGAACGTGGTCGCCATGTGCCGGCAACTTCTCGAAAAGCACGACGGCGAAGTGCCGCGCGACCGCGCATCGCTCGAAGCCCTGCCCGGCGTCGGCCGCAAGACCGCGAACGTGGTGATGAATACCGCCTTCGGCGAGGCGACGATGGCGGTGGATACGCATATCTTCCGCGTCTCCAATCGCACCGGACTGGCGCCGGGCAAGACGGTGCTGGCGGTGGAACAGGCGCTCCTGAAGCGCGTGCCCGCGGAGTTCCTCAAGGATGCGCATCACTGGCTGATCCTGCACGGGCGCTATACCTGCAAGGCGCGCAGACCGGAGTGCTGGCGCTGCCCGATCCGCGATGTCTGTCGCTTCAAGGACAAGACCACCGACGGCGAGCGGTAAGCGGCAAGCAACTTCCGTAGAGCGGCCTTCAGGCCGCTGCGCTTCTCTGCGAGGGTGCAGCGGGCTCAAGCCCGCTCTACAAGAAACAAAAAAAGCCCCGGCAGACCGGGGCTCAAGGTGCATCGACTGGGAGAGAGTCGTATTTCGATCGAACTGTGTCGAGCCGGAACGATTGGATCAGAACGCGAACTGTGTGCGCAGCGCGTATTGGCCGGTTTCGTCGCCGTTCACTTCGTTTTCGCCCTTCGTGTAATTGAACATGAAGCGCAGGTTGGGGTTGACGTAATAATTGACGCCGAACAGGGTGCTGTTGGCCTGGCGGTTGGCGATGTCCTTGTTCTCGATGGTGTCGTAGCGCGCGGTGAGTTCCCAGATGCCCTTGTCGCCGACCTTCGGCGAACCGAACACGCCGGTGGCCGACTTGTACGCCTTGTGGCCGCCGTTGAGGATCCAGCTGCCCTGCAGGTACCACGTGGTCAGATCCTGATCGCCGCCGAGCGGGCGTTCAAACGTCGAATTCACGTATTCGCCCTGGAAGAACGCCGGGCCGAACGAGCCGGCGACTTCCAGACCATAGGCAGTGATGCTGTCGCCGCTGGCGCCGGTCACGGTGCCGATGGTCTGCGCCGGGCCGCGGCGGCCAGCGTAGTTGGCAACCGCGGTGACATCGGCCGAACCCTTGTTCAGATCTTCGACGCTGACCCAGCCGCCGATGTGCAGCGTGTTCTGCTCGTTGTTGATCGGCGCATAGGTGACGCGGGCCGACGCACCGACGCCCTCGGCGCGGGCGCTGGCGGCGCTGCGCAGGTTGAAGGCGCTCACGCCGACGGTGTAGTTGGTGCCGGCGCGCTGGTAGCCCACGCCCTGCTGGAACTGGCGGGCGTTGAACAGGCCGGTGGCCGACGCGTACGGGCGCTCCATCATCAGGATTTCGTTGGAGCTGGTCAGCTCTTCCATCGAGCGATACGGCTTGAAGTGGCCGATCGTGACCTTGCCGCCCCACACGTTCTTGGCGATATACAGGTCGCGCAGGCCATCGAGGTTGGTGCCGGCGCCGAAGTCCTGCTCCATCTTGTATTCCCAGCCCAGCGCCTTGCCCGACAGGGTCAGACGCGCACGACGGAATTCGCTGGTGCCGGTGGTGCTGGCGATGTCGCGATCGAAGGCGTAGGCGTCGAAATGGACGCGGCCGCCGACGGTGGCTTCAAACTTGCCGTCGGCCGAGGTCACCTTGATGCCGCCCTTGGTGTCGACCTTGGTGGAGCCGGTGGTCAGCGTGTCGAGCTTCTGCGCGGTATCGACGTTGACGTCCGACTGTGCGTCGCTGCGCTCTTCGAGCGATTCGACCTTCTCCAGCAGTTGCGCGATCTGAGCCTTGAGCTCCTGGATCTCGCTGTCCCTGGATTGTGCCGCTGCGGATACGCTGGTGCCCGCGAGCGCGGCGCCAACGGCAATGGCAAGAATGGCATGACGCATGATGTTATCCCCGGAGGTTAGTAAGGAGCTGATGGTCGAAACCGGAATGCGCTGCCGCTGCGATAGCGAACAGGCGCTCCCCGTTAAGACGATGTAAACGGCCGTTAGCGTGCGACGCCAATCTGACATCCAGATGTTCCGGACATGACTTTATTGTGACAACGCCGTCCGCGATGCCGTAACGGAACTGTCGTCATCGACTGCGATGCGACCCTCCGCAGAGCCAACTCACTGTTCGCGCACTGTCCCGTTCTCTCGGCGACCACATCGGAAATGCCGTGATAGCGCGGCAGGCCGGGGATCCCGCCTCAGGCGACGCCCGGCTGTCACATTTCGGTCACCTTCGAAACACATCACTGTCATCCCACTCCGCTCCAATGGCGGGCATTCGGACATCCCGAACCGCATCCCAATCAGGAGCACCTCCGTGTTCAAGTCGTACAAACTGCAGACCGCCGCGCTGATCCTCGCCAGCGGCGCCATGTTCAACGCCCACGCCAACGACGTGACCGGCGCCGGCGCTTCGTTCGTGTACCCGGTGATGACCAAGTGGTCCGCCGACTACGCCAAGAGCTCCGGCAAGAAAGTGAATTATCAGTCGATCGGCTCCGGCGGCGGCATCGCCCAGATCAAGGCCGGCACCGTCGATTTCGGTTCGTCGGACGCGCCTCTGAAGCCCGAGGATCTGAAAGCATCGGGTCTGGCCCAGTTCCCGTCGGTGATCGGCGGCGTGGTGCCGGTGGTCAACCTGCCGGGCGTCGCCTCAGGCGCGCTGAAGTTCGACGGCCCGCTGCTGGCCGACATCTTCCTCGGCAACGTGACGATGTGGAACGACGCCAAGATCGCCGCGCTCAACAGCGGCGTGACCCTGCCGGCGATGAAGATCACCGTCGTCCGCCGTTCGGACGGCTCGGGCACGACCTTCAACTTCGTGAACTATCTGTCGAAAGTCAGCGCCGACTGGAAGTCCAAAGTCGGCGAAGGCAACTCGGTCAAGTGGCCGACCGGCGTGGGCGGAAAGGGCAACGAAGGCGTCGCCGCCTATGTGAAGCAGATCAAGGGCGGTATCGGCTACGTCGAGTTCTCCTACGCCCTGCAGAACAAGCTGACCTACGCGCGCATGAAGAATGCGGCCGGCAACTTCGTGCTGCCGAGCGACGAAAGCTTCCAGGCCGCCGCAGGCAGCGCCAACTGGGCGTCCTCGAAGGACTTCTATCTGGTGATGACCAACGCCCCGGGCCAGAACGCATGGCCGATCGCCGCCACCAACTTCATCCTGATGTACAAGAAGCCGAAGAACGCCGAAGGCGCCAAGGCCGCCAAGGAATTCTTCCGTTGGGTCTACGCCAACGGCGACGCCCAGGCCAAGTCGCTCGACTACGTGCCGTTGCCGGACGCGCTGGTGAAACAGATCGAGACCTACTGGTCCAGCACCATGCCGTATTGACGGCGCATTGCCGCCATCGCTTCGAAAAGGACGGGCCTGCGGGCCCGTCTTCCGTTGCGGCCCGCAGGCGCCGCCGGATCCCTTCGCAAGAGCGAATCTTACGAAACGCACCGCGTTGTCATACGGCAGTCACACAAAAATCATCTGATAGGCACCGTCCCGGGGCGTTTGCTCCGGGATCTCTTTACCCGCGCACCCAACTCCGGATACCGGTCCCGCGATGAGCACCGCCGAACTCGCCCCACCCGCCTCCGCCAGTCGCGACCACAAGGACGCGCGTAACGATCGTCTGTTCAAGTGGTCGATCACCGTCGTCGCGATCTTCGTCCTGTTGACCCTGGCCGGCGCGGCGCTGTCGATGCTGTGGGGCGGCCGCAGCGTGCTGGCAACGCAGGGAATGGATTTCTTCTTCTCCGCCGACTGGAATCCGGTCGAGAACAAGTACGGCGCGCTGGTACCGATCTACGGCACCATCGTCACGGCCCTCATCGCGATGGTGATCGCGGTCCCGATCAGCTTCGGCATCGCGTTCTTCCTCACCGAAGTGGCGCCTCGCTGGCTGCGCACGCCGGTCGGCACCGCCATCGAACTGCTGGCCGGCGTGCCGTCGATCATCTACGGCATGTGGGGCTTCTTCATCCTGATGCCGGTCATGCGCGACAGCATCATTCCCTGGCTGAACGACAACATCGGTCCGCTGCCGATCATCGGCCCGCTGTTCCAGGGCCCGCCCATCGGCGCGGGCATGCTGGTCTCGGGCCTGGTGCTGGCGATCATGGTCATTCCCTTCATCTCGTCAGTGATGCGCGAGGTGTTCCTCACGGTGCCCGGACGGTTGAAGGAATCGGCCTACGCGCTCGGCTCCACGCGCTGGGAAGTGGCCTGGGACATCGTGCTGCCCTATACCCGCTCGGCGGTCATCGGCGGCGTGTTCCTGGGGCTGGGCCGCGCGCTGGGCGAAACCATGGCCGTTGCCTTCGTCATCGGCAACAACGTCCAGTTCACCAAATCGCTGCTCGAACCCAGCACCACCATCGCCGCGCTGATCGCAAACGATTTCGGCGAAGCCACCGCCGACTACCGCGCCGCACTGCTGCTGCTCGGCTTCGTCCTCTTCCTGGTGACCTTCGTGGTGCTGGCGATCGCGCGCCTGATGTTGATGCAACTCGCACGCAAGGAGGGCAACTGATGAGCGCCGTCGCCACCCCACGCGCTTCGCAGGCGCTGTACCGCCGCCGTAACGTCATCAACGCCATCGCCATCGCGCTGGCCTGCGCGGCCGCGCTGTTCGGCCTGGCGTTCCTCGGATGGATCCTGTGGACGCTGGTCGCCAAGGGTTTCGCCGGGCTGGACCTCGCGCTGTTCACCCAGGATCAGCCGGCGCCGATGGATATCGGCGGCCTGCGCAACGCATTCGTGGGCAGCATCCTGATGTGCGGCATGGGTCTGTTGATCGGCACGCCGATGGGCATCGCCGCCGGCACCTGGCTGGCCGAATACGGCAACAACCGCAAGCTCGGCACCGTGGTCCGCTTCGTCAACGACATCCTGCTGTCCGCGCCGTCGATCGTGCTCGGTCTGTTCGTCTACGCGATCTTCGTCATGCAGTTCAGCGGCGGCCGGTTCTCCGCGATAGCCGGTGCGGTGGCGCTGGCGTTCATCGTGCTGCCGGTCGTCGTTCGCACCACCGACGAAATGCTGCGCCTGGTGCCATCGCAGATGCGCGAAGCCGCGCTCTCGCTGGGCGTTCCGCAGTGGAAGGTCATCATGCAGGTGCTGTACCGCTCGGCGCTGCCCGGCATCGTCACCGGCATCCTGCTCGCCCTCGCCCGCATTTCCGGCGAGACCGCGCCGCTGCTGTTCACCGCATTCGGCAACGGCTATCTCAGCTTCGACGTGAGCAGGGAAATGTCCGCCGTACCGTTGGTGATGTATCGCTTCGCCGGCAGCGGTTTCGAAAACTGGGAACAGATCGCATGGGCCGGCGCGATGGTGCTGACCATGTTCGTGCTCGCGGTCAGTCTGGTCGCACGCACCATTCTGCTGCGCAACAAGATCGCCAATGACTAATCTCTCTCGGGTTCCGTCCATGAACGACACACACGCCACCGCCCAGCGCATCGGCATCTTCGCCGCGCACCGCGAAGAAGACACCGCGCCCGCACCGGTGAAGATCGCCGCGCGCGGGCTGAACTTCCATTACGACAAGTTCCTCGCGCTGAAGAACATCGACCTGGAAATCCCCGAGAAGCGCGTCACCGCGCTGATCGGCCCGTCCGGCTGCGGCAAGTCCACGCTGCTGCGCATCTTCAACCGCATCTATTCGTTGTATCCGAAGATGACGGCCACCGGCGAAGTGCTGCTGGACGGCGAGAACATCCTCGACCCGAAGTACCCGATGAACCGGCTGCGCAGCAAAGTCGGCATGGTGTTCCAGAAGCCGGTGCCCTTCCCGATGACGATCTTCGAGAACGTCGCCTACGGCATCCGTCACCACGAACGCCTCTCCAAAGCCGACATGGCCGTGCGCGTCGAAGAAGCGCTGCGCCAGGCGGCGCTGTGGGAAGAAGTGAAGGACAAGCTCGGCCAGAGCGCGCTGGGCCTGTCCGGTGGTCAGCAACAGCGGCTGTGCATCGCGCGTGCGGTCGCGCTGCGTCCGGACGTGCTGCTGCTGGATGAGCCGACCTCGGCGCTGGATCCGATTTCCACCAGCCGCATCGAGCAGCTGATCGAAGAATTGAAGCAGAACTACACCATCGCGATCGTCACCCACAACATGCAGCAGGCGGCGCGCGTCTCCGACTACACCGCATTCATGTATCTCGGCGATCTGATCGAACACGACGTCACCGAAAAGATCTTCTCCAAGCCCTCGAAGCAGCAGACCGAGGACTACATCACCGGCCGGTTCGGGTGAGCATCGAGTCCCGGTAGAGCGGGCTTCGACCCGCTGAACCCTCTCCGGGAATAGCAGCGGCCTGAAGGCCGCTCTACAGGCCGCTCTACCTAAAACAACGCACCCACCTTCATTCAGAGTCAGCCCATGAACACCCAACCGCACAAGCACATCGTCAAGAGCCACGACGAAGAACGCCGGATCCTGCTGGACGAGATCCTGCGGATGGGCGAAATGGCGGCCGCGCAGCTGGAAGCCGCGCTGGACGTGATCGACCGTCGCGACGGCAAGGCCGCCGAGCGCATCGTCGCCAACGACGAAGCCATCGACGCGCTGGAGCTGCAGGTCAGTCACGACGCGATGAAGCTCGCGCTGCGCGGCCCGCTCGCGCGCGATCTGCGCGAGATTCTCGCCGCGCTGCGGATCGCGTCGGACATCGAACGCATCGGCGACTACGCCTCCAACATCGCCAAGCGTTCGATGGCGCTGAACCTGTCGCCGCCGCTGCCGCACACCCGCGGCCTGGGCAGCCTCGGTCGTCTGGTGGTGAACCAGGTCCGCAAGGTGCTGGCCGCCTACCGCGACGGCGATATCGACGCCGCCCAGCAGGTGCGCGCCGAGGATGCCGAGATCGACACCCAGTACACCGGCCTGTTCCGCGAGCTTCTGACCTACATGATGGAAGACCCGCGGGTGATCACCCCCTGTACCCATCTGCTGTTCATGGCCAAGAATCTGGAACGCGTGGGCGACCACGCCACCAACATCGCCGAAAACATCTGGTTCCAGGAATACGGCGAAGGCCCGACGACGCCGCGCGAGAAGCGCGACGAGACCAGTTCGACCGGCTGAGCGCGCGCTCCATCGCCCCATAGGTCGTTCCGCACCGGGTGCCTCATCCGTCGCCTGTCCGACGCGACAGGCCGCACGCTTTTCCCTAAACGGAACCTGAACCCGAACGCCGTCCAGCCGAATCCGCGCACCGTTCCGCCCGCGTCGTAACTCTTTGTGCACAAACGCAAACGCCATGCCGCGTAGATTGCGACCACCAAGGAGAGTGCGGTGCAGGATTCGATGTTCCAGGCTTTGCTGACCGATGCACACCGTGGAGACCTCCCGGCGCTGGAACGCGTATTGACGCGCTCCCGTCAGGATCTGCGTCGTTACGCCGAGTACCACTGCGCGGTGAACGACGTCGAAGACGCCGTGCAGGAAAGCCTGCTGCTGGTGTCGCGCAAACTCTCGACCCTGCGCGAACTCGACGCCTATGCCTCGTGGCTGTTCCGCATCGTCAAGCGCGAATGCACGCGCATGAAGCGTGCCACTCGCCATCTGCTGATGCAGCCTTCGGACCTCGAAGAACTCGACGGCCCGCACTACCCCGCACCCACCGGGTTGATCCGCGATGTCGCCAACGCGCTCGCCGCGCTGCCGCTGCACTACCGCGACATCATCCTGATGCGCGATCTCGAAGGCCGGTCCATCGCCGAGATCGCGACCGGACTCGGCCTGCACCCGGAAGCCGCCAAAGCCCGCCTGCACCGTGCCCGCAGCCTGGCCCGACAATACCTTTCGCCGGAACCCGTCTCCCCGCTGCCGCTGGCGACCACGGGTTAACATTCGCCCACCCCAGTTCGCCCACCCCAGATCGTCATCCGATCGCTACCCCAACCCACCTCTCAGGAGAGAACCCACATGTCCAACACCAAGAAACCCGTCGTGATCGCCGTCTCCGCTGCCCTGGCCGGCGGCCTGCTGCTCTCCGGTTCGGCTTTCGCGTCGACCCACCTCGCCCAGGGCTACCTGCTCGGCGCCGATGCCGCCACCGGCGAAAAGGCCGCTGAGGGCAAATGCGGTGAAGGCAAGTGCGGCGAAGGCAAGTGCGGCATGGCCAAGATGGACACCGACAAGGACGGCAAGCTGTCGCGCGCCGAGTACGCAGCCGCCCACGGCGGCAAGGACGACAAGTTCGCCGCCCACGACGGCAACAAGGACGGCTCCATCAGCGCCGATGAATTCAAGGCCGCCCACGAAGGCAAGTGCGGCGAAGGCAAGTGCGGTGGCGACAAGGCCACCGAAGCCAAGTGCGGCGCCGACAAGAAGGCCGCCGAAGGCAAATGCGGTGAAGGCAAGTGCGGCGGCGACGCCAAGCCTGCCGCCGCTCCGGCCGAAAAGAAGGCCGGTGAAGGCAAGTGCGGCGAGGGCAAGTGCGGCGGCGCGATGTAATGCGGCCCCGTGCCGACGTTCCTCCAGGAACGTCGGCATCC
>CALRWS020000035.1:0-54226 GCA_943371935.1 Chitinophaga pinensis | reverse complement strand
CTCGCATTTCGATGCGCAGGATTGTCTGGAGAACGGCACCGCCGCGCCGGGCGGCGCGCGCGATGGTTGGATCGGTCGCTGCATCGAGACGATGGCCGCGGCCGAGGGCGTCGCCATCGCCCAGGTGATGCCGCTGGCGATGCGTGGTTCCGCTCGCGCGGAGATCTGGTCGCCGCCGCTACCGCGCGAGCTTCCGGATGCGCTGATGCAGCAGTTGCAGCCGCTGTACGCGGCCGACGCGCGCCTGGCGCCGGTGTTCGCGGATGCCATGGAAACGTCGGTCACCGACATGGGTTCACAGCGCGGCGCCTTCCGCCTGCCCGAGGCCATGGCCGCCGCGGCCAAGCGCATGCGCGGGCCGGACGCCGCGCGGATCGCTTTCGTCGAAGACAGCGGCTGGGATACCCATCGCGGCCAACAGCTGGCGCTCGACCGCAAATTCGCCGAGCTCGACGCCGGTCTGCGCGCGATCCGCGAAGGTCTGGCGGACGAATGGGCGCGGACCGCCGTAGTGGTGGTGACCGAGTTCGGACGCACCGTCGCCACCAACGGCAGCGCCGGCACCGATCACGGCGTCGGCGGCATGGCCCTGCTCGCGGGCGGCGCGGTCCGCGGCGGTCGGATCAGCGGCGACTGGCCCGGTCTGACCCCGGGCGCGCTGCTCGACGGCCGCGACCTGCGCCCGACCACCGATCTGCGCGCGGTGTTCAAGGGCCTGCTCGCCGGGCATCTGGCGGTGCCGGAATCGGCGCTGGAGACGCGGATCTTTCCCGACAGTCGCGCGGTGCGGCCGTTGGAAGGACTGTTGCGCGGCTGATGTTGTGTCGGGCTCAGCCTGCGGCGCGCGCAGGCATCGGCTGGCCGATCATTCTGATCTGGGCTGCGACGTAGGAGGGCCTTCAGGCCCGAGCTCTACGCTTCCAATTCGATCGTATGAAAGAAGAGATCGGGCCTGAAGACCCTCCTACATATGTCTTTCGTTGGCTTGCGCGCGCCGCGGCAGGCCTCATCTTGTAGGGGCGCCGGACGTTTCCGGACGCGCAAGGCGGGAGTTTCCCCCGCGAGGACTGAGCCATGAACGACACGCTTCCGACCGTCGACACCGCTTCGAGCGATTCCAGCGACCGCACCTGGGCTGCGGGCGCGCACTTGGCCGCGCTGGTTGCCGCCTTCGCGACCTCGTGGTTCGCGGGCATCGCCGGCGCCATCGCCGCACTGGTGGTCTGGCTGTTGATCCGCGACCGCTCCGCTTTCGCCGCCGCGCATGCGAAGGAAGCCATCAACTTCAACGTCAGCATGTTCCTGTACGCCGTCGCCAGCATCGCGCTGGTGATCTTCACACTTGGTCTGGGGCTGCTGGTTGCGGTGCCGCTGTGGATCGCGCTGGCCATCGCCTGGGTGGTGCTGACCATCGTCGCCACGGTCAAGGCCTACGACGGCGAGGAATATCGCTACCCGCTGACGATCCGGTTGTTCTGAATCTGCACCGCGCGTAGGAGGGCCTTCAGGCCCGAGCTCTACGCTTTTGATTCGATTCGATCGCGTAAAGCAAGCGCTCGGGCCTGAAGGCCCTCCTACGATTTTTGCTTCAACGGTCGCGTTCGACGACCTGTCTCGCCAATGCGGCGAGCAGGTCTGCGCGATCGCCGAACGGGACCAGCGACTCGCGCATCGCGTCGGCGAGTTGCGCGAGCTTCGCACGCGATGCCTCCACGCCCAACAGTGCCGGAAAGGTCGCCTTGTTCTGCGCCAGATCCTTGCCGGCGGTCTTGCCGAGGGTCGCGCTGTCGCCTTCGATATCCAGCAGATCGTCGCGGATCTGGAACGCAAGCCCCAGCGCTTCGGCGTAACCGTCCAGCGCGGCGTGCGCGTCACGGTCGGCGTTGCCGGCGATCGCGCCCAGGCGCACCGCGCAGCGCAGCAGCGCCCCGGTTTTCAGCGCATGCAGTTGTTCCAGTTCGCCCAGCGAAATATCGCCGCCGCGGCCTGTGGCGTCGATATCGAAAGCCTGACCGCCGCACATGCCGGCGGCGCCGCTGGCGATGGCCAGCTCGCGCACCATCGCGATGCGCGCATCGGCCGGCAGCGGTGCTTCCGCCAGTTGCTGGAACGCCAGCGACTGCAGCGCGTCGCCGGCGAGGATCGCGGTGGCTTCGTCGAAAGCCACGTGCACCGTCGGCTGGCCGCGACGCAGGGCGTCGTCGTCCATTGCCGGCAGATCGTCATGGACCAGCGAATAGGCATGGATGAGTTCGATCGCGCTGGCCGGCGCGTCCAGCGCGGCGATGTCGGCGGCGAGCAGCTCGCCGGTGGCGTAGACCAGCAGCGGACGCATGCGTTTGCCGCCCAGCAGCGCGGCATGGCGCATCGACGCCTGCAGGCGGGAACCGGGCAGGCTGCGATGGGTCAGGGCGTGTTCGAGCGCGTCGTCGACGCGTCGACGCCAATCCGCAAACGTTCCAGCGTGGGTCGCGGCGTGGGTCGCGATGCGATCCGCCGACAGCGGATCAACCATTGCCGCTGGCGGTATCGCCGAAGGGCTCGGCGCTGTCCGGCTGCTCCGGGTCGCTGAGCAGGCGCACGCGCAGCTCGGCCTGTTCCAGCGCCTGCTGACAGCGGCGATACAGACCGACGCCGCGTTCGTAGGCGGCAAGCGAATCTTCCAGGCTCATCTGCCCCAGTTCCATCTTCTCGACCAGATGCTCGAGCGCGTCGAGCGACTGTTCGAAGTCGGCCACGGGCGATGCGACCGGGGCGGTGTCTGGAGTGTCGGATGCGGTCTTTCGGGCCATGGCGGGAGTGTAAGCCTTCGAAGTTTCAGCCGACAGGGGCTGCGGTGTGGATTGTGATGATCGGTCGGTCTTCGCCGCTCAACATCAGCGTCGCGCCCTGCGATTGCAGCCATTCCTCGAAGTCGGCAGACCGGATGCGGTCGCCCGCGGCGAGCAGCGTGCCATCTGCGGCGCTGAGCAGCGGCATGCGCGCGCGCTCCCATGGGGCGATACCCAGGTCCTGCAGCACATGTTTGAGGGTGTGATGCTGGGCGCGCCCCGGTAACAGGATGCGTTCTCCGCCGCGTCGCGCATGCGCGAGCAGCGGCGAGGGAAATTCGCCGGCGCCCGCGAGCGTCCACGTATCGCCGTTGGGCAGGCATAGCGGCTGGCCGCCATCCCACGGGCACGACCACGCCGGCGGAAGCGCGCGGTCGGCGTCGATCGCATGCAGCGCATCGCGCCAGCGGCGGATCTCCACGTTGCGCCATGCGAAACGGGGCGTGCTTCCGTGGCTGGCGCCTGCGCAATGCGCGCCAAGCAGATCGCCTTCGATCCGGGCGACGCCTTCCGCCGGCAGCGGCGGCCATCCGAGGGTCGCGACCCAGTGGCGCAGCGCGCGCGCACGCTGCGCGACCGGCAAGGCGAGCAGCGCCGGCACCGAAAGCCTGTCGCCGCGCGTTTCGCGTACCGATGCCAGCAGGGTTGCATCCTGCTCCGCGAGAAGCCCACTCGTGTCCGCGGCCAGCGCTGCGGCGCGGGCGAACGCGTCGTCGGCATGCGGCCAGCGCTCGCGCAGCAACGGCAGCACGCGATGGCGCAGGAAATTGCGGTCCAGCGCGATGTCGGCGTTGCTCGGATCCTCGATCCAGTCCAGGCCGTGATGCGCCGCGTAGGCCGCAAGCGCATCGCGCGGCGTGTCCAGCAGCGGGCGCCACATCCATCCGCCAGCGAAGCGCCGCCAGGGACGCATCGCGCCCAGACCGTCGGGCCCGGACGCGCGCAGGGCGCGCAGCAGGAAGGTTTCCGCCTGGTCGTCGCGATGCTGCGCAAGCGCGAGCGTCTCGCCGCTGCGCAGTGCCTCCGCGAACGCCTGCCGCCGGGCCTGACGCGCCGCGGCTTCCGGGCCCAGTCCGCTGTCGCGGCGCACCGCGACCTTCACGACATCGAGTGCGATGTCCCAGACCAGACAGCGTTCGGCGCAGCGTTCGGCCCAGACGTCGGCGCGGGCGTGCAGACCGTGATGGACATGGATCGCCCGCAGCCCGCGGTCGCGGATCGCCGGATCGTGGGCAAGCAGGTGCAGCAGGGCGGTGGAGTCCAGTCCGCCGCTGAAAGCGACGAGCACCGGAGAAAGCGTGTGTGCGGCAGTCTCCGGCGGCTGCGCACCGGACGGACCGGCCCCGGGAGGAATCAGGCGAATGACGGGGGCCGCGGACATGCGTTCATGCTAACGGTTGCGGGCCGGACGCGGCCGCGTCGGTGCTCAGCCTGCGCTGGCTGCGGCTTCGCGATTCGCGATCTCGATCCACTCGCGCTGTTCGCGCTGGTAGTACCTGGGCGCGACGCGCGAACGCTTGAGCACCGTGTTGAACACGTCCGTCGCCTGCGCGGTGCGGCCCTCACGCTTGAGCAACAGACCGAAACGCACCCGCGCCTCTTCGCCCAGGAAACCTTCCACCAGCGCCTCGTATTCATGGATGGCGGCGGCGGTATCGCCGGAGGCCTCCAGGCAGCGCGCGTACAGCAGGTGGCCTTCGCCCGATCGGAACGCCGGATTGGCCGCGATCAGCGCATCCAGGCTCTGCCGCGCTTCGGCGTGCAGATTCAGCGCGAACTGTGAGCGGGCGAGACCCAGCATCAGCTCCGGATCGGTCGCGTACAGGCCGCGCAGGCCTGACCTGTACAACTCCGCCGCCTGCTGATAATCGCCGCTGTCGAAGCTCTCCTTGGCCAGGTGGCGGCGGTTGTCGAGCGTGTCGGCGACATCGAGCTGGCGCGTGGCCTCGCGCTTGCGGCGCTCCGGGTCGATCCGGTCGTGCGCGCTGCGCAGCGCCTGCCGCGCACCGCGGCTGTGACGCAGATCGGGCAGCACCTCGGCGATCACGTACACAGCGACGCCGATGTACGAGCCCGCCAGCAGCACGAACAGCCAGTAGCTGGGACGGCCGGTGCGCACCGCATGCACGGCGCAGCCGATCTGCAGCGCCAACGAGAGTATGAGCAATGGATGCATGACGGCCCCCCGGCCGGTTGCGGCGCCTGCGCGCAGCCGACGAGTGTAGTCAGCCATCGCGAGGCCCTCAACCGGCCGCGCGGACCCGCCAGTGGCCTGCTATGGTTCGCCCGCCCGGGCGCGCTGCGCTCTTCCGGTTCACGGGACAGGATCCGAACGATGTCGCACCGCCAGACCGTGCCATTGCCGCCGATGCCGCCGCTGTCCGACGAGGCGCGCATCGCTGCGGCCCGCGATTGCGCCGACGAACTCGCCCGCCGCCGTACCGTTCGAGACTATGCCGCCACGCCGGTGCCGCGCGCGGTGATCGAACACTGCCTGCGCGCCGCCGGCACTGCGCCCAGCGGCGCGAACCAGCAGCCGTGGCGCTTCGTCGCGGTGCAGGATGCCGAGATCAAACACCGCATCCGCGAAGCCGCCGAGGCCGAGGAACGCGAGTTCTACAACCATCGGGCGCCGCAGGAATGGCTCGAAGCGCTGGGGCCGCTGGGCACCGACGCCGACAAGCCCTTCCTCGACACCGCGCCATGGCTGATCGGCATCTTCTACGAACGCTTCGCCTTCGACGCCGACGGCGAGAAGGTGAAGCGCTACTACCCGCACGAATCCGTCGGCATCGCCAGCGGCCTGCTGATCGCCGCACTGCATCGCGCCGGTCTCGCTACGCTGACCCACACCCCTAGTCCGATGGGTTTCCTCAACGGGATCATGGGGCGGCCGAAGAACGAAATGGCCTATCTGCTGCTGGTGGTGGGCCATCCCGCGCCCGACTGCCGCGTCCCGGACATCCAGCGACTACCGCTGGAGGCATACGCGAGCTTCCTGTGAGCACCATGGACACGCATGCCGCCACCGACATCGACTGGCGCTTCGAAACGCCCCGATTGCGGGCGCGTCTGGTCGAGGGTCGCGACCGCGATCTCTACCGCAGCCTGTACACGGATGCTGCTGTGATGGCGCATATCGGCGCGGTGATGTGCGAGGCAGAAGCGGACGTCGTCTTCGACAAAGTGCTCGGCTACAACGCGGAAACGCAGGTCCGGGCGCGATACTGGCGATTGTCGGACCAGAGCACCGATGACGCGATCGGAATACAGTCGTTCATCCGTCCCCTGGCCGATCCGGCGAGCCTGGAGCTGGGCATGATGCTGTTGCCGCAGAGCCAGGGCCTGGGCTTGGGGAGCGAAGCCTCGCAGCGATTCGTCGACCTGTTGCTGGGCAACCACTGGGGGCTGGATATCGAATCCGTGTTCGCCCGTCATGCGGAGACGAACGCGCGGGTCGCCCGTCTTGGCGCGACGCTCGGTTTCGGCCACGTGGATCGGCCTGCCGAACCGCTGGTCGAGCGGCCCGCTGCGCCGCCAGAGGAATGGCGCCTGAGCAGACAGGAATGGCGGGCCCTCCGCAATACGGCGCGCTGATGCCGGCGCTGGGCGTGCGGGCGAACTGATACATTGCGCGCACGCAATCACAGGGTGTTCGGCGATGCAGCAAAGCGGCAGTTTCGTGTGTGTGGGGCCGGGCATGATGTTGGGGGCGCATATCAGCCCGCGCGCGCGCAGCGAGATCGAACAGGCGGATGTCGTGTTCTGCCTCGTGTCGGATGCCATCGTCGAACTGTGGCTGCAGGACATGCGACCGGACATGCGCAGCCTCCAGCCGTATTACGCCGAAGGCAAACGCCGCACCGAGAGCTACCGCGAGATGATCGACGCGATGCTCGGCGAAGTCCGTGCCGGCAAGCGCGTCTGCGGGGTGTTCTACGGTCACCCCGGCGTGTTCGCGCAGGTGCCTCACCACGCCATCGCCCAGGCCCGGGCCGAGGGCTTCGACGCCCAGATGCATCCCGGCATCTCGGCCGAAGACTGTCTGTACGCCGATCTCGGCATCGACCCCGGCACCTATGGTTGCCAGCATCACGAAACCAGCCAGATGATGTTTTTCCGGCGCCGGATCGATCCCTCCGCCTATCTGATCCTCTGGCAGATCGGTTTGGCGGGCGACCGCACCCTCGCGCGCTACGGCACCGGTGCGCCGTATCGCCGGCTGCTGCTGGAGCTGCTGGCCGAAGAGGGTTACCCGCCCGAGCATGAGGTCATCGTCTACGAAGCCGCGACCCTGCCGATCTCGACGCCGCGGATGGAGCGCATGCCGTTGAGCGCGCTGGTCGACGCCACGCTGTCCGTGCAAAGCACACTGGTGCTGCCGCCTGCGCGGCCGATGCAGCGCAACGAGGCGATGCTCAAGCGCATCGCCGAAATCGATGCGGCCCTGAAAGACGCGCAGGCCTGAATCTGAAGGTCGGTGGGCAGCCGGCCGCATGGCTGGAGGTCACGCGGATCCACCTCGCGGATGTCGGGGCGATGATCTCTGGTGGGGGCCGCATGCACAGGATCCTGAACGCCCTGTCTCCTGTGCCAGTGAGATCCCGAAAATGAACGGCTCCGGCCTACCCAGGATCCGCAGAAGTGATTGATATGGATGGTTTTTTCGCATAGCCTGAGACTGCAGGCAGGGGTGCAGGGCTTGTTGTTTCGGGGAAACACGTTCGATTTCAATGCTTTGCGCAACTTATACCTGCAATAAATCGCGACGGTATTGGCCGACAAACGGCTGAAGCCACGTTGAATCATCAAGCACAATGGGGGAATCAATGTCGAATGTGATCCAGTTTCTCGAATCGATGGGCGGCAATGCCGTGATGGCGCGGATGACAACCGCCGATTACGAAGCCGCAATTGCGATGTTGGATGCGGATGAGGCGTCCCGAAAGGCGCTCAAGCTCCGCGACCATTCGAAGTTGAACGACCTGTTGAATGGTCGCCAGAAAATGATGTTCGCCGTCGCTGCCCCCGAAGAAAGGCCTGCCGAAGAAGAAGGTCCGATCGAAGGGGAAGGGGACGACGAGAAAAAGCAGGCCGAATGAGGGCCGGGTCGTCAATCTAAGGGGTAAGGGTCTTATGCAGTGGAAGCTCATCACACTTCTCGTCGTGTTCTTTTGCGCGGCGAACATCCAGGATGCCCGTGCGCAGAATTCCTTCGATTCCTTGTTGAAGGAAGCGGATGCGGCCAGAAGTTCCGACCCCAAGCGATTCACGGAGCTGCTCGAGCAGCTCCGTAACGACAAGCAGAAGACGACGCTGCTGCAGAAACAGCGCCTGAAATTTTTTCAGGCCTACGAAGCGGGCATTTATCGCGATCAGTTGAGCCAGGGTTCGAAACTGGCTCAACAACTTTTCGACGAAACCAAAGACCCCAATCTGAAGTATCGGGCTGGCGGCCTGGTCGCGAGTTTTTCGGCGCTCACCCGGGACTTCACCACCGGATTGCGGTATCTGCAGAAAGCCCAGGCGATCCGCAAGGAAGTCACGGACAAGGTGATCCATGACGAAGGCCTGTCCGCCGGTGCACTGCTCTACAGCGAGATCGGCCAGCATCGGATCGCGTTGCGCTACGCGCAGCAGATGCTCGATGGAGATCCCGCGCCGCGGATCGAGTGTTTCGCTGGTAATTTCAAAGTGCTTTCCCAGTTCGAACTGGGTCTGCTTCCAAAAGACAGCGCGCCGATCGAAGCGGTCATCACCCGTTGCTCGCAGCTGAAGGAATACATACCGGCGAACGTGGCGCGCGGCATCCTTGCCCGCAAGCTCGCAAGCGACGGCAAACCCGAAAAAGCGATCGAGCTGCTCGAAGCGACGCTTCCCGAAGTCCAGGCGACCCGCTATCCGCGGCTGATCGCGGGGCTTCACGCACTGCTTGCCGATCTGAAACTGAAACTGGGCGACGTACCGGCAGCCGAAGCGCATGCGCGCATGACGATTGCCCTGGGCGAGCAGATCAAGTCGTCCTCGACCCTGGTCAGCGCCTACAACACGCTGTATCAGATCGCGGCCACGCGTGAGAAGCCGTCGGTGGCGCTGGAGCTCTACAAGCGTTACGCCGAATCCGAAATGGCGCATCACAACGACGTGAAGGCGAAAGAGCTCGCCTACGAAATCTTCCGCCACCAGACTAAACAGCAGGCGCAACAGCTCGCGCTGGAGCGCGCCAGCACCCAGAAGGCGCGACTCGTTGCGGGATTCCTGCTGGTGATGCTGGGCGCCATCGTGTTCTGGATGATCAATATCAAGCGTCATCAGGGGCAGCTGCAGCGTCTGGCGCAGACTGATGCGCTGACGGGCTTGGGCAACCGCCATTTCTTCACCCAGAAATCCGAGCGTGCGCTGGTCGAGGCCGCGCGCGCAGGTGATTCCGCTGCATTGGTCATGTTCGACCTCGATCATTTCAAGGCGATCAACGACACCTATGGCCATGGGGCCGGCGACTGGGTGCTGAAACAGGTCGGCAAGACCTGCAATGCGCACTGCAGGAAGATCGATTACATCGGCCGCATCGGTGGAGAGGAATTTGCAGTGCTGTTGCACGGCTTCGATCTCGCCAGCGCTGCACGCATGGCCGAGGACTGCCGCTCGCAGCTCGCGCAGATCGATACGCGCGAGTGCGGGTATTCGTTCGTGGTGACCGCCAGCTTCGGCGTGAGTTCGACGGCGCTGTCGGGTTACGACCTGTCGCGCCTGCTTTCACACGCCGACCAGATGCTGTACCGCGCCAAGAACGAAGGCCGCAACCGCGTCTGCGCCTACACGGCGGAGGCGGCTGTCGACCACAAATCGCCGAAGCGCTCGCCGACGCTGACGGTAATCAACAATTGATGCATGGGGTGGCGGTCTGTAGAGCCGGCTCCAGCCCGCTGCGGTGTTTCCGTCGATCGGCAGCGGGCTGACGCCCGCTCTAAGACGACAACCCGCATCACTACAGTTCGCCACGACGGTTGGCGCTACTTCCGTAGGATCCCGGTTTGATCGCAGGTATCGACATCCCGGCGCTTTCGTCTCTACCGGGCGAGCAGCTGATCGCCTTGCGGCAAGCCTATGCGTCTCCACCCCGCGCCTATCACCACTTCGGTCATGTCGAAGACGTGCTGGCGCATTGCCGGACCGTCGCCGAAGGGTCGGGCTGGCATCAGCCGCGCGAAGTCGGATTCGCTGTCCTGTACCACGATGCGATCTATGTGCCCGGGCGCAGCGACAACGAAACCGAGTCCGCGCGTCTCGCGATCGAGCATGTCGCCCGCTGGTGGCCGCACGCAGGGATCGACAGCGCGCGCGTTTCCGATCTGATCCTGCTGACTGCGCGCCACGGCGCCCTGGATGCGACGGATTTCGGCGACGACGCGGTTGCCGAAGACACCCGGCGTTTTCTCGATTGCGACATGGCGATCCTCGGCGCCGAGCCGCAGGCCTTCGCGGAATACGACCGCGCCATCGCCGAGGAGTATCGCGCAGTGCCGCGCTGGCTGTACCGGATCAAGCGCCGCAGGTTTTTCAGGAAGCTGCTCGCTTCGGAGCGTATCTATCTCAGCGATTTCTTCCGCGATCGTTTCGAGGCGCGGGCGCGGGATAATCTCCAGGCCGTGCTGGCCGGTTAAAATCGCGGCATGAGCTCACGCATTCCGATCAAACATGCACAGACCAGGCACGCTTCGATCAAGAACATCGCCGCCTATCATTTCGTGCCTGTGGCCGATCCCGTCTCGCTGGCCGCTCAGCTGCAATCGCGAGCAGAGGCGGGCGAACTCCGCGGCACCGTACTGGTCGCGGACGAGGGAATCAATCTGTTCCTGGCCGGTGAAACGCCGGCTATCGACGATTTCCTCACGCAACTGCGCGACGACGCGAGATTCGCGGACCTGACTGAGAAAGTCAGCACATCCGACGCGGTGCCCTTTTCGCGACTGAAAGTGAAGGTGAAACCGGAGATCATCAGCTTCCGACAGCCGCAGTCCTCGCCGGAATCCGGGCGCGCGCCAGCGGTCTCGCCGCAGGATCTCGCGCGCTGGATCGAACGCGGCGCCGACGACCACGGACGTCGTCTTGTGTTGCTGGACACCCGCAATCGTGAAGAAGTCGCCTACGGCACCTTCGTCGATGCGATGGTCTTGCCGATCGACAATTTCACCGAGCTGCCTCAGGCCGTGCTCGATCGCCGCGATTCGCTGGCCGACGCGACGGTGGTGAGCTTCTGCACCGGCGGCATCCGCTGCGAGAAGGCGGCGCTGTGGATGCGCGCGCAGGGGATGGACAACGTGCTGCAGCTCGATGGCGGCATCCTCGGCTACTTCGAGGCGGTCGGCGGGTCCGGGTATGCCGGAAGCTGTTTCGTCTTCGACGATCGGATCGCCCTGGATTCCGCGCTCATGCCGATTGCGGCTCCCATTCCGCCTGCGGAAGAGGCAGAATCCGCTACCGGCCCGGTCCCGCGCTGAGCGCGCCGATCGTCCGGGCGTATCGATTTCGCGCGTCGCACCGCGGCGCTTACACGATCAAGGGGAGTGCTGCGGTGGAAATGGGTTGGATCGGTCTGGTGCTGGCTATCGTTGCGGCCTATTTCGCCGTCAAGGTGGTGAAATTCGTGTTCAAGCTGATCCTGTGGGGTGCAGTCCTGGGCGGTGCATACTGGTTTTTCGCGCCGATGCTGTGATCGCCCAGGCCGTCATTGCCGCTGGACTTTGAAGTTAGAAAATCCCCGGTTCCATTCTGCGAGACCCTGATCAACATCCGCATCGCACGCGCTGCGTGGGCAAACATCCGACTTGGAACTACGAGTTTTTCGAACCGGGACTGCTGAAGTCGAGGGTGCTTCAGCGCGTCGAAGGCTCCGACACATCCGTACGCAGCACCGGGTACAGGCCGTAACGTTCGTCCCAGGCGGTATGCAGGCGATAGAAGAAATCCAGTCGCGCCTGCGGGTTTGCCGCGAAAGCCGGATCGTCCTTCAGCTTCCGCTCGAAACGCTCGCGCAATGCGGGGTCGCGCGCTAGCATGTCGCGGGCGACGTCCTCGGCGACGTAATCTTCCATGTACTCCTTGCGCTCGAAAGCGTTGTTGAAATGCCCCCACGCCAACAGCGAGTCGGGCGCCAACGGTTCGAGCAACGTCATCACCAGCCGCGCCTTCGGCTGCGCGATCGGCACGAACAGCGCGCCCGCGCCGATATCCTGCGTTTCCCGCGTCCATTCGCCCTCGACCGTAAGCCGCTGACGACCTTCGGAGGGGGACGCGGCGAACGTCGGCGTCTCGTCGCGAAATGCTTCGACCGCGGATTTCGGCATTGCCCGCTCGATCCGGTCGAAGGCGATGCCGTGTTGCCGCAGTTTCGCGCCGACCGATGCGGCGTAGGCGGGCGATACGAAGTACCCGCCTTTCGGTGCGGCGACGGTCAAGCCGGGCACCATCTCATCGCGCATCGGTACTGACCAGGTCTGCGGTTTCGTATCGTCGTAGCGCGTCATCAGCGCGCCCGACACGTCCGAAGGCGTACGGGTGTAGGCGTACCCGCGGAAATCGATGGTGCGCATCTTGTCGCTGGCCTTCCAGGTCAGCGTCACGGGCTGCCCGCCGAGTTTTTGCGCACGCTGATCGGCGGCCTGCGCGATGCGGCGCCAGTCCGCGCCGTGCTTCGCAGCGAGCTCCAATACGGCGATCACGGTGTTGCGGGTGATCCGTACCCGGGTCGGGTAATCCTTCCACGCGTGGGTTTCCACCAGCATCGCCAGACGATTACGCATCAGGAAATAGCCGGTGGAAAAGCGCGGCGGCGACACGTTGTCGTAGAAACCCGAGGCCGGGTTGTCGTGTTCGAGGAACGACGGATAGAAGGGCACCGGCAGCGAACCCTGCGCGCGCAGGCGTTCGATGGTGCCGTCGCGCAGCGCCAGCCCGGCAGCGCGCATCGATTCGTCGCCGGCGTGCAGCGGTTCGACCTGGATCGCAATATCGTGTTCGAACTTGGCGCCGTTGGTGACGTGCAGGTCGATGGTCGCGATCGGATCCCATGCGTTCTCCAGCGCCAGCATCGCCTGCATTTCCGGCGTGTCGGCCTTGGCGTAATCGCGGTTGAGATTGTAGTTCTGCGCGGTGGTGCGCCAACCCATTTCGGCCGGGCCATTCTGATTGGGTCGGTTCCACGCGCCGAAGCGCTCATGGCCGTCGATGTTGAACACCGGCACGAAGATCAACACCAGTTTGTCGAGCACGCCCTTCGCGGCCTTGCCGTCCAGCACTTCGCGAAGGGCGAGGAAGCCGGCGTCCTTGCCGTCGATCTCGCCGGCGTGGATGCCGCCCTGGACCAGCACCACTGGCAGGCCGGCGCTGCGGGCCTGCTCCGGTGTGCGCGCGTCGCTGCGGGTGACCACCAGCGCCTTCATCGGCCGGCCTTCGGGGGTGGTGCCGAACTCGATGCAGCGCACCGCATCCGGGTAGCGCCGTGCGAACGCATCGCATAGCGCGGTCACTTCGTCGTAGCGGCCGGTGCGGACGTAGCCGCTGCGTTCGGCGGTGGTCGAGAGATCGGATGCAGCGTGCGCGGGGGCGACGAAAGCGGGTGCGAGGACGGCCAGTATCAGCGAAAAAGAGAGCAGGGCAGGGCGCATGGGCACGGGTTCCGGGGCGACCCCGCATTGTGCCGTCATTGATCCCGCGGCGGACATGTCGATGGTCACGCGCGACACCTCGGGCACCATGCGAAGATTAGCGTTTTGGATCCTGGAGCCGTCATGTCCCGTTCGGAATACACGCTGTACTACGCCCCGGGCGCCGCCAGTCTGGTCGTGCACTGGCTGCTTCTGGAAGTGGATGCGCCGCATGCGCTGGCCCTGGTCGATACCGCTGCCGGCGCGCAGAAACGCCCGGAATATCTGGCGTTGAATCCGAACGGCGTGGTGCCGACGCTGGTCATCGACGGTGCGCCGCATTACGAAGCCGCGGCGCTGTCGATGCATCTGGCCGATGCCTTTCCGGCGGCTGCGCTGGCCCCGTCGTTGTCGGAACCGCAGCGGATGGATTACACCCAGTGGATGTTCAATCTCGCCAACATGGTGCAGCCGCTGTTCCGGCAGTGGTGGTATCCGCATGAGCCGGCCGGCGAGGGCAATGCCGAGGCGGTGCGACAACATGTTCAGCGGCGGATCGAGGCGGAATGGCAGCGGATCGACCGCCACTTGGCCGAACACGGCCCGCATCTGCTGGGCGAGCGCCTGACCGCCGCCGATTTCTATCTGGTGATGCTGATGCGGTGGTCGCGGAACATGCCGAAGCCGGCCAACGAATGGCCGCATCTGTTGGCGCTGGCATCGCGCCTGAAGGCGCGGCCTTCGTTTGCGACGCTGTATGAGCGCGAGGGGCTGACCGAGTGGGCCTGATTCGTCAGGCCTGACCCGTCGGGCCTGACGGCGCTGCCCCGATCATGAAGCGCCGGGGGCGCGTGCTGGACGGCGCTACCGCCGATGGCATGCCCGGGGCCATGCGCCCGCGGCGTGTTCCGCACTACACTCCCGGATCGCAACGCGAATCCGAGCCCGTCGCGCCCGCGGCGGCCCCGTTCATCCATACGAGACCCGTCCATGACTGCAGCCGCTGAAGCGAAGTACGCCGGAGATCCGGCGAAGCTGCCCCGCCAGATTCCCTACATCATCGGCAACGAGGCCTGCGAACGCTTCAGTTTCTACGGGATGCGCAACATCCTGGTGCAGTTCCTGATCAGTAGCGTGATCCTGGCCTATCTGCCCGCCGCCGAACGCGAGGGCATGGCCAAAGAGGTCTTCCACAGTTTCGTCATCGGCGTGTATTTCTTCCCGCTGCTCGGCGGCTGGCTGTCGGATCGCTTCTTCGGCAAATACAACACCATCCTCTGGCTTTCGCTGCTGTACTGCGTCGGCCACGCGTTCCTGGCCTTGTTCGAGACCAATCGAACCGGTTTCTACACGGGCCTGCTGCTCATCGCGCTGGGTTCCGGCGGCATCAAACCGCTGGTGTCGTCGTTCGTCGGCGATCAGTTCACCCAGGCCAACAAGCATCTGGCGAAGATCGTTTACGACGCGTTCTATTGGACGATCAACTTCGGTTCGTTCTTCGCTTCGCTGCTGATGCCGATCTTCCTGCGCGAGTACGGCCCGGCGATCGCGTTCGGTATTCCCGGCGTACTGATGTTCATCGCCACCGTCATCTTCTGGATGGGGCGCGACAAATACGTGAACATGCCGCCTGCGCCCGCGGACCCGCATTCGTTCATGAACGTGGTCAAGACCGCGCTGCGCGGCGGCAGTGACGGCAAAGGCGCGGGCAGTCTGGTCGCGATGGCGGGCGTGGCGATCGCGGCGGCGCTGCTGGTGGGCTGGGCGTTCTCGCCCGCCTGGTGGCCCAAGGGCTTCGGCTTCGTGATTTCGTTCTGCCTCGCGCTGGGCGCAGTGCTGCTGTTGGGCGGCGTGGGCACGGCGATGCAGTTGGACCGGGCGCGCGGCGCGCATCCGGATGCCGCGGTCGACGGCGTGCGCGCGGTGCTGCGCATCCTGATCATCTTCGCGATCGTCAGCCCGTTCTGGTCGCTGTTCGACCAGAAAGCGTCCACCTGGGTGCTGCAGGGCAAGACCATGGTGGTGCCGCACGACATGTGGTGGTGGCCGAGCTGGCTGGTCAAGGAAGCCGGGCAGATGCAGGCGCTGAACCCGCTGATGGTGATGGCCCTGATCCCGTTCAACAATATCGTGCTCTACCCGCTGTTGACGAAACTCGGCTTCAAGGTCACCGCGCTGCGCAGGATGGGCTTCGGCATCGGATTTTCGGGGCTGGCCTGGGTGGTCGCAGGCATGATTCAGTTGTCGATCGACGGCGGCGACCCGGTGTCGCTGGCGTGGCAGATCGTGCCCTATGCGCTGCTGACCTTCGGCGAGGTGCTGGTCTCCGCCACCGGCCTGGAATTCGCCTACAGCCAGTCGCCGCCGCCGATGAAGGGCGTGATCATGAGTTTCTGGATGCTGTCGGTGACCTTCGGCAATGTGTGGGTGCTGCTGACCAATGCCGCGGTCCGCAACGAAACGGCGATGGCGCAGATCGCGAGTACCGGATTGAGCGAGAACGCGTTCCTGATGTTCTTCTTCGCGGGCTTCGCGTTCCTGGCGGCGTTGATCTTCGCTTGGTACGCCAGACGCTATCCGCTGCAGGATTATTACCGTGCGACCGCCTGATCGTCGCGAGCGGGCAGCGCGGAGGCGCGCATGAACGGCTACATCACCCTGGCGCTGGTCGCGGTCACTGTGCTGGTGTCGTGGCAGGCGTGGGAGCGCCCGAAGCTGATGGATCGCCTGATTCTGTGGCCACCGGCGATCGATTGCCAGCAGCAGTACGACCGTCTGCTGACGCATGGCTTCATCCATGCCGACGGTATGCACCTCATCTTCAACATGGTCACGCTGTATTCGTTCGGCGGACTGATGGAAGGCTATTTCGGCGCGAGGATCGGGCCGGTCGGCTTCCTGCTCTTCTATCTGTCTGCGGTGGTGGTCGCGATCCTGCCGACGTTCATGCGCCACCGCCATGACGCTCGCTATCGCAGTCTCGGGGCGTCGGGTGCGGTATCGGCCGTCCTGTTCGCGTCGATCCTCCTCGACCCATGGTCGGGGATCTATCTGTTCTTCGTCCCCATTCCGGTGCCGGCCTTCATTTTTGCAGGCCTGTACATCTGGTACAGCATCTGGATGGAGAAGCGTGGCGGCGACAACATCAATCACAGCGCCCACCTGTGGGGCGCGCTCTACGGCGTGATGTTCACCTTGCTGCAGCAGCCGGCGCTGGCGCCGCATTTCCTGCAGCGTCTGGTCAGCCCGGACTTCGGCTGACCAGACCGCAGGCCGCTCATGCGGCGTAGGCGCCCCGGGTGATCTCGCCGCCGTAGGTCTGCTGCAGGCGTTTCTGGATCACGTAATCCAGCAACTGGTACTCGCGGTTCGTGGTGTCGCCCTCGCGGGCGAGGTCATAGATCCGGGCGACGACGACATCGTCGCTGACATTGTTGGCAGGAGCGTCGAGCTGCATTGGTAACTCCTCTTGCATGGAACGGAGATGGGGCTTGGGAACACGCTGCACGGGTGTTTGAAGAGTGCTGAAGCATGAAGCGTGCCAGCATCCCGCGCGGTCTGCGGAGGGGTTGGATCTGCCGCAATGCGTCACTCCCCACCGGTCGCCGGCTGCGGTTGACCCGTTGGGTCGCACCTTTCGATGGAACTTCCGGCGGGCCATGTCCGCTGCCTTCCGTTCAGGTAAAACCACTGTATTCATGCGGGTTCCGGATCCTCTATTGCGATGCGTGGGGCGGGAACGGGCCGCCGGACCCTCGGGGCTTAAAAAAGTTCCGTCCCCCACTTCCCAAAATGGTGACGTTGTGGTGTATGGTGCGCGTACTGTTCCAAGCGGGATCACGGTACATCGTGGCCCGATGCGGTAGATCCAAGGTTGCAAGCCGGCAGCGGCCTGCCCTGTAACACCCTCTACGGAGGGCTTTGCAGGCGGGGTTACACTCGGTCAAGCCCAGACGATCCGCTCATCGTTCGCGTTACCCCTGGCTAGACAGTCGCGGTGCCGAAAGGCCCCGTGTATCCACCCAACTGTTTATTGAGGAGTAACACCCCATGTCCGATCGTCAAAATGGCGTCGTGAAGTGGTTCAACGATGCAAAGGGCTTCGGCTTCATCACCCCGGAAAGCGGCCAGGACCTGTTTGTCCATTTCCGTTCGATCCAAGGCACCGGTTTCAAGTCCTTGCAGGAAGGCCAAGCGGTCTCCTTCAAGGTCGTGCAGGGCCAGAAGGGCCTGCAAGCCGATGAAGTGCAGCCGCAGTAACATCCAACATGACGGGGCCCTGGGCGCAAGCGCCGGGGCCCTAGCTATTGGTTAGTTCCCTGTTCCACCGGATCCTGCATTCACCCTCACCGGGCCGCGGATCCATCCAACAATTTTCCAGGAGTAATTCAAATGTCAGATCGTCAGAGCGGTACCGTCAAGTGGTTCAATGATGCCAAGGGCTTCGGCTTCATCACCCCGGAAAGCGGTCAGGACCTGTTCGTCCACTTCCGTTCGATCCAGGGCAATGGCTTCAAGTCGCTGAAGGAAGGCCAGCAGGTCACCTTCAAGGTTGTGCAGGGCCAGAAGGGTCTGCAGGCCGACGAAGTCCAGGCGCTCTGAACCAGCCGGCTTCAGTCTAGCGTTCAGAAACAAGACCCCGGGCGTTCGCGCCCGGGGTTTTTATTGCGCGTCGTTTGCCGCGCATGTCCGCCCACGTTTCGCCGCCGATGTCCGTTATCCTGATCGCACACCCGATCCGGGTCGGGTAAGGAGGCCCGCCATGCGTACACACATGTCCAAGCATTCGAAGCTACCCCGCACGCGTCCTTCCTTCATGGTTCTGGCGATATTGGCCGCCGCATTGATGCCGGCCGGCTGCAAGAAGGACAAGGATGCGCTGCCGCCTCCGTCCGCTGCGCCCACCGCCGCCGCGCCGGCACAGCCCGCACCGGTCGCGCTGAAGGACGTCATCGAACAGGATGCCCGTTACATCATCGGCATCAGTTATCCGCGCGAGGCGAACAAGTATCCCGGTCTTGCGGAAGAACTCCGCCGCTACGCCGAGGGCGCGCGCGCCGAATTGCTCAAAGCGGTGCAGGCCAGCGATGCGGCCAAGCAGACCAGCCCGTACGACCTCACCCTCAATTTCACGCTGCTCGCGGAAACGCCCGAGCTGGTGGCGGTGGCGGCCGACGGCGCCGCGTTCACCGGCGGCGCCCACGGCGTGCCGCTGGTCGCGCGCTTCGTGTGGCTGCCGCAGCAGGACAAGCTGTTGACCGCGAACGATCTGTTGCTCGACCCGAAAGGCTGGAACACGATTTCCGACTACGCGCGCGAGCAGCTGCATGCGTCGCTGTCGCAGCGGGTCGATGCCGACGAGTTGCCCGCGGGCGAGCGCGCCGAAGTCATGCGCTCGGTCGGCCGGATGATCGACGAGGGCACCGAACCGGCGCCGGCGTCGTTCGCGGCGTTCGAGCCGGTGCTGGCGCCCGACAGCGACAAACTCATGGGCCTGCGCTTCGTGTTCCCGCCGTATCAGGTCGGGCCCTACGTCGACGGCGTGCGCACGGTCGAAGTGCCGACCGCGGTGCTGTTGCCGAATCTCGCCCCGGCCTACCGCGCGATGTTCGTGGTCGCCAAGCCGGCACCGGCGCCGCCGCTCGACGAAACCGTCGCGTCTGCGGTGCAGCCGACGCAGTAAGCTCAGGTCGCCGGGAAGGCGGCCGCGAGCACTTCGCCGCAGTCGCCTTCCAGTTTCAGGTCGACCAGCGCGTCCGCGCGGGTCTGTCCGCGATTGAGGATCGCCACCGGCATGCCGCGCTCATGGCCCATGCGCGCGAAGCGGAATCCCGAATACACCATCAGCGACGAACCCACGATCAGCACCGCATCGGCCGCGTGCAGCGCCGCGAGCGCCTGCGCGTAACGCGCGGCCGGCACGTTTTCGCCGAAGAACACTACGTCCGGTTTCAGCATGCCGCCGCAGATCATGCAGTGCGGCGGCTCGAACGCCGCCACTGCCGCGGGATCGATATCGGCATCGCCATCCGGGGCGGCCGCAGCGTCGCGCGGCCGCCAGCCGATGTTGTTCGCGGCCATCCGCGTCTGCAACTCGTCGCGCGGACGCGCATCGCCGCAGCCGAGGCAGACCGTGCCGTCCAGTCGACCGTGCAGATCGATCACGTCGCGGCTACCGGCGCGCTGGTGCAACGTGTCCACGTTCTGGGTGATCAATGACGTGATGCGCCGCTGCTGCTCGAATGCGGCCAGCGCGCGATGCCCCGCATTCGGCAGCGCGCTCGAAAACATCGGCCAGCCGACGAAGCTGCGCGCCCAGTAGCGGCGATAGGTGGCGGCGTCGCCAACGAACGCCTGATAAGTGACCGGCGGCGGACGTTTCCAGGCGCCGGCGGTATCGCGATAGTCGGGAATGCCCGAGCCGGTGCTGATGCCGGCGCCGGTCAGCACGAAGATGCGCTCGAAACGATCGACCCATGCGCGCAGGCTGCGCGCGATCGCGGCGTTGTCTTCGGATGGATGCGATTGCGGCATCGATACAGCTTATGCGATCGCAGACTTTCTGCGCATGCGGACGGCATGGTCGTGCATTGGCGATGCCCGGATACGACACCGCCCGGACAGGCCGGGCGGTGTCGGTGCAGCGATGACGATGCGAGGAACTTATTTCGCGGTCAGACCGCGACGTTCCAGCAGCGGCTGGATTTGCGGATCGCGGCCGCGGAAATCGCGGAACAACTCCATCGCGTCCTTCGAGCCGCCGCGGCTGAGCAGCTTGTCGCGGAACCAGTCGCCGTTCTTGCGGGTCAGGCCGCCGTTTTCCTCGAACCACTTCACGCTTTCCGCATCCAGCACTTCCGACCAGATGTAGGCGTAGTAGCCGGCCGCGTAGCCGCCCATGATGTGGCTGAAGTACGGGGTGCGATAGCGCGGCGGTACCGGTGCGTAATCCACGCCGATGTCCTTGAGCGCCTTGGCTTCGTACGCCATCACGCCCTTGGCGTCGGGCAACTGGTCAGCGGCCACCTGGTGCCAGCGCTGATCCAGCATCGCTGAGCCCAGATATTCGGTGGTAGCGAAGCCCTGGTTGAACTTGTCTGCAGCCAGCACCTTGTCCAGCAGCGCCTTCGGCATCGGCTCGCCGGTCTGGTGATGCTTGGCGTAATTGGTCAGCACTTCCGGCCAGGTCGCCCACATTTCATTGACCTGCGACGGGTACTCGACGAAATCGCGCGGTACGTTGGTGCCGCTGAAGTACGGGTACTTCACGTTCGAGAACATGCCGTGCAGCACGTGGCCGTATTCGTGGAAAGTGGTGTTCACGTCGTCCCAGGTCATCAGCGCCGGTTTGCCCGCGGCCGGCTTGGTGACGTTGAGGTGCAGCGCGACCACCGGCTTGTTGCCCATCAATTCGGACTGATTGACGTACGAACTCATCCAGGCGCCGCCGCGCTTCGACGGACGCGCGTACGGATCGACCAGAATCAGCGACAGCAGCGAGCCGTCCTCATTGGAGATCTCGTAGACGCGCACGTCTTCGTGATAGGTCGGCAGGTCGGTGCGGCGCTTGAACTTCAGGCCGTACAGCTTCTCCGCGGCGAAGAACATGCCGTTCTCGAGGACGTTGTCCATTTCGAGGTAGGGCTTGAGCTGGGCTTCGTCGAAATCGTATTTCGCTGCGCGCACTTTCTCGGTGTAGTACGACCAGTCCCAGGCTTCCAGCGGGAAGGTGGGCTCGCCCTTGGCTTTCTGCTCCTGGTCGATCATCGCCTGCAATTCGGCCGCCTCGCGCTTGGCGTTGGCGACGGCGGGCGGCGCGAGCTGCGTCAGGAGCTTGTTCACGGCTTCCGGCGACTTCGCGGTTTCCTCGGCCAGACTGAACGCCGCGTAGTTCGGGTAGCCCATGATCTTGGCGCGCTCGGCGCGAAGCTTGGTCACGCGGGACACGATGTCGGTGGTGTCCCACTGGTTGCCGCGGCTGCCGCGCGCCATCGATGCCTTGTAGATGCGCTCGCGCAGCGCGCGATTCTCGAGCTGCGCCACCAGCGGCTGGCCGGTGGTGTTGAGCAGGGCGATGCGGAACTTGCCGGGCTGCTTGTTTTCCTTGGCGGATTCGGCAAGCGCTTCGATCTGCTCGTCGTTGAGGCCCTTCAGCTCATCGCGCGAATCGACCACCACGGCCGAATCGTTGACCTCGTCCAGCGTGTTCTGGCCGAACTTGGTCATGAGCGTCGCCATCTCGCTGTTGATGGCCTTGACCCGGGTCTTCTGCTCTTCGGTGAGGTTGGAGCCGGCGCGGACGAAATCGGTGTAGTAACGCTCGATCAGACGCACGCCTTCGGGATCGAGGCCCAGCGTGTCGCGCTTCTCGTACAGCGCCTTGATCCGCTCGAACAGCTTTGGATTGAGATAGATGCTGTCGACGTGCGCGGCGAACTTCGGCGAGTATTCTTCGTCCAGCTTGTCCAGCGCATCGTTGGTGTTGGCGCTGGTGAGGTTGCCGAACACCGCGATGGCGCGCGACAGCAACTGGCCGGTGCGCTCCATGGCGAGGATGGTGTTCTCGAACGTCGCCGGCTCGGCGCTGTTGGCGATCGCTTCCATTTCCTTGACCTGCTCGGCCATGCCGCGATCGAACGCGGGGCCGAAATGGCTGTCCTTGATCTTGTCGAACTGCGGGAATTTCAGCTGCAGCGGGCTTTCGACGAAGAGGGGATTGTCCTGTGCGGCATCTGCGGGCATGGCGGCCTTGTCGGAAGTGGTCGGTGCGGGCGCGGAGTTCTTGTCGCAGCCGACAAGCGCGGTCGCGGAGATGGCCAGCGCCAGGGCGCAGGCGAGAGGGCGATTCATGAAGTGTTCCTCGGCAGGGACGGAGCGGGTGTCGTGCTACTGATTGTTGTGTCGCGGATCTCAGGCGGGCATCAGGGTAGCGGATGGGGGCGGCCACGGCCCATGACGAAAGGCATGCTCCGGCCATCCATCGGCCGGTCCGGGTGTGCCGTTCCTGCCGTTTCGACGGGCCGGGCCAGGCGGATCACGAATTGTTTACAATTCGTCCGAGATTCGGTGCAGTACGGAGCGGTCGCCCCGTCGGCCCGCAGGATGCCCGCCGAACGTCGCATGCACGCCCCTTTCCCCTCACCGTCAGGAATACTGTCATGTCCCATTCCAACCGTCCCGGTCGCCGTACTCCGCGCCTCGGCGCCCTTGCCGTCGCTGTCCTGCTCGCACTGCCGACCATGGCACAGGCTCAGGAGGCGACTGCCGCACCGGACGCCCCCGAGCTCGACGCCATCACCGTCACCGCGCAGCGCCGGGTGGAGAACATCCAGGACGTGCCGATCGCGATCACCACCGTCGACCGCGAGAAACTCGAAGTGCTGACCGCCAGCGGCGACGATATCCGCCTGCTCTCCGGCCGCCTGCCCAGCCTGAACATCGAATCCTCGTTCGGCCGCGCGTTCCCGCGTTTCTACATCCGCGGCCTCGGCAACACCGACTTCGACGTCAACGCTTCGCAGCCGGTCTCGCTGGTGTACGACGGCGTGGTCCAGGAAAACCCGATCCTCAAGGGCTTCCCGCTGTTCGATCTGGACCAGATCGAAATGGCCCGCGGTCCGCAGGGCACGCTGTTCGGCCGCAACTCGCCGGCCGGCGTGCTCAAGTTCGAGTCCGCGCGTCCGGAAGAAGACTTCGGCGGCTATGGCCGTCTGGGCTACGGCTCGCACAACACCCTCAATGCCGAAGGCGCGATCACCGGTGCGCTCAGCGACACCGTGTCCGCGCGCGTGTCGGTGCTGCACCAGCAGCGCGACGACTACGTCGACAATACCTTCAATGGCAGTGGCGACGACCTCGAAGGCTACGAAGAAACCGCCGCCCGCGTGCAGTTGCTGTTCCAGCCCAGCGACACCTTCGAGATGCTGTTCAACGTGCATGCGCGCCAGCTGGAAGGCACCGCGCGCCTGTTCCGCTCCAGCATCATCCGGCCCGGCACCAATGAACTGGTGAGCGGTTTCGATCGCGACGAAGTGTCGATCGACGGCGTCAACGAACAGAAGCTCGACCAGCTCGGCGCCAATCTGCGCATGCGCTGGGATCTGGGCCGCGTCAGTCTGTATTCCATCACCGGCTACGAAAGCGTCGACGCCTTCAGCCGCGGCGATATCGACGGCGGTTCCAGCTACGTGTTCCCGCCGGACGCGCCGGGCGAAGCGCTGTTCCCGGCCGAATCCGCGGACGGCCTGCCGAACCACCGCCAATACAGCCAGGAATTCCGCATCGAATCCAACGAATGGGGCCGCTTCGACTGGCAGGCCGGCCTGTTCTGGTTCGACGAAACCATCGACATCGACAGCGTCAGCTACAACACGCTCGCACCGGGCAACCCGCGCAACGGCTACGCCACCCAGCGCCAGGAAAATACCGCGTGGGCGGTGTTCGCCTCCGGCGATTTCGACGTGACCGACAAGCTGAAACTGCGCGGCGGCGTGCGTTACACCGACGACAGCAAGACCTTCTCCGCGCAGCGCGTGACCGGCCCGTTCGGCCCGCCCATCGCGCCGATCGAAGTCAGCCCCAGCGATACCGACGTCAGCTGGGACCTCAGCGCCGTCTATGCGATCAACGACAACGTCAACGTCTACGGCCGCGTCGCCCGCGGCTTCCGCGCGCCGAGCGTGCAGGGCCGCCTGATGTTCGCCGACGCCACGCTGCCGGCCGATGAGCTGGTGACTGTCGCCGACACCGAAACCGTGCTCTCGTACGAGGCCGGCGTGAAGGCGACCGTCTGGGACAACCGCCTGCGCCTGGGCTTCGCGCTGTATCGCTACACCGTCGACGACCAGCAGCTCACCGCGGTAGGCGGCAACGCCAACGTCGCGCGTCTGGTCAACGCCGACCGCACCGTCGGCCAGGGCGCGGAACTCGATGTGCAGGCGTGGCTGACCGACCGTCTGTACGTCACCTTGGGCGCCAGCTACAACGACACCGAAATCCAGGACAGCAATCTGGCGGTGTTCGGCTGCGGCGGAGGTTGCACCATGCGCGACCCGGCCGGCACGGTGGCGGGCACGTTCCTGATCGACGGCAACGCATTGCCGCAGGCGCCCAAGCACGTCTACAACGTCACCGCGCGCTATGGCATCCCGACCAGCCACGGCGAATTCTTCGCGTACACCGACTGGGCATATCGCAGCGAGGTCAATTTCTTCCTCTACGAATCGACCGAATTCACAGGCGATGCGATGCTGGAAGGCGGCCTGCGCGCCGGCTACAACTGGAACGACGGCAATTACGAAATGGCCGTGTTCGGCCGCAACATCACCGACGAGCAAGCCATCGTCGGCGCCATCGACTTCAACAACCTCACCGGCTTCCTCAACGAGCCGCGCACGTGGGGCGTGGAGTTCAAGGCGAAGTTCTGATCGCGACATAGCGTTCGGCCGCAATCGGGGCGCGCAAAAACAAAACCCGGCCTGCATCGCTGCAGGCCGGGTTTTTCATGTCATGCGATCCGTGCGCGCGATCTCTTGGGGAAAGCAGCGCGGTTCACGGTGCGCAGGGACTCAGCGCTTGTCGCTGCCGGTCTTGGCATCGTCATGCTTCTCGCCCGGCTTCGGCGCCGGCGGCGTCGGCGTGGCGCTCGGATCCTTGGACGGCTGATTCGGCATGTCTTTCTTGTCGTTCTGATTGGTGGTCTGGTTCACGGGTATTTCCTTGTGGGGGATGCGTGGATTACGCACAAGGAAACCAATGCATCAATCGTGCCATCTGCGGATCTCATAGAATTCAGTCGCTTACGATAAAGCTGCACGCTGCGAATGATGCAGACTGCGAATCGATCGTGCGGGCTGTTCATCTATGGGCTGCCTCAGGGTTTGTTTGAATTACCAGCGCTCTTGCACCGGTTCACCACAAAAGACGCGTTTTCATTCCCCGTAGAGCGGCCTTCAGGCCGCTGCTCGAATGTCCCTGCCACGGTCCAGCGGCCTGAAGGCCGCTCTACGGGTTTGATCTGCAGATTCCAGAGAGGGCCTCATGACGACTGCATTCCGGCGTACGACATTCGGTGCCGTGCTATCGATGAGGCTTCTGCGTAGAGATTTTTGGCGACTTGCGTTGTCCCACAAAAAAAAGACAAAGGATTGTTCGTGGGAGCGACGCAAGTCGCGACGACGCCAAGCGGACGCTGACGACATTGGATCGCACGCTTCTCATAGCGACATCACCGCATCAAATACAGCGATGGGTCATGCCGCGCGCGCCATCGTCGCGCCAGACATCAACGCACCCTGTTGAAGATGACAGTCGGCAGCATGCCGTCGCCTATTTAAGATCGCCGCGCCCGATCCGGGCGGCTTCTCGATTCGAAAAGGGAGTTTATGAGCCAGAACCTGCTGTCCTTGAATTTCACCGACGAACAATTGCTTGCGGTAGACAACGCCTTGACCGCATTGGAAGCGGCCCTGCCGGGGCTGATCTCGCTGACCGCCGACCAGCGCAAGGGACTTGCGCGCATGGGGCCGAAGTCCGAAGCCTTCTGCCGCCAGACCCTGACGGTGCTGGCGCAGAACCCGCAGGTCATCCCGCCCAGCATCGACCTGGCCGAAGCGCAGGCGGACCTGGCCGCGCTGGAACGGCTGCGCCCGCGGCTGGCGCGTCTGCAGCGCCTGAACGAGCGTGCCGAGGACACCGATGACGCGCTCGGCAGCGATGTCATGGCCTTCGCGCTGGAAGGTTATGCGCTGCTGAAAGTGGCTGGCCGCAATCAGGGTCTGGAAGGCCTGCGCAAAGAGCTGTCCGCGCGCTTCGCCAAGAGCAGCGCCAAGCCGGATACGCCGCCCGCGGCCTGAGGACGTCTGCCTGCGGCACGGCCCGAACAGCCGTGCCGCCGGGCAGGGCGTACGAACCGACCGCCCAACGCGCATCGGGGCTCTGCGCCCCGGCGTCGTGCCGAAAAGCGCCACCGCCGGCCCACGAACCGGCAACCATGGCGAAAGAAGCGGCAGCACCGACCCTCGAAGCGGCAACGATGGCGAAAAAAGCGCCATCGCCGGCCCTTGATCCGGCAGCATTGGCGAAAAAAGCATCATCATCGGCCCACGCAGCAGCAGCGATGGCCAAACAAGCACCATCGCCGGTCCGCAAAGCGCCAACCTGCACGCCCGCATCCCCGTAGGAGGGCCTTCAGGCCCGAGCTTCTGCACTGCGATCACAAACCATCGGGCCTGAAGGCCCTCCTACATGGGCCGCCCGATGGCCGCCGGGCGCTGCCATGCCGGCGCAAGCACCGATTCAGGACCAGCGCCAAGGCGAAGCACCGATCTGCGGTGCTACCGTCCAATCGCCCGCAGGATCAGGGAGCGGGCAGTCCCGTGTCGACGGAGGGCGGCCTGCCGCCCGGTCCGCGCGCGCCACTCTTCATGAAGAACATTCAAGGAAACGGCCATGTCGAAGCATCTTTCTTTTTCCCCTTGCCTTGCGGTTGCGCTGGGTTTCTCTGCGCTGACGGTAAGCCCGTTTGCCAATGCCAAGTGCGGTTGCCCCAGTGACGGCGGCGGCGCACCGCAGGCCACTACTGGTTTAGGTCAGGAATTTCCCCAAGCGCCAGATATGGCCGCCGATGCGGCCTGGCAGGTGTACGAATTCGAGCGTGACGGCATCCGCTATGTGCAGGTCAACGACCGGTCCGGCGCGGTGCGCGCGGCGGCCGGGCGCATCGGCGAGACCTTCTGGGCCATGCCCATCGGCAGCGATGCCGACCGCGTCGCGGTGCAGGGCGACGCGGCGCCAGCCGGCACCCCGCAAGTGCTGTTTCGCTCCAGCGATGTCGAGGTGGTGCTGTATCGGGACGGCACGCGCCAGCGCTGGCTGATCCGCGCGCCCGTCACCCACTGAGGGCAGAGTCAGCGCGCTGGCAGCGGCAGATCCTGCGCCTGCGGATCGGTATCCGCAGGTTCCCAAAGCAGAATATGCACGCCATGCTCGGGGCGGCGCCGCAGGGCGCCGCCATAGGCCTTGACCCGGCGCCCCAGATCCACTTCGGCCACGGTGCTGGCGCGGCTGATCTGGGGCGGCTGGCCGGGCGTTGCGGTCATCTTGATGCTGATGCCGCGCCGACCGCCGCGCTGCCACACCCGCAGCGTTACCCGGTACGCCTCCGGCGCGCAGTCGGACAACAGCGCGAAGGCATTGCAGATGCAGCGATAGGCCGCCAACTGCAGATCCACGGTCAGCGTCCGGGGCTGGCCGCGCATTTGCGCGTAGTGCACGTCCGCCGTGCCCGCCCAGAAATCGGTGAAGCTTTCCGGGTGAATCACCGCGTACAGTCCGCGCTCTTCGATATGCAGCGGGTACAGCGCGGCGGACTGGCTCTCGAACCACTGCATGTGTTCCACCGCCTTGCTGTTGAGCAGCATCGCCGCGCTGTACTGTTCGTGCGCTTTCAGCATCTCCACAAGATGCTTGCGCTGGTCATCCATGCAGACCTGCATCTGCGCCATATACAGCACTTTCTCGCGAAGATTGCGTTCGTTCGACAGGAAGCTGGACTGCGCCAGTTCCAGCGCCTGCTTTTCGGAGATGCCGAGCTGTCGCGCATGCTCGAATAGATGCGAAATCTTGTCTCCTAATAGCAATAGAGCAGTAGCGGAAATCGTGAGTGCCAGTTGAGCCGAAAGCACAATTTCATCGCGTGCTGCTTGCAGGCCAGTGTAAGTCAGTGTTTGTGCAATCGCGACATTGACAAAAATGATCCCAATCGCCGCCCCGCGCCAGCCATGAAGAAACGTTAGCCCAACCGCCGGAACGATCATGAGCATCAATAGCACTTGTCTCAAGTGTTGAGGAGTTTCTGGCTTATACGTAATAGCGATGTAGAGTGCGAAGATTATGCATGTTGCGACCAGACTGTCCCGTATAAGGTTGCTGATTGTGAATTCATTTTTTTTGTGCAGCTTTATAAGGAGGCAAGGCAGTGTGATAAGAAGAATTCCGAGGTAATTTCCTACAGCAAAGTTCAATGCTTTCTCGAATGTGTCAAACGATGCTGGACCTGACAACGCATGGTTCAGAACTATGTTTCCTAAAGTTCCCCACACAGCAACAGAGATGCCGATTAGCGGAATCCATCTTGCTATTTGCGCGGGGTTGATGAGTTTTTTTCGATATGGGCCAACTATTGCTGCAACCCATGAGCCGAGCAGTAATGGGCTTATATAAGCCCAATTCTCACCATAATTATCGGCCATTGGTGCGCGTATCAATAAAAGCGCACACGCATCTCCCGCGAGTAAAAAGAACCAGTATCGATATGGTAAAAAAAGCAGGAGTGCAGCTCGTAGCCCTGCGGGCAAGAACCACTGATCAAACGATGCTTGCCACAGCACCCAATACGCCCCGCAGTACACCGCAGCCAGCGCCAGTCCCTTGGCCATGTCGTTCCATCGCTTGTCGTCCATGCGCACCCCTCTTGGTTCCCGGCCTGTCCCCGGAACATCGTTGTTCCAAGGTCTTGCTCCGAGCGTAAAGCAAAAAACTTGGGATAGTGAAACAAAAAGAAAAGAATTACAGCCAACCCACCACAAGGCCGAACAGCCGCAGATGCAGCAGGTCGGCTTCGTAGACTTCGGTGCGTTCGGTGTCGCTGGAATGCCCCACCAGCAGCCAATGGTCGCGGCGCACCAGCACGCGGCGGATATCTGGTCGGCTCCACAACGTAAAGGCGTAGATGGCGCCATCCACTACGTCGCTCTGCGCGGTGGCGCGTGCGTCCACCAGCACCAGCGCATCGCGTTCGATCAACGGCGCCAGGGCCTGCGAGGGCTGTAGCGTCCAGCGCGCGTCTTCGACAGGCGTCGCGCCCAGTTTCCGGCGGGCGACGAATTCCAGCAGATAGCAGTCGTCCAACGCATCCGGCCGGCCGAAGTCGGCCAGACGCGGGATGCGCACATGGCCTTTCGGGATGGGCATCTCCATCGCTTCGGCCATCACCCCCGCTTCCACCAGCCGGGCGTACGCCACGCTGATCCGCTCGGGCGGCACGGCCAACAGCGCGCCGAGATTGGGGGCGTACTGGGCGGGAATGGGCCGGCGGCCCCTGCGCCACTGCGAGACCTGATTGCTCGACACCCCTGTTTTCAGGGCGATGTAGTCGTTGCGCATGCCGGCGGTCTTGATGGCTTCGGCAAACGCCTGCGTGTAGGGGTCCATGGGCGATCCCGGTTGCTTTCCAGAGAATTGTGAAGATTAGACGACGAATCTATTGACATGTAAAGTTGTAAAGATGTATTAAAAGTAACGTTTGATGTATTTTGAGTCGCAACCGGTAGGCGGGTTGTGGCTGAACACGGCGCCGTGTGCCTGCTTTCCGTGGTGTGCATGCAACGCCTTCGACTCGCGGCGCAGCCGCAAAGGACGCTGAACATGGTGATTTCGAGAGACCTGCGCGGCAGAACGCGCCGCATCGCGCGGTGGGCGCGCAACGGCAAACCGGGGACCGGGTCCCGGCGTCCGCTTCCAGCGACGGAGCGGCGACCTCACCGTCGCGTGCGGTGCGACAACCGCCCCCGATCATGCTGCTTGGGCCTTCCGTACGGGGGCCGCGCGCCATGCTCACCCTGAGTCGCCGCGTCGGCGAAACCATCTATATCGGCGACGACATCTGCGTGACTGTTTACGACCGACTGCGCTATCACCTGATCCTGGGTGTGCTGATGCCTGCGAATGCGACCTTGCGCTACGGCAACACCCGCCTGCGTCCGGCGATCTTGCCCGGCGGCGAGCGGTGCTACCTGCTGACCCTGTTGAGCCTGGACGACTTCTGGGTGGAGGCTCCCGGGTCGGTTCAAGCGCAGGCCGTGCGGGTCCGCGTGCGCTTCAATCCGACCTATCTGGGGGCATCGTCGCTGCACATGCGGCAAGTGAAGATCGATATCGGCGCGCCGCCGTCGGTGGCGGTCCATCGCGAAGAGATCTACCTGCGCGTACTGCGGGATGCGGGCGAGCGACTGCCTGCGATGCCGTTCTCGGCATGGCTGCATCAGGCCCTGCATGTGCCCACGGGCCGAGCGGCGGCGTGATGCGCGATGCGCCGAGCATGCACGTGCCGAAGAGGAATCCATCGAAAACAAGAGTCCCTACACGAATGGCCGCAGATCGATACGGCGCGGCTGGATGCGGTATTGCGCACGGCGCAGTGCCTGCTGTTCGTAGGGTTGATGCTGTTCTGTTGAATCGTCCGGATCTGTCGGCGCCAACCGCCGGAACCGCGGCCTACAAAGGAGTCATGCAATGAATCAAGAAAGAAACGAAACGCAAAGGCAGGGTGCCGGTGGTATCGGCGTTCTGCGGCGATTCTGGGGCCGCCGTCTTGGGCGCGTATCGATCGTGGTCGCGCTGCTGGCCGGCGCTGGCGCGGTGGCGCAGGTGACGACGGAAGATCCGCCGCCCGAGTTCTGTTACCACGGTATATCGCAGATCTGTCGCGACACGCTGGAGAAGGCCGAACAGGCCATGCGCAGTGAACCGGCGAACGCGTCCATCGCGCAGTTGCTGGAGCAGGCCGAGACAAACGTGTTTCCGGCGACGGAAAGTGCGGGGTACATTTATCGTGTCAAGGATCAGCCTACAACGCTGCCTGCGGCAAGCTATATCGTCGAAAACGGCGCGGGCGGCAATCTGATCGGCGGTGGTCACGGCTGCACGCCCGGTACAGATCCCAACAAGCCCGGCTGGTGCGCCACTGAAGATGACACGGTGGCCAAGGCGGTCGCCCGATACCGCACGCTGTACAAGAACTGCTCCTTCAGTGGAGCGACCCCGATCGGCGGCCCGCGCGTGGGGCCGTACTTCAAGGTCGAAGGGCGGGAAAGTCCTTTCAATCAGTCCTTTGGCCTCGTCAACTACGGCACACGGGAGTACAGCACCCAATACAGTTGTGAAAGCGGCAGCTCCGGCACGTACAAGTTCAAAATCCTTGAAGAAGCCTCGTTCAACTGCCCGGCGGGCTACGACCGACTGAGCGATTCCGTCGCCAACGACGGCGTGAACGATCTGACCCTGCCGGTGCTGTGTAAATACAACCGTGGCTCACATCAGATCACCGGCCCCATCCAGCAGTGCGCCAGCTGCGAGGCGAGCCCTTACCCGGTCTATCCGGCGACCGGCGACAAGGCCCGTGCCGAGGTGGACTTCGAGTTCGCCGGCCGGCCGTTCACCCGCTACTACCATTCGCTGCGCCAGTTCCGGAACAACGTCGGCTTCGCAGTGGGCTGGAGCCATACCTTTACCGACCGGGTGGTGTTCGGCCTCAACGGGACCAACGCTGCGGCCATCGTCGACGATGCCGGCACCTACGAGGGTTACGCGCCCATCGGCAACAACCGCCTTCGCGGCCAGAACTCGACCGATACCGTGCTGGAGTACGTGCAGACAGGCACAGTGCGCTGGCGTCAACGCCTCCCCGATGGCGAGGTGCGCGAGTTCAACGCCGACCGGCAGTTGACCGCAATCCGCGACCCGGACGATGCGCGTCTGGATGTGGTGATGGGCTACGCGAACGGGTTGCTGGCCACGCTCACCGATGGGCAGGGCCGCAAGGTCCGCTTCCGCTACAACGGCGCCAAGCTGATGACGCGGGTGGAACTGCCGGACGGCGAGGTCATCCTGTACGGCTACGATATCGACCGCAATCTGACCGCCGTCGACTACGGCAGCGGCCGCGTGCGGCAGTACCACTACGCCGAACCCGCCTTGATCGGCGATGCCACCCAGCGCAACCACATGACCGGCATCACCGCTGAGACCGGCGACCGCTTCGCCTCGTTCCGTTACGACGCGAGTGGCCGGATCGTCGAGAGCCGGGTGTTCGGCACGCCCAACCACGTCACCACGGTGAGCTACGACAGCCAGTCGCAGGCGACCGTCACCACCGCCGACAACGAGCAGCGCGTCTACACGATCCTGCCGGGCCTGTACCGGCGCATTACCGGCGTGCGGACGGTCGGCCAGACCACCCAGGATGCGCAACTGTTCGACACGCTGGGCCGGCTGCAGCGCAGCACCGACCGCAAGCTGGTGCATACGGATTACGAGTACCACGCCACCGATCACTACCTCTCCGCGACGGTCGAAGCGGTCGGCACCCCCGACCAGCGCCGCCAGGACACCGTGCGCGACGCGGCGACCAACCGGATCACCGAGCAGAGCATCCGCGATGCGACCGGCCAGCTGAAGGCGCAGACCCAGTGGGTCTACAACAGCCGCGCGCAGCCGGTGTCGGTGAAACAGATCGACCCGGCGACCGGCGATTCGCGCATCGCGACCATCGCCTATTGCGAAGCGGGTGATGTCGCCCAGGGGACCTGCCCACAGGTGGGGCTGGTAATCAGCGTCGACGGCGCCCGCAGCAACCCCCGCGACAGCGCCTTGGGTAACGCGGACATCACCCGCTACGAGTACCGCGCGGCCGATGCGCCGGAGTGCGCGGCGACGCCGGCCGCCTGCGCATGGCGAAAGGGCGACCTGTGGCGGATCGTGGATGCGGAATTGCACGTCACCGAACTGCTGGCCTACGACGGCGCCGGCCGCGTGAAGTCGATCCGCGACGCCAACGGCGTAGTCACAGACCTGGACTACGACCCGCGCGGCTGGCTGCTGACCAGCAAGGTGCGCGGCACCGACGACGCCAGCGAGGCCGACGACCGCATCCAGCGGATCGAGTACACCGCCGATGGGCAGGTGCATCGCGTCATCCAGCCCGACGGCGTGTACGTCACCTTCGGCTACGACGATGCCCGGCGTTTGACCTCCATCGCCGACCGCGACGGCAACGCCATCGCCTACACGTTGAACGCCGCCGGCGAACGCTTGAACGAAGCGACGCGCGACGCAGGCGGCGACCTGCTGCGCACGCTGTCCAGCACCTTCGATACGCTGGGCAGGCTGGAGACGCAGACCGATGCCTATCAGCATTCGACGGGCTTCCTGTACGACGCCGAAGACAATCTGTCGCTGATGACCGATGCGCTGGGCCGCAAGACCGGTTACGACCACGATGCGCTTGGGCGCTTGCGCAGCGCCCTGGAGGACATGGATGGTGTCGCTGCGCTGACACAGGTGCAGTACGACGCGCTGGATCAGGTGAAACAGATCACCGACCCGAACGGCCTGTCGACGCTGTACGAGTACAACGGCTTCGGCGATCTGGTCAGCCAGCAAAGCCCGGACACGCAGACCACCAGCGCCACCCACGACGAAGCCGGCAACCTTAAGACCCGCACCGACGGCCGCGGCGTCACCGCGACGTACGCCTACGACGCGCTGGATCGGATGACCGCCATCGGCTATCCCGACAGCAGCCGCAACGTGAGCTACGCCTACGACACCGCGCCTGCCGCGTGCCCGAGCGGGGAGCGCTTCGCCAAGGGCCGGCTGGCGGCCACCACCGATCCCAGCGGCGGGACCGGCTATTGCTACGACCGCTACGGCAACGTTGCCCGCAAGCTGCAAACCACGCAGGGGCGGACGTACGTGCTGCGGTATCTGCACACCGATCCGCAGGGCCGGCTGCCGGGAGAGACGGTCGCGCCGCAGCCCGCGCCACCGGGCAACCAGATGATCGGCATGACCTATCCGGACGGCAGCGGCGTGCGGATCGTGCGCGATGCGCAGGCGCGGCCGACGGAGCTGCGGGTACTGCTGGCCAACGGTCAGACGCAGACGCTGCTGTCGGGCGCGACCTACTATCCGTTCGGCCCGGCCAGCCGCTGGACCTTCGGCAATGGCCGCGTGCTGCGCCGCTCGCTCAACCAGAACTACCAGCCGGGCTTCGTCGAGGACACCGCGCCGGGCGGCATCAGCGAAGGCTACGGGTTCGATGAGGTCGGCAACCTCGCAACGCTGCGGTATGCCAGCCAGCTCGACCCGCCGCGTCGGAGCTACACCTACGACGGCATGAACCGGCTGACCCATGTACGCGAAGGCGCGAACGGGCCACTGCTGCAGGCCTACGGCTACGATGCCACCGGCAACCGCACCGCCAGGACGGATGGCGGCGCTACCACGCCGTACAGCTACAGCTTCGCAGGGCCCGGTCCCGGCCGGCATTACCTTCAAAGCGTGGGGGCGCAGACGCGCGGCTACGACAGCGTCGGCAACACCACGCGGATCGGCGAGTCTTCCAGCGGCGGCGGTGGCGACGACCTCCCGCCCGGCGGCGATCCCATGCCCGAACCGCCGATCGCGGCGTCCGCGTTCTTCTCCGCCACTAGCGTGCCGGCCGTGCGCGAGTTCGACTACGACGACGCCAACCGCATGCATGCGGTGCGGCACGACGGCGTTGTGGCGATGCGCTATCTGTACAACGCGATGGGCGAGCGGGTGCACCGGGCGGGCAGCGGCATCGCGGTGACGACGCTGTACGACGAAGACGGCAAGTGGATCGGCGACTACGACGCCAACGGCCAGCCGATCCAGCAGGTCGTGTGGCTGGACGATCTGCCGGTGGGCCTGCTGGTGGGCGCGGGCGCGAACCAGAAGCTGTACTACATCGAAACTGACGCGCTGGGCACGCCGCGGGTGGTGATCGATCCGACCCGCAACGTGGCGGTGTGGCGCTGGAACCTGGCGGACGAGGCCTTCGGCGACAGCGCGCCGAACCAGGATGTCGATGGCGACGGCACCGCGTTCGTGTTCGACATGCGCTTCCCCGGGCAGCGTTACGACAGCGCGACGGGGCTGAACTACAACTACTTCCGCGACTACGACCCCGGCACGGGCCGCTACGCGCAATCTGACCCGATCGGGCTGGGAGGCGGCATGACCACCTACGGCTACGCCGAAGGCTCGCCGCTGGTCTACAGTGATCCGGAGGGGTTGGCGGCCGCTTTCATCTTGAGGATGGGAATACGGTACTTCGCGCCGAGGTTGGCGGCGGGTGCGGTCAAGCGTGTGACGCCGCGATTGGTGCGAGGTGATATCAAGCGGGTTGTATGGCGTCCGGTGGTGCAACAACCTAAAGTTTGTCCACCGGTTTCTGCAAGCGGAAAAGCCGCAAAGATGCCATTCTGGTCTTCCACTAAATCGAAGTCAGCGGTCGATAACGCCTTCGGTCACTGGAAAAAGCACGGCTCAGAGTTCCCTGAGTTTCAGAATTCCAAGCAATACGTGGACGGAGCAAAAAGCTTGTTCAATAATCCACCTGCCGGAACTCTGACAAAAGCCAGGCCAACAAATGGAGATAAGCTCTTCTACAATCCCGCGAACAATACCTTCGGTGTTCAAGCTGCGAATGGCGCACCGCGAACGATGTTCCGGCCGACTGATGGGATCAACTATTGGAACAAGCTATGAACCCCACCGACGTTAATTGCGATTTTCTGCCTTGCCCATGCTGTGGTTCACGAGTGCTTACGATGCTAGGCGAATACGAAATCTGCGACGTATGTGGCTGGGAAGACGATCCGGTTCAGTCCGCTGATCCAGACTACGTCGGAGGCGCAAACAAGCTAAGCCTTAAGGAGGCGAGAAAGGAGTGGTCGAACAGACAATCAGAAGCATGATCTGAAGGCTTTCTGCCTACTCACGCTATTTTTTCGCTGACTACAACGCCAACGGCCAGCCGATCCAGCAGGCCTTCTTGCGAGAAGACCTGCCGGTGGGTCTGTCAAAAACGAAACCCCGCTGATGCGGGGTTTCGTTTTTATCGAAGACCGCTACGGCAGCGGTGGCGACGATCTGTCGCCGTTCGCGATGCCAACCTGGCCAACCGCCGGTGATGGCGTCCGCGTTTTTCTCCGGCGTCGGCGTGCCGGCAGTGCGGCAGTTCGATTACGACGACGCCAACCGCATGCATGCGGTGCGGCACGACGGCGTGGTGGCGATGCGCTACCTGTACAACGCGATGGGCGAGCGGGTGCACCGGGCGGGCAGCGGCATCGCGGTGGCGACGCAGTACGACGAGGACGGCAAGTGGATCGGCGACGACGACGCCAACGGCCAGCCGATCCAGCAGGCCATCTGGCTAGAAAATCTGCCGGTGTGAATCGCCCCGACAACCAGTTTGCCGACTGCGCGCCTTGAAAGCCGGTGTGTCGATAGGTATACATGGGGCCTGAGCAAGCGTTTCAGCGCCTGCCCAGGCCGGCTTCGCAAGCCACGGCCCTCATCCAGTCCTAGTCTCAAACAGCGGATGGATGGGGGCCTTTTTTGGCCATTGGCATCCGGTGGGCGTGCATGCACCGGATGCCCCGATTTCTCCTCATGTTCATGGTCTAACCTCCTACGTTTATGAGTGAGTCGTGCGCGTCAATTTATCTATTTCGCCTCGGCTGGAGCCAACGTCTCTGGAGCATCCACCAAGCTGAGTTGTGCCGGCTCAACAGGTAGTGCTGCCGCGTTGCTATCTGCCGAAACAATTATTGCGAGTTCTGCGGCCTTCTTGGCGGCTTCTGCTTCTGCGGCCCAGCGGACTATGTGTCCCCGTATTTCTTCAACCTCACCCCAAGCACCGATATCCATCATCCGATCCGCGAACTTGCTATAGATGCTGTCGGGGATCTGATGGCGGAGGCATTCGAATGCCCAGTTAGGGTTCAAAAGCAGTACGTATTGCATGTCCACTGCAGAGCCGGCTTTCGTCTTGATGAATCCGTATTTCACGAGTAGCTTCATTCGACGCCGCCAAGTGTCTACGGCTCGTTCACCGCTGAACCCTGCTTCGCTGGCAAAGATCGCTGGGTTTTCTATAGTGACCAATGCATGGTCCGGTGACCGGCACCAGAGGGACATCAGCGTATGCCCCGCAGGTTGACCCTTTTCAAGCGAATCGATGCCTTGCATGATGATCGGCATAGTTCGCGGGACGGTGATAAACCCATCATTGCTTTTGCGGTGCCACAACCAGTCGTCATGCGTTAAAGGAAAGTGGTGATCTTTCTGCTGTTTCGCACGTTCCGCCATCTTCAACCGCTTTGCAGATGCTTGTTTTCCGTTCGCCATTTCGGTGTCTCGTGATTCGGTGGGCACAGAATGGAGGGTCGAACTGCGGCCGGCAAGAAAACGATCCGCGTGGGTCAGTTAGGCAACTCAGGAGCTTAAGCTGGCCACTGGGGTTCTTTTAGAGCGCTGATCCTCGGCAACTCAGCTGTTTGAGTTCCGTTTTTCCGCACAGATTAATTTTCTAAGTTAATCTTTTTAAAGGATTTTTAGGTAACTGCTGCGTGCTCCTGTACTCCGCGTACTCGGTGTACTCTTTGTCCTCTCGTCCTCCTGGGTATTGTCAAAGGGGCGTTGTCCCGCTCTGAGGACTATCTAATGAGGGGATTTCCAGACGCATTTCCTGAGGTGCGGAATTGCGACGAGCTCAGGAGAAGAGGTTTCCCTTCAAAATTCGCCGCCGGACAACCCCGGTGATCGGCATGACCTACCCAGACGGCAGCGACGTGCGGATCGTGCGCGATGCCCAAGCGCGGCCGACGGAGCTGCGGGTACTGTTGGCCAAGGGCCAGACGTAGACGCTGTTGTCGGACGCGACCTACTATCCGTTCGGCCCCGCCAGCCGCTGGACCTTCGGCAACGGCCGCGTGCTGCGTCGGTCGCTCAACCAGAACTATCAGCCGGGCTTCGTCGAGGACACCGCGCCGGGCGACATCAGCGAAGGCTACGGGTTCGATGAGGTCGGCAACCTCGCGTCGCTGCGGTATGCCAACCAGCTCGAACCGCCACGCCGCAGCAACACCTACGACGGCATGAACCGGGTACCCACGGGTACAGGCTTTCCATACGAAAACGCCGGACGTCCAACCGTCCGGCGTTTTCTTTCCTGCCTCAGAACTTGAAGTTGCCATCGTTGCGCGTGATGGCGCCGCTGCAGTTGGCGGGGACCGTGAATTCCCGGTTGCCCGATGCGGTGGTCTGATTGCTTTCCCATGCAGCGGCGGTGCCGTTCCACTTCGCGTACTTGTACTGGATGGTCGCGCCCGGCGGCAGGTTCACCGTTCCGGTCCAGGGCACGTTGGCGCCGCTGCCCTGGATGGTGAGGGCGAAGCCAGCGCCCGCCGACCAGTTGCCCAGCGCGGCGACGTTGCCGACCACGTAGAGGTTCTGGCCGACGACCGTGTTCGCGTTGGCGATGGTGAACGCGATCGCGCAGCTGCCCGGGACCTGGGTGGTCACGTTCAATGCGGCGCTGCCAGCGGAGACATTGCCGGCGGCGTCGTAGGCGCGCACGGTGTAGCTGTAGGCGGTGGCGGCCGACAGTCCGGAATCGCTGTAGTTGGTCGAGGCGGTGGTGCCGATCTGATTGCCGTTGCGGAACACGCGGTAGCCGGCGACGCCGACGTTGTCGGTGGATGCGGTCCACGACACCGTTGCCGACGACGCGGTGACCGCGCTTGCGGCCAGACCGGCCGGCACGCTCGGCGCGGTCGCGTCGTCGCTGAGGCAGGGGTCGCTGGTCGTGATGGTGCCGTTCTCGATCCGCGACAGGCCGGCGCCGACCGGATAGTTCGCGCCGTTGCGGCTATCCCACACGCCGCTGCCGTTGTTGAAGGTGACCTGCGCACCGGTGGCGGCGCCGAGGTTGATGACCTTCACGCGCCAGCCGGTGCACGCTGTGTTCATCGCCTCGCCGGGCACCGCGGTCCAACTGCCGCCGTTCGGGGCGTAGTGGATGTTGACCGTGGTCCAGCCCGCTGCAGGTTTGTAGTAAACGGTCGCGGTGTTGTTCGCCAGCGGCGGGGTGGTCACGTTCAGCGCGGCGCTGGCCGCCGACAGATTGCCCACCGCATCCTGCGCGCGCACCGTGTAGCTGTAGGCGGTGCCGGCAGCCAGTCCGCCGCTCGCGAAGCTGGTGGCCGAGGTGGTGCCGATCTGGCTGCCATTTCTATACACGAGATAAGTCGCGACGCCGATGTTGTCGGTCGATGCGGTCCACGCGAGCGTCAGCGACGTCGAGGTCAGGTTCTGCGCGACCAGACCGTTCGGCACGCTGGGCGCCTGGGTGTCGCTGGGCGCGGGCGTGGTCACCGATACCGCGGCGCTGGCGGCGGACAGATTGCCGGCGGCATCGTAGGCGCGGACGGTGTAGCTGTAGCTGGTCGACGCCGCGACCGTGTTGTCGACATGCCCGGTGCCGGTCGCAACGGTCGCGACCTGGGTCGCGCCGCGATACACGCGATAGCCGCCGACGCCGACGTTGTCGGTGGACGCCATCCAAGAGAGATTCACCGAGTTCGCATCGATCGCATTCGCGGCCAGTCCGGTTGGCGCGGTGGGTGCCTGCGTATCGACGGCGCAGGGATCGGTGCCGCTGCTCGCCGCGCCGTTCTGCACCACCGAGATCCCGGTGCCGAGCGCGTAGTTCTGGCCGCCGCGGTTGTCCCAGACGCCGCTGCCGTTGTTGAACGTCGCGGTGAGTCCGCTGGCGCCGCCGAGATTGGCGGTGTAGCGATGCCAGCCGCTGCAGGCGACGCTCATCGCGACGCCGGGCACCGTGGTCCAGGTGCCGCCGGTGGGCGAGAAATGCAGGTTGACCGTGGTCCAGCCGCTGGGCGTGCGGTAGTAGACCGTGGCGACGTTGCCGAACGCGGTGCTGACCGAGGTCGCGGCCGATGCCGGCGACTGGTTGCCCGCGGCGTCCTTCGCGCGGATGGTGTAGCTGTACGCGGTCGACGGCTGCAGGTTGGTGTCGATGTAGGTCGCGGTGGTCGACGTGCCTGCAAGCGCGCCGTTGCGATAGATCTGGTATTCCGCCACGCCGTAGTTGTCGGTGGCGGCGGCCCAGCCCAGCGCGATCGAGCTGGCGGTGACGGTGCCCGCCGCCGGTGCGCCAGGCGCGGACGGTGCGGCGGTGTCTGGCGCGCGCGTGGTGATGCTCAACGCCGGGCTGCGCGCCGACTGGTTGCCCGCGGCGTCGTAGGCCAGCACCTGATAGCTGTAGGTCGTGGATGCGGCGAGGCCGCTGTCGTCGAACTGCGTGCCGCTGCCGGTGCCGACCAGGGTGCCGTTGCGGAAGATCTGGTAGCCGGCCACGCGTACGTCGTCGGTGGCGGGCTGCCACGTCACGCGGACGGAACGGTCAGTGAGGTTGCTCGACGTCAGCGAACCCACGAACACCGGCGCGACGGTATCGATGGTCAGGAACGGGCGTACGCCGGCGACGGTGCCGTTGACATCCTCGACATGGCCGGACCCGGTGGTGGTCTTGCGATAGGTGCCGGCGCCGACGTACACCTGCTGGATCTCGCTGCGGGTGACGTTGCCGCGGCTGTCGGTGGCCTCGATGTAGTAGTCCAGCAGCTGATTGCGATAGTTGCCGAAGTAGGCGTAATAGAGATTGCCGATCTCCTGTGCCGGCAGCACCTGCATCGTCTGCTGGGTCACCGGCATCCACGATACGCCGTTCATCACCGGGCGCAGGTCGCGCGACTGCATCGGATACGACGCCCAGGCGCCGACGTTCGACGGCGTGACCGACAGACCGGGCTTGCCGACGTGCGCGACGGGGTCGTAGAGCTTGTAGGTGTCGTCGGTCGCGGTGATGTTCGCCGAGGCGTGCGCGCGCACCTTCACCTGGATGCTGGCGATGTTGGAGACGTCGTGCGCGTAGGTGTAGATCGCGAATTCATGGTTGTAGTGCTGCACCGTCCAGCCTTCGGCCTTGGATGCGTTCACCGATCCGGGGTTGTACGGATAGCGCTGCGGCCACCAGATCGACGGCCCGGTGCGGTCCTTCGCCGCGTTCGCCTGCACCAGCAGTTTCGAGAAATACAGCGAGTTGTTGAAGGCGAGGGTCGGCTTGACGTTGTCGTCCTTGTTCTCGTCGTAGTAGCCGAAACCGGAGTCCATCGCCGGCAGCAGGAAATACCAGGCGAGTTCGGCGGGATTGGCGCCGCCGGCGTAATCGTTCGCGGGATTGCCCTTCACCGGATACGAGAGCATCCACGGGTTGAGCTGGTTGCCGGGATGGGTGATCTGCTGGTCCAGCGTGGTGGTGGGCGACCAGTGCGCCGGGTGATCGTCCAGCCAGATCTGTTCGGCGGTCTTCGCGTAGTTCAGCGCCGCCTGCAGCAGCGCGAAATTGCGTTCGAGGTAATGCCAGCCGTGTTCGAACGACACCGTCGCGCCTTCCTGCTGACCAGCGAGATTGGTCTTCGGCGCGAGATTCATGCCGGTCGCGGCGTTGAACGTCGGGAACTGGCCTTTCCAGATCATGAAGGGCAGCCGCCAGTGGTACCAGGTCGGGTCGGAGGACGAGTCGCGGGTGTCGATCCACGAGCCGTCCTGCACGTGCTGCACGTCGTTCGCGGGAATCGGGAAGCGCTGCAGGTATTCGTCGATGCCGAGGCAATAACCGTTGCCGCTGCAGGTGGTGCCGTAGCCGTTCTGCCAGGTCGAGAGCGAACCGGCGCGGCCGCTCGAATTGTCGCCGTCGTGGGCGACGACGTGGAACTGCCGCGGTTCCAGCGCGGCGTAGGGCACGTACTCGTCGACGGTGACGGCGCCTTCCCAGCCTTCCAGCCAAGAACCGTTCTGGGTCACCGGAATGCCGGCGACCTTGGTCACCGATCCGGTCGCCGGATCGACGTGCCGCACCCAGTGCGGTGTCGATGCGAAGGGATATTTGTTCACCACCACCTGCTGCTCGTGCGCCATCTGCTGCGCGACCCACGATCCGGTGGTGGAGGTATTGCGAAGGTCGGCGCGATTCGGCGGCGAGGTGAGCGTGTCGCCGGTGGCGTCGTAGGTCGCGTACGGATAGTCCTTCAGCGTGCGCGAGAAATGATTGTTGCCGATCACCGACCACTGGATGCCGAGCTTCGCCAGGGTCGGGATCAGGCGGTCGGAGAAGCCGAGTTCGGTCGGGAAGAAGCCGCGCGACGAGCGGAAATTCCCGCCGAGGAAAAACGGCTGCGCCAGCGTCGCGCTCTGGTGGATCAGATCCTTGAGGAAATACTCCTGGCCCACCAGCGGACCCATGGTGTGATGCCCGGTGAAATGGATCAGGTCGAGCGTGCGGTGGCCGTTCTCGGTCGGCAGTCCGCCGTAGGCATTGCGCCACGACGCGCCCCAGTTGGTGTTGTTGTAGCCGGGCACGTTCTGCAGCCGCTGCAGGCTGTCGACGTTGTTGACCACGGCGCCGGACATGGTGACGTGGATCTGTCCCTTGGTCATCGACCAGTTGCGCAGTTCGTTTGCCACCTGCTGCGGCCAGTACTGGTATGCGCCGGTTTTCGCGTCGTGGCTGTAGTAGGCCACCAGATCGTCGTGCGGCATGATCGTGCCGCCGAGCGCGGGCGGCAGGTAATAGCTGTAGCCTGCGGGCGGATTGTTCTTCAGCGCGATGACGTCGCCGTCGTAGGTGTAGCGGATCGGCGCGCCGACCGCGGTGGCGTTGTAGGCCTTGCCCACGTCCACGGCGTAGAACGGCCAGAAATTCGGCATGTGGTTGTGATACACATGCGCCGCCGGGATCGCCGCGGGTGCGCCGGGAATCGCGGAGCAACAGACCACCATGCCGATCGCGATCGCGACCGACGTTTTGCGCATCGTCATCGATGTCTCTCCCTGGAACTTCGAACGTGGCTGATGGATCGCTCAGGTGCCTGTCGCCGTTCGTCCCCTTCGCGTCGACATCGTGGCGATGTCGACGCGCGATGCGTGCAGGCGATCCATGCCGCACGTTCGGCCCGCGGATTATTGAAGCGTTTCGATCCGGAATGCGCGGATCTGCAAACGTATACATGCAGAAACATATGCTGCTGCGCAGCAATTCCGCGCGCTTCGACGCGTTTGGAATCGCGCAGGCGAGCAGCGGTAGGTCTCGCGACGTGCTGTCTTTTTCGAGCGCATTCAACGTTGCGGATGCGTCGACGCACTCGCCCATATCGCGTCCGCTTCGATGTATGGCGCAAACCCGTCCGCATGTCAGTCGTTCTCCCGGAGTCGCGATCTGCGATATGCATCGACGCGACGATCGCGTGACTGTCCGTCGCGCCGCAGTACGACGGCGAGACCATGTCGATGGCATCGCAGTGGTGCAGGGCATGCGCGGTCACTTGCATTCGACCAGGAGTAAAAGCCGACTTTGCAAATCGAAGGGATGTTGAAATCGGCGTTGATCAAATTCACTGCAATGATGAGTCTGCAGCGAAGGCGATGGGTTCGATGAGGTCGGCAAGCTTGGATCGTAGCGGCAGGCGAGCCAGCTCGACCCGCCGCTACGCAGCTATACCTGCGGCGGAATGAAGCACTGGCTGACCTGCCTTCGCGAAGGCACGAGCGGCCCGCTGCGCAGACCTGCGTCCACGACAGAGGGCGGACTGTCGGGTAAAGACTAGACTCGTCCATTCCGGCAACAGCCGCCGCGAGTTCCACGATGCTCTACCTGGGTCTTTTTCTCACTGCCTTGTTGGCCGCGACCATTTTCCCCGCACAGTCGGAGGCTGCGGTCGCCGGCATGCTGTTGTCCGGTCATCGACCTTTGCTGGTGATCGGCGTCGCCAGCGTGGGAAATGTGCTCGGTTCGGTCGTCAATTGGTGGCTGGGAAGGCAGGCGGCCGAATTCGGGCATCGCCGCTGGTTTCCCCTCAAACCTGCGCAGATCGAGCGCGCATCGGGATGGTATCGCCGCTATGGGCGATGGTCGTTGTTGCTGAGCTGGGTGCCCGTGGTGGGCGATCCCCTCACCTTGGCCGCGGGTTTCCTGCGCGAGCGCCTGTTGGTCTTCTTGCTGCTCGTCAGCATCGCGAAGACCGGGCGATACGTGGTGTTGACGTTGCTGGTGCTGGAATCGCTCTAGTCGAGATCGATGTCCTGCCGGCCCGCACTTCATCCCGCGATCGTTCAAGGGTCGCCATCGCCGGTGGCGACCGGATGCGGGCAAACGGGCTAGACTTCGGCTCTGGCCGGAGCCGCATCGCGACCCGGTCGGGGGCAACAGGGGGCAACACTTCATATGTACGGGAGATGGATATGAACCGCAGTGGTTTCCTTGGCCTTCTGTTGACGCTGGCGCTCTCGCCCGCTGCGACGCATGCGGCGGAAACGATCGAGTACGTCGCGCTGGTCGATGGCGGCAAGCAGGCCGGCCACCAGATCGTCGTCCACGGCGACGATGGGGTCACCCGGGTCGACTATCTGTTCAAGGACAACGGCCGCGGGCCGGAGTTGAAGGAGGAATACACCCTCGCCGCCGACGGCACCTTCGCGACCTACGCGGTGAAGGGCCAGTCGACGTTCGGCGCGCCGGTGGATGAGAGCTTCCGGATCGAGAACGGCATCGCGCGCTGGAAGTCGACCTCCGACGCCGGCGAGCAGCCTGCGACCCCGGGCGCCGCCTACTGGGCCCTGGGCGGCACGCCGCAGAGCATGTCCGCCGCCTTGTCCGCGCTGGCCCGCCGCCAGGACGGCAAGCTGCCGCTGATCCCCAGCGGCTCACTGAGCATGCGCGCCGTCGCGCAGGCGGACGTGATCAACGGTGCTGAGACGCGCAAGGTCCAGCTGATGGTAGTGACCGGCGTCGGCTTCACGCCCACGTTCGTCTGGACCACGGTGGACGCCCAGCCGCGGTTCTTCGCTTTCATCTTCCCCGGTTATCTGCAGCTGATCGAAAAAGGCTGGCAGGGCAACGCCGACACGCTGGAAGCGCGGCAGAAAGACGCCGAAGGCGAGGTGCTGGCCGATCTGCAGCGGCGGCTGTCGCATCCGCTGCGCGGCACGACCCTGATCCGCAACGCGCGCGTGTTCGACAGCGAAAACGCGACCGTCGGTGCGGCATCCGATCTGCTGATCGAGAACGGCCGGATCGTATCGATCTCCGGCGCAGGCCAGGAGCGCGCGCCCGCCGATCAGGTCGTCGATGCCGGCGGGCGCATGCTGCTGCCGGGCCTGTTCGACATGCATGGCCACATCAACGACTGGCAGGGCGGTCTGCACCTGGCCGCGGGCGTGACCACGGTCCGCGACATGGGCAACGACAACGCGAGCCTGCAGGAACTGATGGCCGACGAGCGCGCCGGCCGCGCGCTGTCGCCGGCCATCGTCGCCGCGGGCTTCCTGGAAGGCGAAAGCCCGATGTCCGCGCGCAACGGTTTCGTGGTGGCCGACCTGGCCGCGGCGAAGAAAGCGGTGGACTGGTACGCGGCGAACGGCTACCCGCAGATCAAGATCTACAACTCGTTCCCGAAAGAGATCCTGCGTGACACCGTGTCTTACGCGCACAGCCGCGATCTGCGCGTGAGCGGCCATATCCCGGTGTTCCTGCGTGCGCAGGACGCGCTGGACGCCGGCTATGACGAGATCCAGCACATCAATCAGGTGCTGCTGAACTTCCTGGTGGAAGACACCACCGATACCCGCACGCTCGAACGCTTCTACCTGCCGGCCAAGCGCGTCGCCGACATGAACTTCGACGCCAGGCCGGTGCAGGATTTCATCGCGCGGCTGGCGAAAGACCAGATCGCGGTGGATCCGACGCTGGCGACCTTCGATTTCATCCGCCAGCGTCCGGGCCAGATGTCGAAGGCGATCTCCGCGGTCGCCACGCATCTGCCGCCGGACGTGCAGCGCGGGCTGACGGTCGCCGAATTCGATATTCCCGACGACGCCACCGCCGCGCGCTACGACAGGTCCTACGAGAAGATGGTGGACTTCGTGGGGCGGATGTATCGCGCCGGGGTGCCGATCCTCGCCGGCACCGACGGCATGCCCGGCTTCACGCTGCATCGCGAACTCGAACTGTACGTCCAGGCGGGCATGACCCCGGCGCAGGCGCTGCAGGTCGCGACCTGGAACGGCGCGAAGTATTCGCGCACGCTGCCGGACCGCGGTTCGATCGACGTGGGCAAGCGCGCCGACCTGATCCTGGTCGACGGCGACCCCACCGCGAACATCGCCGACATCCGCAACATCGCGCTGGTGATCAAGAACGGCACCGCCTACTACCCCAGCGACATCTACGAAGCGTTCGGCATCAAGCCGTTCGCCGCGCCCGTCAAGGTCGCGGCGGCCGATGCGGCGCCGGCCGTTGCCGCATCGCCGATGCAGCCCTGATCGCATCCGCCCGCACATCCGCCCACATATCCGCATGGAGACGCCGACATGACCACCGCCTACGATTTTTCCGCCATCGATATCGACGGCCACGACAAATCGCTCACCGACTACAGCGGCAAGGTGCTGCTGGTGGTCAACGTCGCGTCCAAGTGTGGCTTCACGCCGCAGTACACCGGCCTGCAATCGCTGTGGGAGAAATATCGCGAGCGCGGTCTCGTGGTGCTGGGCTTTCCCAGCGACCAGTTCGGTCACCAGGAACCCGGCGACGAATCGGAGATCAAGAATTTCTGTTCGCTCACCTACGACGTCGACTTTCCGATGTTCTCGAAGGTCGACGTCAACGGCGGCAATGCGCATCCGCTGTGGAAGTGGCTGAAGGACGAGAAGAGCGGCCTGCTGGGGATCGGCGCGATTAAATGGAACTTCAGCAAATTCCTGGTCGGCCGCGACGGCAAGGTCATCAAGCGCTATGCGCCGACCGACAAGCCGGAGTCGCTGACCGGGGATATCGAAGCGGCGCTGGGCTGAGCGGGGCGCCGACATGGATGTCGAAGCCGGTTCCCCGCGTTTCGATCCGGCGAATCCCGGTTTCGAACTGAGACTCGATCTCGAAAGCAGCGGTCTGGTGGCGAGCGTCACCGGCAGGATCGACGGCATCGAGGCGTTGATCGCGATGTTCATGCGGATCGCCGCGGAGCTGCGCCGCACCGGTCTGCGTCAGGTGCTGGTGATCGATCACAGCTTCGGCGTGGTGCCGCCCGAGGACCAGTTGCAGCGACTGGTCGATTCGGTGGGCGGGCAGGGCTTCGCCGATGTCCGGGTGGCGTACGTCGACGCGCGCGGCACCGCGATCAGCCGGATGGAGGTGGGCGAGATCATCGGCCGCGAACACGGCTACGAATGCCGCGTCTTCGACAACGAATCCCGCGCCCGCATCTGGCTGCACTACGGCGAATAGCACTGATGTAGAGCGGCCTTCAGGCCGCTACTCCACTCACCGGGCCAACGCCCCACCGCGCTTCGCATCCACCTTCCGCAACACCTCGCCCATGAGCGGCGACCACACCGTCCACGTGTGCCCACCCTCGCGCACCAGCACCTGGTCCTGCGGCAGCGCCGGGATCAGCTGCGGGAAGGCCTTGCGCAGGCGATCGCGATCGCCATAGGCCAGCCAGATCCGGCCAGCCTGTTCGGAGTCGCGCGACAGACGCTGGATGTGACGCCAGAGTTCGCGCTGCCAGCCATCGGTATCCGCCGCCTGCGGTGGCCCGGCCTCCCACCGCGCGACGCCGCCGGCGCCAGCGATCTCCTTCACCAGTCCGGCGTCGCCCAGATACGGCGCCAGCAGCACCAGCCCGTCCATCTCGCCCGGATACAGGCGGTCGTACATCAGCGTGCCCATGCCGCCCATCGAGGCGCCGGCCAGCCAGACTTCGCGATAGCGGCCGCGTTCGCGCGCCGGCACGATCACTTCGGCATGCAGGCGCTCGGGCGCGTTACCGCGCATGTAATCGCCGAGCGTGACTTCGGCCAGCAGCACATCGGCATCGGGCCACGCGCCCTGGATGGCTTCGGCCATGCCGCTGCGGCGCAGGGCGTCGAGATCGTCGGCGCGTCCCGGCAGCACCACGACCAGACGTTGTCCCGGCTGCTGCGCTGCGATGAGCTGGGTGGCGATGGGTTCGCCCGCATCGCGGGTGGGCAGACAGCCGCCGAGGACAAGCAGCGCGGCGACGACGAACGCGAGGCGCATGAGGCGATGGGGCGTGACATTGCGGGGCATGACGTTCTCCAGACCGGGCTACCGGTTTACGCAGGCGGCGGGCCCGCGGATGCAGCGTCGTCGCCCGCGTCTCAACCGCCGGCCGGGCGCTGCAGGACTTCCGGCGGCAGCAGGTCCGCGATTTCCTTGACGAAGACCTTGATCTGCTCTTCGCTGTAACCGCGATGCACGTGGGCGACGCGGCCCTCGCGATCGATGACGAACATGTTCGGCAGCGCTTCCACGCCGTAGCGTGCGCTGGTCGCACCGCTGACATCGTGGACCCAGGTCAGGGCGATGTCCTTGTTGGCGCGCACCACCGCGTTGTAGTCGCTCTTGGGCTCCTTGACGTTGACCGCGATGATTTCCAGATGATCCTTGCCGACCACGCTCTGGAATTTGCCGAGCACCGGCAGTTCGCGGCGGCAGGGTCCGCACCACGATGCCCAGAACGTCACGATCACGACCTTGCCGCGATGCATGCTGACCGTCTGCTCGGCGCCGTCGCGGTCCTTGCCCAGCGCGTCCGGCGGCAGCTCGCCGACGGCGGGCTGTTTCCGGGGTTCGGCGGCGGTCGCCAGCATCGCGACCGACAGCAGTGCGGTCATGGCCCAGAAGAAGGCGGCGCGGCGCGGTTGGTGGCGGGTGGCGGTGCGCGTGAAGATCGGCATGTCCGGTTTCGTCGGTGGTTCGATGTACGGCCGGCCAGTCTATGCCGGGGGCGCGCTCATTTGCAGCCGCGATCACTTTTCGACGAAGGCGCGCTCGAATACGTACTCGCCGGCGGTGCCGATCCGCGGCGACGCGACGAAGCCACGGCCATCGAGGATCCGCCGGAAATCGGCCAGCATCTGCGTGCTGCCGCAGATCATCGCGCGGTCGTGCTGCGCGTCCAGCGGTTCGATGCCGAGGTCTTCGGCCATGCGGCCGCTTTCCAGCAGATCGGTCACCCGGCCGCGCTGCAGGCGCCCGTGCCAGTAGAAATCCTCGCGGCTCACCGCCGGGTAATACAGCAGCTTCCGGCGGATCTCGTCGCCGAGGAATTCGTGCCGCGGCAGTTCGTGGACGATGTAATCGCGATACGCCAGGTCCGGTTCGCCGCGCACGCCGTGGACGATGATCACGCGCTCGAAGCGCTCGTACGTGGCGGGATCCTTCACCACCGCCATCCACGGCGCCAGACCGGTGCCGGTGGACAGCAGATAGAGGTTGCGGCCGGGGTGCACGTCCGAGACCAGCAGGGTGCCGGTGGGTTTGCGTCCGATCAGGATGGTGTCGCCGGGTTTGATGTGCTGCAGGCGCGAGGTGAGCGGCCCGTTCTGGACCTTGATGCTGAAGAATTCGAGCTGTTCTTCCCAGTTGGCGCTGGCGATGGAGTACGCGCGCATCAGCGGCTTCGTGCTGCCGTCGTCCTGCGGCACCTCCAGCCCGATCATCACGAACTGACCGTTGTCGAAACGGAAACCGTCGTCACGGGTGGTGGTGAAGCTGAAATAAGCGTCCGTCCAGTGACGGACGTCCAGCACGGTTTCGGTGCCGTAGGGAGAGGCCATGGGGGAATTCGGTGTGGGGGTGATGTAGTGGGCCGGCATTGTACCGGCAGGTCGCGGCGGACGGCCCTTGGCGGGCCGCCAGCCAGCGCGAAGATCGGTCCAGGGCAGTACGGGATCGGCGCTCAGAGCGTCAGGCGGTGCACGACCTGGGTGCGGTCGTCCGGATCCGGCGTGGTGGTGAATCCGAGGTGATGCGCGAGGTGGGTCATCTCGCTGTTCTCCGCGAAATCGAGCGACACCATCCGCTTGATCCCGCGTTCGCGTGCGGCGTCGATGAGCGTGCGCATCAGCGCGGTGCCCAGCCCGTAGCCCTGCCATGCGTCGAGCACGGTCACCGCGATCTCGCATTCCTCGGGAATGCTGCCCACCGCATAGCGGGACACGCCGACGATCTGCTCGCACCCATCGATGGTGGCGAGTGCGACGAAGGCCTCGTCGTTGGCGTGGTCGATATCGACCAGCTGCGCGACCAGCGCATCGCTGGGCGCGGAGAACTGTTCCTGGAAACGATAGCGGCGCGTTTGCGGCGACAGCCCGACGATGAAGGCGCGTTCGGCCTCGGCGTCGCCGGGATTCATCGGGCGGACCAGCACTTCGCGGCCGTCGGTGAGGACGGTCGTGGAGTAGGGCAGGAACGGAGTCTGCAGTTCGGTATTCGCGGCGATCATGGCGGCATTCCTTGGAGGAGGATGCGTCCAGTGTCTTGCCGCGACGCCCGGTCGATACTGATCCTGATCAGATTGCGCGGATGTCGGCGGATCGCCTGTCCACTGGTCCCGCGCCGCCTCACCGATAGCCGGCGGCCTGCAACTCGAACAGCTCGGCATAGCGCCCGTCCTGCGCCATCAGCGCTTCGTGGGTTCCGCTGGCCTCCACGCGCCCGCCGGCCAGCACCAGGATGCGGTCGGCCATGCGCACGCTGCTGAAACGGTGCGAGATCAGCACCGCGGTGCGGTCGTCGGACAGATCCTTGAAGCGCTGGAACACTTCGAACTCGCTGCGCGCGTCCAGCGCGGCGGTCGGCTCGTCGAGGATCATCACCTGCGCATCGCGCATGTAGGCGCGGGCGATCGCGATCTTCTGCCATTGGCCGCCGGACAGATCCACGCCGGTCTTGAAGCGCCGGCCGATCATCTGCTCGTAGCCCAGCGGCAGCGACTCGATCAGGCCGTCGGCCATCGCCCGCTGCGCGGCCCATTCGATCCGCGCGCGGTTGCCCAGATCGTCGATGCTGCCCACGCCGATGTTCTCGGCGGCGCTGAGGTGATAGCGCACGAAATCCTGGAAGATCACGCCGATGTTCGCGCGCAGATCGTCCAGGTCGTAGTCGCGCAGGTCGCGGCCGTCGAGCAGGATCCGGCCCTCGTCCGGTTCGTACAGTCGCGCCAGCAATTTCACCAGCGTGGTCTTGCCTGCGCCGTTCTCGCCGACCAGCGCCAGCACTTCGCCGGCGCGCAGCTCGAACGACAGCCCGCGCAGCGCCCAGTTGTCGGCATCGGGGTAGCGGAAGCCCACGTCCTCGAACACGAAGCCCTGCGCGATCGGCTTCGGCACCGCGATGGCATCCGGTTTCGAGGCGATTTCCGGTTCGATCTCGAAGAAGGAATACAGGTCGTCCAGATACAGCGCCTGTCCTGCGACCTGCGACAGGCCAGAGAGCAGGCTTTCCAGCATCTGCCGCAGGCGCCGGAAACTGCCGGCCAGAAAAGTCAGGTCGCCGATGGTGAAGTCGCCGCTCACGGTGCGCCACGCGATGTAGCCGTAGGCGACGTAATAGCCAAGCGTGCCCAGCGCCGCCAGCAGACTGCCCCAGAACGCGCGCCGCCGCGCCAGCGCGCGGTTGGCCTCGTAGAACTTCGTTGACATCGTGCGGAAGCGCTCGATGAAGAAGCGGTTGAGGTTGAAGATCTTCACCTCTTTCGCCGTCTCCAGGCTCGCGCCCATCTGGCGGATGTATTCGAGCTGGCGGCGCTCGGAGGTCCACTGGAAATTCAGCGAGTAGTTGAGCGCATTGAAGTGCGACTCGCCGACGAACGCCGGTATCAGCGCCACCGCCAGCAGCAGGATCAGCCAGGGCGCGTAGATCATCAGCCCGATCGCGAAACTGATCACCGTCACCGTGTCCTGCGCCTGCCCGAACAGCATGCTGAGCAGGTTCATCCGCCCCATCGTCTGGCGGCGGGCGCGATCCAGCTTGTCCTGCAGATCCGGATCCTCGAAATCCTCAAGATCGAGTTTCGCCGCGTGTTCCATCAGCCGGATGCTGGTGGCGTTGGTGTAGCGCTCCGACAGCAGTGCGTCGGCGTAGGCGATGATCCGGCCCAGCACGTCCGACAGCACCGCGAGGCCCAGCTCCAGCAGCAGCAGCCACAGGATCGGGTCGAGGTGACCGTCGCGCCACGCGGCGACCAGTCCCGCAGGCAGATCGGTGCCGGCGATGCGGATCGCCTCATCGATGATCAGCTTGCCCACGTACAGCGTGATCACCGGCAGCAGCGCGCGGATCAGGCGCAGCCCCAGGCTGACGCAGGTCAGCGCGCGGCTGGTCGCCCAGATCTCGCGCAGGAACGGCGGCAGGTTGCGCAGCGCGCCCATGCGCTGGCGCAGGCTGGGCGAGGGACGGGCGACGGCGGGGCCAGGCATGGGTTCGGGCATCGGCGCGGGGTCAGCGCGCGGCGGCGGTGCCCATGTCGGCCAGCCCCTTCTCGAAGTCCTTGCCGACCATCTCGTCCATGCTCGCGAAGATGTCCATCAGCTTGGTGACGTAGGGATTCGGGCCCTGCATCGTCCACGTCACCTCAGTACCGCCGTCCCTGGGCACCAGTGCGAATTCGGTGACGTTGTTCGACTCGAAGGGCTTGATGAAATCCAGTTTGATCCGGATCTTCGACGGCGGCGTCGATTCGAGGATTTCCATGCGACCTTCGCCGACCGCGCTGTTGCCGGCCCAGGCGTAGGTCGCGCCCACGCCCGTGGCGGGGCCGCCGAAGGTGCGGGTCATGGCCGGGTCGAGCTTGTCCCACGGCGACCATTCGTTCCAGCGGCGGAAGTCTTCGATCAGCGCGAAGATCTTTTCCGGCGGCGCGGCGATCACCGCCTTGCGCTGCACCTGGAAGGTGTCGGGTTTGGTCGCGGCATAGCCCAGCACGCCCGCGATCGCGATCAGAATGACGATGAGGATCTTCTTGAGCACGGCTTTCTCCTTGGCGTGGATGCCCGGGCATTGTCTGCCGATTTGAGGCGTCCGCAAGCGCCGCCCGCCCGGCGCGCGGTAAAATCGCGGTTCCATACGCCACGACGGGTTCCTCCGTGTCCGCAGCCAGCAAGTCCTCCGCAGAGGCCTCCGCCATGCCCCCCGCCATGCCGACCGAGCGCCGCCCGGTGTCGATCCGCCAGGAAGATCTGATCCAGTCCATCGCCGACGGCCTGCAGTACATCAGCTATTACCATCCGGTCGACTACATCAAAAACCTCGCCGCCGCCTACGAACGCGAAGAAAGCGCCGCGGCCAAGGACGCCATCGCGCAGATCCTGATCAATTCGCGGATGTGCGCCGAAGGCCACCGCCCGATCTGCCAGGACACCGGCATCGTCACCGTGTTCCTCGAAGTCGGCATGGACGTGCGCTGGGATGACGCCACCATGGGCGTCGAGGACATGGTCCACGAGGGCGTGCGTCGCGCCTACAACCATCCCGACAACAAGCTGCGCGCCAGCGTGCTGGCCGACCCGGCGGGCAAGCGCACCAACACGAAGGACAACACGCCCGGCGTGGTCAACGTGAAGATCGTGCCCGGCAACACGGTGGACGTGATCGTCGCCGCGAAGGGCGGTGGCTCGGAAGCGAAATCGAAGTTCGCGATGCTCAATCCGTCCGACTCCATCGTCGACTGGGTGTTGAAGACCGTGCCGACCATGGGCGCCGGCTGGTGCCCGCCGGGCATGCTGGGCATCGGCATCGGCGGCACCGCCGAAAAGGCGATGCTGCTGGCGAAGGAAGCGCTGATGGAGCCGATCGATATCGTCGATCTGCAGGCCCGCGGCGCATCCAACCGGGCAGAGGAGCTGCGACTGGAGCTGTACGACAAGGTCAACGCGCTGGGCATCGGCGCGCAGGGCTTGGGCGGTTTGACGACGGTGCTCGACATCAAGGTCAAGGATTACCCGACCCACGCCGCCAATCTGCCGGTGGCGATGATTCCGAACTGCGCGGCCACGCGTCACGCGCATTTCACTCTCGACGGCAGCGGCCCGGTGATGCTGGACCCGCCGTCGCTGGCCGACTGGCCCGAACTGACCTACGACGCCAGCAAGGGCCGCCGGGTGGATCTCGACACGGTCACGCCCGAAGACGTGGCCAGTTGGAAGCCCGGCGAC
>CALRWS020000034.1:0-60091 GCA_943371935.1 Chitinophaga pinensis | reverse complement strand
TCGACGATCACCGTCGGACGCGACGGCGAACCGCCGTTGCGGGTGTCGGCGAAGTACGACACGACGTAGGCTTTGCGCGCCGCGCCGTTGTCGTCGATGTGGATCATCAGCTCGGATGTTTCCGCGCTGGTGCGCATGAAGCCGACGCGGTTGCCCAGCGCGGCGCTCTTGCCGATGGCCAACGCGCGCGAACCGCTCAGGCGCGGTTTGCCGGCGGAAATCTCGCTGGCGAGGCCCTCGACCTTGCGACCGAACAGGGTCGTGACGTTGCCGTTTCCGTCTTCGTTGACGACAACGTGCTCACCGAAGATCGGCAGGCCGCGGAAGGTCTGCTGGTAACGGTGATTGCGAACGCCCATGTCGGTCTTGCGATCGAGCAGGAACAGGCGCGATTCGGTATCCAGGCCCAGCGCCTGCGCGTGGCGGGCGTGGACGGTGCCGGCGTTGCCGGATGCGGCGATGGCGGCGTTACTTTGCTTGACGCGGACCAGATTGTCCTGATGCAGGTCGGTGCGGACGGCGGCGGATGTGCCGCCGGAAATCAGGATGGCGGCGGTCGCGATGGCGAGCGTGGTGGAGCGGTAATGACGACGCATGGATGTCTCTCCCTGAGTGCGATGAATACCGGCTGCGGACGCAGGCGGCTCCTTCCGATCCGCGCCCCTCGCGGATCGTTCGATGACGCGCGTATCGACCGGCCACGATTGTCTGGCCGACGCATGCATCGAGGACGCAGGATCTCGCACCCATGTCGCAGGGAATGCGATTGCTGTCGAAATCCGGAAGGATTCCTGACATCCGGCAGATCGGATCGCGCGGGCGGTTGGGCGGTCCCGCAGGTCAGAACCCGTAGCGCAGGAACCCGCCGTCGACGGCGATGCATTCGCCGGTGACGTAACTCGATGCGGGCAGGCACAGGAACGCCACCGCGGCGGCGACTTCCTCGGGTTCGCCGATGCGGCCCATCGGCGTGCGCAGCAGCACTTCGTCGAGATAATCCGGGTCGGCGAGCTTGGTGGAGGTGCGGCGGGTGCGGATGTACCACGGTGCCACCGAATTCACGCGCACGCCGTCCTCGGCCCATTCCACCGCGAGGTTGCGGGTCATCTGGTGCATCGCGGCCTTGCTCATGCCGTAGGGCGCGCCACTGCGCACGTGGGTGATGGCGGAGACGCTGCCGACGTTGACGATGCACGAGGCGGCGTGCCGGGTCAGCAGCGGATAGGCGCTGCGCGCGAGTTCGAAGGCGCTGAACAGGTTGGTCTCGAAGATGCCGCGCCACTCGTCCTCGCTGTAGTCGACGGCGGCTCTGGTGACGTTGCCGCCTGCATTGTTGACCAGGATGTTGAGACCGTCGCCGAGGTCCTCGACCCAGTCCAGCAGGTCGCGGCGCTGTTCGTCGTCGGCCACGTCGGCCACCCGGGTGCGGACTTCGCCGTCGGGGAATTCTTCTTCCAGTTCGATCCGCACCGAATCGAGGCCGTTGCCGTCGCGGGCGGCGATGAGCACGCGGGCGCCGAAGCCCAGCAGTTCGCGCGCGATGGCGCGGCCGATGCCGGCGCTGCCGCCGGTGACCAGCGCGAGTTGTCCGTCGAGACGCCAGCGGTGAGCGAGCATGGGGTGGGCCGTTCGCGATGTGGATGGGCGTAGGATAAGCCGCGACCCCGCCGAGGAGGACCACCATGCGCCAGGCTTTCGTTTTTCGCGCGATCTTCACGATGTCGTTGCTGGCCGGTGTCGGCGGCCTGACGGGCTGTTCGAAGCCCAAGGTGCCCGATCACGACGATCCGCCCGAACCGCAGGCCGCGGCTGCGACGCAGCACACGCAGCTGCGTGAGGCGATGCAGAAGCCGATCGACAAGGCGGAAGCGGCGCAGGGCGAAGTCGATGCGGCGGCCGAACGGCAGCGCGCGGCCATCGACGCCGCGACCGGCGGCTGAAGCGATTCTGCTTCGACGAAAACGACGACGCCCGGCGTTGGCCGGGCGTCGTCTGGAACGGTGTGGCGGTAGATCGGTGTAGCGGGTTTTGGCGCTGCTGCGATCAGAACCCGCAGAAGCAGTAGGCGTAGGCCTTGGCCGGTGCGCCGCCGGCACGCGGCTCCATCGCGCGTTCCAGCATGCGCAGGTCGCGATCGGCCTGCGGCACCACTTTCGCCAGCATGCCGCGGGCGATGTCGGAACGACCGAGCAGGGCGCGACCGGTGGCGCTGCCGGCGAAACCGCTGAACCACTGTTCGAACGGCGTCATCTGCCGCTCGATGTAGCGCACCGGATAGGTGCCGGGCTTGCCGCCGAGCTTGGCGCGCTTGGCGGCGTCGGCGATCGCGGTCTGCAGGCCGCCGAAGGCGTCCACCAGGCCGCGTTCCTTCGCCTGCGCGCCGCTCCAGACGCGGCCGCGGGCGACGGCATCGACATCGGCCACCGGCTTCTTGCGGGCTTCGGACACCTTGCCGGTGAAATCGCGATAGCCCTTCTCGATCACGCTCTGCATCACCTGCGACACGTCCGCCGACAGCGGGCGGGTCACATCGAATGCGCCCGCGACCTTGGTGGTGGACACGCCGTCGGTGCGGACGCCGATCTTTTCGAGCGTGCGCGAGAACGTCGGGATCATGCCGAAGATGCCGATGGAGCCGGTGATCGTGGACGGATCGGCGTAGATGCGATCGGCGTTCATGCTGATCCAGTAACCGCCGGACGCGGCCAGGTCGCCCATCGACACCACCACCGGCTTGCCGGCCTTCTTCAGCGCGACGATCTCGCGGCGGATCTGCTCGGAGGCGAACACTTCACCGCCGGGCGAGTCCACGCGCAGCACCAGCGCCTTCACGCTGTCGTCCTCGCGGGCTTCGCGCAGCAGCGCGGCGGTGGATTCGCCGCCGATGGTGCCGGCGGGCTGTTCGCCGCCGGTGATTTCGCCTTCGGCCACCACCACGGCGATGTGGTTCTGGCTGCCCAGCATCGGCATGGCGCCCTTGAGGTGGGTCAGGTAGGTGTTGAACGACACCTGGCGGAAGCCGCCCTCGGCGTCTTCGTCGGGCGTGCCGCGCTTGGTCAGCAGGGCTTCGACTTCTTCCTGCGTCTTCAGGCCGTCGACCCATTTCTGCTTCAGCGCGTACTGCGCCAGATCGCCCTGCACCGCGGTGATGTCCGCCGGCAGCGTGTCGAAACTCGCAGCCATCTGCTGCGGATCGAGCTTGCGGGCCTTGCCGATGTCGCCGAGATAGCGCTGCCAGATGTCGTTCATCCAGAACAGGTCGGCTTCCTTCGATTCGGGCGATGCCGCATCCAGCACGTAGGGCTCGGCCGCGGACTTGAACTCGCCGACCTTGAACAGGTGCACGTCGACGCCGAGCTTGTCCTGCAGACCTTCGCGGAAGTACTGGCGATAGCGGGCCAGGCCTTCGATCAGCATGCCGCCCATCGGGTCGAGATAGATTTCGTTCGCCTGCGACGCCAGCAGGTACTGGGCCTGGTCGTAGCTTTCGCCGAACGCGATGATCTGCTTGCCGGAGGCGCGCAGGTCGGCCAGAGCTTCGGCGACTTCGCGGATCGAGGCGTAGCCGCTGAAGGACATGCCGTCCACGCGCAGCAGCACCCGTTCGATGCGCTTGTCGGTCTTGGCCGCGTTCAGCACCGCCAGCAGGTCGCGCAGCTGCACTTCGTTGGCCCGCGGATCGTTCAGGGCTTCGGCCAGCGCGCGGCTGGTGGGGTCGATCGTGTACTGCTCGACCAGCGTGCCTTCCGGCGCGATCACCAGCGTGCTGCGGTCGTTCACGGGCAACACCCGCTTGCTTCCGCTGCCAAGCGCGGCGAGGCAGATCAGCAGGAAGCCGAAGAACAGGATGTTGAAGATCAGACGGCGGGTGAAATTCATCGCATCCCAGATACCGACCAGGATGCTGGCGATGGGGCCGCGGCGGCGCGGTTCGTTCATTGGGGAACTCTCCTTGATGTACGGGTGGCAGTGTGCCGGTCGGCGGCGGTGGCGTCATCCGCCATCGGTCACTCCTACCGGTAGCACCATGGGCACGCGCCGCGACAGCCGCAGGAAGCGCAGCCCCAGCAGCACCGCGGCCACCGTGAGGCCTGCGGTCAGGCCCACCCACATGCCGCGCGGACCGTAGGCGGGCACCAGGTCGCCCAGCCCGAGGCCCAGCACCGCGCCCAGCGGCATGCCGATGCCCCAGTAGGCCACCGCCGCCAGCAGCATCGGCATGCGGGTGTCCTTCAGGCCGCGCAGGGCGCCGACCGACAGCACCTGGATGCCGTCCGGGAACTGGAATGCCGCCGCCAGCAGCAGCAGCGAGGCGGCCATCGCGATCACTGCGGCATCCGAGGTGTACATCGCGGCGATGGCCTCGTTGCCGAACAGCAGCGCGCTGCCGGTCAGCAGTTGGGTCATCAGCACCAGCGTGTAGCCGGCGAACGCGGCGCGGCGCAGGCCGTCGCGGTCGCCGCGGCCCACGGCGTGACCCACCCGCACCGTGGTGGTCTCGGCCAGCGCCATCGGCACCATGAAGCAGAGGCTGGCGACGTTGATCGCGATCTGGTGCGCCGCCGCCGGCACTTCGCCCAGCCGCCCGATCACCAGCGCGGTGGCCACGAACAGCCCGCCTTCCAGCAGCCAGGTGATGCCGATCGGCAGGCCCAGCGTCAGCAGCTCGCGGATCGGCGCCCAGCGCGGCGGGTCGTAGCGGTTCAACAATTGCAGGTCGCGGAACCGGCGCGCGCGGGCCAGATAGGCGGCCATCGCCAGCGCCTGCAGCCACATGATCAGCGCCGAGGCCAGCCCCAGCCCGCCCGCGCCCAGCGCCGGCAGCCCGCCCAGACCGAAGGTCAGGGCATAGCCGGCCGGCACCAGCAGCACCAGCCCGCCGAAGCCCACGACCATGGTCGGAATGGTGTAGTGCAGGCCGTCGCAGAGGTAGCGCATGCACAGGAACACCGCCAGCGCCGGCACGCCCCAGCGGATGCCGTGGACGAAGGCGGTGGCGCCGGGGCGGATCTCCGGCGCGATGCCGAAGGCCTCCAGCGCCAGCGGGATCGCGCTGAGGAACAGGAACATCGCCAGCCCCAGCGCCAGCGCCAGCCACAGCGCCTGCCGGAACAGCGGGCCGATCTCGTCGCGGCGCCCGGCGCCGTCCAGCTGCGAGACCGACGCCGGCACCGCGATCAGGGTGCCCATCGGCACCAGCAACGGCAGCCAGAACAGCGCCGTGCCCACCGACACCGCGGCCAACGTGGCGGTGCCGTGATGGCCGGCGATGACCGCATCGACCAGACCGATCAATCCGGTCGAGACGTGGCCGGCGATCAACGGCGCAGCCAGTCGCGCGCTGCTGCGCAGCTCGTCGCGAAAACGCGGGGTGGAGGACTCGGACATGCACTGCGCCGGAAGCGGGAGCGCGGCATGGGGCCGGCGCATGGGCTGGTATCTTACGGCACCGCTGATCCGATCCATTTCCGCCACCACGTCAGCCCGGGGAGCGCATGACCGAACCGCAAGCCCACGCCGCGCATTCCGCCTGCGAAAACTGCGGCAGCGTGCTGCAGGGCAGTTACTGCCACGTCTGCGGTCAGCACGCCCACAGCCCGCTGCACAACTTCGCCCATGCGGTGGAGGAAGTCTTCGAGTCGTTCTGGCACCTCGACGGCCGGATCTTCCGCACCGTGCGCGACCTGTTCGTGCCCGGGCGGGTCGCCGCCGGCTATCTGGCCGGTCACCGCGTCCGCTACATCGCGCCGCTGCGGCTGTTCGTGATCGTCAGCCTGCTGACGTTCTTCGTCGGCAAGGCCACGCTGCACATCGACAAGGACCTGGTGTCGGGCAGCAGCCGTGGTGCGGTCGAGATCGATCTCAGCACCGACGACGGACCCGTGCCGAAACCCGCCCCCGGCGGCTCGGCGCCGGCCACGCTGGCGGACGCCGCGGCTGCGCCCAAGGGCGACCTGACCACCATCGCCGCCGTCATCGCCGACCGCAATCGTCAACTGGGCGAGTTCCGCCGCGAGGCGCTCGAATCCGACGGCGGCTGGCTGCTCACGCCGCTCTCGGGCACGGTGCAGTCCGGCATCGACGATGGCGCCCGCAGCCGGATGCGCCAGCTCGGCGCCTCGGAAGCCGAGATCGCGCTGGCGATGGCCCGCGCCGATGTCGAACTGGAACAGGCGACGGCCGCCAGCAGGGCCGCGGCCGCCAAGGACACCACCGACACCGAGTGGCTCTCGCGCTGGTTGAAGAAGCGCGGCGACCGTTTCAAGCGCAACAGCGATGCGATGCGCGAAAACCCCGACGAATTCGTCCGCCTGTTCCTGGGCGCGGTGCCCGGTGCGCTGTTCCTGCTGGTGCCGCTGTTCGCCCTGTTCCTGAAGGTCATGTACCTCGGCTCGGGGCGCGGCTACCTGGAACATCTGGTGGTGGCGCTGTACAGCCATGCGTTCCTGCTCGCCTCGCTGCTGCTGCTGTTCGCGTTGACCGGGGTGGCGGGCCTCGCGCCGACGGCATGGATCTGGCCGAAGGTGGGGCTGGGAATCGCTGCGACGGGGCTGCTGTTCGCGGTGCCCGCCTATCTGCTGGTGATGCAGAAACGGGTGTACGCGCAGCGCTGGTGGGTCACCATCGTGAAATTCCTGGTCATCGGCAACGTTTACACCGTGCTGTTGACCTGCGCGCTGCTCTACGCTGTGATCGCTGGATTGAGCAGCTAGAGGATGCCATGGCCGCGAAACGCGTGATCTACGAAGTGAACATCGAGGTCGACGCCGCGGCGCACGACGACTACCGCGTGTGGCTGCACGACCATATCGCCGAGATCCTCGCGCTGCCGGGTTTCACCGGCGCCAAATTCTTCGAGGTGCTGGAACCGCCGCCCAGCGCGGGCCGGGTCGGTCTGTGCGTGCAGTACGCGCTGAAGAGCCGCGAGGCGCTGGACGATTACCTGCGCGATCACGCGCCGCGGCTGCGCGCCGACGGGATGTCCCGCTTCGGCGGCCGTTTCCAGGCGACGCGACGGGTGCTGAGCGGGGTGCGCTGAGCGCAGGTACGCGCCGACCTCAGCCCGGGACGACGCTGGTCCAGAGCTTGCCCAGCCAGCCCGACTTCGGCGATGCGGACGCCCCTTGCGCGGCGGATTTCGCCGCAGCTTCGCCGGTCTTCGCCGCGACCGCGGCATCGCGCAGCCGGGCGATCGCCGCCACCCGCTCCGGCGGCAGCTGTTTCATCACGAAGCGCGCTTCGTCGTTGAGCGCCAGCCAGGCTTCGCCGTCCAGGCTGCCGTCGGCGCGCTGCGGCAGGGCGCGCTGCAGCGCCAGCTTGTACTCGGCCGGGTCGACGCCGAACACCTCCGCCGCCTGGGTGTCGTCCAGCCCCACCACCACCCGCAGCAACAGCACCGCGCGGGTGCCGAAGTCCAGCCGGGCCAGCGAGGCGAAGTCGCCGTGCCAGTACGGCGCCAGGGGTTCGGTGTTGAGGGCGGGGCTCTGCAGCAGGGTGGTCCAGAACAGCAGGGGCCACTCATCGGGCGCGGCACCCGGCGCCGTTTCGCTGAAGGTCTCGATCGCCGAGGCCAGGGCGCGGTCGCCATGTTCGGCGTCGCCGCACTGCAATTCGGCCAGCAGGGCCGCCCGCCGTTCCACCCCGCGCAGGAAGCTGACGACCGCCCCGGAAGAGGCGGCAGCGGTATCGAGCGTGTGGTGGGAGGACATATCGGGCGACAGATCAAGTACTTGACGGAGGCGTCGCATGATGCCTCCCACGCCCGATTTGCGACTTGACAACCATCACGAAACCGGCTCCCCAAGGCCCCATCAGGGTTGCAGGCCGATCGACGGCCCGATCCGGTTGTGCACAGCGGTCATCGACGTGCAACAAATTCGGCTTTGCCGGCCGCGCGCGCCGCGGATGCGCGATGTTTCACGGACAAGCGTTTGATTTCAATGGGATTTCATGGGGTGGCGTTTTTTTAGCCATACATTGCGGAACCCCTGCATTTACCGCACAAAACTCTTCGCGCATCGAGTCATGCACAAACTTATCCACAGCTTGTGTGGATAATGCTGAATTCCCTTTGCGATCCGCCACTTGCGGCTCATTCGTGTGCCGACCAGCAGCAATGCGGTGCAAGTGAGGGTCGAAGCCGCCGCGCCGGGACTCGGTAGACTGCCGGCCATGTCCGCCGCCGATTCCATCCTTCGCGTCGCCCTGCCGGTGCCGCTGCCGCGCCTGTTCGACTACCTGCCCCCGGGTGATCGCTCAAGCGAGGGCCCAGGCGATGGCCCGGCCGAGGTGGGCTGCCGCGTGCGCGTGCCTTTCGGCAGCCGCAGCGTGGTCGGGGTGGTCGTCGGCATGGGGCCGCCCGAGCCGGGCGTCGCCGAGCTGCGCCAGGCCGAGGCGGTGCTGGATCCGCAGCCGCTGCTGCAGGGCGAACTGCTGGACTCGCTGCGCTGGCTGGCGCGCTACAGCCACGCCCCGCTGGGCGAGGTGCTGGCGACCGCGTTGCCCAGCGCCCTGCGTCGCGGCGAACCGCTGCCCGACACCCATGCATGGGCGTGGCGGCTGACCGAAGCCGGCGCCACCGGTCTGGCCCGCCTGCGCGGCCGCCCGCGACAGTTGGCGGACCTTCTGCAGACGGCCGAGTTGCAGGCCTTGGACGAAGACCAGCTCGACACTGCGCTGGACGACTGGCGCAGCGCCGCCCGCGCCCTGCTGAAGCGCGGCCTGGCCGAACGCGTGGCGGTGCCGGCCTCGCAGTGCGCGCCGATGCCGCAGCCCGGTCCGGTGCTCAATGGCGAACAGGCTGGGGCGCTGGAGGCCCTGCGCGCCCGTCCGGGCTTCGCCGCCTGGCTGCTCGACGGCGTGACCGGCAGCGGCAAGACCGAGGTGTATCTCAACGCCATCGCCGATTGCCTCGCGCGCGGCCGCCAGGCGCTGGTGCTGGTGCCGGAGATCGGCCTCACCCCGCAGGCCTTGGCGCGGTTTCGCCAGCGGCTCGGCGTGCCGGTGCATGCGCTGCATTCCGGTCTGGGCGATCCCGAACGCGCCCGGGTCTGGGCAGCCGCCTGGCGCGGCGAGGCGCGGGTGATCGTGGGCACGCGATCGGCCGTGTTCACGCCGCTGCCCCAGGCCGGGCTGATCGTGATCGACGAGGAACACGACGGCAGCTACAAGCAGCAGGACGGCATCCGCTACCACGCCCGCGATTTCGCGCTGGTGCGCGGCAAGGCGCTGGACGTGCCGGTGCTGCTGGGCAGCGCCACGCCGTCGCTGGAGACCCTGCACAACGCCCAGGCCGGCCGCTACGCCCACCTGCGCCTGCGCAAGCGCGCCGGCGACGCCCAGCCGCCCGTGGTGCGGGTGCTGGACGTGCGCAAGCGTCCGCTCGACGCCGGCCTGTCGCCGGAGCTGTTGCGCGCGATGCGCGCGGCGCTGGATGCCGGCGGCCAGGTACTGGTGTTCAAGAACCGTCGCGGCTACGCGCCGGTGCTGCTGTGTCACGACTGCGGCTGGAGCGCGCAGTGCAAACGCTGCAGCACGCCGCTGCGCAGCACGCCGATGACCGTCCACGGCGGCGGCCGGCGCCTGCAGTGCCACCACTGCGGCGCGCGGCAGACCCCGCCGCCGGCCTGCCCGGACTGCGCCAGCCTCGCGCTGCAGCCGCAGGGCGTGGGCACCGAGCGCCTGGAGGAACTGCTGGCCGAGAAGTTCGCCGACGTGCCGGTGCTGCGCATCGACAGCGCCAGCACCCGGCGCAAGGACGCGCTGGAGAAACTCTTCGTCGAATTCGGGTCGCGTCCCGGCATCCTCGTCGGCACCCAGATGCTGGCCAAGGGCCACGATCTGCCGAACCTCACCCTGGTCGCGGTGGTCGGCATCGACGAAGGCCTGTTCTCCGCCGATTTCCGCGCCGGCGAGAAACTCGCGCAACTACTCATCCAGGTCGCCGGCCGCGCCGGTCGCGCGCAGAAGCGCGGCGAAGTATTGCTGCAGACGCACCACCCCGAACACGCGCTGCTGCAGACGCTCATCCACGGCGGCTACCACGCCTTCGCCGATGGCGAACTCGCCCAGCGCGAAGCCGCCGGTTTCCCGCCGTTCGCGCATCTCGCGCTGCTGCGCGCCGAAGCCCAGCACGCCGACGCGCCGATGCAGTTCCTGCAGGCCGCGAAAACGCTGCTGATCCCGTGGGTCGCGGCGAAGGCCGCGCGCGGTGCGACCGCTCCCGCGCCCGAAGGTCTGACACTCGACGGCCCGGTCGCCGCGCCGATGCCGCGCCGCGCCGGCATGTATCGCGCGCAGCTGCTGCTGTCGTCGCCAACGCGCCGCGCACTGCACGTCGCGTTGGAAGCCGCGCTGCCGGCGGTATACGCCTTGCCCGAAGCGCGGAAAACGCGCTGGTCGCTGGATGTGGATCCGGTGGATCTGTATTGATCGATGGTGTGTGGCGTGCGCCCGAACCTGTAGGAGGGCCTTCAGGCCCGATCTCTTGATCCTGCTGGACGACCTTCAGGCAACACGTCGCTCATGGCGCCAGCGCCTGCGCACATGCGCGCGGACCGCTTTCTGCCCGCGCTCACCGTCGATATTCATTCGCGCCCCACGCACTGCCGATGCATCGGATCGGCGACAATACCCACGCGGCGATGGCGCCGTAGCGGCTGGAGACGGCAGATGCATGCGGTGCCCCATGTGGTGGTGGTCGGTGGCGGTTTCGGCGGGTTGTGGGCGGCACGCGCGCTGCGCGATGCGCCAGTGCGGATCACCTTGGTGGATCGCGGCAATCATCATCTGTTCCAACCGCTGCTCTATCAGGTCGCGACCGCCGGCCTGTCTGCGCCCAACATCGCCGCGCCGCTGCGCCATATCCTGCGCAGGCAGAAGAACGTCACCGTGCTGCTGGGCGAAGTCGACGGCATCGCGCCCGACGCGAAGCAGGTGCGGCTCGCCGATGGTAGAACCCTCGATTACGACCACCTGCTGCTCGCCAGCGGCGCCACCCATGCGTATTTCGGTCACGACGACTGGGCCGCGCACGCGCCCGGCCTGAAAACACTCGACGACGCGCTGGAAATCCGCCGCCGCATCCTCACCGCGTTCGAACGCGCCGAAGCCGAAGACGATGCGGCGAAACGCGAGGCGTGGCTGACGTTCGCGATCGTCGGCGGCGGCCCTACCGGTGTGGAGTTGGCCGGCACCCTGGCCGAGATCGCGCGGCACACGCTGCACGGCGAATTCCGTCGCGCCGATCCGCGCAAGGCGCGCGTGCTGCTGCTCGAAGCCGGGCCGCGGGTGTTGGCGAGTTTTCCGGAATCCCTGTCCGAAAAAGCGCGCACGCAGTTGCAGAAACTCGGCGTGGAAGTGCGTACCGGCGTGCCGGTGGCGGCGATCGACGGCGAGGGCGTGCAGCTCGGCGAAGAACGCATCGCTGCGCGCACTGTGCTGTGGGCGGCGGGTGTGGCCGCGTCGCCGCTTGCACGCGATCTCGACGTACCGCTGGATCGCGCCGGCCGGGTGATCGTGCAGCCCGACCTCAGCGTGCCGGGACACCCGGAGATCTTCGTCGCCGGCGATCTCGCATCGCTGCAGTACGCCGGCAAACCGGTGCCGGGCGTCGCGCCGGCCGCGAAACAGATGGGACGCCACGTCGCGCAGGCGATCCGCGCGCGCCTGCAGGGGCGCGCGCCGGTGCCGTTCCGTTATCGCGACTTCGGCAACCTCGCCACCATCGGCCGCATGGCCGCGGTGGTCGATCTGCACGGCTTCAGGTTTTCAGGCCTGCTCGCCTGGTGGTTCTGGCTGGCGGCGCACGTGTTCTTCCTGATCGGCTTCCGCAACCGCATGGTGGTGATGATCGACTGGGCGCAGGCATACTGGAGCTATCAGCGCAGCGCGCGGATCATCCTGGGTGCGGATCGCGAGCGCTAGACATCAAACGCGCTCGACGCGACAGGCGTAGCAGCCGGGCTTCGCGTAATGGATGTGGATGTATGCGGTGCGTTCGATCGCGAACAGCGCTGCGATGGCGGCTTCGACCTCGGTGCCGGGTACCACGTCGGCCCACACCATCATTCCGCGCGCGTCGTAGGCACGCAGCGACAACAGACGGCTGCGCAGCAGCGCCGGCACATCATCGATTGCCGGCAGCGCCTGCGTCGCCGCATCGCGCACGTATACCGGCCCGGATGCGCGATACGGCGTGTGCACGCGGTGATGATCGTAGGGCAGCAGCAACATGCGCTCGCCTTCGACCGCATCCTGCAGACTGACCCGGCAGGGATAGACAGGACGGCCATCGGCGACGACGCTGCGGATGTCGCGGGCGCGTAGTTCGTCATCGGGCAAAGCGAACAGGGCTGCGAAAGCCTCGGCGGGCAACGCGTGGATCTGGAAGGACATGGTGGCGCTCCGGTTGTCGGGAGCGCGCATCGTGGCGCGACGCGTGCGAAGACGATATCCGGATCTTGCAGTGTCAGGGTTTGGATGCCGCTGCTTTCGCAGCCTTCGTGGCTTTCGGCTTGGCGCGGACGGACGGGTGTTTGTCCCCGCCGCGCCGGATCTCGAACAGACCGGTCGCCTCGATGAGTCCACTGAGTTTCCCGTAGCCGTAATTGCGCGCATCGAACGGCCCGCGATTGCGGATGTTGGTGCCGACCGCGGAGAGATTCGCCCAGCCGTCGTCTTCCTTCTCCGCTTCCACCGCGCCGCGCAGCAGTTTCACCAGCGCGGTGTCCTGGCGGAGCTTCGCGGTGGGCATCGGCGGCACGCGCTCGGAGTTTTCGGTGGCATCTGCGGTTTCGCCTGCGGCCGCGGCGATGGGGGTTTGTTCGTCGATGTAGAGGAACGTCGAACAGGCGTTGACGAAGGGTTCCGGGGTCTTCTTCTCGCCGAAGCCGAACACGCGCATGTCCTGCTGGCGTAGCCGCATCGCCAGCGGCGTGAAGTCGGCGTCGCTGGACACGATCGCGAAGGCATCGAAGCGGCCGCTGTAGAGCAGATCCATCGCGTCGACCACCATCGCCATGTCCGAGGCGTTCTTGCCGCTGCTGTAGGCGAACTGCTGGATCGGCTGGATCGCGTTGGGATGCAGCGCCTGCTCCCACTTCTGCAGCGTCGGGCTCTTCCAGTTGCCGTAGGCGCGGCGTACGTTGGCGATGCCGTGGCGGGCGAGTTCGGCCAGCACCATGTCGATCTTCGCTGCCGGCGCATTATCGGCGTCGATCAGCAGCGCGATCCGCATGCGTTCGTCCATGGCGTTCTCCCGGGAATTCTGCCGATAGCTTAGGCGTGGAGAATGCAGCCAGTCCATCGGAAATCCGTTCCCCTCTCACGATGGAAAAATGAATGCGACTGCCGGATCCGGGAGGTTTCCTCCGCACACATGAAAACGGCCCGGTTGCCCGGGCCGTTCGTGCGGTGCCGTGCGACGCGTGCGCTTACGCGGCGAACAGCGCCTTCATCTTCTTCAGCGCGTTGGCTTCGATCTGGCGGATGCGCTCGGCCGACACGCCGTACTCGTCGGCCAGTTCCTGGAGCGTGATCTTGCTCTCGGGATCCAGCCAGCGGCGCTTGACGATGTCGCGCGAGCGGGCGTCCAGACGCGACAGGCCTTCGCGCAGCAGATCCAACTGGTCGGCTTCGCTGTCGGCGCTTTCGTAGGCCTGCGCAGGGTCTTCGCCTTCCATCATCAGGTAGGCCACCGGCGCGGGCGGACCGTGGTCTTCGTCGGCGTCGTCGGGCGCGTCGAAACCGATGTCGCGGCCCGAGAGGCGCGACTCCATCTCCATCACTTCGCGCTCGGAGACGTTGAGATCCTTGGCGACCGCGCGCACTTCCTCGGCGTTGAGCCAGCCCAGACGGGTCTTGCTGCGACGCAGGTTGAAGAACAGCTTGCGCTGCGCCTTGGTGGTCGCGACCTTCACGATGCGCCAGTTCTTGATGATGAACTCGTGCATCTCGGCACGGATCCAGTGCACCGCGAACGACACCAGGCGCACGCCGACCGTCGGATCGAAACGCTTCACCGCCTTCATCAGGCCGATGTTGCCTTCCTGGATCAGATCGGCCAGCTGCAGGCCGTAGCCGTTGTAGCCGCGGGCGACGTGCACGACGAAACGCAGGTGCGAGAGCACCAGTTCGCGCGCGGCCTCGAGGTCGTTCTGTTCGAGGAAGCGACGGGCGAGCGCCTGTTCGTCCTCGACGGAAAGGACCGGGATCTGGTGGACGGCGCCGACGTAGGCCTCGAGCGAACCGAGCGCGCTCGGCATCGGCAGGCTGTTCGGGATCAGGGCGGTACTGGCAGTGGTCTGGTTCATAGGTCTCGATCTTAGCAGTCGGCTGGTTGGAGTGCTAAACCCGGGAAAAGTTCCCGAGTGTTCCATTTATGAGACGGACAGCCGGGTGAGGCGTCTTCGATGCAACAGGTAATGACATTCGTGTCGGCGGATACGGGCTATTCAAGCCAACTCGCGCGAAAAAGCTGGCTATCGCCAAAACAAGGCGATTGGACGGCCTTGGAGGATCGAACCCGCTTTGACAATCAACATAGTGAGGCTTGGTGGGCGGGGCATGTGCCAGTCGATGGTGTGCCGTCATCACTTGCGGCGCTGTTCATCGGATGCGGTCAGGAGGACGTTGACAACATCAACGAGCCTTGATGTACTGTTACACATAGTACAGTCAAGGCGGAACCCGATATGGCACGCACCCAGGCACTGATGATCCGGATCGCCACCGGCGATTCCCGCTCGATCGGCAAGCAGATCGTGGACGGCATCCGGATGAAGATCGCGACCGGCGAGCTGGAACCCGGCGACCAGTTGCCCAGCGTCCGCGGCCTGGCGCAGCAGCTGACCATCAATCCCAACACCGTGGCCAAGGCCTATACCGAATTGACGACCGAAGGCTGGCTGGATTCCCGCCAGGGCCTGGGCCTGTACGTCGCGCCGCTGCGCCAGCGGCTGAGCGATGCCGAACGCGAGCGCCGCTTCGACGAAGCCGTGCAGCGCTTCGTCCACGACGTGGTGCCCTTGAATGTCAGCGTCGACGAAGTGCAGGCGCGGATGGCCGCCGAATTCGATGCGCTGACGTCGCGCAAGACCGCCTGAGACCGCTGCCATGTCCACACAAGACGACCACGTGATCGAAACCCATGGCCTGAGCAGACGCTATGGCCGCAAGCTCGCGCTCGACCATCTCGATCTGCGCATTCCACGCGGGCGCATCCATGCCATCGTCGGCGCGAACGGTGCAGGCAAATCCACGCTGTTCCGCATCCTGTTGGGCTTCCTCGCGCCCAGCGCGGGCAGCGCGCGCATCCTCGGCCGCGACAGCCAGCAGCTGACGCCGGCGGACCGCGGCCGCATCGGTTTCGTCAACGAGGAACACACGCTGCCCCGCTGGATGCGGGTCTCGGCGATCGCGCGCATGCACCACCGCGAATACGCGCGATGGAATCAGCGGGCCTACGATGAAGTCATCGGCCATTACCACGTGCTGCCGGAGCAGAAAGTCGGCCAGCTCTCGCGCGGCGAGCGCGCCGGTTTCAATCTGGCGCTGGCGTTGGCGCGGTCGCCCGAGTTGTTGATCCTCGACGAACCCACGCTGGGACTGGACGTGGTCGCCAAGCGCGCGTTCCTGGAATCGCTGCTGTACAGCAACGCGGCCGATGACTGCACCGTCATCTATTGCTCGCATCAGATGGAGGAGATCGAGCGCGTCGCGGACAACCTGATCATCCTCGAACGCGGCCGGTTGATGCACATGTCGGCGCCGGAGGACTTCTGTTCGCGGGTCACGCACTGGGTGGCGGACATTCCATTCAAGGGCCCGGAGCCGTCGACGGTGCCCGGTCTGCTGGAGCGGCAGCGTCTGGACGGGCTGCATCACTATCTGGTGCTGGATCAGGACGAAGGCTTCGCCGAGTTCCTGTGCAGTGCAGGCGCGCGCTCGATGCAGAGCATGCCGGTGGGTCTGGATCGCGCGGTGAATGCGTTTCTCGCCAAGAACCACGCCGCACCCGCGGCCGCCGCCTGAAGGAGCGACGCTCATGTTCGAATTGTTCAAGGCCGAACTGCTGCGCTTCTGCACATGGGCGCTGGCGTTGGCGGGCGTGCATGTCATCGCGCTGGGCTTCCTGACCCGCGTCGTCGATCTGGCGCAGCAGCCGCTGGTGGTGCACTGGTCGTTCGGCAGTACGTATGCGGCGCTCGGGCTGCTGCTCGGGCTGTATCAGATGGGCACGTACCGCAAGCCCAGCGCGTGGTTGAACATGCTGCATCGGCCGCTGTCGCCGCCGCGGATCGCGACGTCGCTGATCCTTGCGGCCGTGGCGCTGCTGGCGGTGGCGGTGGCGGTGCCGATCGCGCTGATCGCGCTGTGGCAGGGCGCGATGACGCCGCGCGTGATCGATCTGCGTCATTGGCTGCTGGCGCTGGCCGCGCTGCAGATTGCCACCGCCGGTTATCTGGTCGGCGCGTACGGCATGCTCGGCGAGCGCCGCTATGGCTATTCCGGGTTGGTGTTTCCGCTGCTGTTGATCACCGCCGCCGCGACCGGCCCCGGCGCGCTCGCGCTGCAGGCGCTGGCTGTCGCGTGGCTGATCGCGATGGTGCTGGCGACGTTCAAGCCCGACCTCGATGCGCCGCCGCGCGGTGCGGCCGGCATGGTCGCGGTCGCACTGCCGCTGCAGATGGCGATGTACTCGATGATGCTGCTGGCGTATTCGGGCGTCGAGATGGTGTGGATCGCGCAGGGCTCGCATCCCAACAACACGCCCACGCCGCCGCGCGGCGGGCACAACGAAGCGGAAAAGGCCGACGATCGCACGCGCATGCGCATGGCGCTGGAGGGCAGCGCCCATCCGGATGCGCCGCTGCTGCGCGAACAGATCGCGCTGTCGGAACCGGCCGGCATCGCCTCGCAGCTCAGACGCGTGCCGCAGCGTTCCGAGCTGGCGAACGTCGCGCCGATGGAATTCGACGACGACGCACGCGGCGTGCGCTGGGTCTTCAGTCACGACGACATGCGCCTGCACGGTTATCGGCTGAACGACCGCACGCCGGCGGGCACTTTGGGCGTCGGCGCCGACAATGTCGCATTCCCGGTGCCCGCGCTGCCGGTCGGTGCGATGCCGGGCTCCGCGAAAGGCGATGCGCTGTTGATCGCGGGCAACACCGCGTATCACTACGACAGCGAGTCCGGACGGATCCTGCCGCGGATCCGGCTGCCCGACGACGAAGTGCTGATCGGCGCCAGCGCGGTCGGCGAAACCCTGGGCGTGATCAGCGACCGTGCGCTGTATTTCTTCGATGGTCGCGAGACGGTCGAACACCAGCGGGTGATGACGCCGCGTCTGCGGGTGCCGATACCCGGCGCGTATCACGAGATCTACGATCTGGACATGATCGAACTGGTCGACGGCTACCTGATCGTCTTCAGCAACAGCTACAACGCGCATTCCGCGGAAGGCGCCGTGCCGTATCAACACGTGCTGCGGGTGCGCGACGGCGGCGCGGTGGAGACCATCGCAAAGCGGCGGCTCGATTACGACTACCCCGAAATCTATCGCTACCGGTCGTTCTGGACATCGCCCGCGCTGTATGCGCTGCGCGACCGGGCGCAGCATCTGTTCGCGCCGCCGCTGCCGCTTGAAATCAGCGTGCCCGCACCGATCCCGCGCAGCATGTGGCTGCTGGCCGGCGCGCTGTCCCTGCTGTCGCTGGTCGGCGCGCTGTGGCGGACGCGGCGGCTGGCGATGCCGACGCCTGTGCGTGCTGCGTGGGTCGCGATTTGCGGCCTGATCGGCCTGCCGGCGCTCGCGGCGCTGTGGCTGCTGTACCGGCCGCAGGAGAACATGGCGTCCGATCCGCTGGGTGCGCCCCAAGCCGCCGCCGCTTGAGCGGAAGCGCCTGATCCGAATACGCAACGCGGGCCGATGCATGGAAGGCCCGCAGGAGAATCCCATGTCGAAGATTGCGGACATTTTCGCGATCCGGGCCGCGCTGACCCTCGCGTTCTTGATCGGCGCCATCGTGCCGCTGTCGCACGCACATGCCGGCGGACTGCTGGCTGAAATTCAACGCGAACAACAGCGACCGCGCGCGCCGACGCTGCCGCGCAGCGCATTCCTGCAGCGCGCGTCGATCGTTTTGGTGGTGCTGTCGCCGGACGGACGACAGGTCGCCTGGTTGAACGAAACCGGCCGCAATCGCGAAGTCTGGCTGCAGGGCACCGGCGGCGGCGAACCGCGACGGCTGATGGCGCACACGCCTGCACAGCAGTTGGCGTGGACGCGCGACAGCCGCTGGCTGTTGCTGGAGTCGGCGCAGCACCTGTTCGCGCTGGCCGTCGCCGGGCAGCCCGGTTCCGGCATCGTGACCACGCTGGGCGGGCGCAGCGGGCGCGCGATGATGCGCGTGGACGACGCCATGCCCGCGGCGGCGATCGTGATCGAACAGGAAGGCATGACGCTGCAGGGACAGCCCGCGCTGTGGCGGCTGCTGCGCGTGGACATGCGCGGCAAACGCATGCGCCTGCACGAAGACAGCCGGCGCATCATGGGCTATGCGCTGGATCCGCAGGGCCGGCTCGCATTCGTGCAGCGGGTGGAAGGGCTCGAATTGACGATCCAGCGCGTCGAAGCCGACGGCCGCCTGCTAGAAGTCGCGCGCTGCGCGCGGATGCGGCGCTGCACGCCGCTGGTCGCCAGCGCCGACGGACGCGACCTGATCCTGCGCGGCAACTTCGGCGAAGCGAGCGGTCCGGAGCTGCATCGACTGATGCGGCTCGATGCCGACGGCCGTCTGCGCGTCCTGCATGCCGATCCGCGCGGCGAAGCCGATCTGGACACGCTGACGTTCGATCCGCTGACCCGGCAGCCGCTGATCGCGGCCTATCGCAGTACCGTCGCAGCCAATCACGGCCTCGACACCGACACGCAGCAGCACCTGCGGCGTCTTGAAGTTCTGCTGCCGCAGCGCGATCTGCGCATCGACATCGGCCGCGGGCTTGGCGCACGCTGGTTGATCGAAACCCGCGCCGGACATCAGCAGGGCAGCCGCTGGCATCTGTACGATCCCGCCGTCGGCACTGTGTCGACGTTGTTCGACGACCGCCCGCGCGATGCGCGCAGCCAGCGTCCGGTCGAGCGCATCGACGACGCCATGCTGGCGCGCAAGATTCCGGTCGACTGGCGCGCATCCGACGGCATGCGCCTGCATGGTTTCGTGTATCTGCCGCTGGGGCGCGCGGCGGCTGCGCTGCCGCTGGTGGTGGTGCCGCATGGCGGTCCGTGGAATCACTGGCGGCCGGAATACAACGGCATCAGCCAGTTCCTCGCCAATCGTGGTTATGCGGTGTTCGAGCCGAACTTCCGCAGCTCGACCGGCCATGGCCGCGCCTACACCTTCGCGGCGAACGGCGACTTCGGCAACGGCCGCGTGCAGCAGGACATCGTCGACGGCACGCGCTTCGTGCTGGCATCGGGCATCGGCGATGCGCGGCGCGTCGGCATCGCAGGCGCGTCGTTCGGCGGCTATTCGACGCTGCTCGGCGTCACCTTCCAGCCGGAACTGTTCAAGGTCGGCGTCGCCTTCGTGCCGCCACCGGATTTCGCCTGGACACTGCGCTGGATCCTGCGCAACCCGGAGTCGCTGGAATTCGGCAACGTCGTGCCGATGGCCGACTGGCTGCGGATGCTGTCGCTGGATGTCGACGACAGGGCGCACATGGCGACACTGCACGCGCAGTCGCCGCTGGCGAACGCCGCGCGCATGAATCGCCCGCTGCTGTTGCTGGCCGGCGGCGAAGACCGCCGCGTCGGCATCGCCGGAGTGATCGAATATGCGGCAAGGCTCAAGCTCGCGGACAAGGACGTGAGTCTGCTGGTAGATACCGATGCCGGGCACGCCAACCGCGAGCCGATCGCCCGCGAAGCCAATCTCTATCTGCTCGAAACGATGCTGCATCGCCATCTCGGCGGCACCGCGCCGGCCGCGCCGGATGCGGCGTTGCGGGGCTATCTGATGGACAACCTGCGTCTGTGCCATCGCGATCTGCAGGCGGTGTGCGCGAAAGACAAGGCCGCGAACACGCGCTGAGAGTCTGTTCAAAATATGCCGATCATGTTCGTAGAGCGGCCTTCAGGCCGCTGAAACGCGATGCGATGCTTGGAGCAGCGGCCAGAAGGCCGCTCTCTAAGAGGGCGGATGTGCGGGATGATTCTGGTGGATATCGAGTCGTGATCGGGTCGTGATCGAACAGAGTTTCAGCAGGATCTGGAACTGTCATTTTTTCTTCTCCCTGCGGAAGAAGGTGGCGCGCAGCGCCGGATGAGGGTTCGTGCGCCGATGACGTGCGTCGCTGCGCCTTACCCTGTCCCCGGCCCTCTCCCGACGGGAGAGGGGAGCAAGGAAAATCGAATCCTTTGTCCGCTGATTCGCCGACAGTGCGTTGGACCTGATGTCGAACGCTACGACCGCACCGTATCCCCCGGCGACGCACGTCGCCCAGCATCGGGTCGCATCGACGACACCGGTCGAGGCTGCGCCTCGCCCCACCTGATCCGATCGTCGCGAGGCGATCGTCACGCGACCGCTTGCGTGTCGACGTCGGCGGCTGCGCGCCATCTCAAAGGACGATGACAATGAGTGCGAAAACGACCAGCGGCCGCAAGCCGCGCGACGACAGGCGTCAGGCGCTTGTCCGTATCTCCGTGCATGAAGCGAACGGAACCCCATACCGCAAGGAAGCCGAAGTCGAACTGATCGCCGGAAAGACCGCGATCCAGCTCAAGCGCGCCAAAGGCTCCGGGCTGTACGAGGCCAGCGTCGCACCCGGCACGTATGCGCTACGCGTGAAGGCCGGGTCGCTGGTGGCACCCGCGCGCGGCGTAACCGTGCCGGCGAGCGGCAAGACCGCCAGCGCGTATCTGGGCAAGCGCGATTGGCCGGCGTATCGCTACGGCGAGAACGTGGTGCCGTTCGAGCCGCGTCCGGATCTGATCGCGGTGTGCTTCGAGACCCGCAAGCCCGATCCGCAGCGCGCACGCGGCCTGATCGACGAGATCGTCAAGAAGCTCAAGTTCAAACCCGCGGCGCCCGAGAGCAAGAGCGAATCGCATCCGGCGATGGCCGCGGAGGGCGCGATCTGGCTGTTTGAAATGCCCGTGCGCGGCGACCGCAACAAGGCCGAGGCCGAATTGCGGAAGATGCTGGGCGCGGACGTGCGGATCGGCATGCCGATCGATCTCGCGCCGCGGCAGCTGAAAGTGTTGGACCGTCGCTTCATCGTGCGCTTCCGCGATCATGTGAAGCCGCAGGAAATCGCCGCGCTGGCGGAGCGGGCGAAAGCGCGGATCGTGCGCGGCTTCATCCAGGCCGGCAATGCGCGGATGATCGAATTCACCGGCGGCGGATACCAGGAACATCTCTCCACGATCGAGGAATGGTACAAGCGCGATCTGCTGGTGTACGGCGAGCCGGATCTGCTCGCGGAAATCGTCGACGACGCGTTTCCCGCCGATCCGCCGAACGACCCGACCTTCGGCATCCAGTTGAATCTCACCCTGCAGAACGTCGACAACGCCTGGCAGTTCCTCAACGCTATCGATCCGAATCTCACCCTGGGCAGCCCGGACGTGCACGTCGCCACGCTCGACCGCGGCGTGCAGGTCGCACACCCGGACATCGGCGGCAATCTCACCGACGGCACCGCGCAGTTGGCGCAGTGCTTCGACTTCAACAACATCCGCACCTGTGCGAATCCCGCCTACGCCCCCGAAACCAACCACGGCATGGGCGTGTACGGCATCATCGGCGCGCGCGCGGACAACGGCAACGACATTGCCGGCATTGCGCCGAACACGCACCAGATCGGTCTGCTGCGTCCGGGCCTGCTGTCGGCGAACTACGCCGACACGCTGCTGTGGTCGGCCGGTTTCGACACCGGCAATCCCACCGCCGGTTGGCCGGCGGAACCCATCTCGCCCGGCGCCGATATCATCAGCTGCTCGCACGGTTCCGACGGCACGCCACTGTCGGGCATCATGGACGATACCCTCACTTTCCTCACGGTTTACGGCCGCGGCGGCAAGGGCACGCTGACGATCTACTCCGCGGGCAACAGCGGCAATCTCATCACCGGTTTCCGGGTCTGGGCCGCGCATCCGCGGACGATGGCGATCGCCAATTCGGTGCAACCCGACGGCATGGGCATCGAACGTCGCCGCGCGTCGGCCAGCGATACTTCGAGCTTCGGCCCCGAAATCGACATCTGCGCGCAAGGACACAACGCGCCCTCGCTCGATCCCAGCGGCGGCGAGCAGACCTTCGGTGGTACCTCGGCGGCGGCGCCGACCGTGGCAGCGGCGGCGGCGCTGATGCTGTCGGCGGAACCGGCGCTCACCTGGATCAATCTACGCGACATCCTGCGCGATACCGCGGTGGTGATCGACGGCGCCAACGCCGATCCGGTCGGGCAGTGGGTCGGCGGGTTCAGCCAGTGGTACGGCTTCGGCCGTCTCGACGTGAATGCCGCGGTGCAGGGCGCCGACGCCTTCGATCCGGGCGCGGTGAATCTGGTGATCCGCGACAATCTCGCCGATACCGGCGAATTCGTACCCAGCGCCGGCACGTTCTGGCGCAGCCCGGACCTGTGGGTGCGCCGCAGCGATCCGGTCTCCGATCCCATCGGCGATCCCGCCTACGACGCGAACCCGCCGAACGAATCCGCGGACTCCGGCGTGGACAACTGGATCCGGGTGCGGGTGCGCAATGTCGGCACCGCGGCGTCGGGCAACGCGTTCGTGCGCGTGTATTTGACCCATTACGCCGGCGCGCAGTTCGTGTATCCGAACGATTACATCCCGACGATCAATGCCGGCGATCCGCTGCCGTCTCCGCTGGTGCAGGGCACGTACCAGATCGGCGAACAGATGATCGCATCGCTCGCGGCCGGCGCCGACACGATCCTGAATTTCCTTTGGCCGTCGGCGATGGTGCCGCCGGAGAGCGTGGCCGGCGCGAACTGGCATCCGTGCCTGCTGGCCGAAGTGTCTCCGCATACCGGACCGGATCCCACCGGCAATCTGGTGGTCGACAACTGCAATCTGGCGCAGCGCAACGTCACCATCGACTACAGCGACGACGACGGCGCCGCACGCGAGATGATCGGCGTGATCGGCAACGAACAGAACGACGACCGCAGCATCCGCGTGGTGGTGCAGCGAGGCAGGCTGCCCAAACGCGCGAAGCTGTGGCTGCGCTTCCTCGACCCGAAGGTCGAACGCGCGGTGCTGAAGCAGCTGTCGAAGGACGAAGCGGGCAAACCGTCGACAGGCAAGCCGGCGAACGGCGACGGCCATGGCTGCTGCTGCGGGCCGCAGCGCGCACCGGGCAAGCGCGATGCGGTGCGGGTGGAAACCGTCGACGGCGGGCGGCGCTTCTGCCTGCGGGCGGGAACGCGACTGACGCTTGAGGTGCCGATGGTCGGCGGCAGTCTCACCGCGGTGGCGTTGGGCGTGCAGATTCCGAAGGGCGAACTGCGCGGGCGCTACGACGTGCCGTTGATCCAGCAGGACCTGCAGGGCCGCCAGACCGGCGCGTTCTCGTTCGAGATCGTGCCGCGTTGAACGGATGCGCCCGCGGCCGGAGGGCCGGCTGTGGGCGTTGGGCGATGCCCACGCAAGATAAGGAGAGCGCCATGAGCTTCTACGCCTGCCGCGTCGCTGCCACCGCGGCGAACCGGCTTCTGCTTGGCACCCTGGACCAGCAGGGGAGGATCGCGTTCGACCACGTCCACGACGACGACCACTGGCTGCGCTTCGCGCTGAACGCGCGTGAGTTGAAGGTGCTGCGCGAACACGACATCGTGGTCGAGATCGTCGAAGACCTCGCCAAGACCGCGCCCGGGAAACTGGAAGCACGCGCGACACCGCGCAGGGCCGCTCGCCGCGTCGCGCGTCGCAGCGGCGATGACGATGATGGCGACGATGCGCTGAGCACCGGTTTCGTCGACCGGTATCTGGACGCCGATGAAGTCGCCGCGAGAATCGCGGCGCTGGCCGCGGAGTTTCCTGCGCTGTGTCATCTCGGCGTGCTGCCCGAGGCCAGCCACGGTTACGACGGCGCGGTGCCGGCGTTGGCAGGGCCATCCGACGTACAACTGCTGCGCTTGACGGACGATCCCGCGGACCGTTCGCGTCCGGCGCTGCTGCTGGTCTGCGGAACCCACGCCCGCGAATGGATCAATCCGCTGATCGCGATCGAATTCGCCGAACAACTGGTGCGCAATCACGATCCCACCAGCCTCGATCCCGATGCGATCGCGATCACCCGCATCCTGCAGCAGGGCGAGGTGTTGATCGTGCCGGTGATGAATCCGGACGGGTTGAACTACTCGATCCACGACGATGCGGGCTGGCGCAAGAACCGCCGCGCCAACGCGGGCGCACCGGGCTGCCCCGGAGTCGACAACAACCGCAACTACGACATGTTCTTTGGCGGTGGAGGCTCGTCGGGCGCGCCCTGCGACAGCACCCATCGCGGGCCGTCGGCGTTCTCGGAACCGGAGAACCGCAACATCCGCTACATCGCGGAAACGTATCCGAACATCCTGATCGCGGTCGATTCGCATTCCGCCGGCGAGGATCTGTTCCGGCCCACCGCGACCGGCGGCAGCTTCATCGGCAGTCTGCCGGTGTCGCCGGAGGACGAACTGATCTATCAGCAGTTGGAGGGCTCCGCGAACGCCGCCATCCAGTCGGTCAGCGGCAAGACCTACACCACCGGCAGCACCAGCAACCACGCCGGCACCTCGGACGAATACCTGTTCTTCGCCCATCGCGTGTTCGCCTTCGATTGCGAATGCGCGCTGGAATTCCAGCCGCCGATCGACTCGGCGCTGGTGTCGGTGCAGGAAGTCGTGGCGGCCCTGCGGGCCCTGGCGATCAAGGCGGTCGATCTGGAGGTCGACACCGCCGCGCCGGTGCGCATCGTGCAGGCGATCGACCGCACCGGCAGCATGGCCGCGTTCGGCTACGACGACGATGCGCGCGCCAACGCCAAACGCTTCGTCGATCTGATGTCGCTGGGCGACAGCACCGCGGTGGTGAGTTTCGCCGACCCGTCGCCCGACCCCGCGGCGACGCCGTTCGCAGACCGCGCCAGCGTCGATTTCCCGCTTACGGCGCTGACGCTGCCGACGATGAATGCCGCGCGCGACGAGATCGACGCGCTCGCGTTCGGCGGCTGGACTTCGCTCGGTGCCGGCCTGCAGACCGCGGCGGATCTGCTGGCGCCGACCACCGCCGGCCGCGATGCGATCGTGCTGCTGTCCGACGGCTTCGAGAACCGCGAACCGTGGACCGCGGCGGCGCTCGCAGGCTTTCCTGCGGGCATCGCGGTGCACGCCATCGCGCTCGGTCCGCAATCCGACGTGCCGTTGCTGCAGCAGATCGCCGATCAGACCGGAGGGACGTTCCATCTCAGCCCTACCAGTCTCGACCTGTACGCGATCTACAACCAGATCCGTGCCGATGCCACCGACGACGACCTGGTCTTCAACGGTGAGGTCGATACGCAGGGCGACGATGGCGGCGCGCACTTCCTGGTGGAGGACGGCGTTTCGCGTCTGCTGGTCAGTCTGGCCGGCCTGCCGTCGCGGAAATCGCCGCGGGTCGCGCTGATCGATGCGCATGGCCGCCGTCTGCGGCAGGGCGATTGGGGATATCGGCTCGATGCCCGCCGCGGGCATCTGGTGCTGCGCGTGCTGCGCCCATGCCCGGGACGCTGGCGGATCTGCATCGACGAACCGGGGCTGTTCCGTGTCGCGGCTTTCGTGCGTTCGCCGCTGAAACTGCGGGTGTTGCCCGAACCGTTCCGGGACGGCAAGCGCGGCCGGGTCGGCCTTGCGGTCGCGGCGCATTCGCGCTTCGCCGGCGGGCTGCGGCTCGAAGGCAGCGCCGCGCTGCGTACCGCAGCGGCCTGGCACGCGCCGGTGGCCCCGAAGTCGCTGGAATGGCTGGACGCCGCGGGCGCGCAGCTGCGCTCGCGCGAAGGCCTGCGCCTGGAACGTCTGCACGCCGCGAAAGGCGATGGTGCGGCGGGACTGTCCGGACGCGGGTGCGGCGCCGTGCTCGAACGAGTGCCGCGCTGCCTGCGGGAAGGAAAATACCTCGGCGCGCAGGCGACCGGGATCGAGCATGCGCTGGTGTTCGCGGAATCGCTCGCGCCGGGGACCTACACCGTCGACCTGAGGATCGCCGGCGAGATCGGCGGGCATTCCCGTTTCGAACGCGTTGCGCGTCGCAGCGTGGTGATTCCCGGATAGGGAAGGTCTGAATAAATATCCTCCGGCAAAGCCGGAGGCTTTAAAGAAGATTCGTTATAAAGGGCCCGATAACACCTGAGTCAAGCCGCCCTGTGGCGGAGCGGCGGACACGTACGAACGTAGCGTATAGCACGTGGCCTATGCCACGACACCGGGTCGGCTTGAACGACTTGTTAGCCCACTCTTGGGTGTTTGTGAAATATTAAAAAGGATTAGAGAATTTAATCATGAATTTCATGTTGCCATTATGCGGATGACCGTTAATAGTAGGAAGGCAAGCCCATAAGTCGCTGTAATGGTTATGAGAACGGGCGCTAACCAGCCTTTTTTTGGATAGAGGCCGCCAAAATTATTTTTAAGGTATTTGGTTTGCGGCCGATTCTGAAAAAAGTACCAAATTATGATGTAGATTGTGTAAGCAGAAGGGAGTATATACATCAAAATATAAGCCGGCACGCTAACTGCGGCCCAAACCTTGCTGCTATTACTCTTGCCACGTTCTCCTAATTCTCTCCAGTTCCTGGAAATAATAATTGAGCCAAAAACTGGAGATAGTAGAAGGCTCCATAGTCCAGCAACATCTGGATTCCATAAATCAGGAGCCTTCTCACTGCTTTGGGCTCCCGTCAATTTAGAGATTGGTGATTGATATGGATTTTCACGCATGGAATTTCCTTATTCTATGTGATTGATGGCTGATGCAATATCGCAGGTTAGACTTAGGCAGATCGTAGGCTCATATCTGCACTGAGAATGCATCAGTAGCTCTTGTGCGGTTTTAATTTGCGATCTGAAAAATATACAACTAGAAACTTTTTTGATGGGCCTAAAACCATGTATAGCTTTGGATGCGCCAGAGCACGATCCCTTCTTCCGTCGGGAGAAGAGCTTGCCCCGGACTTGATCCGGGGTGGCGCGTAGCGCCGGATGAGGGTACGGCGAAGCCACGCGTGTCCGAACCATCGCAACTTCGCCGTACCCTCACCCCAAACCCTCGCCCGGCGGGAGAGGGGCTTTCGAAGCCGACCGCGAATGCGGGAGCCGGTGACTTTAAGTTGTCGAAAGCAAGGACACGGACTTCCCGCGTTCGCGGCAACGACAAGCAAGGGCTGCGCTATTCAAAGGCGCCTTGGCGTTGGGCGGGCAGCGTCAACCGGCGGCGAGCCGGCCGATCGCTCAAAGCCTCGCCGCGTCGGCCCGCGCGCGGATTTCCTCCAGCGTCCAGTCGTGGATCAGGCGGCCGTTCTCCCACACCGTGAGCATCGCGTCGTCGAAGCCAAGCGGTTTCTCGACGTCGGCCAGCGATGCGGCTTCCGGCGGCACCGGCACGGTGCGGAAGCTGCCGTATTCGCGATGCTGCAGCAGGGTCATGCGTCCGCGCTTGCTCTGTTTTCCCTTGTCGGTGATCGGATCCTTGAAGACGTCGATCCAATGGCCATCGACGCGCGCGGCCGAGCACTTCAGCGCGAATTTCTGGGTATCGCGATTCAGTTGCTGCAGCAGCGCGCCGCCCATGCCGAAGGAGACGTTGTCGGTGGCGTAACCGGCGCTGGTGACGCGTTCCAGGATCGCGCGGATGCTGGTGGGGTTGATGCCGTCGCCCTGGATCACGCGGACGTGGTTCAGCACCTTGTAGCCCTTGCTGTTGACGGTGTGGCCGAAGGCTTCGTCGACCAGTTCGATGCACTGGTGCACGACCGCGACCGGATCGCCCGAGTCCGGGCGGATCACCACCGTGGCGCCGGAGCGGATCACCTCGTCCTTCAGTGTCTTGCCCCAGTGTTCGCGGATCGCGTGGTAGATGTCGTAGCTGTCCGACACCACCGCCACGATCGCGCCTGGCTTGGCGAACTGCTTGAGCATGTTGCGGTAGGCATCGACTTCGCGGTCGCGGCCCCAACTGGTGATGGTGCTGTGCTCGGCGGCGGGGATCGAGAATCCGGCCATCGGCGCGTGGTAGTACGCCTTCGCCGCGAGCAGGCCGGACACGGTGTCGGTGCCGAGGAAGTTGACGAGGTTCGCGCAGCCGCCGAGCGCCGCGGATTCGGCGCTGGACACGCCGCGCGCGCCGAAGTCGTGCAGCTTGAACGGCAGCAGTGCGTCGGTGTTGTCGCTGGTGCGTTCGAGGAACTGGCGGATGGTCTGTTTCACGTGCCAGCTGATGGTGGCCACCGTGACCGGATACCACAGCCGCAGCAGCAGGGTTTCGATGTAAGAGGGTACCCAGTACGCCTGCGGGTCGGTCGATTCGATGGTCACCAGCGCCTGATGGGTCGGCACCACCATGCCCTCGGGCACCGCGCGGATGCGCAGCGGCAGATGGCCGCCGAGGCGATCGACGATATCGCGCCAGCCGGATTCGTTGAACGGTTCGCCATGCGCGGCGAACAGGTCGCGCGCTTCGTCGATGTCGGCGTGGGTCACCGGCTTGGCGAGATATTCCTTGAGGATCGCCTGCAGCCCGAAGAACACGGTGCGGTCGTACACGCCGCCGCGCGATTCGATGTAGAAGAATGCCGCGTCGGTGCCGGGCGGATATTGCAGCCAGTGGCTGGCCTTGTAGCTGTCGGTATTGAGCAGCAGGTTTTCGAGGATACGCATGACGGAAGCTCCTTCGCGTCGGGGAAACACCGGCGGTCTATCCGCCGGAGGGGGTGGTCGCGATCAACCGCGACCGAGGAAGAATTCGAGGATGTGCAGATGGTCTTCGTACAACTGCGGACCCATCTCCAGCGCCTCGCTCACCGGCACCCAGCGCGCCTTGTCGGCATCGTCGCCGCCGCGCACGTCGGGCAGTTCGCCATTCGGGAATTCGAAGTGGAAGGCGTGGGTGATGGTGCGGCCGCGCAGGCTGCGATCCGGGTGATCGAAGACGTGCTGATGCTTCAGCGAGCCCTTCAGCACCGGCGCCGGCAGCCTGAGCCGGGTTTCCTCGCGCAGCTCGCGCAGGCACGACGCGAAGATGCTTTCGTCGCGGCCGACGAAGCCGCCCGGCAGCGCCCACAGGCCCTTGCCGGGTTCGGCGCGGCGGCGCACCAGCAGCACGTGGCCGGAATGCACCACGACAGCATCGGTGGTGACGAAGGTCGGCGGATACGGCGCGTCCGCCCAGGCGGCGCGGTATTTCTCGATGAAGTGATACTCGGCGACCAGTTGCTGGAACACCGGCGAGTTCTTGCGGAACGCATCCAGCATGTCGAACACCGGGCCCGGCACGTTGGCGCGGATCAACATCAGCCCGCCGTGGCTGTCGAGCCGGTTGGCCTCGAACAGATAGCGGCGCAGTTCGGTGGCGGACAGGGTTTCGGTCTGGCGCACGTCGACCAGCGGCCACTGCGGGAATTCGCGCAGGTAATAGCTGGACGCGTCCTTGTCCTGGCCGATCAGGCCGATCTTCGCGTTGGGGTTGCCGCCGTCCGCGCTGCTTTGATCAGCACGGATGGCTTCGGCCACGGTGCGCTGTACCGCCGCGATCCACTGGCTTTCGTTGTAGAGATGATCGTGCAGCGGACGGATCAGCAGACGGTCGGCGGCATCCGCGAGCGAACTCTGGATCATCACCGCGCGTTCGGCGACGGTCCACGGGTTCTTGATGGTGCGGGGCGTGTCGGCGGAGCCGACCAGGACGATGAGTCTGCGCGCGCGGCCCAGCGCGTGGCGGGCGACGGCGGCGTGGCCGTTGTGGAACGGCTCGAATCGGCCGATGAAAACGAGATAGTCGAGAGCATGCTGGTCGAGAGTACGTTCCGGCTCGACTGCCGGCAGTGACGCCTGGTGTTCCATGAGGCTCCCTCACGGTGGGTTGGGTCGGCCGCGGGTCTGTCCCTTGGCCTGAGCAAAATGCTACGCCGACGGTCGACCAAGTCAAGCGCCGCAGTGAATCCGGCTTACTTCAGTGACGGCTTTACGGCCGCCATGCCGACCAGCGGCGGCGTATCGCATCCGGCGAAGACATCCAGCTTCGAGGCGTAAGCACTGGTCGCGACATCGGCCAGCCCCAGCACGCTGTGGAAGAAATGGTCGTGCGACAGCGGCGCATCGCTGCGACGGCGCACGCAGACCAGATCGAGGCCACGGCGCGCGCCGAAGCGGTCGGATGTCCACAGCAGCATCGGCACATGGGTCTGCTCGTCGGGCGCGATGGCATAGGGCGTGCCGTGCAGATACAGGCCGTGCTCGCCGAGCGATTCGCCGTGGTCGGACACGAACAGCATCGCGGCGTCGAACGCGACATCGGCAGCCGGCGCTTCCGGCGCACGCGGCGCGTCTGCCGGGCAGTCGGGCACGTCGCTGCGCGCGTGATGGCCGCGGGTCACGAGGCAGGCCAGCGTCGTCGGCGAGTGGCGGTTGATCAGCGCGCGCGTTTCACCGAGCAGCGAGGCGATGTCCGCCAGGATATGGCTGGTGTAGAGCACGCTGTTGTCGTAGGTGTTGCGCAGCTGCGCGTCGCTGCAACTCTGCAGTTCGTTGGTACGGCATTCGGGCTTGAAGACCGCGTACTTGTCGGGATAGCGTGCGTAGTACGCGGGTCCGTGGCTGCCGAGCAGATGCACCACGATCACGGTGTCGCGCTTGATCGTCGGCAACACGGCGCGCAATTCGTCCACCAGCACCTGGTCGTAGCAGCCTTCGGCGTTGCAGTTCGCGGACGTCGTCTCGCCGTCGCCCGGTTTGCCCGCGCGCACCTCGCGCGCCCGCTTCGCCAATCCCTTGCTGCCGGTGTTGTTGTCCAGCCACAGCACGTCGTAGCCGCTGTGCATGAGTACGTCGAGCAGGTTCTCGCGGTGCTTGGCGACGGCATCGTCGTAGTTGCTGCGGCCCAGGTCGGAAAACATGCAGGGCAGCGAGGTCGCGGTATTGGTGCCGCAGCTGCTGACCCGGCTGAAATTGACGGTGGGCACGTGATGCAGATCGAAATCGGTATCGCGCGCGTAGCCGTTGAGGTCGAGACTCGCGGCGCGCATGGATTCGCCGATCGCCAGCACCAGCACCATCGGCCGGTCGCTGGTCTTCGTCGCGTCGCCGCGGCGCGCGTCCAGGCCGATCCGCTGCAGCGGCCGGTCGTCTTCGCGGGCGTGATCCAGATACGACAGGTTCGCCGCCAGCAGCGCGAACGGGTTGGCGATGTGGCGCAGCTCCATGTGATTGCGCAACAGCGAGGCGATGTCCTTGCCGAAGCCGAGCGCGGCGATGCCGAGCAGCGCAAACGCGAGCAGCGCGAGTTTCAGTCGCGAGAAGACCTCGCGCAGCGGTCGCTGCCAGTCGACTTCGACCCACCACAGCAACAGCGCCGGCAGGACGCCCAGCGCGCCGATGCTGAGCAGCATGCGCAGATTGAGCCACTCGCCGGCCTCGCGCGCGTCGGTTTCGTAGACGCTGGCCAGCGCATGGCGATCGATCACCGCGCCGTAATCGCCGATGAAATATGCCGCGCCCGCGGCCAGGATCAGCGCCAGCGCCAGGCCCGGCTTGAAGGTCCAGCGCAGGCTGAGCGGCAGCAGCATCAGCAGGGTGAGCGCGAACAGCGCGGCGGCGATGGCCGCGATCACGCCGACGCCGAACAGGCCGTCCAGCCCCGGCGACGCCAACACAATCCGCCAGAAGCGGGTGTTGAGCGCGACGACCATGAAGGCCACGACGATCAGCAACAGGGCATTGGCGCCCAGGCGGGGCCGGGCGGTACTCGGGAATCTCGACATGCGGCCACAGTGCGCGCCGTGGCTTAACCCAACATGATGACAAACGTAAGTATTCGCGAGGTTTTCGTTAGCGTTGCGCTAATAGACCTGCGAATGGATGCCGGCCGCCGCTGCGGCGACCGGCATCGATGCGATCACTTCAAGGTGCGTTCGAACAGTTCGTGGATCCGCCGGTACTCGTCGTACCACGCATCCGGATGGGTGAAGCTGTGGCGTTCCAGCGGGTAGCTGGCCAGTTCCCACTTGTCCTTGCGCAGCTCGATGAGTTTCTGGGCCAGCATCACCGAGTCCTTGTAGAACACGTTGTCGTCGATCATGCCGTGGCAGATCAGCAGGTGATCCTTCAGGCCGGCGGCGAGTTCGATCGGCGACGAGCGCTTGTACGCCTCCGGATCGAGTTCGGGCGTGTTGAGGATGTTGCTGGTGTATTCGTGGTTGTACTGCGACCAGTCGGTGACCGGACGCAGCGCGGCGCCGGCCTTGAACACGCCCGGCTGCTTGAACAGCGCCATGAAGCTCATGAAGCCGCCGTAACTGCCGCCGTAGATGCCGACGCGGTCGCGGTCGCCCTGCCGGTCGGCAACCAGCCAGTCGATGCCGTCGAGATAATCCTGCAGTTCGGGTTCGCCCATATGCCGGTAGATCGCGGTGCGCCAGTCGCGGCCGTAGCCTTCCGATGCGCGGAAATCCAGATCCAGCACGATGTAGCCCTGCTGCACCAGCAGGTTGTGGAACATCTGTTCGCGGAAGTAGTTCGGATATTTGTCGCTGACGTTCTGCAGATAGCCGGCGCCGTGGACGAACAGCACCACCGGGTAGCGTTTTCCTTGCTCGCGCGTTTTCGGGCCGTAGTATTTGCCCCAGATCGTACCGGCGCCATGTTTCGAAGGCACTTGTACGTATTCCGGTTCCAGCCAGTCGTGCGCCTGGAATTCGGCGGTGCGGGTCTCGGTGAGCGTACGCGCGTCGCCGCCGTCGGCGTCGACCACCGCGAGCTGCGGCGGCAGGTAGCTGTCGGAATGACGCACCAGCAGTTTGCTGTCGTCGGGCGAGGCGCTGAAATCCTCCACGCCGTCCAGCGCGGTGAGTTCGCGCACCGCGCCGCCGGCCACCGGCACGTCGCAGACTTCGTAATCGCCCGGCCATGCGCGGTTGCACACGAACCGGAAGCGCTTACCGTCGGCGGACAGCGTCGGCGACGACGCTTCCCAGCGGCCCGATGTCAGCGCGCGCGGCTTGTCGCCGTCGTTGAGATACAGATGCGAATAGCCGCTTTCCTCGGACAGATACCACAGGGTTTTGCCGTCGGGCAGCCAGCCGAATTCGTTGTAGTTCCAGTTGATCCATGCGGCATCGGCGAGCCGGTGGCGCGACTGCAGTTTCGCGCCCGCGATATTCGTACCGGACAGATCGACCGTGGCGATCCAGCGATCCTTGTTGTCCACCGCGCGGACCAGCACCGCCACGTTGCGGCCGTCGTCGCTCCAGTGGATCGCCGGGCCGGTGCCGTCGCCGTCGGTTTCGATCCGCACCGGGCGGTTGCCCTTCAGCGGATCCTGTTTCGCCGCCTTGCGCAGCGCCGCCAGCGGATCGTCGCCGATGCCCGGCAGCGCGTCGTATTTCAGCTCGCTCGCTTTCGCATTGGCGATATCGACCAGCCACAGCGCGTGCGGCACGGGCGCGCCGCGACCGACGCGGGTGCGCACTTCCTCGAATTCCTCGTAGCCCGACTCCGTGACGTACTTCGGCATCTTGCCGGCCTGGCCGGGCTCCGCGCCTTTCGCGGTGACGACCACCAGCAGCCAGCGGCCGTCGGGCGACAGCGCGCTGTCGGCGATCTCGACGTTCTTGCCCAGATATGCCGGCGCGGGCGCGCGGGTGGCGTCGGCCAGACGCCAGGCCTGCTCCTGCACGCGCGCGGCTTCGCGGCGGTCGCGATCGTTCTTCAGCGTTTCGATCAGGCGCAGCTGGCGATCGCGCAGATCGTCGGCGGCCGGCGCCTTGCCCGGATCGTCGGCGGCCTGCACGTTCGCGGCCTGGACGATCAAGCCGGAAGCTGCGCCGCTGCTCGCCGTCCAGCGATACCAGTCGTTGCCGGCGCGCCACACCAGCGCGCCGTCGCGGCTCCACTGCGGGCGCGCGTCCTGTACTTCGGTGCGGGTGAGCTGGGTGAGGGCGCCGTTGCGCAGATCGCGGACGAAGATGTCGCCGCTGCGCGCGAACGCCATGCGCGTGCGGGTGACGTCGAACACCGGGCGCGCGGCGTCCAGTCCGGCGCGTGTGGCATCGTCGACGCGCCGCGGCGCACCGCCAGCGACGGGCACCTGCCACAGGTCGCGGATCGTCGCGCCGTCGCGCTTGCGCTGATACAGCGCCTGGCTGCCGTCCCACGACCACCACGCCTGTTCTATCCCATTTCCGATCCAGTCGGGGTCGGCCATGATCCGGTCCATCGTCAGCGCCTGGGCGGGCTGTGCGGCGGCAGGCATCGAGGTTGCAAAAAGCCCGGCGGAAGACAGCAGGCAGGCGGCCAGCATGCGTCCGGACCGCATGACTCCGAAACGCATGTGGCCGGCAAGCACGGAAGGACGGAGCGGAACGCGGGAACGGAAGGTCATGGCGGTCGTCGCTGAACGGAGTCGACGAAGCTTACTGCCTGCCCGGGCGGGTCGCAGCGGGCCGATGGTCACGGAATGCGCTCGCGGATGTCCCGGAACATGCGTCGCCGCTGCGGCGGGCCTGGGACGTTATGACCGGCGCGCTTCCGCCGCATGCTGCGTAGAATCCTGTGCAGACATGGCGTTCCCATGTGGAGGCATCGACGTTGTCGTTCGATCCGTTGCTGTTGTCGCGAATCCAGTTCGGATTCGTCGTCTCGTTCCATATCCTCTTTCCCGCCTTCACGATCGGCATCGCCAGCTGGCTGGCGTTCCTCGAATGGCGCTGGCTGCACACCCGCGAAACGGTGTGGCGCGATCTCTACGTGTTCTGGCTGAAGATCTTCGCGGTCTCGTTCGGCATGGGCGTGGTGTCGGGGATCGTGATGAGTTTCCAGTTCGGCACCAACTGGTCGGTGTTCAGCGAGAAAGCGGGCAACATCATCGGCCCGCTGCTGAGCTACGAGGTGCTGACTGCGTTCTTCCTGGAAGCGACTTTCCTCGGCGTGATGCTGTTCGGCATGAAGCGCGTCTCGGAGAAGATGCATTTCTTCGCCACCTGCATGGTCGCGCTGGGCACGCTGATTTCCACCTTCTGGATCATTTCCGCCAACAGCTGGATGCAGACGCCGGCTGGCTACGAAATCATCGATGGCGTGTTTCATCCCAGCGACTGGTGGGCGGTGATCTTCAACCCGTCGTTCCCGTACCGGCTGACGCACATGGTGCTGGCCGCCTTCCTCACCACCTGTTTCGTGATCGGCGGCGTCAGCGCGGCGTATCTGCTGCGCGGGCAGCATCGCGATGCGGCGACTCGGATGCTGAAACTGTCTGTGGCGTTCGGCGCGATCGTCGTCCCGCTGCAGATCCTGGCCGGCGATATGCACGGCCTCAACACCTTGGAACACCAGCCGATCAAGGTCGCGGCGATGGAAGGCCATTGGCGCGAGGGCGAACCAGGCGCGGGCGTACCGCTGGTGTTGTTCGCGATACCGGACCAGCAAGCGGAACGCAACGATTACGCGATCGAGATTCCGCGCGTCGCCAGTCTGATCCTCACCCATTCGATGGATGGCACGATCGCGCCGCTGACTTCGGTGCCTGCGGACGAACGACCGCCGGTGGCGCCGGTGTTCTATGCGTTCCGGGTGATGGTGGCGATCGGCACCGCGATGCTGGCGCTGGTGCTGCTGTCGGCGTTCGCATGGTGGCGCGGCTGGCTGTTCGATGCGCGGCGCAGCCCCGCACGCTGGCTGCTGCGCGGCTGGCAGGCGATGACGCTGTCGGGTTTCGTCGCCATCCTCGCCGGCTGGTATGTCACCGAGATCGGTCGCCAGCCGTACACGGTCTACGGGCTGTTGCGCACCGCCGATTCCAACAGCGCGGTGTCGGGCGCGGCGGTCGCGTTTTCGCTGGCGGTATTCGCGGTGGTGTACGTCTGCGTGTTCGGCGCCGGCATCTGGTATCTGTTCAAGCTCGTGCGCAAGGGACCGCAGCCGCACGAACCCGCGCCCGATACCGACGACGGCGAGAAAACGCCGGCGCGACCGCTGTCGCTGCCGGACGAAGCACTCGAAGATGCGTCGACGGACGCCGGCACGACAGGAGGTGCAACATGATGCCCCCGCTCGAAACATGGCTGCCGGTCGCGTGGTTCGCGGTGATCGCCTTCGGCGTGATGATGTACGTGCTGCTCGACGGCTTCGTGCTGGGGCTGGGCATCCTCTCGCCGTTCGCGGCGGACGACGATCAGCTCGACCACATGATGAACACCGCCGCGCCCATCTGGGACGGCAACGAAACCTGGCTGGTGCTGGGCGGCGCCGGGCTGCTGGCGGCGTTTCCGAAGGTGTACGCGCTGGTGCTGTCGGCGCTGTACCTGCCGGTGCTGCTGATGCTGATCGCGCTGGTGTTCCGCGGCGTGGCCTTCGAATTCCGCTTCAAGGCGAAAACGCTGCGGCGCGCGTGGGGTACCGCCTTCTGGCTGGGATCGGTGTTCGCCGCGTTCGCGCAGGGCGTGATCCTGGGGGCGATCGTCGAAGGCATGCCGCTGCAGGAAGGCAAATACATCGGTGGAGCATTCGGTTGGTTCAGTCCGTTCTCGATGCTGACCGGCGTCGCGGTGCTCAGCGGTTACGCATTGCTGGGCAGCACCTGGTTGATCCTCAAGACCGACGGGACGTTGCAGGCGATGGCGCGCGCCATCGCGCGGCCGCTGACCCTCAACGTGTTCGCGTTCATCGGTCTGGTCAGCGCGTGGCTGCCGTTCCTCGACAGCCGGGTGATGGCGCGCTGGTTCGAGGGCGGTCGTTTCCTGTGGCTGTCGCCGGTGCCGCTGCTGGTGCTGCTGGCGACCTGGATGCTGTGGCGCGCGATTCCGCGCGACGACCAGGACGCACGGCCGTTCGTCCTCAGCCTGTCGCTGTTCCTGCTCGGCTTCGCCGGACTGCTGCTGGGCATGTGGCCGTACATCGTGCCGCCGTCGCTGACCATCTGGCAGGCCGCCGCGCCGCCGGCCACGCAGGGCTTCGCGCTGGCCGGGCTGGTGGTGCTGCTGCCCGCGATCCTCGGCTACACGTGGTGGTCGTATTCGGTGTTCAAGGGGAAAATCGCGGCGGATGCGGGCTATCACTGAGCCGGATGGATGCGTCCACTGTAGGAGGGCCTTCAGGCCCGAGCCCTGCTCTCCGCGCGCAAGAGCCCCGGCCGGAGCTCGGCGCTGAAGCGCCTCCTACAGAAAAGCCATCGGGCCTGAAGGCCCTCCTACAGGTGAATCGGGTCGTTTATCGCCCTAGCCGCAAACCGTGCTTTGGCGCACAATTCGCCGGGAATCCCCACGATATCCGGCAGTTGGGCGATACTTGGATGCATCCGCCACAAGTCACGCGCGTAAGTGTTTGATTTGACAGGGGCGGGCTTCGGAAGAAGCCCGTGGCGCCGAGTTCCCCGCGTCCGCCGTCCGGCGGCCGCGCCGGTCCGTTCATCCTGTACCCGAGGCACCCGTTCCGGCCATGCAAGCGTACGTCTACAAGAGCCAACGGAAGGCCGACACTTATCTCTACCTGGCCGAGCGCGACGATTTCGAGTGCCTGCCGGAGCCCGTTCGCGCCCAGCTCGGGCCGCTGCAGTTCGTCCTTGAAGTGGCACTGACCCCGGAGCGCAAGCTGGCCCGGGTCGATCCCGCCGTGGTCCGCGCCAATCTGGCCGCCCAGGGCTTCCACCTGCAGTTCCCGCCGACCATGCTCGATCCCATGACCGAGGACTGGGGCACGGATGCCTGAGAACGACGTCCTCAACACCGCACCGCGCCGCCTGGCCTTCGGCCCGGTGCCGCTGCTGTCCGGCCTGGCGCTGACCGCGCTGGCGGGCGTCGGCGGCGCGCTGGTCGGCGGTCCGGCCGGTGCCGCGCTGGCCGCCATCGCCGGTCTGCTCGCCCAGCCGGCGTTCGCGCTGGCCGCCCGCGGCGGCAAATTCATTCCCCGCGACGCTGCGCGCGATGCGCGGCCGATCCTGGCGCTGTGGGCGCTGGCGATGCTGCCGTTCGCGGTGCTGGTCGCCTGGCCGTTCTCGGCCCTGATCCAGGGGCGCTCGCTCGGCGCCGCGGTGTCGGTCAGTGCGGTCTTCGGCGGTGCCTTGATCGGGCTGTGGCGCACCTGGCCGCTGTGGCGCTGGTTGGAAGGCGAGGGCGGCGCGCTGCGCGACCACTGGCGCGCGCTGGTCGACACCGATACCCGCGACTGGCGCGGCCTGGGCGCCGCGCTGCTGCTGGCGCTGCCGCTGGCCGGCACGCTGTTGCTGGCATGGCCGGCGCTGATGTCGCCCGGCACGCGCTGGCTGCTCACCGCCGCCTGCGCGCTGGCCTGGCCGCTGGCGCACCGCGGGCTGCTGCGGATGCCCGCGCCGTCCGCGCTCAGCGCCGACGCGCTGCTGCAGGAAGCGCTTGCCGAAGAGGATGCCGATGCGGCCGTCGAAGACGGCGCTGTCTTGAGCGGCCCGGCTCTGGACGCCGCGCTCTACACCGCCGCCCGCCAGGGCCGGGTGGAGCGCGCGCTGACGCTGCTGGAATCCGGCGCCGACCCGCACGCGCCGCCGCCGGCCGACGCCCGCGACCAGCGCAGCCTGACGATGCTGGCGGCGGTGCTGCCGGACCTGCGCCTGTTGAGAAGTCTCATCGGCCACGGCATCGATCTCAACGCCACCCACGCCGGCATGACCGCGCTGACCGCCGCCACCCGCGACAGCTGGCACGGCCGACCGGAAGCGGTGATGACCCTGCTGACCAACGGCGCCGACCCGCGCATCGCCGACAGCGATGGCAACACCCCGCTGCATCACGCCGCGCGCAGCTCCGACCCAGGCGTGGCCGCGCTGCTGCGCGACGCCGGCGCCGATATCGACCCGCTCAACCGCGACCGCGCCAGCCCGCTGGCGCTGGCCTGCACCGCCGGCAACTGGCGGCTCGCGCGCTTCCTGCTGGAACGCGGCGCCAAGCCCGACCTGCCCGGCGCGGTGCCGGCGCTGCACGCGGCGGCCGGCGGCGACGAGGACGACCCGGCCGGCGTGCAACTGCTGCTGAAACATCGCGCCAAGGCCGACGCCCGCGACCCGCGCGGCCGCAGCGCGCTGCACGAGGCCGGTTACGCCGGGCACCCGGAGATCATCGGCATCCTGCTGGGCGCGGGCGCCGACATCCACGCCCGCGACGTCGACCGGCGCACCCCTTTCCTCGAAGCCGCGCGCGGCGGCCGCCTGCCGGCGCTGCAGGCGCTGATCGATGCGCGCCCCGACGCGCACGCGGTCGATGCCGGCGGCCGTCACGCGCTGATCCTGGCGTGCATGGCCGACGCGCCGTCGCCGGCGCTGATCCGCGCCCTGCTCGATCTGAGCCTCGATCCGCAGCACGCCGACAACGACGGCAAGCGCGCGATCGACCACGCCGCCGCCGCCGGGCGCTGGGCGCTGGTCTCGGCGATCGATCCGGACTATCAATTGCCGGCCAGCGTCGGCGCCGATGCCGATGCGCCGCTGCCCGATCGCGCGCCGATCGCACTGCTGCGCGATGCGCTGTACGACGGACAGACCGATCAATTGCCGCGGCTGCTGCCGCTGGTGTCCGCGCAGGATCTCGGCGCGCTGCTGCGCGATGGCGCCTCGCCGGCCGGGCCGATGCAGATCGACTGGCTGCTGCGTCACGGCGCGAATCCCGAGGTGCGCGACGATGCCGGCGACACGCCGCTGTTCGCGTGGCTGGCGCAGGCGCCGGTCGCCGCGTCGTCGATCCATGCCCTGCTGCGTCACGGCGTTTCGCCGGCCGGCGCGGGCGGCGTGGCGCGCTTTCTCGCCGCCTGCGTCGCCGCCGACCGCGCCGATCGCGGCCTGGAGAAACTCGCGCTGGAGCTGCTGGAGCGCGGCGCCGACCCGTTCGCGGCGAGCGTCTCCGGCGATCCGCCGCTGACCCTCGCGGTGCGGCTGGGCTGGACCCAGGTCATCGCCCGGCTGGTCGGCATCGGCGTGGCGCTGGATGCGCGCGATCAGCACGGCATGACCGCGCTGCATCTGGCTGCCGCGCTGCGCCGCGAGCCCATCCTCAAACAGCTGATCCTGCACGGCGCGTCGCCCGACGTGCGCGCCGCCGACGGCCAGACGCCGCTGGGCGTGGCGCTGTCCAGCGGTCGCCGCGACCTCGCCGACTGGCTGGACTGGCGCATCTGGCCGCTACCGGGCCGCGCGCTGCGCCCCACCGATCTGCCGTCCGCGGCGGTCGTCGGTGATGCCGACGCCGTGCGCCGCCTGCTCGATCTGGGCATGCCGATCGACAGTACCGACGCGCAGGGTTGCACCGCGCTGCTGCGCGCCTCGGGCGGCGGCCATCGCGCGGTGATCGAACTGCTGCTCACGCGCGGCGCCGACCCGAAGCTCGCCGCGCGCACCGGCGCCACGCCGCTGTCGGCGGCGGTCAGCATGCGTCAGGTCGAGATCGTCGACCGCCTGCTCGCCGCCGGCGCCACGCTGGAGCAGCGCCTGCCCGGCGATGTCACCGTGCTGATGCTCGCCGCCGCGCTGGGCATGCCCGACGCGTGCACGCGTCTGCTCGCTGCCGGCGCCAACATCAACGCCGCCGACGCCCAGGGCCTCACGCCGCTGCACTGCGCGGCGCTGTACGGGTTCACCACCCGCGACCGCCGTCGTCTGGTCGCGCTGCTCGACGCGCTTCTGCTGGCCGGCGCCGATCCGGATACCCAGGCTGCGGGCGGCGTCACGCCGCTGCTGCTGTTGCTGGGCGCGCGCGCGGAGCCGGGCACAGCATGCGATGAAGACGTGGTGCTGGCCGGCATCGCGCGGCTGCTCGACGAAGGCGCCAGCCTGCAGGTCCGCGACCCGCGCGGTTTCGGGCCGCTGCATTTGGCGGCGCTGCACGGTCTGCTGCGGGTGACGCAGCAGTTGCTGCACGACGGCGCCGATCCCGAAAGCCGCGATGCGCTGAATCGGACGCCGCGGGAGATCGCGGTGATGCGTGGGTTCGTGGATGTGGCCGCGGAGTTCGCGCCGCAGTCGGGGGCCGTTTCGATGGCGCGGTTCCTGAAGAATCGCGAGAGTTGATGTTCCCTCGGCGTCCTTGAAGCATCGTCATCCCGGCGAAGGCCGGGATCCCGTCTTCATGCACTTCATTGCTGTCATCCCGAGCGCAGCGAGGGACCTGTTTGTCGTTGTCGCAAATCTCATCCGATGTAGCAGCAAGAGATGCAGATCGTAGGGTGGGGTAAGCGCAGCGCACCCCACCATCCCGACGCATCAGACCCCGAGAACATCAAGCGACACCGGCGCGTCATCGCGTCCATCGCTGCGCTCAACGCACCCTGCGTGCCAGCCGCGCCTTGGAAAGCACACACTGACCCCTGTTATCTTCTTATGTTCTGAACCTTGAATTTCATGGCGAATCCGTTCGCCGCGCCTAAGGACTGTGCATGAGCCAGAACGTTCAACACTTACCCGCCGACGAAGCTCAACGCAGGCTGGATGCAGCGCTGGAGTACATCGCGCAATTCTGGACGACGTTCGAGCAACGTCCCGGCATGCTCGGTACACCTCGGGATCTCGAGCCGATGATGTTCTACATCGACTTCATTGAGCATGTGCTGTTGGGTGCCGATATGGACGCCTATGCTTCCTGGACGGAATTTCGCATCGAGAAGAAATATATCCGTGGCTCGGCCAATCTGCTCAAGGAGTCGCTGAGCGACGATCTCGACGATTTCGTGAAGCTGCAGGCGGTCAGGCGCGAATTCCTGGATTGGCGTGCTGCGCGTCAATCTGCAGACGGCGTCGGTTGAGCGTAGCGACACTCGTCGTAAAGCAACTGCAGAGCTTCCGCGCTGGCGCATCACACTTTCTTTGTCGTACTGCGCCGCGTGCGGCGCGAACGGCGAAGCCGGCCCGAAGGGCGAGCGCCACAGGCGCGAGTCAAGAAAGTAACCAAAGGAAACTCTCTAGTGCCGAGGCAAATCTGCCATCGGTGACGTTGCGAGGACTTTTCGATGCGGCATCCTGTCGCGTCGAAAAACGGCGCACCTCCCCCGCCTTCGCGGGGGGGGGGCAGGCTCTGTGCGCCGCCCTCCGGGTCTACGATTGCCTAGCTACTGTCATCCCGAAGCATCAGACCCTGAGAACATCAAGCGGCACCTGCTCTTCAGGGTGGGGTTGCGCTGCGCTTACCCCACCCTACGAGCTGCCCCGTACTCGATACGGGGGCGAGCGCCATAGGCGCGAGTCAAGAAAGTAACTAAAGAAAACTCTCTAATGCCGAGGCAAATCTGCCATCTGCAACATGGCCGGCATTTTTCGATGCGGCATCCTGCCGCGTCGAAAAACGGCGCACATCCCCCGCCTTCGCGGGGGCAGGCTCTGTGCGCCGCCCTCCGGGTCTACGATTCCCTCACCACTGTCATCCCGAGCCGTAGGCGAGGGATCTGTTTGTCGTTGTCGCAAATCTCATCCGATGTAACAGCATGAGATGCAGATCGTAGGGTGGGGTAAGCGCAGCGCACCCCACCATCCCGAAGCGTCAGGCCCAGAGAACATCAAGCGACACCGGCGCGTTGTCGTGGTCATCGCTGCGCTCAACGCACCCTGCGTGCTAACCGCGCCTTGGAAAGTACACACTGACCAATGTTCTGGTTAGAGCCCAATCCTGCATACTAGACGAGTGCTTTCTTGATGAGCATCTTTCTTGGTGCGATTGCTTCAGATGTGCGATTGCCATTGAATGAAATTACATCTGTTGGAAGTTTGGTGCCTTTCTTATTGAATAATTCATGCCCTTCCGCCTGTGCATGAAGGATTATCGCGCGTTCAATGATTTTGATGTGCTTTTTACTTTTCTCTAGTGAGCCAGATTTTACAGTGCAGTAAATAAGAAACTTACTACTTTTTGGTGAATTTTCAATCTCTTTCATGAGAGGAACAGATTTTAAATGATTTTTGACTCTTCCCCTTATTGAAAGAGTCTCGCCTATATAGATAGGAATTATTTTCTTGCCATGTTTGCGGCCGAATACATAGACTCCAGGGGTTTCTGGAAGACTATCAGCATCTAATATGAATATTGAGACTTTCTTCGGGTCTTTCTTCATTTGAATCGGTTGTGACCAGATTGCTTGAATTTCCATAAGACTCTCAATTGGGCTCTAACTACGATTAGACCCCAACAGCGGGGGGCATAACGCCGAGTCTCCACCTCACCTTCAATATCTGTCAACGCAGCCACTACCTGCCATAACAACCAGCTTGCATCTCTCATCTCAAAGCAAAACAGATCCCTCCGCAGACGTCGCCCGCGTTCGGAATGAAAGAAATGGAAGCGCGCAGCGAGCTCGAACTCGCCCTACACCCGGCTACACAGCCGCAAGAAACCTCACAATACTCCCCGCCGCATCCCGCCCTTCCTGCACAGCAGTCACCACAAGATCCGCACCCCGAACCCCATCCCCACCAGCGAAGATGTGCGGGTTCGCCGTCTGATACGGATACACCGGATTCGCAGGATCGATGCGCAGCGGATGATGCGGCGGCGGTGCCGGAAAGACCTTCACCCGCCCATCGTCATGCAAGGCGATGCCGTGCGCGGCGAGCCATGCGGGCGGGTCGGGCTGGAAGCCGAAGGCGATGATGACGATGTCGGCGTCGAGGTCGGTTTCGCTGCCGGGCACCTGTTCGGGGCGACGGCGGCCGCGGGCGTCGGGTTCGCCGAGCTGCGTTTCGGCGACGCGCACGGCGCGGACGTTGCCGTCGCCGTCGTCGATGAGCGCCAGCGGTGCGCGCTGGAACAGGAAGCGCACGCCTTCCTCGCGCGCGTTGGCGACTTCGCGTGCGGAGCCGGGCATGCTGGCTTCGTCGCGGCGGTACACGCAGCTGACCTGCGCCGCGCCCAGGCGCACGGCGCTGCGCACGCAGTCCATGCCGGTGTCGCCGCCGCCGAGGACGACCACGCGCTTGCCGCGCAGGTCGGGCAGGGCGAGTTGGTCTTCCCAGCCGGCGATGGGGCGGCTCTGATTGTTGTCGGTGCCGACCACGATGCGGCCGTTCTGCACGAGGAAGGGCAGCGCCGGCAGCACGTTGCGCAGGTCCTGGCCGGGCAGGCCGCCGTCGGTGTAGCGATAGCTGCCGAGGCCGAGGAACACCGCGTCGAAGTCGGCGAGCAGTGCGTCGATCGAGATGTCGCGACCGATCTCCACGCCGAGGCGGAATTCCACGCCCATGCCTTCGAGCACACCGCGACGCGTGGCGATCACCGATTTGTCGAGCTTGAAACTGGGGATGCCGAACTGCAGCAGGCCGCCGATCTGCTCATAGCGGTCGAACACCACCGCCTGCACGCCGGCGCGCGCGAGCCGGTCGGCGCAGGCGAGACCCGCGGGACCGGCGCCGACGATGGCGACGCGCTTGCCGGTGGGCTGCGCGGTGGAGACATCGGGGTTCCAGCCTTCGGCCAGCGCCTTGTCGACGATGTATTTCTCGACCGCGCCGATGGTGACTGCGCCGAAGCCATCGTTGAGCGTGCACGCGCCTTCGCACAGGCGATCCTGCGGGCAGACGCGACCGCAGATCTCGGGCAGCGGATTGGTTTCGTGACACAGCGCCGCCGCTTCGTGGATGCGGCCTTCGCGCGCGAGTTCCAGCCACTGCGGAATGTAGTTGTGGAGCGGACAGCCCCAGCTGCAGTACGGGTTGCCGCAGTCGAGACAGCGCGAGGATTGCTTCTTCGCTTCGGCTTCTTCGAAGCGGCCGTAGAGTTCGTTCCAGTCGCCGTGCTGGCGCAGATCCAGCGCCACGCGCTCGGGCATCTGCCGCTGCGATTGCAGGAAGGCCTGTGGGGTTTTCTTGCTCATGTTTCAGACCCGGCATTCCGTAGGAGGGCCTTCAGGCCCGAGCTTTCGATTTTCCGCATGCACATCGAGGCGAATATCGGGGTGGAGATCGAGGTGACCGTCCGGGAGGAGCTCGGGGCTGAAGCCCCTCCTACTGGGATGCGTGCATCGATGCGCATCACGCGGCCCTCCGCAGGGTCTCGCCCAGCGTCTCGATGCTCACCGCCTTCGGTTTCACCAGCCAGAATTTGCCGAGGTGATCGCGGAAGTTGTCGATGATGCCCTGCGCATGCGCGCTGCCGGTGTGGCGGATGTGGGTTTCGAGCAGGTCCTGCAGATGCGAGCGGTGGTGCTCGAAGCCCTCGGCGTTGATGCGCAGGATGTCGATGAGTTCGTGGTTGTAGCGATCGACGAAATCGCGGTCGCGATCCAGCACGTAGGCCATGCCGCCGGTGAAGCCGGCGCCGAAGTTCAGGCCGGTGCGGCCGAGCACCGCGACCACGCCGCCGGTCATGTACTCGCAGCAGTGATCGCCCGCGCCTTCGACCACCGCGAGCGCGCCGGAATTGCGCACCGCGAAGCGTTCGCCGGCGCGGCCCGCGGCGTACAGTTCGCCGCCGGTGGCGCCGTAGAGGCAGGTGTTGCCGAGGATGGTCGACTCGTGCGCGACGTAGCGCGCGCCCTGCGGCGGACGGATGACGATGCGGCCGTCGGCCATGCCCTTGCCGACGTAATCGTTGGCTTCGCCTTCGAGTTCCAGCTGCAGGCCGCCGGCGAGGAACGCGCCGAAGCTCTGCCCGGCGCTGCCGTCGAAATGCAGGGCGATGGGTGCGTCGCGCATGCCGTGGTTGCCGTGCGTGCGCGCTATGCGGCCGGACAGGCGCGCGCCGATGCTGCGGTCGGTGTTGCGGATGACGTAGCGCAGCGGTGCGTCGAAGGCCTCGCTGCCGCGCTTGTGGGCGATGGCGTCGGCCAGATCGTGTTCGAGCTGCGCTGCGAGACCGGTCGGTGCCGGCTGCGGCGCACGCACGCCGCAGTGTCCGCCCGCGGCCAGACCTTCGTGCGCGAGCAGCGGCGACAGATCCAGCAGGCGATGCACGGGCAGGGTGCCTTCGGTCTGGTGCAGCAAGTCGGTGCGGCCGACGATCTCTTCGATCGAACGCGCGCCCAACTGCGCCAGATAACCGCGTACTTCCTCGGCGAGGCCGCGGAAAAAGTTCTCGACGCGTTCGGGCAGGCCGGTGAAGTGGTCGGCGCGCAGTTTGTCGTCCTGCGTGGCGATGCCGGTGGCGCAGTTGTTGAGATGGCAGATGCGCAGGTATTTGCAGCCCAGCGCGATCATCGGCGCGGTGCCGAAGCCGAAGGACTCGGCGCCGAGCAGCGCGGCCTTGATCACGTCCAGACCGGTCTTCATGCCGCCGTCGGCCTGCACGATCACGCGGTCACGCAGGCCGTTGGCGATCAGCGACTGGCGCGCTTCGGACAGGCCCAGTTCCCAAGGCGTGCCGGCGTAGCGGATCGACGAGATCGGGCTGGCGCCGGTGCCGCCGTCGTGGCCGGAAATGGTGATGAGGTCGGCGCCGGCTTTCGCGACGCCCGAAGCGATCGTGCCGACGCCGGCATGCGCGACCAGCTTCACCGAGATCAGCGCGTCGGGATTGACCTGGCGCAGATCGAAGATCAGCTGCGCGAGATCTTCGATCGAATAGATGTCGTGATGCGGCGGCGGCGAGATCAGGCCGATGCCCGGCCGTGCGTAACGCAGGCGCGCGATGAGTTCGTTGACCTTGTGGCCGGGCAACTGGCCTCCTTCGCCGGGCTTCGCGCCCTGCGCGACCTTGATCTGCAGCACTTCGGCGTTGACCAGGTATTCGGGCGTCACGCCGAAGCGGCCGGAGGCGACCTGCTTGATCTTCGAGACCTTGCCGGTGCCGTAGCGCAGCGGGTCTTCGCCGCCTTCGCCGGAATTGCTGCGCCCGCCGAGGCGGTTCATCGCGATCGCCAGCGCTTCGTGCGCTTCGGGCGACAACGCGCCGAGGCTCATCGCCGCGGTGTCGAAACGCTTGAAGATGGATTCGACCGGCTCCACGTCGTCGAGCGCGATGGCGGTCGTCTTCGAGGTGTCGAACGCGAGCAGATCGCGCAATGCCGCGGGCGGGCGCGAGTTCACCGCGTCGGCGTAGGCGTTCCAGTCGTCGCGCGCGCCGCTGCGCACCGCGCGCTGCAGCGTGGTGACCACGTCGGGGTTGTACTGATGGTATTCGCCGTTCGGCGTGTACTGCAGCAGGCCGCCGATGTCCGGCAGTACGTTGTTGTCCCAGGCGCGAGTCGCGATATGCGCGGTTTCTTCCTGCAGCGATGCGAACGTGGCGCCGCCGATCCGCGACGGCGTGCCGGTGAAGCACAGGTCGACGATCTCGCGATCCAGGCCGACGATCTCGAAGAGCTGCGCGCCGCGATAGCTGCCGATGGTGGCGATGCCCATCTTCGAGATGATCTTGAGCAAGCCTTTCTTGATGCCGCGACGGTAGCTGCGACCGATCTGCACGACTTCGCCGTGCTTCGTTTTCAGAATCCCGCGCTCACCGAGATCGTGCAGGGTCTGGTAGGCGAGATACGGATACACCGCAGTGGCGCCGTAGCCGATCAGGCATGCGAAATGATGCGGATCGCGCGCGGTGCCGGTTTCGACGATCAGATTGGCGCTGCAGCGCAGGCCGATGCGGACCAGATGCTGATGCACCGCGCCGGTGGCGAGCAGCGCATGCACCAGCAGGTGATCGCGACGCGGGCGGCGGTCGCTGATGATCAGCAGCTTCACGCCGGCGCGGGTCGCGGACTCGGCGTCCGCGCACAGTCGCAGCAGCGCAGCGCGCAGACCTTCCTCTGCGGTGAAATTCAGATCCAGATAGCGGTGCGAATCGCGGAATTCCGGCAGCAGCAACAGCTGCCGCTGCTTGCGCTGCGACAGCACCGGCGAGTTCAGCATCACGTGCCGCACCTGGTCCGGGCCGTCGATGAAGAGATTGCCTTCCTCGCCGACCTGAGTGGCAAGCGACATCACGCAGTCTTCGCGCAGCGAATCGATCGGCGGATTGGTCACCTGCGCGAACGCCTGGCGGAAGCGGTCGTACAGCGGCCGGACGTGGCCCGACAGCGCCGCCATCGGCACGTCGTCGCCCATCGAGCCCACGGCTTCTTGTTCGGTTTCGGCCAGCGGGCGCAGGATCTGCTCGCGCTCCTCGCGGGTGAGCTGGAAGAGTTTCTGGAAACCCGAGAGCGTGCTCGCGTCGAACGGCACCGCGGTGAGATTCGGGTCGACCAGTTCGGTGTGCAGGTAGGTCATGCCCTGCTTGAGCCACTGCTTGTATGGCGCGCGCGCGCGGTTGATCTGGTCGATCGCCTCGCTGTCGAGCAGCCGGCCGGTCTGGAGATCCGCGGCGATCATCTGCCCCGGGCCGAGCTTGCCCTTGGCGAGGATGCGCGCGGTCTCGACATCCCACACGCCGGCTTCGGACGCGACCATGAACACGCGGTCGTCGCTCAGCTGCCAGCGCGCGGGGCGCAGGCCGTTGCGGTCGACGGTGCAGACGGCATGGCGGCCGTCGAATGCGACGATGCCGGCCGGGCCGTCCCACGGCTCGCTGTTGATGGCGTAGTACTCGTAGAACGCGAGCAGGTCGGCGTCCTTGTATTCGAGCGATTGCGTCGCTGGCGGAATCAGGATGCGCAGCGCCTTGAGCAGGTCCATGCCGCCGGCCTGCAGCAGTTCCAGCATCGAATCCAGGCTCATGGAATCGGAACCGTCGATGTCGATCACCGGGTCGAATTCGGCCGGATTCAGCGTGTCGGTGCGCCACACGTGCGCGCGCGCCTGCGCCCAGATGCGGTTGCCGGCGATGGTGTTGATCTCGCCGTTGTGCGCCAGCAGTCGAAAGGGTTGGGCCAGCGGCCAGCGCGGGCTGGTGTTGGTGGAAAAACGTTGATGGAACACCACCGCGCTGCTGGCCAGTTCCGGACGCTGCAGGTCCGGATAGAGCTGCTGCAGATATTGCGGCAGCACCATACCCTTATAGCCGATGCTACTGGCGGACAGGCTCACCACATGCAGGCCGGGCACGTCGCGCAGGCGCTGTTCGGCGCGACGGCGCGCCAGATACAGCGCCTGCGCGAAGGCTTCGCGGGTCATCCGCGCGCCTTCGACATCCAGTACCGGCACCACGAACAGTTGTTGGATCGCCGGCATCGTCGCCTTCGCGAGTTCGCCGCAAACCGAGGCGTCGGTGGGCACCTTGCGCCAGCCGGAGACCGCAAGCCCGACCTCGCGCAGCGTCAGCGAGAACGCGGCGTGCACGCGCGCGATGGCGTCGTCGTCGTCGTGCGGCATGAATACGATGCCGGAGGCATAGCGCTGGCCCAGTGCGATGCCGGATTCGGCCGCGAGCGCGCGCAGGAAGACATCCGGTGTTTTCAGCAATAAACCGCAGCCGTCGCCGGACAGACCGTCGGCGGCGACGCCACCGCGATGCGCCATCCGCGCGAGTGCGTCCAGCGATTGTCTGACCAGCGCAGCGCTGGGCGTGTCGTCGAGATGGGCGATCAGCCCGAAACCGCAGGCGTCGCGCTCGTCGCGCGAATCGTAGAGGCCGGTGACGCTGCGTTGGTCGGTTTCCATCGGATGAACTCCGGGAAGATGACGTCGGTAGGGAATCGGGGGGCGACACTTCCCTCGCGGACCCCCTGGCGGGTGCGGTTCGCGTGCGTCCTGTCGCTGGATGACCCGACTAAAGCACAATTGCTGCAGTGCGGCAACCGGGTGTCGTGGGTGTTCGGGTTCTGGCGGTTTCGGCCCTGTCGGCCGCCGGGCCCCGGGTTAGACTGCCGGCTTCGTCTCGCCCGATCCCCGCACCCCCGTGAACAGCCCTCTCGCCGGCGCCAAGCGTCAGGCCGCGCTCGTCTTCATCTTCATCACCGTATTGATCGACGTGCTCGCCTTCGGCGTGATCATTCCGGTGTTGCCGCACCTGGTCGAGGAGTTCGTCGGCGGCAATACCTCCACGGCGGCCTATTGGGTGGGCATCTTCGGCACCGCATTCGCGGTCGTGCAGTTCTTCAGCGCGCCGATCCAGGGCGCGCTGTCCGACCGTTTCGGCCGGCGCCCGGTGATCCTGCTGTCGTGTTTCGGGCTTGGCATCGATTTCATCTTCATGGCGCTGGCGCCGAACCTGGCCTGGCTGTTCGTCGGCCGGATCATCTCCGCCGTCACCTCGGCCAGTTTCACCACCGCCAACGCCTACATCGCCGACGTCACGCCGCCGGACCAGCGCGCCAAGGCGTTCGGCATGATCGGCGCCGCGTTCGGCGTCGGCTTCATCCTCGGGCCGATGATCGGCGGCCTGCTCGGCGATATCGATCACCGCCTGCCGTTCTGGTTCTCTGCGGGGCTGGCGCTGATCAATTTCGTCTACGGTCTGTTCGTGCTGCCGGAATCGCTGCCGAAGGAGCGCCGCTCCGCGAAGTTCGACTGGGCGCATGCCAAGCCGATGGGCTCGGTGCATCTGCTGCGCAATTACCCGCAGATCTGGGGCCTGGTGGCGGTGGTGTTCCTCGCGAACTTCGCACATTACGTCTACCCCAGCACCTTCGTGCTGTTCGCCGATGTCAGTTTCGGCTGGGAGGAAAAGCAGGCCGGCTACGTGCTGGCGGTGGTCGGCGTATTCAGCGTGATCGTCAACGTGCTGGTGGTGGGCCGACTGGTGAAACGTTTCGGCGAGCGCCGCGCGCTGTTGTTCGGACTGAGCTGCGGCGTGATCGGCTTCCTGATCTATGGCCTGGCCGGCAGCGGCTGGGTATTCCTGGCCGGTCTGCCGATCAGCGCGCTGTGGGCGGTCGCCTCGCCGTCGACGCAGGCGCTGATCACCCGTCAGGTCGGCCCGGACATGCAGGGCCGCATCCAGGGCGCGCTGAGCAGCCTGGTGTCGCTGGCGGGGATCGCCGCACCGGCGCTGTTCGCGGGATCGTTCGGCTATTTCATCGGCCCGCGCGCGCCGATGCATCTGCCGGGCATCGCCTTCCTGATCGCCTCGGTGCTGCTGGCCTGCGCGGTGCTGGTGGCCTGGCGCTATGCGCGGGTGCCGGCGGTTGCGGCGCCGCCTGCGCAGGCGGTCGATCCGGCGCTGTAGCGACTTGAGTCATGGTGTCCATATCCCCGCCGCTCCCACAAGACCCCGCAACACGCTATTCGTTGATGGCTTCGAGTTCGCGCGTCGAGACCGGCAGGAATGCCCAGAACGGCACGCGATTCGCGGCCCAGCGCTGCGCGGCTTCGTTGAAGATCTCCAGCACCGTCGCGAATGTATCCGCTTCGCGCGTGCGCCATTCGCCGGTGTGCTCCAGTACAAGCACGTAACCTTCCGACGGCAGCCACGACATATCGTTCAGGCAGTCGGCGAGGGCGTCGAGGTTTTCGCCGAACCATTCGGGAAATTGCAGGATCTCCGCGATTTCGCGCATCGCCGCTTCCGCGCTCTCGCAGCCGCGCAGATCCATCGGCAACACCGCGAACTGCAGCGCGCCGCCGGCCTCGACCAGCGCCTCGCGGTCGCGGGCATCGACGAAATACGCGCCGGCCTGCGAGGCGTCCGCCAGCAGTGCGCCCAGTTCGATATCGCTCATCGCGATGGCCTGCTGTCGTCCAGTGTGCCGTCGTCCAAGGTGAACCGGCGGAAGCTGCCATAGTGATCGGCGGTGTAGAAATACTCGATCGGCGGCTGTCCGCCGGTGATGATGCGTCGCGCGCCGCGATCGGGCGACCCCGGTGTTTCCACGGTGTATTCGCGGTAATAGGCGCGCGTCTGACGCGGCAGACGGCCTTCGCGGTTGCCGAAGATGCCGTCGTCCTGTCGATACGGATACGGGCCGCGTTGCTCGATCAGACGCAGGGTGTCGATGGCTTCCGCCGGCAGGAAGGTCGGGTAGCGCGCCGCCGATGATGTTGCCGGAGTGTTTTCTGCTATCGGCGGCAGCTCAAGCGCCGTCGTAGTCCGCGCGCCATCTTCGGTGGAGATGGACTCGCCGATCGCCACCGGCGACGTTCCGGCAGGTGTCCGGTAGATGTTCCACGCGGCCGCCGCCAACAGCGCCACTGCGACCACTGCGAGCCACTTCGAACCCGATTTGCGCCTGTGCTTCTTGCGCATCGCTGTCTCCTGATCGATGTGAACCGCATTCTGGGCTGGTCGCGCTGCGGTTGCGCTGATTCTGATCAAATCAAGCCGATCGGATCACACTTCAACCACAGGTGATGGCGATGATGTCGCCGGCATCGTCCAGGCGGATGTTCAGGCGATCGCTGCGGTAGTCCATGGTCACCATCATGTCGGGCTTGATGACCCGCGCCGCTTTCGCACCGCTGGCGGCCACGGCCGCTTTGACCGTGGCTTCCTCGGCCTTCTTGCCGACGAAGCGCTGCGCCGCCTCCGCATCGCAGCTGCCTTCCTCCAACCCGGGCGCGACCCGGATCTGCTCTTCCGGCGGTAGCGCACCCCCGGTCATGCGGGGCTTTCCGCCGCTGGCGCTTTCGTCACCGCCGTCGTCTCCCGAGGGCGCTTCGTGCGATGCCACCGGCGTGCAGGCGGCGACGGACAGGATCGCGAACAGCGAGTAGGGCAGCAGCGACATGGCGGTTTCTCCTGGAGGGCCGTGGCCAGTATGCACGGTGAAGCTGACTCGCGGCCCGCCCGGACGGCATCGGTCGACAATGCCCCGATCGTAAAGGTGCCGACCATAGGCTGATCCACTGCTCGGTTGCCGATGCCGTGTAGAGTCCGCGCGTTCGCGACGTGCGTGGATTCGGTTGCGATCCCGACGTGGGAATCTCGAACGGGAGCAGGTGCCGACCGGGTCTCCGTCAGCCATGCGAACGCCATTGTGCCGGTGCTGTCATCCGCAGTTTCCGGCATCGCAATCGCGATCGCGAGGGGCGATCAGGTGGAGAAGGCAGCCGATGATTCGAGCTCGTGCATGCCATCTGCAACGCCAATCGCCGATGAGGCATCAAGCTGAACCGATCCATGTCCACTGCATTTGCCCCCCAGGGATGGCGCAGGGAGTGTTGCAGCCCCATATCAAGAAGAAGCCCCGCTCAGCGGGGCTTCTTGGTTTCTGCCTGCGATACGACTACGCAGCGCGTGCCTGGCTTTGCGATGGCGCGTCGAACTTCGCCAGCAACTCCGCCTCGCGCGCCTTGGCCTTGTGCAGATGCGCTTCCTTGACGTGGCCGTAGCCGCGGATGTGTTCGGGGATCGACGCGATCTCGGCGGCCAGTGCGACGTTGCCCGCATCCAGCTTGCCGAGCAGGCCTTCGACGGTCGCGAAATAATCCTCGATCAGCTTGCGTTCCATCCTGCGTTCTTCGGTGCGGCCGAAGATGTCCAGCGCGGTGCCGCGCAGGAAGCGCAGTCTGGCCATCAGCTTGAACGCGGTGAACATCCAGGGGCCGAATTCCTGCTTGATGAGGCGGCCTTCGGCGTCCTTCTTCGCCAGCAGCGGCGGGGCGAGGTGGAAGCGGATCTTGTAGTCGCCTTCGAACTGCTGGGCGACGCGCTTCTGGAAATCGCCGCTGGTGTAGAGACGCGCGACTTCGTATTCGTCCTTGTACGCCATCAGCTTGAACGCATAGCGCGCGACCGCTTCCGACAGATCGCTGCTGCCCGTCGCCTTCGCCTGTTCCGCAGCGCGGACCCTGGCGACGAAATCGCTGTAGCGTTTGGCGTAGTCGATGTTCTGGTAATCGCTGAGGAACGCGACGCGGCGCGCGATGACTTCGTCGAGCGAACGCGACAGGCGGGCGTCGTCCAGCGGCATGAACCAGTCGCGATCGCTGGCGTCGGCCGGCACGTGGCGCAGTTCGTCGGCGCTGCGCAGCTCGCCGCTCTGTGCGGGGATGCCGGATTCGTGGCCTTCCGAAGCGGTGGGCGCCAGCAGCCGAAGCGCGTTCGGGGTGCTTTCGGCGGCGGTCGGCGCGTTGCGCACGATGCCGGCGGCGGCGACCACCGCAGGCAGATCGATCACCGCCAGTCGGCCCCAGGCGAACGCGGTCTTGTTCATCTCGATTGCGGCGCCGTTGAGTTCGACTGCGCGCATGATCGCGTCGAACGAGATCGGCACCAGGCCCTGTTGCCAGGCGTAGCCGAGCATGAACAGGTTGGCGGCGATGGCGTCGCCCATCAGCGCGTTGGCGAGCTGGGTCGCATCCACCAGCAGCGGGTCCTGGCCGCCGAGCGCGGTGCGCACCGCGGACACGATATCGGCCGCGGGGAACTGCATGTCCGGACGCGTGGTGAAGGTGCCCGGCATTGCTTCGTACGTGTTGAGCACGACGTTGGAGCGGCCTTCGCGGATCTTCGACAGCGCCCAGTAATCGTTGACCACCACCATGTCGCAGCCCAGCACCAGATCGGCTTCGCCGGCGGCGATGCGCACCGCATGGATGTCGTCGGGCGACTTCGCGATGCGGATGTGGGTCGTGACCGCACCGCCCTTCTGGGCGAGACCGGTCTGGTCGAGCACGGTCGCGCCCTTGCCTTCGAGATGGCCGGCCATGCCGAGCAGCGCGCCGATGGTGACCACGCCGGTGCCGCCGACGCCGGTGATCAGGATGTTCCAGGGTTTGTCGAGCGCGCTGGCGAACGTCGGCATCGGCAGATCGCCGAGGCGGGCAATTGTGTTTGTTGCGCCGCTGTTGTCGGGCGCCTTGCCTTTCTTCAGTTTGCCGCCGTGCACGGTGACGAAGCTCGGGCAGAACCCTTCGACGCAGCTGTAGTCCTTGTTGCAGTTGCTCTGGTCGATGTCGCGCTTGCGGCCGAATTCGGTTTCCTTCGGCAGCACCGACACGCAGAAACTCTTCACGCCGCAGTCGCCGCAGCCTTCGCAGACCAGCGAATTGACCATCACGCGTTTTTGGGGGTCGACCATCTTGCCGCGCTTGCGGCGGCGGCGTTTCTCGGTGGCGCAGGTCTGGTCGTAGATCAGGATGCTGGTGCCCTTCACTTCGCGCAGGGTCTTCTGCACCGCGTCGAGTTCGCGGCGGTCGTGGAAACTTACGCCTGCGGGGAAGATCGAAGCGTCCGACCACTTTTCGATCTCGTCCGACACCACCGCGATGGTCTGCACGCCTTCGCTGCGCATCTGGTGCGCGATCTGCGGCACCGACAGCGTCCCGTCCACCGGCTGGCCGCCGGTCATCGCCACCGCGTCGTTGTAGAGGATCTTGTAGGTGATGTTGACGCCGGCCGAGATCGCCTGGCGGATGGCCAGCGAACCGCTGTGGAAATAGGTGCCGTCGCCGAGATTCTGGAAGACGTGCTCGTTGTCGGTGAACGCCGCCTGGCCGCACCAGGTCACGCCTTCGCCGCCCATGTGGGTGAAGGTGTCGGTGTTGCGGTCCATCCACGTCACCATGTAGTGACAGCCGATGCCGCCGAGCGCGCGCGAACCTTCCGGCACCTTCGTCGAGGTGTTGTGCGGGCAGCCGCTGCAGTAGTGCGGAACGCGCGGGAAATTCGCGCGCGGCAGGGCCAGCTCGCCTTCCTTCTGTTCGATCCACGACAGCACGCCGCGGATCTGCTCGCTGTCGTGGAATTTCTGGATGCGCCGGGCGATGACCATCGCGATCCGCGCCGGCGTGAGTTCGCCGGTCGACGGCAGGATCCATTCGCCGCTTTCGTCGTACTTGCCGACGATGCTGGGCCGGGGAACGCCGCCGGCCATCGATTCGAAGTTGTAGAACAGCTCCTTCATCTGGCTTTCGATGAAGCTGAGTTTCTCTTCCACCACCACGATGTCCTGCAGCCCGCGCGAGAACGCGCGGATGCCCATCGGTTCCAGCGGCCAAGTCATGCCGACCTTGTAGACGCGGATGCCCAGATCGGCGCAGGCGCGGGTGTCGAGACCGAGATATTCCAGCGCCTGCAGCACGTCGAGATAACTCTTGCCGGTGGTGACGATGCCCAGCCGCGCGTTCGGCGAATCGATCACCACGCGATCGAGCCGGTTGGCGCGCGCGAACGCCTGCGCGGCCTTCACCGCGTAACGATGCAGGCGCATTTCCTGATCCAGCGGCGGATCCGGCCAGCGGATGTTCAGGCCGCCCGGCGGGATCTCGAAATCGTCCGGGGTGACGATCTGCAGCGCCAGCGGATTCACGTCGACCGACGCGGAGGATTCCACGGTTTCGGCGATGGTCTTGAAGCCGACCCAGCGACCGGTGTAACGCGACATCGCGAAACCGATCAGGCCCATGTCGAGGATGTCCTGCACGCCGGCCGGGTTGAGCACCGGCATCATCGCGGACTGGAATTCGCCTTCGCTGCCGTGGGGCAGGGTGGAGCTGCGGCAGGCGTGATCGTCGGCCGCCAGCGCCAGCACGCCGCCGAACTTCGAGGTGCCGGCGGCGTTGGCGTGCTTGAACACGTCGCCGCAGCGGTCCACGCCCGGACCCTTGCCGTACCACATGCCGAACACGCCATCGACCTTGGCGCCCGGGAACAGGTTGGTCTGCTGGGTGCCCCAGACCATGGTCGCGCCGAGATCCTCGTTGAGCCCGGGCGTGAACTTCACCCCGGTGGCCGCCAGATGCTTCTTCGCGCGCCACAGCTCCAGATCGAAGCCGCCCAGCGGGCTGCCGCGGTAGCCGCTGATGAAGCCCGCGGTATTCAGCCCGGCCGCCTGATCGCGGAGCCGCTGCATCAGCGGCAGGCGCACCAGACCTTGCACACCTGACAGGTAGATCCGGCCTTCGGTCCGTGTGAATTTATCGTCCAGCGTGTAGTCGCGGTCTACGCCGGGCGAAGCGACGGCGGCCGGCGAGCGGAGGTCGGTGGGGTTGGTCATGAGGTCTGGCGTCCTGGCGGTGCCGGTGCGAGGCGGCATCCGCTGCTTGGCGGTGAGGCTTGCGGTGAGGCGAAAGCGTTCTAGAGCGAAAATTCTAGCAGGGACCGGGGATTGGGCCACCGCCCAGCCCGGGAGAACGGCCGATACGGTCGCTTCACGGAGGTCGCGAAAATGCGGATGCGAGGGTCCGGGATCGCCATGAAACGAGACGCCGGTGGCACAAATGCCCAGAATGTGACCCAATAGGTGGACGCTTGCAGCGCAGATCGTGGACGTCGTGGGGGCTTGGATTCTTCAGTGGAATCAAGGCTGTGGCGTCGAATTTGCAGGAAAATCAAGGCGTTGGCACGGGGTTTGCTTGATGTGGGGTGTGCGTGCGGCATCGCCCGGGAAACCTGGCGTGGCGCGACATGAGCCGACGCATCTGGACACCATGCAAGGACGTAGGTCGTTCAACAAGCCGAATCGCAAGAAATCATCTGCAGCGCCGTCTCGAGTCGGAGCTGCGTCATCGGGATCCGTGCGGCGATCGCATCGCGGTGCTCGGATCCAATGGGGAGTTCCAGTGTTGGCCAAATCCATTCGTAGTGCCGAAGGTCTGCGTCGTTCTTTAGCCGCAGCCGTCCTTTTCGCCGTGGCGCTCGTCGCGAGCCCTGCCGCCTGGTCGCAGAACGCGGTCAACAGCGCTACGGTCACGCCTCCGGCCACTGTCACCGACCCCAACAACGCCAACAACACGGCGACCGACAGTGACCCGATCACGCGGTCGTCGAACCTGAGCCTGGTCAAGACCGCAACCCCGAGCCCGGTCGCCGTCGGCCAACTGCTCACCTACACCCTGACCGTGAACAATGCCGGCCCCAGCGCCATTCTCGCCGCCAGCACCTTCTCGATCGTGGAGTCGCTGCCCGCCGGCCTGACCGGCTGCAGCTACACGCCGTCGGCCGGCACGTTCACCGTCGGCACCATCGCCTCCGGCGCCACCGGTACCGGCACCTGGACCGGCGTCGCCATCGCGTCGGGCGGCAATGCCACCCTGACCATCGCGTGCACCGTCGGCGCCGCCGCGGCCGCCAGCATCACCAACACCGCCACCGTCGTTCCGCCCACCGGCACCGCCGATCCGGATTGCTCGGGCGCGCCCGTCACCTGCGCCGGCGGCAACACCGGCACGGTCACCACGCCGGTGACCCGTCCGCAGCTGACGATGACCAAGACCGCAAGCGCGGCGTCGTTCGTGGTCGGCGTGCCGGCCAGCTACACGCTGCAGGTATCGAACACGGGGACGTCGGCGACGACGGCGTCCAGCACGATCACCGACACCATTCCGACCGGCCTGACCATCGGCACGCTGCCGGCGGGCTGCACCGCGGCCGGTCAGACAGTGACCTGCACCATCGCAGCCGGTCTGGCTGCGGGGGGCAGCACCAGTTTCATCATTCCGGTGACCGCGACGCTTGCGGCAGCGAACCCGTCGGTGAACACAGCGACCGTGAGCGGCGGTGGCGATCCGACCTGTCCGGCCGATGCACGCTGCACCAGCACCGTGAGCACACCGGTCAATGCGCCGCAGCTGACGATGACGAAGACCGCTAGCGCGGCGTCGTTCGTGGTTGGCGTACCGGCGAGCTACACGCTGCAGGTCTCGAACACCGGCACGGCTGCGACCACCGCAGCCAGCACCATCACCGATACGATTCCGGCCGGCCTGACCATCGGCACCTTGCCGGCGGGCTGCACCGCAGCGGGCCAGACCGTGACCTGCACCATCGCGGCCGGTCTGGCTGCGGGCGGCAGCACCAGCTTCATCATTCCGGTCACGCCGACCGTCGCTGCGGCGGCGAGCGTCGTGAACACCGCGACCGTCTCCGGCGGCGGCGACTCGACCTGTCCAGCGGCCGCGCGCTGCACCAGCACCGTGACCACGCCGGTGAACCGTCCGCAGCTGACGATGACGAAGACCGCGAGTGCGGCGTCGTTCGTCGTCGGCGTACCGGCGAGCTACACGCTGCAGGTGAGCAATACCGGCACCGCGGCGACGACGGCGGCGGGCACCATCACCGACACCATCCCGACCGGTCTGACCATCGGCACGTTGCCGGCGGGCTGCACTGCCGCGGGTCAGACGGTGACCTGCACCATCGCGGCCGGTCTGGCCGCGGGCGCGAATACCAGCTTCGTCATTCCGGTGACCGCGACCCTCGCCGCGGCGAATCCGTCGGTGAACACCGCAACCGTGAGTGGCGGTGGCGATCCGACCTGTCCGGCCGATGCGCGCTGCACCAGCACCGTAAGCACACCGGTCAACGCGCCGCAGCTGACGATGACGAAGACCGCGAGCGCCGCGTCGTTCGTGGTCGGTACCCCGGCGAGCTACACCTTGCAGGTGAGTAATACCGGCACTGCGGCCACCACGGCCGCAGCGACGATCACCGATACGATCCCGACCGGTCTGACCATCGGCACGTTGCCGGCAGGCTGCACCGCGGCGGGCCAGACGGTGACCTGCACCATCGCGGCCGGTCTGGCGGCGGGCGCGAACACCAGCTTCATCATTCCGGTGACCGCGACGCTCGCGGCGACGAACCCGTCGGTGAACACCGCAACGGTGTCCGGCGGCGGCGACCCGACCTGTCCGGCGGCCGCACGTTGCACCAGCAGCGTGACCACGCCAGTGGTCACGCCGCAGCTGACGATGACGAAGACCGCGAGTGCGGCGTCGTTCGTGGTCGGCGTGCCGGCGAGTTACACGCTGCAGGTGAGCAACACCGGCACGCTGGCGACGACGGCATCAAGCACCATCACCGATACGATCCCGACCGGTTTGACCATCGGCACCCTGCCGGCGGGCTGCACCGCGGCGGGTCAGACGGTGACCTGCACCATCGCGGCCGGCTTGGCCGCGGGTGCGAACACCAGCTTCATCATTCCGATCACGCCGACCTTGGCGGCGGGCGCGAGTGTGACCAACAGCGCGACCGTATCCGGCGGCGGCGATGCCACCTGCCCGGCGAACGCGCGCTGCACCAGCAGCGTGACCACGCCGGTGAATGCGCCGCAGCTGACGATGACGAAGACCGCGAGCGCGGCGTCGTTCGTGGTCGGTACCCCGGCGAGCTACACCTTGCAGGTGAGTAATACCGGCACTGCGGCC
>CALRWS020000033.1:0-60630 GCA_943371935.1 Chitinophaga pinensis | reverse complement strand
CGGCGCATCGAAGGGTTCCTGTCCGGTCGCCTTCACCGCGACCTGTTCCAGCAGGGTGAACGGCGCCTGCCGGCTGCCGTCGCGCTTGGCGTAGCCGGTGACGTTGCCGAAGGTGATGCGCAACGAGCCGTTGGCATCCGGGTACACGCCCTCGCCCTTGCTCTTCTTGTAATCGGCCACCGCCTGCAGGAACACCGGGCGCGCGGCCATGCTGTCGCCGGCGCGCGCCTTGCGCGCTTCCTCCAGCCGCAGCAGGGTCGGCATCATCGCCACCGCGTAGCGGATCGCCGGATCCTTGCTGGTCTCGAACGCCTTGCGGTCGGCCTTCATCCAGCGCAGGCGCTCGTCGGTGTTGCCCAGCTTGGTCGCTGCCAGCAATTTCAGCGCGGCGGCGATCGCCTTTTCGTCGCTGCCCTTCAGCCAGGTGTCCAGGGCCGGAAGGCGCTGGTCCTTCGGCATGCGCACGTATTGGCTCAGCCAGTAACGCGTCAGCTCGCGGTCCATGGTCGGGTGGTAGCGGCGTTCCATCTGGCGCATCCCGCCTTCGATCCCGGCGAGGTCGCGCTGCTGGAAGCCGGGCTCGCGCTCGGCGTCGGCCTTCTCGCGCTCGATCGACAGGCGATACAACTGCACCGCGGCACTGAGCACGCCGTTGCCGCCGAGACGGCTCAGCACGAGGTCGCGCTCGCGCGTCGCCTGCACTTGGGCATTGAGCGACACCAGAGTTGCGTGCGCTTCCAGCGCGGCGGCGCCGGCCTTGCCGCGTTCGCGTCGGCCCAGCCAGGTCAGGACCGCCTGCTCCTGTTTCTGCTTGATGCCCGAAGCGCCCATGCGCTCGAAGCCTTCGAGCTGGCCGTCGTAATTCTTCAGCACGTTTTCCCAGCTGCGGACGATGCTGGCGTACTTCACCGCGATGTCCGGGGTCTTCTTGCCTTCGGCGTCGACCAGCGCGACCAGCGCCTTGTTGTGGCGGCTGATGGTGGGATAGGTCCAGTCGGCGGTGTTGGCGAATTCCTCGGCCAACGCATAGCGGTTGGTGCTGCCCGGATAGCCGGCGACCATCACGAAATCGCCGGCGGCCAGCGGCTTGTCGGCGATTTTCAGCCACTGCTTCGGCTTGAACGGCACGTTGTCGGCCGAATAGGCAGCCGGGCGGCCGTCGCGGCCCACGTAGGCGCGGTAGAACGCGAAGTCGCCGGTGTGGCGCGGCCACATCCAATTGTCGACCTCACCGCCGTAGTTGCCGACGCTGCCCGGCGGCGCGTAGACCAGGCGCACGTCCTTGATTTCGAGATTGCGGAACAGGCGGTAGGTCCCGCCACCGAAGAAGCTGTACAGCTGGCAGCGGTAGCCGGCGGTGGCTTCGCAGTCGGCGACGAGGCGTTTCTCGACGGTGTCGCGGGCCTTGCTGCGGGCCAGCGCGTCGGGCGCAGCGGCGATCGCGGCGCGGACCTGGCTGGTCACGTCGTCGATGCGGTCCAGCACGAACACGCGGGCGTTCGGGCCGGCGCTGAGTTCCTCGGCCTGGGTGGCGGCGTTGAAGCCGTCCTTGATCAGGTTCTTCTGCGGCGTCGAATTCAGCTGGATCGCACCGTAGGCACAGTGGTGGTTGGTGGTGACCAGACCCTGCGGCGACACGAAGCTGGCGGTGCAGCCGCCCAGCGAGACCACCGCGCCCAGCGGGTCGCCGGTCAGGTCGCTCAGCTGTTTGGGCGTGAGTTTGAGGCCGGCGGTTTTCAGCGGGCCGGAAATCTCCGGCAACTGCTGCGGCACCCACATGCCTTCAGCGGCCCGGGCGGAGGGAGACATCGCACCGGCGGCGACGGCGAGGGCCGCGGAGGCGGCGAACACGACTGGGGAGGTTCCGTGGCGGGACATGGGTTTCTCGGGCAACGAACAAAGAGGCTGAGTGTATCGGCTGGCTCCCGCCCTTCGCCATGTCCAATGGTCATGTGCGATGGCGATGCGCTGCGACTGCCGTCGCAGCGCGGAAGATGCGCGATCCATACGCGGCGGCATGGTCCGCGGCGGCATGGCCATGCGCCGGGCATTCCACGGGCACGGCGTATAATTCGCGCCCCAACTCCGAACGATGGGCGAGCGATGGCCGCGACGATGATGAAAGCGCTGGTGAAGCGCGAAGCCGCCAAAGGCATCTGGATGGAAGAGGTGCCCGTGCCCTCCCCCGGCGCCAACGAAGTGCTGATCAAGCTGGAAAAGACCGCGATCTGCGGCACCGATCTGCACATCTATCTGTGGGACGAGTGGAGCCAGCGCACGATCAAGCCCGGTCTGGTGATCGGCCACGAGTTCGTCGGCCGGATCGCCGAACTCGGCCCGGGCGTCACCGGCTACCGGATCGGCCAGCGGGTGTCGGCGGAAGGCCATATCGTCTGCGGACACTGCCGCAACTGCCGCGCCGGCAAACAGCATCTGTGTCCGAACACCGTCGGCATCGGCGTGAATCGCCACGGCGCCTTCGCCGAATACATGACCATGCCGGCCAGCAACCTGTGGCCGATCCCCGACCAGATTCCCAGCGAGCTGGCCGCGTTCTTCGACCCCTACGGCAACGCCGCGCACTGCGCGCTGGAGTTCGACGTGGTCGGCGAGGACGTGCTGATCACCGGCGCCGGCCCGATCGGAGTGATGGCCGCGGGCATCTGCAAATACATCGGCGCGCGCAATGTCGTGGTCACCGACGTCAACGACTACCGCCTGAAACTGGCCGCCGACATGGGCGCCACCCGGGTGGTGAACGTCAGCAAGACTTCGCTGAAGGAGGTGATGGCCGACCTGCACATGGAAGGCTTCGACGTGGGCCTGGAGATGAGCGGCAACCCGCACGCCTTCAACGACATGCTCGACTGCATGTACCACGGCGGCAAGGTCGCGCTGCTGGGCATCCTGCCGCGCGGCGCCGGCATCGACTGGGACAGGGTGATCTTCAAGGGCCTCACCCTGCAGGGCATCTACGGCCGCAGGATGTACGAGACCTGGTACAAGATGACGCAGCTGGTGCTGTCGGGTTTCCCGCTGGGCAAGGTGCTGAGCCACCAGTTGCCGATCGACGATTTCCAGCAGGGCTTCGATCTGATGGAATCAGGCAAATCCGGCAAGGTCGTTCTGAGCTGGAATTGATGCTGCGCAAGGGTTCCAGCCGATAGCGGATGCGAATCTCTTCACCCGATCAATCCTGCCATTGGCGCATGAAACAGAAGGACCGGGCGCCCGCAGAGGCGCCCGGTCCGAAACTTTCAGAAGTCGTAGCGGAATCCGACCGAAATCGGATAGGACACGCGCTTCCCAGTGTCGTTGATGCTGCCCAGGCCGAGACCGCCGATCGCGCTGTCGTCGCCTTCCAGATCGGCGACATAGCGCACGCCGGTCTGCGCGGTGATGCTCGCGTTCTCGCCGAGCGGGAACAGCAGACCCACATCGATGCCCGCGCTGGCCGACCACTTCTTCTCGGTGAACGGCACATTGGCGATGAGGATGTCCGCGTCGGGTATCTCGAACGTGGCGCGGATGTCGTCGGTGCGGGTGGCGCCCAGCCGCCCGGCCACGAATGGACGCGTCGGCCCCAGATCGCTGAAGAAATAGCGATAACCGCCCTCGAGCGTAAGGGCCTTGTAGTCGCTGAACGTGCCATTGACCGGCAGCGTGGTGCTCAGCGCCGGCACGAAAGCGCCGCCGACCTGGACCGTGCCCTCGTCGGCATCGGTGTAGCGCAGCTGGCCGAACACCTCGGCGTTGGCGCTCAGACCGTAGCTGAATTCCAGACCATAGGACGCCGCCGATCCATAGATATCGTCATGCGAGCGCGAACGGATGCGCAGTTCGGCGCTCACGCCCGCCAGATCGGGGTTCAACGGGCCGAGATCGGGCACCGCTGCGGTGGCGCCGTCGTGCACATCGCCGCTGAGCGGCTGGTCCACGCCACCGAAAATGGACACCGAGAAGGCACCTTCCTGCGGACCCGCGGCATGGGCGGCCGGCACGACGAGGACGATGGCTGCGGCAACGGCCAAGATCGATTTATTCATTGGGAACATCCTTCTACTGATTCGGGGGAATGCCCGCAGTTTGCAGGCATTGCTTTTACGGCCCGAATCGCGAGTTGGATGCACCCCCCTTTATCGCCCGAACGCATGCGTCGATAACCCGACAGCATGTGCGGGTGCGGCATGCTTCGCCGTCCCCCAACGAAAACGGCACGGTGCCGAGGCACCGTGCCGTCGCAGAGACACAACGCGGGCAGCACGGAGGCCGCCCGCCGGGTCAGTTATCAGCCGCCGATCGCGAAGGTCAGCACGAACTTGTCTTCGGCGTTGTCCTTGCCGAACAGGTTCTCGGCGCTGTTGTCGGTGCCGATGTAACCCAGACCGATGTTGACCGGACCGAAGTCGCGGTTCACGCCGATCGAATAGTCCAGATAACCGTCTTCGCTCGACAGATCCTCGTCCACCGTGGTGTAGCCCAGACCGGCGGTGAGGTTGATGTCGTTGCCGACTTCCCAACTGCCGCCCACGGCGACATAGATGCTGTCGGTCTCGGTCGCCAGGAAATCGTTGGTGTAGCCGAGGGTGGCCGAATAGTTCTCGGCGAAGCTCAGCTTGCCGATCAGCTCGTTGTAGGCGTAATCCACGCCGTCCGGCTCGCCGACGTAGTTGTAGCGGACCAGTTGCACGTCGAGATTGACGGCATCGCTCAGGTCGCCGTTCCAGCCGACGAAAGTGTCGACTTCGGCATCGGTGTCTTCGCCGAAGTCCACGTTCGACGCCCAGGCGCCGACGTAGAGACCGTTCGACCAGCTGTAGCCAGCGCCGGCCTGGATCGCCGGATGGTCGTCGGTCTGGGAAATGCCACGGAACATGTATTCGGACGTGGCTGCAGCATTCCAGTTGAAGCCGGAATCGTCTTCGTCCTGGGCCTGCGCCGCCAGCGGCATCAGTGCCAGCAATGCCAGAGAAATCAGCTGTTTACGCACAAGAACCTCCTCGGTTCGGGATTGGAATGGGGTGGGACTGGGGGAGAGCCGACGCGGTTTTGGCCGTGTCGAAACGAGATTAACTCAACTTTAACCCCCGGGGCGAGTCATGAAACCGTAAAAATCGTGGCCGACGCCCGAACCACGGGCCTGATAACACCCTCCGGACAGGCCCGGATCGGGCTGCGCGTACACTAGGCGCCCGTTTTCAGCCTCTCGAATGCCCGCCATGTCCGCATCGTCGAATGCCCCACTTTCGAGCACCGCCCCGCTGACCACCCGCTACGCCGAGGAGCTGGAGAACATCCGCAGCCAGGGGCTGTTCAAGGCCGAGCGCGTCATCACCAGCCCGCAATCGGCCGAAATCACCCTGGCCGACGGCCGCACGGTGCTGAACTTCTGCGCCAACAACTATCTGGGCCTGGCCGACCATCCGGGGATCATCGCCGCCGCCAAGGCCGCCTTGGATACCCACGGCTTCGGGATGGCCAGCGTCCGCTTCATCTGCGGCACCCAGGATCTCCACAAGCAGCTGGAAGCGAAGATCGCTGAGTTCTTCGGCACCGAAGACACCATCCTCTATGCCGCCTGTTTCGACGCCAATGGCGGCCTGTTCGAGCCGCTGCTCGACGAACACGACGCGGTGATCTCCGACGCCCTCAACCACGCCTCGATCATCGACGGCGTGCGCCTGTGCAAGGCCAAACGCTTCCGCTACGCCAACAGCGACATGGCCGATCTCGAAGCGCAGTTGCAGGCCGCCGACGCCGCCGGCTGCAGGACCAAGCTCATCACCACCGACGGCGTGTTCTCGATGGACGGTTCCATCGCATTGTTGGACGAGATCACCGCGCTGGCGAAAAAGTACGGCGCCCTCGTGCACATCGACGAATGCCACGCCACCGGTTTCCTCGGCGCCACCGGCCGCGGTTCGGCCGAGGTGAAGGGCGTGCTCGACCGCATCGACATCATCACCGGCACGCTGGGCAAGGCGATGGGCGGCGCGCTGGGCGGCTTCACCACCGCGAAGAAGGAAGTGATCGAAATGCTGCGCCAACGCTCGCGGCCGTATCTGTTCTCCAATTCGCTGCCGCCGCACGTGGTGGCCGCGGGGATCGAAGCGTTCGACATGCTCGCCTCCGCCGACGACCTGCGCGAGCGCCTCGCCGACAACACCCGCTATTTCCGCGAAAAAATGACCGCCGCCGGCTTCGACATCAAGCCCGGCGTGCATCCGATCTGCCCGGTGATGCTGTACGACGCGCCGCTGGCGCAGCGTTTCGCGGAACGGCTTCTGGAAGAAGGCATCTACGCGATCGGCTTCTTTTTCCCTGTGGTGGCGAAGGGCCAGGCGCGCATCCGCACCCAGATGAGCGCCGCGCACACCCGCGCGCATCTCGATCGTGCGATCGATGCCTTCACCCGCATCGGCCGCGAACTGGGCGTGATCGAGATCTGAGGTGCGTCCCGCGCTGCGCCGACTGTTCCTGATCGCGTTGCACAGCGATACCGAAGCGCAATCGCACGGCGGCGAATGGGAAACCCGCTGCCTGCACTGTCGTCGTCGCCTGTACGTCCGCGGCGACGGCGAAGCGCTGGGCAGCGCGACGCTCGAACACGTCGTGCCGCAGGCCTGGTTCGGCAAGCGCGCGGCCGCCACGTTGACCGCGCTGGTCGGCGACGACGCCAACGACCCGCGCAACCTCGCCGTCGCTTGCGCGTCCTGCAATCACGGCACAGGCATGAGCCACGATGCGCGCGGGCCGGGCGACGACCGGGCGCGCGCGGTGATCGCCAGATTGCTGCAGAGCCGGCTCGCGCGGTGGCGCGAGCAGGAAGACGTCAGCGACTGAATGTTTCGCTGCGTGCTTCGTCGAATCCGATCAGCGCCGTTTGGGCGCCGACGGTTTCGTCTGTGCCTTGGCCTGCGCTTTCGGCAGAGGCTTCGCCTGTGCCTGTAGCCCCGATACCGGCCTGGGCGAGCGCTTCGCGACCTGCGGCCCCTTCGCCACCCGGATGCCGCGCGCCTTCATCCAGGCATCGAAATCGTCGGCGCTCATCTGCCGGCCGTTCTGGGTCATCTGGAACCGGTTGGACTTGCCGACCGCAATCGGCCCGGTGTTCGGCGACGAAATTCCGCTTCCGGGCAGGCCGGCCGAGGGCTGACGGCTGGCGCAGCCGGACAGGGCGACAACGGCGAGCAGCGCCGCAGGCAGAATCATGCGCATCGATTGGAACCTGTGTTGACCGAAGGATCGCCCCCGCCGCAGTGTAGGCAGCCGTCTCGCGGAAAGCCCTGAATGCGAACGTGAAAGGATTCACAGATCAGGCATCCGCTTGATTCCCCGGCGGATTCAGCTGCGAAGGCGCTGCAAATCCTCTTCGGTCAATGCGCGCCATTCGCCTTTGGGCAGATCGCCCAGCGTCAGACCGCCGATGGCCACCCGGATCAGGCGCAGCGTGGCGATGTCGAACGCGTCCAGCAGACGCCGGATCTGGCGGTTACGGCCCTCGTCGAGCACGATCTCGACCCAGGCATTCTTCTCGCCCGCGCGCAGCAGCGTGGCCGACACCGCGGACAGCCGTTCGCCCGCATCGTCGATGCCGCGGCACAGTGCCGCCAGCAGGTCAGCGTCGGGAATCCGGTCGATCTGTACACGGTAGGTCTTGGCCGGCCCGGTCTGCGGATCGGTGATGCGCGCCGCCCACTGTGGATCGTTGGCGAACAACAGCAATCCTTCGCTGGCCTTGTCCAGCCGCCCCACCGGCGCGATCCACGGTAGCGGCGCGCCGCCCGGCGTGGTCGCCCCATCGAAGCAGCGATAGACCGTGTCGCGGCCGCGCTCGTCGCTGGCGGTGGTGACCAGCCCGCGCGGCTTGTTCAGCATCAGATAGACAGGCGCGGCCGCGGCAATGGCGTTGCCGTCGATAGCGATGTCGTCGCGGTCCAATATGGTCGGAAATTCGGGGTCGCGCACCACACGTCCGCCGACGCTGACGCGCCCCGCGCGCACCCATTCTGCCGCCTGCGTGCGCGAACACGCCCCGCGCTTGGAGAGCACGCGGGCAATGCCGAAACGGGGTTGGGGTGTCATCGCCTGCAGGACAGCGCCGGTGTGGATCCACCGGCGATTCGTTGCCTATCGGGAATCAGCGCTTTTTCTTTTTCGGAGGTTCCGGCGCCGGTGCGGGCGGCGGCGGCGGTGCGGCAACGGCGGCCGGACCTTTCACCACGCGCACACCGCGCGCCTTCATCCAGGCATCGAACTCGTCGGCGGTCATGCGCTTGCCGTTCTGGGTCATGTCGAAACGCCAGGCAGTGGTTTCGCCGGGCTTGGGCTGATAAGCGCCCGCTGCGTCCGTCAGCGGCTTCGCGGCGGCGGTCGTCGCGCGGCATTCCTGGTGCTGGATGCGCGACAGCACCACTTCGACGGTCGTGCCTGCGGAAAACAATTCCGCGAAACCGGCGCCAGTCCCGATCTGCCGATTCGGCGCCGCCAATTCTTCGGCGATCGGCAGGATCTGCAGGGTGTTGCTGGTAGACGGCGACAGCGGCTTGAAGGACGCGCAATCGATGGCCGCCTGGGCGCCTCCAGCGTAACACAGGGCGGACAATCCGATCAGACCGGCAAGGCTGCTCGTCAACAACGCCTGCGGAGAGACGACTACCGAAACTGGACGCATGGATGTTCTCCGCGAATTCTGGTCAATGAGTGTAGGCCGGGCACGGTCCGCCGGACAACCGCAACGGATGATCAATCGTGCGGATCGTGACCTTCCGCCGGAAACGCCGGCCACCGGAACGATGCGGAGCCCGAAAAGCCGAAGCCCGGCGCAAGGCCGGGCTTCGGGTATTACTTTGGAGCCTGTCCGCAATTACTGGACGTTGAGCTCGGTGCGACGGTTGGTCTCGTTCTTGCATTCCGGCAGGGTCTGCGCGGTGGCAACGAGCGGACGGCTCTCGCCGTAACCGTTCGGACCGGCCAGACGGCCAGCGTCGATACCGTTGCTGGTCAGGTAGTTGTACACGGTGTCCGAACGACGCTGCGACAGCGACTGGTTGTAGTCGTCGTTACCGCACAGGTCGGTGTGACCGGCGACTTCGACGCGGAGGTCGGGATAGCGCTTCAGGATTTCAACGGCTTCGTTCAGGATCGCAACAGCGTCGGGACGCAGGGTGGCCTTGTCGAAGTCGAAGTTCACGCCCTTCAGGTCGATCGAGATCTGGACTTTGCAGCCGTCCGGACCAATCGCTTCGCCGGCCTGCGAGTTCGGGCACTTGTCGTTGCAATCGTTGACGCCGTCACCGTCGCCATCCTTGTCGGCGCAGTTCGGAGCCGGCGGCGGCGCCGGAGCATCCGGCACGTCAGCGGTCGGTTCCGGACCCAGCGGGACGATGAAGCCGACCGAGGCCAGCACGTCGCCGAACCAGCTTTCGTCGGCAGCATTCACGCTGCTGTCGTCGGCGTCGAGGCGATAGGCGAGTTCGGTACGCACACCGACGCGGCCAAGGTCGCCCTGCAGACCCAGGCCGAGCTTGCCGGCGAGGTTGCCGTCTTCACGCTGACCGGGCGAATTCACGCTCGGGAACGCGTCGAATTCTTCTTCCGAACGCTGATAGCCGAGGCCGGCCAGCACGTACGGGTTCCAATTGCGGCCTTCGGCGATGAAGTGGCGACGGAGGTCGATCGAGACGCCGTACTGGCTCCAGTTCAGATTGCCAGCGCGGGCGAGCGGATTGCGGATGACGTCCTGGTTTTCGAAATGCGGGTTCTGGTAGTTGAACTCGCCGTCGAGTGACCACTTGTCGCTGATGAATTTGCCGAAGCCGAGCGTACCGAACGGGGCGGGGCGGGTGCCGCGCGCGCCGTCCTGGATGTTGAAGCCCGCGGAGGTCGTCAAGTACCAGCGGTCGTCGAAGTCCTGCGCGGAGACAGTCTGGGCCACGGCCAGCCCACTCAGCAGCGCAGCACAGAGAAGTTTCTTGTTCATGAATGGATGCTCCTTGGAGGAAATTGAAAGACTCGGTGGTGTCTGTCCGAACAGAGCGCCGCCTTGAGGGCGACACGATCGCGTTCATTATGATCCGGCCGCGTCATGGCCTTGTTAACACTAGCATAACAGTTGGGTGAATCCAAGCACAGTTCAGGTTTCTGGGGAACCTTCCGGCGGGCCGGTGGTCGGGTTCTGGGCGCTATCATTCATTGTGGAACCTGAACCGCACTCGGTCATGCGGAAAACAGCCCCAGCCATGCAGAAAGCGGCATGGCATCCATCTCGGCCGGATTCGCGGCCAGACGCATGATCTCGGCGGCCTGATCGGCCGAAAGATGGGCCTCCAGGGCGGCCTTGGCCTTGGCCATCAGCACCGGGATACCTTCGGCGCGGCGCTTGCGGTGGCCGATCGGATAGTCGATCGACACCTTCCCGGTGCTGCTGCCGTCCTTGAAGAACACCTGGATGGCGTTGCCGATATAGCGCTTGTCGGCGTCGAAGTAATCCTGGGTGAACTGCGGGTTTTCCTTGACCACCATCTTTTCGCGCAGGGCGTCGATGCGCGGATCGGCGGCGATATCGTCGTTGTAGTCGTCGGCGGTCAGGCGGCCGTGGATCATCGGCACGGCGATCATGTACTGCAGACAGTGGTCGCGGTCGGCGTAATTGGCCAGCGGACCGGTCTTGTCGATGATGCGGACGCCGGCTTCCTGGGTTTCGATCTCGATGCGGTCGATCTGGTCCAGCCGGTCCTTCACCTCGCCGTGCAGTTGCATCGCGCACTCGACCGCGGTCTGGGCGTGGAACTCGGCCGGGAAGCTGATCTTGAACAGCACGTTCTCCATCACATAGCTGCCGAACGGACGCTCGAACTCGAATGCCTTGCCCTTGAAGGCCACGTCGTAGAAACCCCAGGTCTTGGCGGTCAGCGCCGACGGATAGCCGACGACCTTCTTGTGCGCGGCGTTGAGCGCGTGGGTGACGGCTCGGCGGCAGGCGTCGCCAGCGGCCCAGCTTTTGCGCGGGCCGGTGTTCGGGGCGTGGCGGTAGGTGCGCAGCACACCGTTGTCGATCCAGCTGTGCGAAACCGCGGTGATCACCGCTTCCTTGTCGCCGCCGAACATCGCGGTCGACACGGCGGTGGATGCGAGGCGGACCAGGATCACGTGGTCGAGGCCGACGCGGTTGAACGAATTCTGCAGCGCATACACGCCCTGGATTTCGTGGGCCTTGATCGCCCAGGTCAGGGCGTCGCGCACGGTGAGGCCCTTGCCGCCGTCTTTCTCGGCCTTGCGGCTGAGGTAATCGCCGACCGCCAGGATGGCGCCGAGATTGTCGGACGGATGGCCCCATTCGGCGGCCAGCCAGGTGTCGTTGAAGTCGAGCCAGCGCACGAGGGTGCCGATGTTGAACGCGGCCTGCACCGGGTCGAGTTCGAAGGACGTGCCCGGCACGCGCGCGCCGCCCGGCAGTTCGGCGCCCGGCACCAGCGGGCCGAGGTGCTTGACGCAGCCCTCGAACTTCATGGCCAGCATCGCGCAGGCCAGCGAGTCGAGCAGCATGTAGCGCGCGGTGTCATAGGCCTCCTGCGATTCGATCCGGGTGTCGATGACGTAATCGGCGATGTCGACCATCGGCTGGTCGGGATCGGGGCGGACGGCGGAGCGGATATCGTGGTGACCCATGGTTCGCGGCTCGGTAGTGGCGTGGGAAGCCGGCTATTTTGCCAGACCCGGCGCCCACCCTGCCCTGCGCCTTACGTCGAATCGACAGATCCGGCGGTGTAAAGTCCGGTGCAGCCCCCGGAAACGCAGGATCGCCGGCCCGCCCGCAAGCCGGATGACGCTGTTGATCGAACCCTTTGATCGAAACCTCTTGAGCACGGCCGCCTTTCCCGGCATCGTGCGCGCTTCCATACGTTTGCGTATTGGCCAATGACCACCCAGCCTGCTGCCACCCCCTACCCGCATCTGTTCTCGCCGCTCGATCTCGGCTTCACCACCCTGCGCAACCGGGTGCTCATGGGGTCGATGCACACCGGGCTGGAGGATCGCGCCAGCGATTTCCCGAAGCTCGCCGCGTATTTCGGCGAGCGCGCGGCCGGCGGCGCCGGGCTGATCGTCACCGGCGGCTTCTCGCCGAACATGATGGGCTGGCTGACACCGTTCTCCAGCAAGCTCAGCTGGCCGTGGGAAGCGCGCAAACACCGTCTGGTCACCGATGCCGTGCACGCGCACGGCGCGAAGATCTGTCTGCAGTTGCTGCACGCGGGGCGCTACTCCTATCACCCGCTGTCGGTAGCGCCGTCGAAGGTCAAATCACCGATCAATCCGTTCACGCCGCGCGCGCTGACCGGCTTCGGCGTGGAGCGCACGATCTCGGCCTACGCCAACGCCGCCCGCCTCGCCCGCGACGGCGGCTACGACGGCGTCGAGGTGATGGGCTCGGAAGGCTATCTGATCAACCAGTTCCTCAGCGCCCGCACCAATCGGCGCGGCGATGGCTGGGGCGGCGATCTGCAGAAGCGCATGCGCTTCGCGACCGAGATCGTGCGTCGGGTACGCGAAGCCTGCGGCCCGGATTTCATCATTATTTATAGACTGTCGATGCTGGAGCTGGTGCCGGAAGGTTCGGGCTGGGAGGAGATCGTCGCCCAGGCCAAGGCTATCGAAGCCGCCGGCGCGACCATCCTCAACACCGGCATCGGCTGGCACGAGGCGCGAGTGCCGACCATCGCCACTTCGGTACCGCGTGCAGCGTTCGCGGGCGTGACCGCCAAGCTGCGCCCGGAAGTGAAGCTGCCGCTGGTCGCGACCAACCGCATCAACATGCCCGACGTGGCCGAAGGCATCCTCGCCGGCGGCGGCGCCGATCTGATTTCGATGGCACGCCCGCTGTTGGCCGACCCGGAATGGGCGAACAAGGCCCGCGCCGGCCGCGCCGACCGCATCAATACGTGTATCGCCTGCAATCAGGCCTGCCTGGACCACGTATTCGAGCAGAAAACCGCCAGTTGCCTGGTCAACCCGCGCGCCTGCGCCGAAACCGAACTGAATTACACCCGGACCACCGCACCGAAACGGGTGGCGGTGGTGGGCGCCGGCCCCGCCGGGCTGGCCTGCGCCACGGTCGCCGCCGAGCGCGGCCACCGGGTGACGCTGTTCGATGCCGCCGACGAGATCGGCGGGCAGTTCAACCTCGCCAAACAGATCCCGGGCAAGGAAGAATTCCACGAGACGCTGCGCTATTTCCAACACCGCATCGCCGACACCGGCGTCGAACTGCGGCTGTCGACGTCGGTCGATGCCGATGCGCTGAAGGGCTTCGACGAAGTGGTGCTGGCCACCGGCATCCGCCCGCGCAAGGTCGCGCTGGCGGGGATCGATCACGCCAAGGTCGTCAGCTATCTGGATGTGCTCAGCGGCCGTGTCGTCCCCGGCGCGCGGGTGGCGATCATCGGCGCCGGCGGTATCGGCTTCGACGTGGCCGAATATCTGGTGCACATGCCGATCCTCGACGCCACGGCGTTCGACCTGAAGCCGCCGCACGGCGCGGCAGAACATCGCTCGTCGACGCTGGACCCGCAGCGCTGGATGGCCGAATGGGGCGTGGACCCGACCTTTTCCGGCCCCGGCGGCCTGCGCAAACCCGAACCCGAGCCGCCGACCCGCGAAGTCTGGCTGCTGCAGCGCAGCCCGGGCAAACCCGGCGCGAAGCTGGGCAAGACCACCGGCTGGATCCATCGCGCCGCGCTCAAGGCCAAACAGGTGGCGATGCTGGGCGGCGTGGAATATCTGGGCATCGACGACAGCGGGTTCCGGATCCGCGTCGACGGCAAGGAACAGACGCTGCCGGTGGATCATGTGGTGATCTGCGCCGGCCAGGAGCCGCGCCGCGAGCTGTTCGACGCCCTGCAGGCCGCCGGTGTCGCGGCTCATCTGATCGGCGGCGCCGACGTGGCCGCCGAACTCGACGCCAAGCGCGCGATCGCCCAGGGCAGCCGGGTGGCGGCGGGGTTGTAGACGATTGCTAGGAGGGCCTTCAGGCCCGAGCTTTTCCAAACGATCGCCGGGATCCTCGTAGAACTCGGGCCTGAAGGCCCTCCTACAGGCCCCCGGGCACCGCAAAACCGCTTGATCCGGGATCGTGGTCGCAATCCGCCATCCCGCACTGCAACACCGTTGGCACGAGTCCGCGGCGGCCCGAGTCCCTGCACCGACAGCGACTTACGCAACCTTCTGAACAAAAACTCCAATCGAATCAGAGATTTCCGATTTTTCCATTCAGCTGACGTTATGTTTCGCTGACTACCCTACGCCCGCTTTCCCGCCAACCGGATGCGGGACCAGCGCGAGATCGTGTCGGGAGATGACGCCACCCCTTTGGTGGGTCCCCCGCCCCGGTCCACGTTTGGGCTACAAGCGGCCATAGAGCCCGCAGCCCCTTGTCTTGCGATCCTCGCAAGCGCCCGGCGTCACGCCGGACTGTCTATCGCCATGTCGCACCCGAATCGATGTTCTGGGCCCTTACCCGTGCACCGTTCGGCCGAAGCAACGAAGCAAGGAGTTCCAATGAAGCTCGCATGGATCCTCTGGATCGCATCGGTGTTGCCCCCGCAGGCCGCCGATTCGCTATGTCTCAGTACCACGCTGTACCTGGAAGCACGCAACCAGCCTGTCCGCGGACAGCAGGCGGTCGCCGAAGTCGCGCTGCGTCGCGAGGACAGCGGCCTGTGGGGCGACTCGATGTGCGATGTCGTCACTGCCCGCAAACAGTTCGCGCCGACCCTCGTGTCGCCGCGTACGCAGCTCAGCAATGCAGAAGCCTGGTCGCAGGCGGTCACCATCGCGCTCGAAGCCGAGCGCAACTGGGCGCTGCCGGAAGGCGAGCGTCAGGAGATCGTTCCCGGCGCCAGCCACTTCGCGGCCCTGTCCATCGCCCAGCCCAGCTGGCGCAATGCGTATCAGGTCGCGAAGATCGGCGACCACACCTTCCTGAAGGTGCAGTCGCTGAAATCGCAGAAGGACAAACCCGGCCGCGGATGAAACCACGGCCGGTTTCGATACCGGAATCGAAAGATCGAAGATGGATTGATGGCCGCAGTTTCTGCGGCTTTTTTTTGCGCGTTTTCCGCACCCGGTTTTCCATGCCGGATTTCGCCGCATCATTTTTTTTGCGCATCGTTTTTTTGCGCATCGTTTTTTTTGCGCGGACGCTTCACTGCCATGGCGCGACGATCGTGCATCGGCATGCCGACGACACTGCATTCCACATGCCTCGGTTGAACCGCACGGTCGGCGACACCATGACCGAACTTGGTCCCACACTTCAATCCCCCACTTCATCACTCAGGGAACCGCGCATGAAACTCTATTACTCTCCCGGCGCCTGTTCGCTGGCCGACCACATCGTGCTGGAATGGATCGGCAAGCCGTACGAAGCGGTGAGGATCAGCCGCGACGACCGCAAGAAGCCCGAGTTCCTCGCGATCAATCCCGCAGGCGCGGTGCCGGCGCTGGAACAGGACGGCTGGGTGCTGACCCAGAATTCGGCGATCCTCAATTACCTCGCCGATCTGCATCCGGAGAGCGGTCTGGGCGGCGACGGCACCCCGAAAGGCCGCGCGGAAGTGAACAAGTGGGTCGCGTTCTCCAACGCCGACGTGCATCCAGCCTTTCATCCGCTCTTCGGCAGCACCGCCTATCTCGAGGACGCTGCGCTGATCGACAGGACCAAGGATGCAGCGCGCGCGAAAGTACGGACGCTGTTCGAGCGTGCCGATGCGCACCTTGCCGACAGGGAATGGCTGGCCGGCAGCCGCTCGGTCGCCGATCCGTATCTGTACGTGACGTGGCGCTGGGCGGGCAACAACGGCGTCGATGTTTCAGGTCTGAACAATCTCGCTGCATTCGCCGCGCGCATCGAAGCGGATGCCGCGGTGCAGAAAGTGCTGAAGGACGAAGGCCTGAGCTGAAGCTCCCGCCGTCGCCCGTAAAAAAAAGCCGCGCGATGCGCGGCTTTTTTTGTGGCCACGAAGGCCTGGTCCGCGACATGCATCGTGCCCGATGCTGCGCACGGCATCGTGCAGAACAACACGCCATGACATGCCTCGGCGGATGGCATCCTGCCGCTGTAACGCGAGGATATGCATGCTGCGGGCGTACGTCGCGCATTCACCGCGCGCATCGGCATGGAACTTGCCTGTCACTGCACGGATGCGGTCCTTGTGTCGCGGCCCGCCACGCCATCCCCCATGCCGCGCTCACGCGGCGATCATTCTGGAGAACTGCCGCGTGTCTACGCCGCCATCCACACCCCGATCCCCCGCACCCCGCTCCCTGCGCCCGACCCTGCGGCGTGCGCTGTCATCCAGCATGCCTTCGCGCCTGCCTCTACTGAGCATGTCGCTGCTGTGCCTGTCCGGCATCGCACTCGAAACGCGCGCTGCGGAGTCCGTCTGCGACAAGCGCACCGACCTGCCGCCGACGGTGAACTTCCGCGTCGACAACGATCTGTTCGGCAATCAGGACCAGGGCTATACCAATGGCGTGCAGCTCACGCTGGTCTCGCCGAATCTGGTCGATTACACCGACGATCCCTGCCTGCCGCGCCTGGCGCGCTGGGCCAACCGGAAACTCAACGCGCTCACGCCCGAAGGCTTCGAGCAGCAGAACATGGTGGTCACGTTCAATCATTCGCTCTACACACCCAAGGACTTCACCCGCACCGACCTGATCGAGGACGATCGCCCCTACGCCGCGGCGCTGCTGATCGGGCTGGGCTACAACGCGCGCAACGGCGACCGGCTGCGCACCACGCAACTGCGATTCGGCATCGTCGGCCCGTCCGCGCTGGGCGAACAGGTGCAGAACGAAGTGCATCACGCCACCGGCGACGCGCCGTTCGAGGGTTGGGACAACCAGCTGCGCGACGAACCGGTGTTCCGTCTCATACACGAGCGCATGCGGCGGTTCTCTGCCGTAGAGCATGGCATCTGGGGCTGGGACGCGATCGTCCATTACGGCGGCAGCGTCGGCAACCTGGCCACGTACGCCAACACCGGCGCTGAGATCCGCTTCGGTCGTCACCTGCCCGACGACTTCGGCAGCACGCCGCTGCGGCCGGCCGGCGAGAACACAGCGCCCACCCGCGGCCCGCGCACGGGCGGGCCGTTCGGCATCCATGCGTTCGTGACGACCGACGGGCGCTGGGTGCTGCGCGACATCACGCTGGACGGCAACACCTTCAAGGACAGCCACAGTGTCGACAAACGCCCGTTCGTGGGCGAGATCGGCGCGGGCCTGGCATTGACCAAGGGCCGCTGGAAGTTCGCGCTGGCCAGGTATTACCGCAGTCGCGAATTCGAGGGCCAGCCCGAGGCGCCGGTGTTCGGCAGTTTCACCATCAGCCGATCGCTGTAGCGCTCATTGATTTCGACACGAAAAAGCCGCGCAATGCGCGGCTTTTTCGTCAGCAACGACGCACTCAGCGGTCGCGCGCACTGGTCCACAATCGGGACATTTCCAGATACGTGAACGATGCCGACCACGTGATCAGCAACAGACCGGTGAGCGATTCCATTCCCGACACGAAACGGATCGCACCCACCGGCGCGAGATCGCCGAACCCCAGCGTGGTGTACGTGGTCGCCGACAGATAGATCGCGTCGAACAACGTGTCGAACCCCTGCTCCCCATGGATGGCGCCCGCATCGGGCACCACCAGCAGGCCCCAGTAAGCGAAACCGTAGCACCAGATTTCGACGATGTGCAGCGTCAGCAGCGCGAAGATGATCTCCAGCATCGCGCGTCGATCGCGTTTGGGCTCGCGCACCGCGTAGCGTCGCGCGAGCCAGTGCAGCCCTTCGTAATGGATCACCACCACCAGCGCAGTGACCGCCAGCGTGACGAACACGACCAGCGCGTGCTCGCCCCACTGCTCCGCAGGAATCAGCCATTCCGCATTCATGAGACGTCAGCGCTCATCGCATTCCCATCGTCGAAAATCTAGCGACGCTCGATCGCCACGTAGTCGCGATCTTCCGGCCCGACGTAATTCGCGCTGGGGCGGATGATCTTGCCGTCCTCGCGCTGTTCGATCACGTGCGCGCTCCAGCCGGTGGTACGCGCGATCACGAACAGCGGCGTGAACATCGGCGTCGGGATGCCCATCATGTGATAGGCCGACGCGCTGTACCAGTCGAGGTTCGGGAACATCTTCTTGGTGTCCATCATCAGCGTTTCGATGCGCTCGGACACGTCGAACAGCGTCTGATTACCGCCGTCGGCGCAGAGCGTGCGCGAGAGTTCCTTGATGATCGGGTTGCGCGGATCGCCGATGGTGTACACCGGATGGCCGAAGCCGATGATGATTTCCTTGCGCTCCATGCGCGCGCGGATGTCGGCTTCCGCCGCATCGGCGGTGTCGTAGCGGCTGATGATGTCCATCGCCACTTCGTTGGCGCCGCCGTGCTTCGGACCGCGCAAAGCGCCGATCCCGCCGGTGATGCACGAATGCAGATCGGAACCGGTGCCAGCGATCACCCGCGCGGCGAACGTGGACGCGTTGAATTCGTGTTCGGCGTACAGGATCAAGGATTTGTCGAGCGCGTTTTCGTGCAGCGCGCTGGGCGGCTCGCCGTGCAGCAGGTGCAGGAAATGCGCGGCCACCGAATCGTCGTCGGTCTGCGTATCGATACGGTCGCCGTTGCGGGTGAAATGCCACCAGTACAGCAGCATCGAACCGAAGCTGGCGATCAGGCGATCGGCGATATCGCGCGCTTCGCTGGGCGGATGGCCTTCGCGCTCCGGCAGCACCGTGCCCAGCACCGAGCAACCGGTGCGCATCACGTCCATCGGATGCGCATTGGCCGGCACCAGCTCCAGCGCTTCCTGCACGATCGCCGGCAGCCCGCGCAGGCGCTTGAGCTTGGTCTTGTAGGCCTTGAGCTGCGATGCGGTGGGCAGCGCGCCGTGGATCAGCAGATGCGCCACTTCCTCGAACGTCGATTTTGTCGCGAGATCGTGGATGTCGTAGCCGCGGTAGTGCAGGTCGTTGCCGCTGCGGCCGACCGTGCACAGCGCGGTGTTGCCGGCGGCAGTGCCGCTCAAGGCGACGGATTTCTTCGGCTTGGGAAGGGTTTGACTGGTGTTGTCGCTCATGGTCTGGTCCTTGTTCATTTCTTCGCGGCGAACAGCGCATCGAGCTTCTGTTCGAATGCGTGGTAACCGATGCGGTCGTACAGTTCCTCGCGGGTCTGCATGATATCGACCACAGCCTTCTGGTGCCCGTCGCGGCGGATGTTTTCGTAGACGCTCTCCGCGGCCTTGTTCATGGCCCGGAACGCGGACAGCGGGAACAACTGGATCGCGACGCCCGCCGAGGCCAGTTCGTCGCGGGTGAACAGCGGGGTCTTGCCGAATTCGGTGATGTTGGCCAGCACCGGCACTTTCACCGCGTCGACGAAACGGCGGTAGGTGCCGAGGTCGTAGGCGGCTTCGGCGAAGATACCGTCGGCGCCGGCCTCGACGCAGGCGATGGCGCGCTCGATCGCGGCATCCACGCCGTCGACCTGGATCGCGTCGGTGCGCGCGATCAGGAAGAAATCGGCGTCGGTCTTGGCGTCGGCCGCCGCCTTCACGCGGTCGACCATCTCGCCCTGGGACACGATTTCCTTGCCGGGGCGGTGGCCGCAGCGCTTGGCGCCGACCTGGTCCTCGATGTGGCAGGCGGCGGCGCCGGCCTTGATCAGCGATTTGACGGTGCGCTCGATGTTGAACGCGCTGGCGCCGAAGCCGGTGTCGATATCGACCAGCAGCGGCAGGTCGCAGACGTCGGTGATGCGGCGGGTGTCGATCAGCACGTCTTCCAGCGTGTTGATGCCCAGGTCCGGCAGGCCCAGCGAGCCGGCCGCGACGCCGCCGCCCGACAGATAGATGGCGCGATAGCCGGCGCGTTTGGCCAGCAGGGCGTGATTGGCGTTGATCGCGCCGATCACCTGCAGCGGGGTTTCTTCGGCGAGGGCGGCGCGGAAGCGTGCCCCTGCGGATGCGTTGCTCATTGCGGACGACTCCTCATCTGGGTCATGCCCGGTGCGGAGCATCGGGCCGGGCGGCGGCCTGTGCCATTGCCTCCCGTGGGGCGCAATCTGGCACCATCCCGATGGTTGATCAATCTTGATCCTGTCGATCAATCTATCGACATCCCACTGCCGGCATCGCCATGACCACCGATCTGCTGACCGCCCGCGACACCTGCCGCCTGCTGGGCATCAGCCAAGCCACGCTCTACGCCTACGTGAGCCGCGGCCTGCTGGAGTCGCGGCCCGGCACGGATCATCGCAGCCGCCTGTATCTGCGTCAGGACGTGGAGCGGCTGGCGCAGCGCAAGCGCGCCGGCCGCGGCGCCGCCAGCGGGGCCGCGCAGAGCCTCGACCGCGGCTTGCCGGTGCTGGAGACGCAGATCTCGCTGATCCGACCCGACGGCCCCTACTACCGCGGGCGCTCCGCCATCGGCGCGCTGCGCGACGGGGCCGACCTGGAAGACATCGCCAGGCTGCTATGGGACTGCGGCGATCACGACCCGTTCGCCACCGACACCATCGACGCCTGGCCTGCCCACGTCACCGGTATCGCCACCAACACTGAACTGCCGCCGCTGGAGCGTGCGATGGCCGCGATTCCGCTGCTGGCTCTGGACGTGCGTCATTCCTTCAGTTCAGCGCCACGCGTGCGGCATGAGATCGCCGCTGCGCTGCTTCGCCAGAACGCCGCTCTCTTGGTCGCGCAGCCGCCGTTCGCCGGCCCGGTGCATCGGTTGCTGGCCAACACATGGAAACCGGGCGACGACGGTTTCGCCGATCTGGTACGCGCTGCACTGGTGATGTGCGCCGATCACGAACTGAATGTCTCGGCCTTCACCGCACGCGTGGTCGCCTCCACCGGCGCGCATCTGCATGCGACCGTCTGCAGCGGGCTGGCGGCGCTGTCAGGCCCCCGTCACGGCGGCGCGACGGCACGGGCGTATGCGTTGATCGCGGATGCGAGCGAGGCGTTCTCCCCGCACGACGTCATCGCCGCCCGCTGGCAGCGCGGCGACGACCTGCCCGGATTCGGCCATGCGCTGTACCCGCACGGCGACCCGCGCGCGGCGGAACTGCTGGCGCGGGTGCGCGCATTGCATGCGGGCTCTCCGGAACTCGCGGCATTGGAGACGATCATTGCCGCCACCGAAGACGTCAGCGGGCAGCGGCCGAACATCGATTTCATGCTCGCCGCGATCTGCCACGTCAGCGGCCTGCCGGCCACGCCCGCATTGGTCATGTTCGCGGCCGGGCGTCTCGCGGGCTGGCTGGCGCATGCGCTGGAGCAGCAGGCGCAGGGGAAATTGATTCGGCCGCGGGCGAGGTATACGGGGGTGGAGCCGTAGCTGGCCCACAAGCGACGACGGCTGGCGAAGAAAACCTGCCACTTTTGACAGGTTGCCTGGGTCCTTTTAGTGCGAGTAGAAGGGTATCCGCCCCAAGAAAGGTGGCCGTACGTCTGACGAGCCGAATTGCGTAACCCGGACAGCGAAGCGCCGAATCAGCGAATCAGGGGACAGCCATCAGCATGATGATCTGCCCAGGAGATTTCCACCACTTGGGTTGAGCCATCATGAGAAGGATGCTCCTGGGTTTCATGTTGCTGCTATCGGTGGTCGTACAGGCCGCTGTTGGTGATCGCGTATCGTCGGATTTCGAAGCGAAGTTGCGGGCTGCCGACGAGGTCAGGAGCTCCGATCCGCGGAAATTCCTGGAATTGCTGGGGCTTCTCCAGGCTGATGCCGGTCATGCCAGCGCACTTCAGCGGCAGCGACTCCAGTATCTAGAGGCGTATTCCACTGGCATCTATCAGGATGACATTGTGACCGGAGCGCAACAGGCCAAGGCATTGTTCGATCAAGCGAGTGATATCGAACTGAAATACCGATCTGGCGCCTTGGCCGCATCTTTCTTCGCGCTCAGTCGTGATTTCAGCCAAGGACTTCGTTACCTGCAGAGGACGATGGAGATGCGGAGCTCCGTCGATGACAGGAGCGTCCGGCATGAAGGCATCGCCGCCGCCGCGCTTCTGTACAACGGAATGGGGCAGTACCGGCTAGGCATGCGTTATGCCGACGAACTGCTTTCGGATCGTCCGAGCTCCCGGCACAAGTGCTTTGCAGGACAACATCGGCACGAGTCGATGCTCGAGCTCGGCTTGCTCAAATCCGCCGACATCCAGTCGATCCAGAGAGTCATCGACCACTGCGCGTCGATCAAGGAGCCAATCCCCGCGAATCTCGCCCGCGGGGTCTTGGCTCGGCAGCTGGCGGTCGATGGTAATCCTGCAAAAGCAGCCGCCCTGCTCGAAGCTGCGCTTTCTGAGGTCCAAGCCACACGATATCCCCGCCTGATCGCAGGCTTCCACGCGCTGATCGCCGATTTCAAGTTGAAGGTCGGCGATGCGAAATCGGCGGAGGAACACGCTCAGGCGACGATCGCCCTGGGCGAGCAGATTCAGTCCTCGTCGACTCTCGTCAGCGCTTACCACACCCTCTACACGCTCGCCGCCAGCCGTAGAAACCCGCCGATGACGCTCGATCTGTACAAACTGTACAAACGCTATGCCGAATCGAAAATGGCGCACATGCAGGATGTCAGAGCGCAGGCGCTGGCTTACGAGATCGTGCGTCATCAGACCAGACTTCAGAGCCAGCAGCTGGCACTGGAACGCGCGAGCGTGCAGAAGGCACGGCTTGTGGTGGTATTCCTGGTCGTGGTGCTGTTTTTACTGGTGCTGATTGTAGCGCTGGCCTCCATCGTGCTCTGGGCGAACCAGTTCAAGCGATTGGCGCAGACGGACATGCTCACCGGCTTGGGCAATCGTCACATCTTCACCAAAAATTCCGAACGTGCCCTCGTCGCTGCGGCGCGCACCGGTGCGTCCGTCGCACTGATCATGTTCGACCTTGATCATTTCAAGGCGATCAACGACACCTACGGCCATGGCGCTGGCGACTGGGTACTCAAACAGGTAGGAAAAATTTGTTCAGCGCGCTGTCGCAAGGCCGACTACCTCGGTCGAATCGGTGGAGAGGAATTCGCAGTACTGCTGCGCGGCGCGGATGTGGCCACCGCGGCACGAATAGCGGAAGACTACCGTGCGCAGTTGGCCCAGATCGAAACGCGCGAATGCGATAGCGGACTCGTGATCACCGCGAGCTTCGGAATCAGCTCGACCGAGCAGTCGGGCTACGATCTCTCCAGCCTTCTCTCCCACGCCGATCAGATGATGTATCGCGCAAAGAATGAAGGTCGCAATCGGGTCTGCATCTACACCGCCAAAGCAGTTGCGGAACAACGGACGCCGAAGAGTTTTCCGACGAAGACTGAGATGCACGAGAGTGGGACACTCACGATTTGACGGCAGGCTGGGGCCTCCACCAGGAACGACCGGAACCGAACGACCGGGACACCCACTTTTCTTCCGGCAACCAAGCCAGCTCCGCTCGTCTGCCTCCTCATCCCGGTTCAAGGGATGAGCAATGGCTGGTCGAAAACCATCGCCCACGGACCATGCTCCCGGCCGGGCGACATTTCGCCTCGCGGCGGGGTTCGGGACGGCGGGGTTCGGGACACCCACTTCTCTTCCCGGCAACCAAGCCAGCTGCAACCAAGCCAGCTCCGCTCGTCTGCCTCCTCATCCCGGTTCAAGGGATGAGCAGGGGCTGGTCAAAAACCATCGCCCACGGAACATGCTCCCGGCCGGGCGACGTTTCGCCTCGCAATGTCTCAACCAAGCTTCAACGCAAGCCGGATGCCTTTCAGCCACTGCTGTCCCATCCGCCCGGCCATAGCGACCAGATCCTGTGCCGAGCCTGCCGCGCGATGCCAGCCGCAGCCGAACGCGGTGACGCGGGTAGCCCAGCGGGTCCCGTCGTGATCGATCGTCGCCAGGATCGCGGGCGCCTCCGGTGAAATTCGCCCGCGCTTGCCGGGCGCAAGCTGTCTGCCGGTCCAGTCAAGAATACGAAGGTAGTCGGCGGTCGTGATGTCGAAAGCCGGGCGCTGGATGCCGGCAATCGGCTTGAGCTGTGACGTTACCAGCGCTGGATTGCTTGTTGTCTGCGAGATGCGTTCTGCCGCGCTGGTGTAGGCCGAGGTGTCGAGCCGATCCGTCATGCCGGCGCGAATCGGGTTGAGGTCGACATAGGCCATCGCGGCGAGGATGGCGCGTTCGTCGCACAGCGCCTGGCACTTGTAGCGCCCCTCCCAGAACCGTCCCTTGCAGCCATCTTCGCGATTGGCGCGGCGAGCGATGGGCTCGACCAAGCAGCGCATCAGCCAGGAGAGATTGCCGAGGCGCTGGCGCAGGGTGTCGATCCGAGCCGGATCTGCCAGCAATCGTAGGCGCTTGCTTTCGATGGCGTGATCGCCGCTTTCGCGGGGAGGGAACAGGCTGACCCAGCGCTTGGCGACTTCGTCGTCGGACCAGTGCAGTGCCTCGCCCGGATCGATGCGCAGCACGAGGTGGAGGTGGTTGCTCATGACGGCATAGGCGTCGATCGCGACGGCAAAGCAATCGGCCACGAGTCGGATGCGTTGCTCAATCCAGCCTCTTCGATGTTCGAACGACAGACCGCTGTAGGAGTCGATGCCGCAGAGGAACGCTCGCCTGACGCAACGCTGGACGCAGTGGAAGGCGCCGGGGCTGTGGTGCGGGGCGATGTGCGAGCGGGGACGGGTCATGCCTCAGTATCGCGGAAGCAACACAGGTACTATGTCGGGGAACTGCTGATGTGGCTGTCGGAGAAATCCGATTTGTGGGTGTCCCGGTTTTGGTTATTCACGCTGGGTCGATGAACCAGCCTACGCAATGTGGCGCGGCTCAATTCAAACACGATATGGACACGATCAATGATCGGGGGAATGGATGTTCAGATTTTTGACGCTTTGCCTCAAGCTTTCCATCTACACGGGAGCGCTGCTTACAGTCGTCATCGGCGCGGTGATCGGACCGGAAATCATGGCGGAATTCGGCTTCCCGGAGGTATCGGAAGGAATCGCATACGGCACCGGCGCGGTGATCGGCATTTTCTCCGCTTCGATCCTCTTCGGCATCCCCATCGTGCTTCTGAATATCAACGCAAACCTCGAGCAGGCCGTTGATTTGTTAAAGACGATGCAGCAGCCCGGAGGCTCAAGGCTTGTGGAGGCTGTAGCGCCTGTAATCGTTGACCACGCATTGGATAGTTGGGAATCCACCTAAATATTTCGGCGAACTTCAGGGCAATCATCATCCGCGACGCGTGATGGCGCATGATGCCTTCGGCTTATGCGCCCTACGACATTTCGGAGTTATCGGCATTCATCTGCCGACAGAAACAAAAACGCCGGGCAATTGCCCGGCGTTTTTGCGAAATGTTGGAACGTAGCGATCAGAGTAGATGCGCAACACCAGCACGCTCTTCTTCCAGCTCAGCCAGCGTCTTGTCCATCGCCGCGCGGCTGAAGTCGTCGACCGGCAGGCCTTCGATGCGGGTGTATTCGCCGTTGGCGCAGGTCACCGGCACGCCGTACATCACGCCTTCGGGGATGCCGTAGCTGCCGTCGGACGCGATGCCCATCGTCACCCATTTGCCGTCCGTGCCCAGCACCCAGTCGTGGATGTGGTCGATGGCGGCGTTGGCGGCCGAGGCGGCCGAGGACAGGCCGCGCGCTTCGATGATCGCGGCGCCGCGCTTGCCGACCTGCGGAATGAACGCGTTGGCGTTCCAATCGGCGTCGTTGATCTTGTCCTTGAGCGACGCGCCGTCGACGGTGGCGAAGCGGTAGTCCGGGTACATGGTCGGCGAGTGGTTGCCCCACACCACCATGTTCTGGATGTCGCCCACGGCCACGCCGGCCTTGGCCGCCAGTTGCGACAGCGCGCGGTTGTGATCGAGACGCAGCATCGCGGTGAAGTTCTTCGCCGGCAGATCCGGCGCCGACTTCATGGCGATGTAGGCGTTGGTGTTCGCCGGGTTGCCGACCACCAGCACTTTCACGTTGCGGCTGGCGACATCGTTCAGCGCCTTGCCCTGCACGGTGAAGATCTCGGCGTTCTTCAGCAGCAGGTCCTTGCGCTCCATGCCCGGGCCGCGCGGCATCGCGCCGACCAGCACCGCCACATCGACATCCTTGAACGCGACGCGCGGATCATCGGTGCCGATCATGCCGGCGAGCAGCGGGAACGCGCAGTCTTCCAGTTCCATCATCACGCCCTTCAGCGCGGCCTGGGCCTTGTCCAGCGGCAGTTCCAGCATCTGCAGGATCACCGGCTGGTCCTTGCCCAGCATTTCGCCCGAGGCGATGCGGAACAGCAGGGCGTAACCGATCTGGCCGGCGGCGCCGGTCACGGCGACTCTCATGGGGGCTTTCATGTATCGACTCCGTCTATCGAAGAGAAATGTAGGGTGGGCCTTGGCCCACCATTGAAATATTTCCGTTGCGGTGGAAATGATCGAAGAGCTGTTCCACCCAACGTGCGACGCGATCTGATACATCGCGATGGTGGGCCAGGGGCCCACCCTACGACGCTTGCTTATTTCAACTCGGCGAAGAATTCCTGGATCCGCTGCAGACCCGGCGCCAGCTGCGGCGTCGGGCAGGTGTAGCTGATGCGCAGCGCGCGCGGCTCGCCGAAGGCCGAGCCCGGCACGCAGGCCACGCCCTTGGCGTCGAGCAGCGCGTTGCACAGGGCCACGTCGTTGTCGATCTTCAGCCCGGTGGGGCCATGGGTCTTGCCGAAGTAAGCGCTGACATCGGGGAACACGTAGAACGCACCCTGCGGTTTCGGGCAGACGATGCCGGGGATCGCGGTGATCGCCGCCATCACCTGGTCGCGCTTGACCTGGAACTCGGCGTTCTTCTGCGTCGGCACGTCCTGCGGACCGCTGAGCGCGGCGATGGCGGCGGCCGTGGTCAGTTCGGGAATATTGGTGATGTGGTTCGAGTTCATCGTCACCACCGCATTGGCCACCGATTCCGGGCCGGCCATGAAACCGACGCGCCAGCCGGGCATGCCGTAGGTCTTCGACAGCGAATCGATGAAGATCACGCGGTCGCGCAGTTCCGGGCGGAAGTTGACGAAGTTGTGATAGCCGACGCCGTCGAACACCATGCGGTTGTAGATGTCATCGGTGATGATCCAGGTGTCGGGATACTTGGCGATGACATCGGCCAGCGCCGAGATTTCGTCCTTCGTGTAGACCATGCCGGTCGGGTTGGACGGATTGTTGAACAGGAACACTTTCGGCTTCTTCGCCAGCGCCGCATCGAGCTGCGCGGGCGTGAGCTTGTAGTCCTGTTCGGCGCCGCAGGGCAGCAAGTCGATCTTCGCGTCGACGATCTCGGCGATGTCGAGATAGCTGGTCCAGTACGGCGTGGGGAACGCGATGGTATCGCCTTCGTCCAGCAGCACTTCGGCCAAGTTATAGATCACGTGCTTGGCGCCGATGCCGGTGGCGATGTTGGCGCGGGTGTAGCCGCTCAGGCCGGTGTCTTCCAGGTGCTTCAGGAAGGCGTCGAGCAGCGCGTCGGAACCGCGGTTGCTGCCGTACTGCCCCGAATCCTTCGACAGCGCCTCGCGGACGGCTTCGTACACGTGCGGACCGGGCAGGAAATTCGGAACGCCGATGGAAAAACTGACGATATCGCGGCCTTCGGCCTTGAGACGCTTGGCCTTTTCGGCCACAACCATAATGGCGCTGGGCTTGGCGCGACCGACGCGCCGGGCAAGAGAGGGCATGTGGGGTTGGACCTGCAGAAGGTATGCACTATTGTAGCCGCGCAGCTTCCGGATGGCAGCACCGGGCGGACCCGGCCTGCTGGTGCCGCGACGAAAGTCGGATGCCCGGCAAGCATGACCACTAAAATCAGACGACCGGACCGAGCGCCGGAAGGGGAATCGCCCGTGAAGATTCGTTTCCTTGCTTCGATGACGCTGCTCGTGTTTGCCCTGGTGTCCGCAACGACAACCGCAGCCACCCGCGCCCGCGTCGCGACCGACGCCACCGGCAGTCTGGTGAAGGTCGACGGCAGCATCGTGGTGGTCGAGCCGGACATCGAGCTGTACATGGTCACCGCTGGCGGCATGCAGGAGCCGCGCAAGACCTGGTCGGACACCGCGCGCACCCTGTACCCGGCCGAAGTCCACGCCCAGCTGGCCGGCAGGAACGTCGAACTGAAGGCGGATTACGACATCCCCGACGATCTCGATCCCACCTCGCAGCTCGGCCAGCTCCTGCGCCTGAACCAGGCGGTGGCGATGAGCATCACCCAGTATTCGATCTCCGGCACCGTGCTGGCGACCAAGAAGGACGCCAGGGGCCGGCCGCGGATGGACTGGAGCCTCGGCCCGGGCGTGGCCACGCTGCGCGAGCAGACCGGCGCCGACTACGCGCTCTTCACCTATGTCCGCGACAGTTACGCCAGCGGCGGCCGCACCGCGCTGCGGGTGTTCGGCCTGCTGATGGGCGTGGCGCTGGGCGGCGCGCTCGACATCGGCGGCGGCGTGCAGGTCGGCGTGGCCACGCTGGTCGATCTGCGCACGGGTCAGGTGGTCTGGTACAACCTGCTCGCCAACCAGTCCGGCGATCTTCGCGACCGGGAAGGCGCGAACAAGACCGTCCAGCGGATGCTGCAGAAACTGCCGCTGGAGTGACCCATGGACTTCCGTCATCCATTCGCCGTCGCGGCGCTGACCGTCGCACTGGCCGCATCGCTCGGGTCGGCCCATGCGGCGGATCCGCTGCCGCACATCCAGCCCGGCGAACGCCCGGTGCCCGGCTCCACCGAATCCGAACTCTGGTACGGCATGGATCAGGCCGAAAAAGAGATCCGCAATTCGCCTCTGATCGTCCGCGATCCCGAACTGCAGCGCTATGTCGAAAACGTGACCTGCAAGGTCGTCGGCGATTACTGCAAGGATCTGCGGATCTACATCGTCGACATCCCGGTGTTCAACGCCTCGATGGCGCCGAACGGCGTGACGTTCGTCTTCAGCGGCGCGCTGCTGCGGATGCGCGACGAATCCGAACTGGCGGTGGTGCTGGGCCATGAATTCGCGCACTACAAGGCGCGGCATTCGCTGGCAGGCTGGCAATCGGCGAAGCGCACCACGGCATTCCTCAGCACCTTCGGGCTGGTCACGCTGGGCGTGGGCGTGCCGATCGCCGGCAATATCGCCCTGCTCGGCGGCATGGCCGGCCTGTCCAAACAATCGCGCGACAAGGAACGCGAAGCCGACACCCTGGGCTTCGCGGTCGCGACCGCGCACGGTTACGACCCGCAGGCCGGCGTGCGCATCTGGGAGCGCTTGAATCGCGAGGAAAAGGCCGACCGCACGCACCGGAACCGCGCGGTGTTCGCCAGTCATCCGCAGACCGAGGAACGCATCGCCGATATCCGCGCCGCGGCCGCGAAAGCCAGCGTGCCTGATCCGAAAACATACGCCGAGGATTATCGCGCCGCGATCCGGCCGTTCCTGCAGCGTTGGATGGAAGGCGAACTCTCGCGTCGCACCTACGACACCAGCATCCACGTGCTGACCGAATTCAAGCAGGACGCCACGCCGGACACCGCAGCGCTGGCGACGTTCTACCTGGGCGAAGCGCATCGCCGTCGTAACAAGGACGACGACATGATCAAGGCCGGGCAGTTCTACGCCGAAGCCCTGGCCCTGCCCGACCCGCCCGCGGCCGCATGGCGCGAACAGGGCATGCTGCTGCGCACGCAGGGCGACGCCATCGGCGCGGCGAATGCGCTGCGCAACTATCTGCAAGCCGCGCCCGCTGCTACCGACGCCGCGCTGATCCAACACTATCTGACCCGACTGGAGCCCATCCCATGACGCTGCGCTTGCTGAAGTGGCTGCTGCCGATCGCGCTCGCCCTGCTGCTGACCGCCTGCGCCTCCGGCGGCGGCAGACTGCAGACCAAGGGCGAAGCCACCGCATTCGACATGACCCTGACCAGTTCGCTGGACTGGGCGCGCATCAAGAGTCGCCGCAACGAGCTGTGGACCATCGATGGCGTCGCGTTGAATCGCCTGATCATCTTCTCGAAGATCAAGCCCAACGAACACGTCTTTCAACTCGTGCGCGAGCGCCGGTCGCGTCCGGACGGCCCGTGGTATCGCGTCGGCATGCGCCTGGACGAGCTGCAGAAACTGGTGGCCGACGGTTTCGTCGATCAGCAATGGATCGGCATCCAGACCAGCAACCTGCGCCCGCACACCTTCGGCAGCGTCGAAGGCATCCGTTTCGATGTCGAAATGACCAACCCGGATGGGTTGATCTACAAGGGCACCGCCGCGGTCGCCGAGCGCAACAAATTCCTCAACGTGCTGGTCTGGATCGCGCCGAAGGAGTATTACCACGGCCGCGACGTGGCCGCGGTGGAAACGATGTTGGACGGGATGCGCTTCAAGTAATCGCACATCCGTCGACGCCGGAAACAGAAAGAGCGCCGCAGGGCGCTCTTTTTTCATATCAATCCGACGAAGTCTGCGGCGGGTGAATGCTGTCGTAGGAGGGCCTTCAGGCCCGAGCTTTCCGCACACGAACCATCGCATGCCGGCTATCGGGATTGAATCCCCTCCCACGGCGTGGACGCTCAATCCCCGCCGCCGCCACCATCACCGCCACCGGAATCACCGTCATTGCCAACGGAATCGTGATCATCGTTGCGATGATCCCCATACCAGTGCCCATCGCCCGACCCAGCGTGACCCGAACCGCCGCGCCCTGCCCGCGCCGTACTCGCGATGAACAACAACCCCGTCGCCGCGGACACCAGCGCGACGATCTGGAAACCAGCGACCAGCGCGGCCAGACCCACCGCGAACAGCAACAGACCCAGGACTCTTCTCGACACCACGGCACCCCGCACGATGGTCAACGTGGGCGGCAATGTGCCACGAAATCGACGTGGTAATGCTCATCGTGCCGCCACCACACCTTTCCACGCACGAAATCGATGTTCCTGCGCAGATACGGGCCGCGGCGGGTGGCGAAGAGCTTCGGCAGATAGGCCGGCTCGAAGATCACCCGGCCGATGGGCGCACCGGAATGGCGCCCGGCCTGATCCAGCGCGTACAGATGTTCGGCCAGCGCGTCGAAATCGATCCTGAGATCGCGATACCGTGCGTGCGCATCGAATTCGATGTCGTAGCCGTAACGGTTCGCGGCGTTGCCCGGCAGCGGCACCGATCGACCTTTCGCATCGATCACCGGCACCATGAAATCCACCGACAGCCCGTTCCGATGGGTCTTGTGCGGCTTGAACGGGCCGCCTTTTGCGAACCCGGTTTCGCCGTACACGAAGATCTTCGCAGGCGCGCTGCGTGCGAGCGCCGCGTACGCATCCACGATCGCGTCCGCAACCCGCGCATGCGTGTACGTGCGCCCGAGCGAAACGCCGACGCGGCTGTAGGCGCGGAAGTTTTTCCCGCTCGCGGGCAGTTGCGCGGCGCGGTCGATGCGGCCGTTTGCGGGCGTGCCGTAGCAGACGCTGTCGGCGGCGTTCGCGGACGCCATCGCGATCAGGAGGAGCGGCAGAAAAATGAGTCGGCGCATTGCTCGGCAATCGGGGCGATGGCGGAAGTGCAGCATAAGCGCTGTCGCAAAGCATGCGGCTCGCACGCCCGCTGGATTGCGTTTTCAGGAAACCGGTTGAAACCCGGCGCATGAAAAACGCGGCCTTCGCAGGCCGCGTCCGGATAACGTCGAAATCCCGGGTTGTCGCGCTTCGCACGCAGCCCGGGTTATAAAACTCAGGCAGCCAGAATCTTGTTCCACTCCGCCACGCGATCGGCCTTCGCGGCCAGCGCGGCTTCGGCGTCGCCTTCGATCTTCAGCGACTTGATGATGTCGTCGCCGCGGATGCTGTCGACCACGTCCATGCCTTCCAGCACCTTGCCGAAGACGGTGTGCTTGCCGTCGAGCCACGGGGTGGCCACGTGGGTGATGAAGAACTGGCTGCCGTTGGTATTGGGGCCGGCGTTGGCCATCGACAGCACGCCGCGCTCATGACGGACGCCGTTGTTGGCCTCGTCCTCGAACTTGTAACCCGGGCCGCCGGTGCCGCGGCCCTGCGGGCAGCCGCCCTGGACCATGAAGTCGGGGATCACGCGGTGGAAGATCAGGCCGTTGTAGAAGCCGCGCTGGGCGAGGTTGACGAAGTTGGCGACGGTCAGCGGTGCCTTGTCGGCGTGCAGCTGGACGCGGATCGGGCCGCGGTCGGTGTCGAAATGGGCGATGAGGCTCATGGTCAGGCTCCGGGAGTGGGCAGAAGGGGCGAGGTCGACACGACATGGTGTCGAAACGACGCGGATAAAAGGGGCCACACCCTACCATGCCCGCCGTCTCCGACGGGCACGGCCATCGCGCGCTGGAAGCCCGGGTGGGAACCCGGGTCAGAGGGCTTCGTCGGCCGCCACGCCGGCCTTGAACACGGTGTAGACGATCACCGGAATCCCGGCGTCGCCCAGGAATTCGTGCACCAGCGGCTGCACATCCACCCAGTCGAGGCCGCCCACGCCGGTGGCGAGGCGCGGAAGGGCGATGCTGGCGATCTTCTGCTCGTCGATTTCGGCACGCAGCGCCTTCAGCGCGTGGCGTACGTTCTGAAGAGTGGCCTTGCCGGGCTTGCCGCCGTGATGGCCTTCCGCGCCGTCCTGGGTGAACAGGTTCACGATGCGGCGCCCGTCGGAGCCGGTCCACGTCCACAGGCCGCCGGATTTCGGATGGGTGGACTGGCAGAAATGACGGAAATCCTTGTACAGCGCCGGGGCGTGTTCGCGCAGGGACAGCGCCAGGCCGGTGTGGAAGTCGTCGTTCGGGGCCACGCCGTGGGCGATGGCCTGGGCCCGGGTCTTGAGGATGTCGCCGGTCACTTCATGGATCATTCGAGTCGCCTTCTGCATCGGGTTGGGATGCCGTCAGGGTCACACGATCACACCAGAGCCGCATTGCGGCACGACAGGCGCGGATCGCGCGAAATCCATTAGAATCAAAAGGTTTACCGCCCGGCAGACCGACCTGCCCTGTCGCGACGGCGCTCAGCCGCGACGATGATCCAGCAACGACATCGCCAGGCCGGCCCAGCAGAACGCGAGCAGCCCGCCGCCTGCGGTCAGCAGCGGCAGCCGGAACGTGGCCGGCAAGGCCTGCGCCAGCGCCGAATCCGGGGCGAACTGCATCGCCAGCCCCAGGCCCAACAGCGCCAGACCCACGAAATCGAGGGCGATCAGCCACATCGGTGGCTTCCACGGGGTCTTCGGCATCGGATTTCCTGAAATCTGAACAGGGGAACCGAGCCATTACTCTCGGTCGCCGGCTATAATAGCCGGCTTCCTTTCACGAAAATTCAGCGTCCGGCCACACCCGGGCGCCCATCGCCATGTCTATCGAACGCCTGCGCAATATCGCCATCGTCGCCCACGTCGACCACGGCAAGACCACCCTCGTCGACCAGTTGCTCAAGCAGTCGGGCACCTTCAGTGAGCGCACGGTCACGACCGAACGCATGATGGACAGCAATGATCTCGAAAAGGAACGTGGCATCACGATCCTCTCGAAGAACACCGCGATCCGCTGGAAATCGCCCGAGGGCGAGGAGTACCGGATCAATATCGTCGACACCCCCGGACACGCCGACTTCGGCGGCGAAGTCGAGCGCGTGCTGTCGATGGTCGACTCGGTGCTGATCCTAGTCGATGCGATGGACGGCCCGATGCCGCAGACCCGCTTCGTGACCCAGAAAGCCTTCGCGATGGGCTTCAAGCCGATCGTCGTGGTCAACAAGGTCGACCGCCCGGGCGCGCGCCCGGACTGGGTGCTGGACCAGACCTTCGACCTGTTCGACCGCCTCGGCGCCACCGATGAGCAGCTCGATTTCCACACCGTTTACGCCTCGGCGCTGCACGGTTACGCCGGCTTGGACCCGGACGTGCGCAGCGGCGACATGACCCCGCTGTTCCAGACCATCGTCGATCACGTGGCGCCGCCGCCGGTCGATCTGGAAGGTCCGTTCCAGATGCGCGTGACCTCGCTGGACTACAGCAACTACGTCGGCATCATCGGCGTCGGCCGCATCCAGCGCGGCAAGATCCGCACCAACCAGCAGGTCACGGTGATCGATCGCGAAGGCAAGACCCGCAACGCGAAAGTGCTGCAGGTGCTGGGCTTCCTCGGCCTGGAACGGCATGAAGTGAAGGAAGCGCAGGCCGGCGACATCATCGCGATGTCGGGCATCGAAGGCCTGGGCATTTCCGACACGATCTGCGACCCGTCGGCGGTCGAACAACTGCCGGTGCTCACGGTCGACGAACCCACGATCTCGATGACCTTCCAGGTCAACGACTCGCCGTTCGCCGGCGTGAAGGACCGCAGCGGCGGCAAGTTCCTGACCTCGCGCCAGCTGCGCGACCGCCTGGTGCGCGAAACCCAGCACAACGTGGCGCTGAAGGTCGAAGACACCGGCGACGCCGACAAATTCAAGGTCAGCGGCCGCGGCGAGCTGCATCTGTCGATCCTGATCGAAACCATGCGTCGCGAAGGCTACGAACTGGCGGTGTCGCGCCCGGAAGTGATCATCAAGGAGATCGACGGCGAGAAGATGGAGCCGTTCGAATCGCTGGTGGTCGACCTCGAAGAGGCCTACCAGGGCGGCGTGATGTCGCGCCTCGGCGAGCGCAAGGCGCAGCTGACCAACATGGAGCCGGACGGCAAGGGCCGCGTGCGCATCGATTTCATGATCCCGGCGCGCGGGCTGATTGGTTTCCAGACCGAATTCCGCACGATCACTGCCGGCACCGGCCTGCTGTTCCACGTCTTCGACCATTACGGCCCGAAGACCGAAGGCGATATCGGCCAGCGCCAGAACGGCGTGCTGATCTCCAACGGCACCGGCCCGTCGCCCGCTTACGCGCAGATCGCGATGCAGGAACGCGGCCGCCTGTTCATCGAGCCGGGCGACGAGATCTACGAAGGCCAGATCGTCGGCATCCACTCGAAGGACAACGACCTCACCGTCAATGCCCTGCGCGGCAAGCAGCTCACCAACTTCCGCGCCTCCGGCAAGGACGACGACGTGGGCCTGATCCCGGCGATCAAGTTCTCGCTGGAACAGGCGCTGGAATTCATCGACGACGACGAACTGGTCGAGATCACCCCGAAGGCGATCCGCCTGCGGAAGAAGCAGCGCACCGAGAACGACCGCAAGCGCGCATCCCGCGCCGCGTAAGCCGCGGGACACCCACGCCGACATGCCACGCGATGCGCCGAAAGACCCGGGTCGTCGCGCGCATCGCGGCCTGCATGCCATCGCGCTGGTCGAACTGGGCAAGGGCGTCCTCGCCCTGCTTGCGGCCGCCGCCATCGCCACGTTCGGCGCGGCGCGGATCGATGAAGCCATCGGCCGGCTTGCGGCGCTGTCGCACATCGATGCCATCCATCGGGCGCTTTCCAGCATCGCCAGCGACATCGACCCGGCCTCCGTGCATCTGATCGTGGCCGTGATCGCGGCTTATGGCGCACTGCGCCTGATCGAGAGCTGGGGCCTGTGGCGCGCGCGCGCCTGGGCCTCTTGGCTGGGCGCCGTATCGCTCGCGCTCTACCTGCCCTTCGATCTGTATGCAGCGATCCGCTATCCCGGCTGGATCGCCTTCGTCGTGGTCGCCATCAACCTCGCGATGCTCTGGATCCTGACGCGCGACCTCCTCGCCCGGCGCAGCGCCGGCCGAATGCCCCACGGCCGCGACACGTCCGACGCGGCCTTCCGAAACGCCCCCGAGACACGCCCCGAGAACAGATCACGATGACCGAGCAGACGTCCTACGACCCGAGCCCGCGCGCGCATCCGGGACTGCATGTCATCGCCCTGATCGAACTGGCCAAGGGTCTGGTCTCCATCTCCGCGGCGACCACGCTGGCGCTGGTCGGCCCATCGCCGATCCGCGCCTTCATCGCCGCCATCGGCGAACGCCTGCATTTCGATACCCGGCACAGCGCGCTCGCCCGCTTCATCGAAGGCATCACCCCGGAGACCGTACATCTCGCGGCCGCTGCCATCGGCGTGTACGCCGTGCTGCGCTTCCTGCTGTTCTGGGGCCTGTGGCGGGTGAAGGCCTGGGCCTCGTGGCTGGGCGCATGCGCGGCGGTGCTGTACGTGCCGTTCTGCCTGTTCGCGCTGTGGCGCTACCCGGGCTGGCCGACGGCCGCGGTGCTCACGCTCAATCTGATCATCGTCTGGGTGCTGGTCCGCGATCTGCTGAGGCGCCGGGCCGCGAAACATGCGGCCACCGGCAACTGAGTATGCAAAGCCGCTGACTTGGACATCGCGCTCGACCCGCAGCTGTGGCTCCTCACCGCGCTCGCCGGCTTCGCCGCGGGCCTGATCGACAGCATCGTCGGCGGCGGCGGGCTGGTGCTGACGCCGGCCATGCTCAATCTGCACCCGGGCCTGCACATCCTGCAGGCCATCGGCACCCAGCGCACCAGCTCGATCTTCGGCACGTCGGTCGCGGCCTGGAATTATCTGCGCCGCATCCGCATCGAACGCCGCATCCTGGTCCCGGCGTGCGTCGCCGCGCTGGTCGCGTCGGCGGGCGGCGTTCAGTTGGCCAAACGCATCGATGCCGACGTACTGAAGTGGACGGTGCTCGCGATCTGCGTGGTGCTGGCCGTGTACACCGTGCTGCGCAAGGATCTCGGGCTGCGCGAGGAGCGCCGTTTCCATCCGCAACACGAGGCCATCGCCGCCGCGTCCATCGGCGCGGCGACCGGCTTCTACAACGGCCTGATTGGCCCGGGCACCGGCACGATCATGGTCTTCGCGTTCGTGAGTTTACTGGGGCTGGATTTCCTGAAGTCGTCGGCCGTGTCCAAGTCCGCGAACGTCGCCGCCGACCTCAGCTCGTGGACGGTGCTGATGCTCAGCGGCTTCGTGCTGTGGGCGCTGGCGATCCCGTTGATCGTGGGCAACGTCATCGGCAGTTACATCGGCAGCCATCTGGCGATCAAACGCGGCCAGGGCTTCGTCCGCGCGATGTTCCTGGTGATCGTACTGTCGCTGATCGCGCGTCAGGCCTGGCAGCTGGCGACGTCGTGACTGTCCGCAACAGCGGCCGGAACGATCATGCGCGACGCGCGCCGGTCACATCCGTCGCCGACGCACGTCATGGTCGCAAGCGATCCGGAAACGCACTCCGAACCGCCGCATCCCGCATCGCCACCATCGACCTACCCTTTTCTTTCAGGAAACGTTCGCTCATGAAGTCCGCCGTGAAATCGCTGCTGGCCGTCGCCCTGTCGCTCGCCGCATTCGTCCCGCCTGCCGCGCAGGCCGACGACCTCCGCGCCGGGGACACCTTCGCGGTGATCTGGGAGCGCCTGCAGAACAGCGGCTTCAAGGGCAAACACGAGGCTCTGGACTGGACCGCGCTCAAGACCGAGCACCAGCCCGACATCGAGGGCGCGAAGGACATCGCCGGCCTGCGCAGGGAAATCAACGAACTGCTGGAATCGCTGCGTGCGTCGCATCTGGTGCTGATCCCCGCGGAAGCGATGCCGCAGCCCGGCAAGACGGCGCCGGTCGGCAAAGGCGAGATCGGTCTGCGCCTGACCCTGATCGACGGCAAACTTTACGTGGCACGCGTCATCGACGGCTTCCCCGCGCAGCGCGCCGGCATCCGCCCGGGCTGGCAGGTCGAGCGCATCGGCGATTTCGATGCCGCGGCCGCGATGTCGGCGCTGGCGAAAGCCACACCGGAGGCCGCACGCCGCGGCGCGACCATGCTGCAGCTGCGCGCCAACGGTCTGGTGGATCAGGTGCAGCCGGGCGCCGAAGTCAAACTGCAGCTGCGCGACCCGGCCGGCGCTGCCAGCACGGTGTCGCTGGCCGCGGTGGTCAACCCGGATGTGCAGGAAACGACACTGCCCGGCCTGCCGCCGATGGCGCTGCGCTTCAGCCAGCGCAAGGTGCCGACCGCCAACGGCGGCTGCGTGCTGTACGTGGAATTCAGCCAGTGGGCGATGCCGGTGTACGACCGGTTCGTCGAAGCGCTGCGCGAGCACGGCGGGTGCAGCGGGGTGGTGATCGACCTGCGCGGTAATTCCGGCGGGCTCATGGCCTCGATGTCCGCGGTCGGCGGACTGTTCTTCGACCAGAGCGTGTCCCTCGGCACGCTCAGCACCTCGGGCGGCGACCTGAAACTCACGGCGCTGCCGCGACAGGTGACCAACGATGGTCGCGACGTGCGTCGCTTCTCCGGCCCGCTGGCGATCCTGACCGACCGCGCCTCGGTCAGCTGTTCCGACATGTTCCCCGCTGGCCTGCAGGCGCTGGAGCGCGCCCGCATCTTCGGCGACACCAGCGCCGGCATGGCGCTGCCGGCCGGGGTCACGCCGCTGCCGTCGGGCGACCGGCTGATGTATCCCATCGCGGATTTCATCGATCCCGACGGCCGTCGCATCGAAGGCGTGGGCGTGGTGCCCGACCAGTCAGCATCGCCCACCGTCGACGCCCTGCGCACCGGTCGCGATCCGGCGATGGACGCGGCGCTCGCGTGGATCGAAACGTCGAAGTGACGCGCCGGTTCCCGCATGATTCCGTCCACTGCCGCCCGGCACACCAGCGCTCTGCGCACCGCATCTTCCCCCCTCGCACATCCACCGCATCGGAGTGACCCATGACACGTTTCAACCGCACCGCAATCGCCGTCGCCTTCGCGCTTTCGCTGTCGCCGCTCGCCAGCGCTACCGACACGCCGGCCGCCGCCAAGCCCGCCTCCGAACTGCCGGCCGCGCGCAAGCTCATCGAGGCCCATGTCGCCGCCGTCGGCGGCCGCGAAGCCATGCTCAGCAGCACCGAAGGCTCGATCAGATCGACGATGGAAATCGTCGAAGCCGGCATGAAGGGCGACCTCAACCTCTACAGCCGCGGCGACGACCGCCTGTTCAGCATGAACCTGCCCGCGATGGGCGAAACGAAGATGGGCCGCACCGGCGGCGTGGTCTGGTCGATCGACGCGATGAACGGCCCGCGCGTGCTGGAAGGCAAGGAGCGGCAGCAGATGGTCGAGCAGTTCGACCCGCTGTACGCGATGCGCGATGCCAGTCTGGTCGAAACCGCCACGACGACCGCGCTGGCGGATTCCAACGGCCGGGCCTGCTATCGCGTCGAGATCAAATGGAAGTCAGGCAGCAACACCGCCGACTGCTACAGCACCGAAGACGGCCTGCTGCTGTCCACCGAGTCCACCACCAGCACGCCGATGGGCGACCTGAAGCAGGCCACCCATTTTTCCGAATACACCGCCTACGGCAAGAGCAAGGCTCCGAAAGTCACCACGGTCAAGGTCGCCGGCATGACCCAGGTCGTACGCATCGACGCCTATGACGAAAGCCCGCAGGACGCGAAGCTGTTCGCGATGCCGCCGGCGATCGAAGCCCTGGTGAAGAAGGCCGCAGCCCCCGCCGGAACGAAGGCAGAGCAGGCGCAATAAGCCGGAATCCGCCGTCGCGGCGACGACGGCATGCGACAGAAACGAGCCCGCGGATCTCCGCGGGCTTTGTTTTGCGCGGCGGTTTGCTGCGAGGCAAAGCGCTCAGGGCGCGACCGTCGTCGCCTCGTCTGCCGAAGACCCGGTAACCCGGGGCGTGACCAGCGCCAACAGATCGCCGATCCGGCAATGCGCTTCCAGCGGGTGCCGCAGCGGCGCTTCGGGATCGATCGCATACCGGTTCCTGCGACCGTCGCGCGCGCGCGCCAGCACGCCACCCTGCTCCAGCTCGGCCACGATCCGCAGCACCGCACGCTCGGTGATTCCCACCTTCTGGGCGATATCGCGCACGGTCTGGTCGCCATCGGCAGCCAGACAGACCAGCACATGGGTATGGTTGCTGAGGAAGGTCCAGGTGGCTCCGCCGGCATCTTTTTCGGCCATTCACGATCTCCGCTTGACGGCGGCATTCTAGCGACAAATAATACATGACATTAAATTCATGTATTGGAGATCATGAAATGTCTGTCGCACCTCAAATCGCCTCCCTGTCGCCGCTTGCCTCGCCCGCCAACGACCGCCTTCCGGCGCGCACCATCCCCGTCGCGGCCGGCGACGGCATCGGCCCCGAGATCACCGGAGCGGTGCTGTCGGTCCTTCGCGCCGCCGATCCCGCCCTGGATTTCCACCCCGTGACCGTGGGCCTCGAAGCCTATCGGGCCGGCGCGATGTCCGGCTTCGGCCCGGAAGTGATGGCCGCGATCGCCGAGCACGGCGTCATCCTGAAAGGCCCGATCACCACGCCTCAGGGCGGCGGCTACAAGAGCGTCAACGTCAGCCTGCGCAAAAGCCTCGGCCTGTACGCGAACCTGCGCCCCTGCGTGGCCTATCACCCATTCATCGAAACCCATCACCCGGGCATGGACGTGGTGATCGTGCGCGAGAACGAGGAAGACACGTATGCCGGCATCGAGCACCGGCAGAGCGACGAGGTCTATCAGTGCCTCAAGCTGATCACCCGTCCCGGCTGCGAGCGGATCGTCCGCTACGCCTTCGAGTACGCGCGCGCCCACGGCCGTCGCAAGGTCACCTGCATGACCAAGGACAACATCATGAAGATGACCGACGGTCTGTTCCACAAGGTCTTCGACGAGATCGCGCTGGAGTATCCGGAGATCGGGAACGAACACATGATCATCGACATCGGCACCGCGAAAATGGCGGTGCAACCCGGTCGCTTCGACGTGGTGGTGACGCCCAATCTCTACGGCGACATCCTGTCCGATGTGGCCGCAGAGGTCGCCGGCTCGATCGGCATGGCGCCGTCGTCCAACATCGGCCGCGCCTGCGCGATGTTCGAGGCCGTGCACGGCTCGGCGCCGGACATCGCCGGCCAGGACATCGCCAACCCGTCCGGGCTGCTGTTGTCCGCGGTGATGATGCTGGTGCACCTGGGCCGCAGCGGCCCGGCCACCGCCATCCACAACGCCTGGCTGCGAACCCTGGAAGACGGCGTGCACACCGCCGACATGTTCCACGAAAGCCGCAGCCTGCGGCGCGTCGGCACCCGCGCGTTCGCCGAGGCCGTGATCGCCCGGCTCGGCCAGCGGCCGCAGCGCATCGCGGCGATCGATTATCCGGAGCGCGAACCGGAGACGCTGGTGCATCCCGATACGTCGATTCCGCCCCACGTCGCCGCGACCAAAGCGCTGGTCGGCGTCGATGTGTTCCTGAACTGGGACGAGTCCGGTCGCGACCCCCACACGCTGGGCGCGCGCCTCGAAACGCTGGCCGGTCCGCAATTCGAACTGGCGCTGGTCACCAACCGCGGCGTGAAGGTCTATCCGCAGGGTATGACCCAGACCCTGTGCACCGACCATTGGCGCTGCCGCTTCCCGGCCGCCAAGGGGTATGCGCCGCGTTCGCACGACATCGCCGCACTGCTGCTGCGTCTGGCCGAAGCCGGCTTGGATGCGGTCAAGACCGAGAACCTCTATACCTTCGACGGGGTGCGCGGCTACTCGCAGGCGCAGGGCGAATAACCGCCGCGATGACCGAATCTCATCCCTACGCCGGCGCGACCATCGCGCTGGCGACGATGCACGGCAAGGCCGAAGCCCTGGCGCCGGCCTTCGCCATGCTGGGCGCGTCGCTGGCGGTGCCGCAGAGCATCGACACCGACGCGCTGGGCACCTTCAGCGGCGAGATTCCGCGCCTGCAGCCGCCGCTCGAAACCGCGATCGCCAAAGCCCGGCTGGCGATGGCCGCGACCGGACTGCAGCTTGGTCTGGCGACCGAAGGCAGCTTCGGCCCGGATCCGGTGGTCGGATTCGTGTCGATCCACCGCGAACTGGCGGTGCTGGTCGACGATCTGCATGGCCAAGTGGTCTGCGAGTGGCGCAACAGCCATGAAACCAATTTCGCCAGTCGCGTGATCAGTCATGCCTCCGAACTGGACGCGACGCGGCTTTCGCGCTGGGGATTTCCTTCGCACGCGCTGATCGTCCGCGCAGAGCCCCAAGGCCACGTGGTCAAGTCGCTGCGGGACCGTAGCGCGCTGGATGCCGCGATCGCGGCATGCATCGAAAGCTCACCCACGCGACAGGCGCGAGTCGAAACCGACATGCGCGCGCACCTCAATCCGACCCGCATGAACCAGATCGCAACGCTGGGCGAACGTCTGGTCGAACGCCTGCGCTGCCGCTGCCCGCGCTGCCGGGCGCCCGGCTTCGGCCGGATCGACGTGGAGACGGGTCTACCGTGCGGCTGGTGCGGGCGCCCGACCCGCGCAGTCCTCGCAGAGATCCATGGCTGCGCGGCATGCCCGGAACGCTTGCGACTCCCGCGCAGCGATGGCCTGCGCCAGTGCGATCCGGCGCACTGCGACAGATGCAACCCATAGCGCTGTGCGCACGCGAACGCCGAAGATCGTTGGCGACATCTTGCTGGGCGCGGCGGTGGCCGCCATGCTCTTCACCACGCCGGACTGCAGAAGAAGACCCGCATGAGCGAACTCAACGCTGCCCCATCCCCCGCGCATCTGACGATCGCACGGCCCGACGACTGGCATGTGCATCTACGCGACGGCGCGATGCTGCGTCATGCGCTACCGGATACCGCACGCCGCTTCGCGCGCGCGATCGTCATGCCCAATCTCGATCCACCGGTCACCACCACCGCCCAGGCGCTCGCCTATCGTGAACGCATCCTCGCAGCCCTGCCTCCGGGGCTGCGCTTCGAGCCGTTGATGACGCTCTATCTCACCGAAACGACCGCGCCGGAGGACATCGCCCGCGCCAAGGCCAGCGGTGTGGTGCACGCGGTGAAATATTACCCGGCCAACGCCACCACCAATGCCCATCACGGCGTGCGCGAACTGCGCAACTGCAGCGCAGTGCTGGAAGCGATGCAGCGGCACGACCTGCCGCTGCTGATGCACGGCGAAGTCACTGACAGCGAGATCGATGTGTTCGATCGCGAGGCTGTGTTCATCGAGCGTCATCTGACGCCGTTGGTGCGGGATTTCCCGCAATTGCGCGTCGTGCTTGAGCACATCACCACCCGCAACGCAGCGCAGTTCGTGACCGAAGCACCGACCCATGTGGCCGCGACCATCACCGCGCACCATCTTCTGCTCAACCGTAACGCCATGTTCGCCGGCGGCCTGCGCCCACACCACTACTGCCTGCCGGTACTCAAGCGCGAAGAACACCGGCTGGCGCTGGTCGAAGCCGCGACCAGCGGTGATCCGAAATTCTTCCTGGGCACCGACAGCGCACCGCATCCACGTCACGCCAAGGAATCGGCCTGCGGTTGCGCCGGGATCTACACCGCGCACGCTGCAATCGAGCTGTACGCCGAGGCCTTCGAAGACGCCGGGAGGCTGGAGCGGCTGGAGGGCTTCGCCAGCCTGCATGGCCCTGCGTTCTACCGCTTACCACGCAATGCGGAGACGGTGACTCTGGAGCGCGTGGACTGGGAGGTACCGGCGCAGATCGAGATCGAAGCCGGAACGCTGGTGCCGTTCCGTGCCGGCACGCGCCTGCGCTGGCGGCTCGCCGCGAACGGCGACGCTGTCTGAAACCGAACGCGTTCTAAAGCGACGTCGGCGCGTTGATCTGCGCCTGCTTGCGCACGATCAACATCGCGATCTCCAGGGCCTGTTCGTAGTTCAGGCGCGGATCGACCGTGGTGCGGTAGGCGCGCTCCAGATCGATATCGGTGATGTCGCGGGCGCCGCCGGTGCATTCGGTCACGTCCTCGCCGGTCAGCTCCAGATGCACGCCGCCCAGGCGGGTGCCGGCCGCGGCGTGCAGCTCGAACGCCTGTTCCAGTTCGCTGCGGATGTTCACGAAGCGACGGGTCTTGTAGCCGTTGCTGGTCGACTCGGTGTTGCCGTGCATCGGATCGCAGATCCACAGCACGCGGCGGCCGTCGCGCTTCAGCGCTTCCAGCAGCGGCGGCAGTTTTTCGGCGATCGAGCTGGCACTCATGCGATGGATCAGGCTGAGGCGACCGGGCTCGTCGTTCGGATTCAGGATGTCGATCACCCGCAGCAGCTGGTCCGGGGTCACCGACGGGCCGACCTTGATCGCGATCGGATTGCGGATGCCGCGGAAATATTCCGTATGCGCGCCATCCACCGCGGCGGTACGCATACCGATCCACGGAAAATGCGTGCCAAGGTTGAACCAGCCGGCCTGACGTGGCACCTGCCGGGTCACGCCTTCCTCGTACGGCAGCAGCAGCGCTTCGTGCGAGGTGTAGAACTCGACGCTGCGCAGATTGTGTAGCGATTCGCCGGACAGCGTTTCCATGAAGCGCACGGCATCGCCGATGCCCGCGACCATCTTCTGATATTCCTCGGCGAGCGGCGAATGACCGACCCAGCCGAGATTCCAGTATTCCGGGTGATGCAGGTCGGCGAAGCCGTCGTCGATCAGCGCGCGGATGAAGTTCATCGTCATCGCCGATCGCGCATGCGCCTTGATCATGCGCCGCGGATCGGGAATGCGCGCCTCGGGTGTGAATTCGGGACCATTGACCATGTCGCCGCGGTAGCTCGGCAGGGTCACGCCGTCCTTGGTTTCGGTATCGGTCGAACGCGGCTTTGCGTACTGGCCGGCGAAACGACCCACGCGCACCACCGGCAGCCGCAGCCCGTGCACCAGCACCAGACTCATCTGCAGCAGCACCTTGAGGCGGTTCGAGATCACCTCGGGCGTGCAGTCGTCGAAGATCTCGGCGCAGTCGCCGCCCTGCAGCAGGAAGCGTTTGCCTTCCTGCGCCTCCGCGAGCTGCTGCTTGAGGTTGAGCACTTCGCGCGACGTCACCAGCGGCGGCAGGGCATGCAACTCGCCCAGCACGCCTTCCAATTCATCGGCGTCCGTGTAGCTCGGCTGTTGCAGCGCCTGGCGCTTGCGCCAGCTGGCCGGCGCCCACCCGGCAGGAGGCGGAACGACGGCTTGCAGGGGTTCGGGGCGGGTCATGGCGTTGTTCTTCATTCGTGGGGGACGATCGGTTTCATCTTGTTCTGTTCGTTTCGTATCGCTTGCGTCGCTTGCCGGTGTTCTGCCTCAGTACTTCGGGCTCAGCGCGAGCGGAACGCTGCATACGAGGCCCATACCGCCAGCAGCACGAACCACACCAGGCTCCAGGCCGGCATCGATAGACCGAGGAAGGACCAATCGACCTTGGCGCACTCGCCCGAGCCGGTCAGCACTTTCCTGATCACCTCGGTCAGCGGGTTGGTGTCCATCATGAACTGCAGCGGCGGGCCGCACTCGGGCACCTTATCGGGCGGCAGCATGGTCAGCCGGACGTGCCGGCCTGCGATGCCTGCGCCGATGCCTGCCGGAATCAACGTCAGCAAGCCATAGACCCGACGGCCCCAGACGCCCTTCGGCGCATGCAGACCGCCGATCAGGAACACCACAGCCGCACCCGCGAACGCGATGCGCTGGAAGATGCACAGCGGACACGGCAACAGGCCCCACTGGAACTGCGAAAACAGTGCGAAGCCGATCAGCCCCGCGCAAAGCAGGAAGCCCAGAAGGAACTGGGAACGGAACGACCAGCGGAAGGGATTCGATTGCATGCGCACGCGTCAACCTGAAGGGAATGTCACGGAATGACCGGAATGCACCACCGGAGTTCCGCCGCGACCGGTAACACCATAGCAAAAACCCCGGCAAGGGCCGGGGTTTTCGTCATCGCTGCCGCGCAGAACGTGATGCCCTGCGCGAGGTCCGGCCGTGCGATCGCGCAGCCGGCGAGGCGCGATCAGGCCGCGGCTTCGGGGCGGTCGACCAGCTCGACATAAGCCATTGGAGCGTTGTCGCCGTCGCGGAAACCGCACTTCAGGATTCGCAGATAACCGCCCGGACGGGACTGATAACGCGGGCCGAGGGTGGTGAACAGCGTACCGACCGCTTCCTTGTCGCGGAGACGCGAGAAGGCGAGACGACGGTTGGCGACGCCATCGATCTTCGACAGCGTGATCAGCGGCTCGGCGACGCGACGAAGTTCCTTCGCCTTCGGCAGCGTGGTGCGGATCAGGCCGTGCTTGATCAGCGAGGCAGCCATGTTGCGGAACATTGCTTCGCGGTGGGCGCTGGTACGGCTGAATTTGCGTCCGGATTTCAGGTGGCGCATGGTTCTGATTCCTGGTTATCCCCGGCACCCTGGTGCCGGGATCATGATTCGTATGCTGGCGATGCGTGATCGAGCGAAGGCTCAGCCCAGCATCCCGTGGGCGGCGATACCGGCCGGCGGCCAATTTTCAAGCTTCATACCGAGCGACAGGCCTCGCTGGGCCAGGACTTCCTTGATCTCGGTCAGCGACTTCTTGCCGAGGTTCGGGGTCTTGAGCAGCTCGACTTCGGTCTTCTGGATGAGATCGCCGACGTAGTAAATGCTCTCGGCCTTGAGGCAGTTGGCCGAACGCACCGTCAGTTCGAGATCGTCGATCGGGCGGAGCAGGATCGGATCGACACCGGTTGCGGCCGGCTTCGCGGCGCCGCGGTCGCGGTGCGTGAAGTCGCCGAACACCGACAGCTGATCGGTAAGGATGTCGGCGGCGGTGCGCACGGCTTCCTCGGCATCGATCGTGCCGTTGGTTTCGATGTCGAGCACGAGCTTGTCGAGGTCGGTGCGCTGTTCGACGCGGGCCGCTTCGACTTCGTACGCTACGCGGCGGACCGGCGAGAACGAGGCGTCGAGCATCAGACGACCGATGGCGCGGGTTTCTTCGTCCGGGCGACGACGCGCGGTGGCCGGCTGGTAGCCGAAACCGCGCTCGATCTTCAGACGCATGTTGAGGGCCGCATCCTTGGTCAGGTGCGCGATCACGTGGTCGTTGTTCAGGATCTCGACGTTGTGGTCGGTCTTGATATCAGCGGCGGTCACGACACCCGGGCCTTGTTTGTTCAGGCTCAGAGTGGCGGTGTCGCCGGTGCCCATGCGGATCGCGACATCCTTGAGGTTCAACAGCACTTCCAGCACATCTTCCTGCAGGCCTTCGACCGTGGTGTATTCGTGCAGCACGCCATCGATCTCGACTTCAGTGATGGCGTAGCCGGGGATCGAAGACAGCAGCACGCGGCGCAGCGCGTTGCCGAGGGTGTGGCCGTAACCACGCTCCAGCGGCTCGATCACAACCTTGGCGCGGTTGCCGGCAAGGCGCTCGATCTGCGGAGCGCGCGGACGCAGGACCTGGTTGGCGGATACCGTCATCTTGTGGTGTCTCCTGGAGCCGGGTCTCGCGACCGCGGCGGTGTTTCTGGGGGCCTTCCGGGCAAGGAAGGCGGCCGAAACGCGGTGCGCAACGGCCGTGGGGGTGGGAGTCTCGCCGCCGGCGGAACCGGCGGCGCCTCACCGTCGCTTACTTCGAGTACAACTCGACGATCAGCGCTTCATTGATGTCGGCCGGCAGATCGCTGCGATCAGGAACCGCCTTGAACACGCCGCTGAATTTCTTGCTGTCGACCTCGATCCAGCCCGGGGTCAGATCCATGGTCGACGAGACGTTGAGCGCTTCCTGCACGCACATCTGCTTCTGGGCGCGTTCGGACAGCGTGATCGCATCGCCGGCCTTGACCTGGTAAGACGGCAGGTTCACCGACTTGCCGTTGACCAACACGCCACGGTGCGAGACCAGCTGACGGGCGGCAGGACGCGTGACGGCGAAGCCCATGCGATAGACCACGTTGTCGAGACGGGTTTCCAGAAACTGCAGGAGGTTCTCGCCGGTGTTGCCTTTCTTGGTCGAAGCCTTCTTGTAGTAGTTGCGGAACTGACGTTCCAGCAGACCGTAGATACGCTTGACCTTCTGCTTCTCGCGAAGCTGGGTGGCGTAGTCGGACAGTTTGCCCTTGCGCGAAGCGCCGTGCTGGCCGGGCTTCTGCTCGAGCTTGCACTTCGAGTCGAGCGCACGTGCGGGCGACTTCAGACTGAGGTCTGCGCCCTCGCGACGGGCGAGTTTGCAGGTGGGACCGATATAACGAGCCATGGTGTTTTCTGCTCCTCAGGCCGCCGCGTTAAACGCGACGCTTCTTCGGCGGACGGCACCCGTTGTGCGGGATTGGCGTCACGTCGATGATGTTGATGATCTTGTAGCCGACGCTGTTCAGTGAACGCACGGCCGATTCGCGACCCGGGCCGGGGCCCTTGATCCGCACTTCAAGCGCTTTCACGCCGTAGTCGAGAGCGGCCTTGCCGGCCTTCTCGGCTGCAACCTGCGCGGCGAACGGGGTCGACTTGCGCGAACCGCGAAAGCCCGCGCCGCCCGAGGTCGCCCACGAGAGCGCGTTGCCCTGACGGTCGGTGATCGTGATGATCGTGTTGTTGAACGAAGCGTGGACGTGGGCGATGCCGTCGGTGACGACCCGCTTGATCTTCTTCTTGGTTTTTGCTGCTGCCGGCTTGGCCATGGTCTATGCCCCTTACTTCTTGATGGCCTTGCGCGGACCCTTGCGGGTACGGGCATTGGTCCGGGTGCGCTGGCCGCGGAGCGGCAGGCCACGACGATGACGCAGGCCGCGGTAGCAACCCAGGTCCATCAAACGCTTGATCGCCATGCCGACTTCGCGGCGGAGGTCTCCCTCGACCGTGATCTTGCCGATCTCGGCGCGAATGCGCTCGACTTCGGCTTCGGACAGGTCGCGGATCTTTGTGCTCGAAGTCACGCCTGCGGCTTCGCAGACCTGCTTCGAACGGGTACGGCCAATGCCGTAGATGCTTTGCAGCCCGACCCAGACGTGTTTCTGGGCAGGCAGGTTGACACCTGCAATACGCGCCATGCGCGGATCTCCAACTGGTTTGGCGGCCGGGTCTCCCCGGCGGATAGGGCACTTGGGCTAAGTGAACTCGAAATTGTAACAGGGCCTCGGCGATCATGGAAGGGGTCAGGCCGAAGCTCAACACCGCCGGCACCTGCAAGAGGTACCAGCGGACCTTCCGGCATGGGGAGAGTGCCCATGCTCCGGCGACGGATCGATGCTGGCGGGCAGACATGCTTCTTTCGAAACCCCTGCTCCACCGGTCGGCACTCCTCATGTGCCGACACTGGCTTCAAACCACCCACGCCCGAGACCGCTGCGCGAGTCGCCCATCTTGCTTTCCCATGAGAGGGGGAAAGCGGAAATTCTGTGTTGCCGTCCATGGCGCAGGCTATCAAGCCTGCTATTCATGCCCTATCCCATCCTCTGGGCAGGAGATTCTACATCACCGGCTAGGCAACGCTTGGCGCATATCAGCGCCCGCGTGACCCGCCCTTCAAATTCGCCTTCTTGAGCAGGCTCTCGTACTGATGCGACATCAGATGCGCCTGGATCTGCGCGATGAAATCCATCACCACCACCACCACGATGAGCAACGAGGTGCCACCGAAGTAGAACGAAGTTCCGAGCTCGGTCTGCATGAACGTGGGCAGTAGACAGACGATCACCAGGTAGATCGCACCGGCGGCGGTCAGCCGGGTGAGCACGGCATCGATGTAGTCCGCCGTTGCCTTGCCGGGGCGGATGCCCGGAATCAGCGCGCCCGACTTCTTCAGATTGTCCGCGGTTTCCTGCGAGTTGAAAACCAGCGCAGTGTAGAAAAACGCGAAGCCGATGATCAGCGCAGCGAACAGGATCATATACAGCGGCTCGCCCGGCGAAAGCGCCTGAGCAACCTTCTGCAGGACGCTGACGTTGCCGCTGGCGCTGAACCAGGTCGACGCCGTGGCCGGGAACATGATGATCGACGATGCGAAGATCGCCGGAATCACGCCGGACATGTTGAGCTTGAGCGGCAGGAACGAGGTCTGGTTCATGTACGCATTGCGGCCGCCTTGGCGCCGCGCGTAATTGACTGTGATCCTGCGCTGTCCTCGTTCGACGAACACAACAAAGTAGGTGAAGACCATCACGATCACCAGGATCGCGATCACCGTCAGCGAGCTCATGTCGCCGTTGCGGGCCTGTTCGAGAGTATTGAGCACCGCACCGGGCAGACCGGCGACGATGCCGGCGAAGATGATGAGCGAAACACCATTACCGATGCCACGCTCGGTGACCTGCTCACCAATCCACATGAGGAACATCGTACCGGCAGTCAGCGAAACGACTGCGGTCAGAATGAAGCCCATTCCAGGCGAGTAAACCACCGGGATACCATTGTTGGCGCCGGATGCCTGCAGCGCAGTTGCGATACCGGCAGCCTGGAAGACCGCCAGCGGAATCGCACCGATTCGCGACCACTGGGTGATCCGACGACGGCCGGACTCGCCTTCCTTCTGGATCGCCTTCAGGCTGGGCACGATCTGCACAAGCAACTGCACGATGATCGATGCCGAGATGTAGGGCACGACATTGAGCGCGAACAAGCTGAAACGTTCCAGCGCACCACCGGAGAACATGTTGAACATGTCCACGATGGTGCCTTCCTGGGACTTCATCAACTCCAGCATCGCATCGGGATTGACGCCCGGCACCGGGATATAACAACCGATGCGGTAGACGATCAATGCCCCGACGACGAAGAGCAGGCGGGAGCGGAGCTCACTGAATTTACCGAGCCCACCACCGACGCCACCGATTGCGTTCGCGCTTCGCGCCATGCCCGGATTACTCCTTGGTTTCGAGCGGCTCGACGCTGCCACCGGCAGCCTCGATCGCCGCCTTGGCGCCAGCGGTCGCCAGAAGGCCCTTCAGCACGAGCTTCTTGGTCAGCTCGCCCTTCAGCACGATCTTCACCTTCTTCGCGCTGGCGGGAACCAGCTTGGCGGCGCGCAGTACGGCGATATCGATCGTACCTTCCAGTTTGTCCAACTGGTAAAGCATTACTTCGGCGCTCTGTTTCGCCATCTTCGACCGGAAACCGATCTTCGGCAGGCGGCGCTGCATAGGCATCTGGCCGCCTTCGAAACCGGCCTTGATCTTGCCCTTGCCGGCGCGAGCGAACGAACCCTTGTGACCACGACCAGCGGTCTTGCCGAGGCCGGAACCGATACCGCGACCGACGCGGGTGCGCTCTTTGCGAGCGCCGTCGGCGGGCTTGAGTGTATTCAGACGCATATGATTACTCCTCGACGCGAACGAGATAGTGCAGTTGCGTGATCAGACCACGCACCTGCGGACTGTCCTTCAGTTCGCGCACATCATTCAGTTTGTTCAGGCCCAGCGCCTTCACCGAGAGACGGTGACGGGCTTGGGTGCCGCGCAGGCCTTTGACCAGGCGGACCTTGACGGTTCCATTGGAACCCGCGGTCTTGGTATCAGCCATGTTTGATCTCCTCGGCCTTCTTGCCGCGCTTGGCAGCGATGCGGGTCGGCGACTGCATTGATTCGAGACCCCTCAGCGTGGCCCGAACCAGATTGATCGGGTTGCGCGAGCCAGTGGCCTTGGCCAGCACGTTTTTCACGCCGACCGCTTCGAGGACAGCGCGCATCGCGCCGCCGGCGATCACGCCGGTACCTTCCGAAGCGGGCTGCATGTAAACGTGCGCAGCGCCGTGGCCCGACTTGACGGCGTGCCACAAGGTGCCGCCATTGAGATCCACGCTGCTCATGTTCTTGCGCGCGTATTCCATCGACTTCTGGATGGCGACCGGCACTTCGCGCGCCTTGCCGTAGCCGAAGCCGACCTTGCCGGAGCCGTCGCCTACCACCGTCAATGCGGTGAAGGTGAACTGGCGACCGCCCTTGACGGTCTTGCTGACGCGATTGACCGCGATCAGCTTTTCGATCATGCCATCGTCGACTTCTTCGCGGTTGCGATCGCGGTCGCGTCCGCGCGATTCACGTTGTTCTGCCATTGCTTTATCTCGGTTGTTGAGGAATTTGCGGCGTGGCCGCTTATGGTTGTGATGTGTTTCGGATGCCTCGCGCCGCCCGGAACCGGAGGACGCGCCCGATGTCGCCTACATCGGCAGGTCAAACAACGGGTGGGGACAACACCCCACCCATTCAACAGACGCTTAGAACTGCAGACCGCCTTCGCGGGCGGCATCGGCGAGCGCCTTGATGCGGCCGTGGTAGCGATAACCCGAGCGATCGAATGCGATCTTGTCGATGCCGGCTGCCCTCGCCTTTTCGGCGATCATGCGACCCACCTTGGCGGCGGCTTCACTGTTCTTCTTGCTCTTCAGGCCATCACCCACATCGGTCTGCATGGTGTTGGCGGCAGCCAGCACCTTGGAGCCGTCGGCGGTGAACACCTGGGCGTACAAATGCTGGCCCGTGCGGAGCACGGTAAGGCGCGGCACGCCGAGCTCGCGAATGTGGGCGCGCGTGGATTTGGCGCGGCGCAGGCGGGCGGTGTTCTTGATACTGCTCATGGTCTTGATCCTTCGGAAGCTGATGGGCCCGATTAGGCCTTCTTGGCTTCTTTGCGAATGATGGTTTCGTCGGAGTACTTCACGCCCTTGCCCTTGTAGGGTTCCGGCGGACGGAACGCGCGGATCTTCGCCGCGACTTCGCCGACGCGCTGCTTGTCGGCACCCGAGACCAGGATTTCGGTTTGGGTAGGCGTCGCGATGGTGATGCCTTCCGGAGCCGGGAACACGACCGGATGCGAGAAACCGAGCGCAAGATTCAGGTCACTGCCCTGCATCGAAGCGCGGTAACCGACGCCGACGAGATCCAGCTTGCGCTGGAAGCCCTCGCTGACACCATGCACCATGTTGGCGATGATGGCACGCAGGGTACCGGTCAGCGGGATCAGCGAATCGTCGTTGGCCGAGAGCAGCGCAGTGCCGTCTTCGATCTTGACTTCGATGCCGGCCGGCTTGGCGATCGACAGGGCGCCCTTCGGGCCCTTGACGCTCACGTTGTCGGACTGGATGTTGAGTTCGACGCCCTTCGGGAGGGTGATCGGCTTTTTGGCGACACGAGACATGGGCGAGCTCTCCTTACGCCACGAAGCACAGGACTTCGCCGCCGACGCCATGCTGGCGTGCCTGCGTATCGGTCATGATGCCCTTGGAGGTTGAAATGATGGCAACGCCGAGGCCGCCGAGCACTTTCGGCAGAGCTTCTTTGCCACGGTACTGGCGCAGACCCGAACGCGAGACGCGATGCAGGCGCTCGATGACCGGCTTGCCTTCGTAATACTTGAGTACGATTTCGAGGGTCGCCTTGGCGCCTTCCTGGGTCACGCGAATGTCGCCGATGTAGCCTTCGCTGTTGAGAACGTTGGCGATCGCGACCTTGATCTTGGAAGACGGCATTTTCACCGTCTGCTTGCCCACAGCGGCCGCATTTCTGATGCGGACCAGCATGTCGGCGATGGGATCAGTCATGCTCATTAGAGAGTCACCTTGATGAGTAGCACCGATATCCGCTTTCGCGAAATCTGTATGTATTGGATGGCGAATCGGAATCCGCCGGAAATCCGGTCGCCCGGGATGCAGCACCGTCGGAGACGGCTGCAGGCCGGACGTGCCGGCCTGCGGAACCCACTGAATCTAACAGCCGCCTAGTCTAGCAGCCCCGAGGGGTTGCTTACCAGCTTGCTTTGCGCAGACCCGGCACGTCGCCGCGCATGGTGGCTTCGCGCAGCTTGTTGCGGCCGAGACCGAACTTGCGATAAACGCCGCGCGGACGACCGGTCAAGGCGCAGCGCAGGGTCTGGCGGGACGGCGAAGAGTCGCGCGGCAGCTTCTGCAGCTTGGCAGCGGCCGCCATCTTCTCTTCGAAATCGCCGTCCTGGCTGTTGATGATCTTCTTCAGCGCGTCGCGCTTGGCAGCGAATTTCTTCGCCAGCTTCTTCCGCTTGACTTCGCGGTTCACCATCGATGTTTTTGCCATGAATGCGTGTCCTGAGATCAGTTGCGGAACGGGAAGCGGAAGGCTTCCAGCAAGGCCTTCGCTTCGGCGTCGGTCTTGGCGGTGGTGGTGATGGCGATATCCATGCCGCGGACCGCGTCGACGGCGTCGAAGTCGATTTCCGGGAAGATGATCTGTTCCTTCACGCCCATATTGTAGTTGCCGCGACCGTCGAACGCGCGACCCGACACACCGCGGAAGTCGCGGACGCGGGGCAGCGAGATGTTCACCAGGCGATCGAGGAACTCGAACATCTTGGCGCGGCGCAAGGTGACCTTGCAGCCGATCGGCCAGCCGTCGCGGATCTTGAACGAAGCGACCGAGACGCGGGCCTTGGTCACGATCGGCTTCTGACCGGAGATCTTGGTCATGTCGGCAACCGCGTTCTCGAGCACCTTCTTGTTCGCAGCGGCTTCGCCCACGCCCATGTTCAGCGTGATCTTGCTTAGCTTCGGCACCTGCATCGGATTCGTGTAGCCGAACTGCTTCATCAGCTTCGGCACCACTTCATTCTTGTAGAACTCTTCCAAACGAGTCGTCATTTTTGCATTCCTCAGGCGTCGACCGCCTCACCGCTGGAGCGGAACACACGCAATTTGCGTCCATCCTCCAGCTCTTTGATACCGATGCGCTCGCCCTTGCCGGAGGCAGGGTTGAACAGCATGACGTTGGAAATATGGATCGAGGCTTCACGCTCGATCACACCACCGGGCTGCCCGACCTGCGGGTTGGGCTTGGTGTGGCGCTTGATGATGTTGATGTTGGCGACGACCACACGGTCACCGGCAACGCTCACGACATCGCCCTGCTTGCCCTTGTCCTTGCCGGCAGTGACGACCACGCGGTCGCCTTTCTTGATTCGATTCATGTCTGTTCCTCCGCTCAGAGCACTTCGGGCGCGAGCGAGACGATCTTCATGAACTTCTCGGAGCGCAGTTCGCGCGTCACCGGTCCGAAGATACGGGTACCGATCGGTTCATGCTTGTTGTTGAGCAGCACGGCGGCATTGGTGTCGAAGCGGATCAGCGAACCGTCGGCACGACGCACGCCCTTGCGGGTGCGCACCACGACGGCGTTGTAGACCTCGCCCTTCTTGACCTTGCCGCGCGGAATGGCGTCCTTGATCGACACCTTGATGATGTCGCCGATGTGGGCGTAACGACGCTTGGAGCCGCCGAGCACCTTGATGCACATCACTTCCTTCGCGCCTGAATTGTCTGCCACTTCGAGGTGGCTTTGCATCTGGATCATGGTGAGCCTCCTCGGTTATTCGGCTGCGCGTTCGACGATTTCGACGACGCGCCAGTTCTTGGTCTTGGACATCGGGGCGCACTCCGCCACGCGGACCACATCGCCTTCGTTGCAGCTGTTCTCGGCGTCGTGGGCGTGCAGCTTGGTCGAACGGCGGATGTACTTGCCGTACAGTTCGTGTTTGACCTGACGTTCGACCAGCACGGTGACGGTTTTATCCATCTTGTTGCTGACGACGCGGCCCTGGACCGTACGCTGCTTCTTTTCGGTGTCCGGCTTGATTTCAGTATTCATGATGTCAGTCCTTACTTCTTCTGACCGAGCAACATGTTGACGCGGGCGATTTCACGGCGCACGCGACGAATGTCATGGGTCTTGGCGAGCTGGCCGGTAGCCTTCTGCATGCGGAGCGAGAAACGCTCCTTGTGCAGATCGAGCAAGTGGGTCTGCAGCTCTTCGGCCGACTTTGCACGGAGTTGTTTGAGTTCCATCAGCGCACCGTCCGGGTCACGAAAGTGGTGGTGACCGAGAGCTTGGCGGCGGCCAGGCGGAAGGCCTCGCGCGCGGTTGCCTCGTCTACGCCCTCGATCTCATAGATCATGCGGCCAGGCTGGATCTGGGCGACCCAGTACTCGACGCTGCCCTTACCGGAGCCCATGCGGACTTCGATCGGCTTCTGCGTGATCGGCTTGTCGGGGAACACGCGGATCCACATCTTGCCGCCACGCTTGACGTAACGACTGATGGTACGACGTGCGGCCTCGATCTGGCGGGCCGTGAGACGCCCCGTCGCGGTCGCTTTCAGGCCGTATTCGCCGAAGCTGACCTGATTGGCGCTCCAGCTCAGACCTTCATTGCGGCCTTTGAAAACCTTGCGGTATTTGGTTCGCTTGGGTTGCAACATGATTAGTCCCTCGCCTCGCGATCACGACGCGGGCCGCGCGGGCGGTCGCGATCATTGCGGTCGTTGCGATCGCCACGCTCGTTGCGCGGAGAATCGTCTTGCTTCTCCTGGCCGACCTGGGAGAAATCGAAGATCTCGCCCTTGTAGATCCAGGTCTTGATGCCGATCACGCCGTAGGTGGTGTGAGCTTCGGCAAAACCGTAGTCGACGTCAGCGCGCAGGGTGTGCAGCGGCACGCGGCCTTCGCGATACCACTCCGAGCGGGCGATTTCGGCGCCGTTGAGGCGACCGGCGACGTTGACCTTGATGCCGAGCGCGCCGAGGCGGATCGCATTGCCGACCGCGCGCTTCATCGCACGGCGGAACATGATGCGGCGCTCAAGCTGCTGGGCGATCGATTCGGCCACCAGCTGTGCATCGAGTTCCGGCTTGCGGACTTCGGTGACGTTGATGTGCGCCGGAACGCCCATCAGGTCGCTGATTTCCTTGCGCAGCTTCTCGATGTCCTCGCCGCGCTTGCCGATCACCACGCCCGGACGGGCGGTGTGGACGGTGACGCGCGCGGTCTTGGCGGGGCGCTCGATCAGGATCTTGCTGATCCCGGCGGCGGCCAGCTTCTTGCGCAGCATCTCGCGGACCCGGAGGTCGGCGGCGAGGTACTCGGCGTATTCCTTCTTGCCCGCGTACCACTTCGAATTCCAGTCTTTGGAAATGCCGAGGCGGATACCGGTGGGATGTACTTTGTGGCCCATACTTATTTGCCCTCGCCCACGACCACAGTGATGTGGCTGGTGCGCTTCAGAATGCGGGTTCCGCGGCCTTTGGCGCGGGCCATGAAACGCTTCAGCATCGGACCTTCATCGACCATGATGGTCTTGACCTTCAGCAGATCGATGTCGGCGCCCTGGTTGTTCTCGGCATTGGCGATCGCCGATTCCACGACCTTGCGGATCATGGCAGCGGCTTTCTTGTCGGAAAACCTGAGCAGGTTCACGGCGCGCTCGGCGGAGAGACCACGGACCTGGTCGGCGACCAGGCGGGCTTTCTGCGGAGAGATGCGGGCGGTACGCAGGACCGCTCTCGCCTCGTTAGCATTTTTGATAGTGGCCATGTCTTACTTGCCCTTCTTGTCGCCGCCGTGACCCTTGAAGGTCCGGGTGAGCGCGAACTCGCCGAGCTTGTGACCGACCATGTTCTCGTTGACCAGCACCGGCACATGGTTCTTGCCGTTGTGCACGGCGATCGTGAACCCGATCATTTCCGGCAGGATGGTGGAACGACGCGACCAGGTCTTGATCGGCTTCTTGTTGTTGCCCGCAGTCTCCACCTTCTTGATGAGATGGTGGTCGATGAACGGACCCTTCTTGAGTGAACGTGCCATGGTCGATTAGCTCCTGCGGTCGCGCACAATGAATTTCTGCGTGCGCTTGTTCTTGCGGGTCTTGTAACCCTTGGTCGGGACACCCCAGGGGGTGACCGGATGCGGGTTACCCTGGCCGGCTTTCGCCTCACCACCGCCGTGCGGATGGTCGACCGGGTTCATGGCCGCACCGCGAACGGTCGGCTTGACGCCGCGCCAGCGCGAAGCACCGGCCTTGCCGAGCTTCTCGAGGTTGTGTTCGGTGTTGCCGACTTCGCCGATGGTGGCGCGGCACTCGGACGGCACCTTTCGCATTTCGCCCGAACGCAGGCGGAGCATCGCGTAGATGCCTTCACGAGCGACCAGCTGGACGCCGGCACCGGCGGCGCGCGCGATCTGCGCACCCTTGCCCGGCTTCATCTCGATGCAATGCACCGTCGAACCGACCGGAATATTGCGCAGCGGGAGGGTGTTGCCGGGCTTGATCGGGGCATCGTTGCCCGCGATCACCTGGTCACCGGTTTTCAGGCCCTTCGGCGCGATGATGTAACGGCGCTCGCCGTCGACATAGCACAGCAGCGCGATGTGCGCGGTACGGTTCGGATCGTATTCGATCCGCTCCACCTTCGCCGGAATGCCTTCCTTGTCGCGCTTGAAGTCGATGATGCGGTAATGCTGCTTGTGACCGCCGCCGATGTGGCGGGTGGTGATGCGACCGTGATGGTTGCGGCCACCGGTCTTGCCCTGGCTCTCGACCAGCGCGGCATGCGGGGCGCCTTTGTGCAGGCCTGGCGTGACCACGCGGACCGCGCTGCGGCGGCCGGGCGAAGTCGGTTTGAATGTCATCAATGGCATCGGTGAGTCCTCAGACCTTGACCGTAGTAACGTCGATCGACTGGCCTTCGGCCAGCGTCACGTAGGCTTTGCGCCAGTCGCCACGGCGACCGTTACGATTGCGGAATGCCTTGTTCTTGCCCTTCACGTTGAGCACGTTGACCGACTGGACCTTCACGTCGAACAGCTTTTCGACGGCGATCTTGATGTCGGCCTTGGTGGCCGTGGTGGCGACTTCAAAGGCGTACTGATTGGAGGTTTCCTGTGCGCGGACGGTCTTTTCGGACACGCGCGGCGCACGGATCACGCTATAGAGCTTGGCGTCGTTCATGCCAGCCACTCCTCGATCTTCTTGACCGCATCGGCGGTCATCAGGACGGTATCGGCACCGACCAGCGAAACCGGATCCAGACCCTGCACGTCGCGGACCTGCACATACGGCAGATTACGGGCGGACAGGAACAGATTCTCGGACGCGTCTTCGGTGACGATCAGCGGGCGCTTGCCGAGCTCGAAGCCCTTCAGCTTCTCGACCAGACCGCTGGTCTTCGGGGTATCGATGTCGAACGACTCGACGATCGTGATCCGGCCCTGGCGATTCAGCTCGGACAGGATCGCGGCCATCGCGGCGCGATACATCTTGCGGTTGACCTTCTGAGCGAAGCTGCGGGGCTTGGCCGCGAACGCGCGACCACCGCCGACGAAGATCGGAGCCGTCAGCGCGCCGTGACGCGCACCGCCGCCTTTCTGCTTCTTCGACTTCTTGGTGGTGCCGTTGACTTCAGCGCGGGTCTTCTGCGCCTTGGTACCCGAGCGACCGGCGTTGCGATAGGCAACGACGACCTGATGGACCAGATCTTCGCTGAATTCGCGGCCGAAGACGGCGTCGGAGACCGAGACGGTCTTGGTGCTGTTATTGATGGCGAGTTCCATTGTCGTCTCCCTTACTTCGTCGTCGGACGGACAATGACGTCGCCGCCCGGGGCGCCCGGGACCGCGCCCTTGATGGCGATCAGGCCGCGCTCGGCGTCGACCTTGACCACTTCAAGACGCTGCGTCGTCTGCTGCTCGGCGCCCATGTGGCCGGACATCTTCTTGCCCGGAAACACGCGGCCCGGCGTCTGGCGCTGGCCGATGGAGCCCGGCGAACGATGCGACAGCGAGTTACCGTGCGTCGCGTCGCCCATGGTGAAGTTCCAGCGCTTGATCGTGCCCTGAAAACCCTTGCCCTTGGTGATGCCCTGGACATCGACGATCTGGCCGACTTCGAAGATGTCGGCCTTGATCTCGCCGCCCACCTGGAAGTCGCCGATCTTGTCGGCTTCAACGCGCAGTTCCCACAGGCCACGACCGGCTTCGACCTTCGCCTTGGCGAGGTGACCGGCTTCCGGCTTGTTGATCAGCGCCGCGCGCTTGACACCAGCGGTGATCTGCACGGCGCTGTAGCCGTCGATCTCCGGGGTCTTGATCTGAACGATGCGATTCGGCGTGGCTTCGATCAGGGTCACCGGGATGGACTTGCCATCTTCGGTAAACAGTCGGCTCATGCCGGCCTTGCGGCCGACGATGCCCAACGAATATTTCTTCGCGGTCATGGTGGCGGCCTCAGGTCAATTTGATCTGGACGTCGACGCCGGCCGCAAGCTCGAGCTTCATCAGCGCGTCCACGGTCTTGTCGTTGGGGTCGACGATATCGAGCACACGCTTGTGCGTGCGGGTTTCGTACTGGTCGCGTGCGTCTTTGTCGACGTGCGGCGACACCAGGACGGTGTAGCGTTCGATCTTGGTCGGCAGCGGGATCGGGCCGCGCACTTGCGCGCCGGTCCGCTTCGCCGTCTCGACGATCTCACTGGCCGAACGGTCGATCAGACGATGATCGAACGCTTTCAGCCGGATCCGGATCTTTTGGTCCGCCATGACGGAATTCCTCGTAGAAAGAGCGACAGGCTCGGCGGCTAGGTGCGCCGAACCCCCTTATTGTGAAAACACTTTCGAATACCAATGACGCCAAGTAATTGAAAATCCTGCAAATTTCCAACTGAAGCAACTTCGGAAACTTCACGACCTCAAAAACGAAAGCAGGCCGGAGAACCGGCCCGCCAGACGGGGAATCGAGGACGCGACAACATGCCCCTGCCGCAGGTGCCCTGAATGAATTCGGGGCGGGCGGGGGCGATGCCGTTGCGACGTTTCCCTGTCCGGCGAAGACGAAGCGCGTCCTGCACTTCATTTCGCTTTACTTGCGAACTATCCGAGGACGGTTCGCGAAGTGGTCTTGCATTATAGAGGGGCTTCGGACGACCTTGCAAGCGGCCAGAGCTTTCTCGTAACAGTCTGGCCAAACACCGTACTTCTTCAGCGCACCACCCTGCCCCTTGGATCCCGGCCTTTGCCGGGATGAAGATCCGACAAAAGCCGTGC